>JBJDYG010000126.1:0-5128 GCA_051867075.1 Faecousia sp. | reverse complement strand
GATTCGCAGAGCATAGTCCCGTTCGGGGCTGCGATTTTCTTTCAGGGAGGTCAGGGTGACGGCCAGGAACGGAACATAGGCGTTGTCACAGGCAAAAAACAGATTAACGGGATTCATTGCATAGTCTCCTTTATGGACAGATACTCGTCCAAAATATCGTCAAAACAGGTATAGCCGAATTTTTTATGTATCTTCTCCACATGCCACTGCTTGATGTTTTCCGTATGTGGATACGGGGTGTAAAACAACCGCTTGGAAAAATGCCGGATCACGGTATGTCCATGGAGAAATTTCTGATCATTGAACCGCTGGGGCAGCAGACGGCGGCTGGTGGTGGAGCGGATCAGGGCCGACTGATCCGCAAACATCAGCTTTTTTCTGCGAAGCAGCTCCCGGGATTTTTCAAAAATTCCCGTCTGCCGGCACAGCTTCATGTTGAACAGAAGTACGCCGGCATTGATGTAGTTGGGGTTGACAAGGTACTTCCCGTAGTGATCCCGGGCGGCGGCATACTCAACGTCTTCCACGTCCAGATCGTAAAGAAGGCCAATATCCTTACAGACCATGACATCCGCATCCAGGTACAGCAGCTTGTCTGGCATGGGCAGCAGGTCCGCCAGCAGCCGCAGCAGGGTATAGGGGGAGCAGTAGCAGCCTTCGTTGGCATTGTGCTTCAGATGCGTCTCATACAGATCCGTCACATCGTAAAGCCGGACGGCAGTATCGGGATTATGCCGGCGCAGGGCCGCTTCAATAATATCCGCGTGATGCCGGGTCATGGGAAGATAGTCCGGGGACACCCGGGTCAGCTTCATGGTGAAGATATGAACCGTCAGCGGCCTTGGCGTATGGAGCCGCCCCACGATGGACAGGCTTGCGGTCAGAACGCCGTCAAACACCTTGTCGTTGCCGCAGAATAATATGTCGATCACGTATTCTCCTCTTTCTGCACATATCGGATGTACTCATAGTCACTCAAACTGCTGCGTCTGACCATGGCTTCATAGATCTGATCCCGCAGCGCCTGAGCCCTTGCTCTGGGAGGGAGGCTGTGGTCGGGATAGAAAGGCCCGTCCAGGTAAGTCACCGTTCGCGGCTTCCGGCCGAACCTGCGCCTGTGGTATGTGGTCGTCAGCGCAAAGCTGGGGGCGTCCAGCTCAACGGGGTACTTCATGGAGGTGGCGGGAAAATCCCGGATGCCGGTATAGTAGGGCCAGATGTGGGCCTCCGGGTAAACCATAATAAAACTGCCCTCCCCGATCCGGGTGCGGATGGCATCCAGAAAAGAGCGCATGGCCTTCATATTGGAGGGCAGCGGCAGGGCGCCGAGATAGGGGGTGATCTTTCCCAGTACCGGCATGGACACGTTGTTGGGATGTACGATCATGTAAACGCTTTTCGGAAACAGCGCCAAATTCGGGATAAAGGGATCGCCAACCTGCTGTGTGTGATTGCCGTAAACGAAGCAGCCTGTTTTTCCCACCTGCTTCAGCACCTGCCGGTTCTGAAAGGCTGCGTGAAGGGCGAACTTGCAGTAGAAAAAAGCAACGGGCATGGCAATCAGGCGGTAAGCAATGAATCTTGCTGCCTTCCACAGGGGGTGAGGGCTTATATACCGATAGCTCTCGTCGATGCGCCTGGGCGTTATCTCGGCGGAGGAGAACTCGTCTTTTTTGGCATCGGTGTAATATACGGTTTTGATTGGCTCCGGGAATTGCGTATTCATAGTCCACTCCATTAACGTTTCCGGGATGGATAACAGTTTAATGCCGAGGTCCCCGAAAGTCAAGTAGTTCTCCGGGATTCTGCCCTCTACACTTTCGTTATCTTTCTGCGCTGCCGGTAGAATGTTCCAATTATGACTCTACCGGGGACTCTACCGGCGGAAGACAACCGAGAGTAAGCTTTTTTGCGGAAGAACAGCCGGCGCGGCGTTTTTCGCCGTGCCGGCTTTGAACGGATTGCCCGATTACAGCAGTGCGTTCAGATCGTAATAGGGGTCCAGATAGGCTCTGGTATTGCAGCACATTTCCCGGAACAGCTCCCGGCATTGGGCAACCGTCAGGCTGCTGCACAGGGGCTGGTTCACAAAAGCGGAAAAAATCAGGTTTAAGTCCCGTTCTTTGATACCCTGATAGGTGGTGTCAATGTTGGCGCAGTTGCGATAGACCAGATTCGCTGCCGCTACAGGCAGCTCCCGGGAGACGACGGGCTTTACCTGATTGTTGGAGAAAACGCAGTTGGTTTCCACGATGCTGCCCAGAGGCATTTGGGGCATCTGTCCCCGGTTGGGATAGTTGACGTTGGAGACGATGGTGTGGAAGCCCAGCAGGGCTTTGAGTAAGTCGGCAGCCTCCTCGGCAGATTTTTGCAGGGGGAAGGGTTTGGCGCCGCTGGCCAGCTCCATGGTTTCGGCAACGCGCTCAGCCTGCTGCCGCTCCCGGTAATCCACAGTTGTCAGTCCGAACTGCCAGTCCCGGACGGTTTCGGGGTCTTTCAGATACCACAGGTTGGACACGAATTCCGCAAGATGCCGGTCACCGGCGGCGGCAAGGGCGCCGTACCGGCGGTACAGATCCAGCTTGACCTTGTTGCCGTAGGCAAAGGGATCGGTTCGGAAGGCAAAACGGTCGCTGCCCTCGTAGTAGCCGTCCTCGTAAAACCGGTCCATGAATTCCGGCAGCAGTGCCAGAAGGTCAATGTCCTGGTATTTTGCCTCAGTGATCCAGGTGAAGTGGTTGATGCCGCTGGCATCGGTATAGATGTCCTGGCGGGAAACGTCCAGTCCCCGGGTTTCCCGGAGCACCTTAGTCAGAAAGGTTTGGGCGTGGAATACCTCATGGCAGCAGCCGAAGGCTTTGATCCCGGGAAAAACGTCATAAAGCGTTCTGGCACGGGATTTGTCAAGGATAATTTTATCCCAGTGTCCTTTAATGGCATTTTTCAGCGTATCAACCAAAGTACTCGTCAGAAAGCGACTGGTTAAGCTATCCTTTTTGTAAACTATATCATACCGCCATCGGTGTTGTTTTACAAGACTGATGAAATAAAAATATGGGCAGCATCTGCAAACGACTACAGATGCTGCCCATTTTTTGACAGAATGATGGAATCAGATTTCCTGTTCCTGTTTTCGGTGATTTTGCTGCTGTGCCTGTTCCTGATTCTTGCGGGCGGAATTCACATAGGATTTGATTTTCCAGAGCTGCTGAGAATCTGCCCGGATGGATTTGAACTGGGCGTAGGTTTCCTCGTGTTCGTGTTCCAATCTGGCATACTCTGCACCCAGCTTCTGGCGATCAAATTTACCGTCCGGGAATTCTGCGGACAGTTTCCGGCGGGCTTGGTAGAACTGTTTCAGTTCGGCAGCGTGGTCTGCCTTGTACTTCTCCTTGGAACGGGTGAACTTGATTTTCTGCAAGCCGTCGTACACTGGCTTCATCTCATGATAGGTGCTCAGATACTGTGGCAGCTTGCGGATTTCTTTCATGCGGGCAGTCTGGCTGTCCAGCTTCGTTTTCAAAGCATCTGAAGACTCCTGGAGAGCCTTTACCCTATCTTCCAGGGCATCCAAATCATAAATGCAGTTGGACATGAGGTAGTAATATAGTTCGTTCATTTCCTTCAGATTGTTGACTTTCGCTTTCTGGGAATAAGCTCCGGCATTGCGCCGATCAAAATAGGCTTGCAGCAGAAAAATCAAATCCGGGGATTTCGGTTTGGACAGTTCTGCCTTTGCATCCTTGATCCATTCAACCAGAGCAGCAATCTTCTTTCGGATATCCCGGATAGCTGCATTGGTTGCCTTGATCCAGCGGTTGAACTCGCCCTTCTCGGTAGCGATGCCTTTACGCTCCATTGCCCGGACAGTGGGGCCTTCGTGAACAGTGGGCAGCAAATCCACGCCCTGCCGCTCATAGCTGCGGTGGTCGATGCGGCAGGACAGTTCCTTTTCCGCAAACTTGGCGTTGCACAATTCCGCCCAAGTTTGCCGCCAGTGTTCCAGGGTTTCGGGACTGCCCCAGTCGGTGGTCGGGACGGCATTGAATACATAGTCCCCGGTTCCATCCGGGATACGCTCTCCGTTTTCGTCCAGCACATATTCCCGCCGCTGCTTGTTGCCCCATTTGCCGTTCGGCTCCATGGGGCGAATGGGGCACATCACATGGAAGTGGGGATTGGAAATACCGCCATCCTCCTTGTCCGGGGAATGCACAGCGAAGTCCACGATCATGCCCCGGCTCACAAACTGCTCCAACAAAAACTGCCTTGCAAGACTGATGTTCTCATCCATAGAGAACTCGTTCTGCAAGGCAATGTCAAAGCTGTATGCAAGCTGGGCTTTCTTTCCGCGTTCCACTTTCTCCACGGCGTTCCAAAGGGTTTCCCGGTCTGCGTATTCCGGGGGAGCGTGGGCGGGCAGCAGAATTTCCGAACAGATCACACCGCCCTTGCGGGTATAATCGCTGTCCTCGCCGTAGTAGTCGCTGTGGAGCTTTTCGCCGGAACGGTAGGCGGCTGCGGCAACGGCGGACTGTCCGGCGCTGCGTTTGATTTGGGTGACATGAAAATGAAACAGTGCGATGGTCAAGCCCTCCCTTGGTTGTGAGAACGAACGGTTTCCGCAAGCAAAGCCTGAACCTCCGGCAGAGCAAAGACGGATTCTGCAAAAGCGTAGAACTCCACTTCCGTCAGAGCTTTCACCGTGGGAGCGACACTCTCCACAGCGGCTCCACGGGTGATGAGCCGGTGAGTGCGCTTTCGCCGTTCGCCTTTCTCGCAGTAGGCAATACGGTTTTCATACTGTTGTGCCTTGTGTTGAAGCTGGGAAAGCTGCCGTTCACAGGCTGCCCGCTCGGCTTCCAGTTGGGATAGAGATTTCTGTTTTGACAATGAGAATGACCTCCTAAAAAATTTGGATAAAAAATGACTGCCAGCATTTACTGTCGGTCTGCAAGGATAGCCGCATAGCGGCGCAAGGGGTGCAGCCCCTTGTTCGGAACGCAGTGACGCAAAACACCCCTGACATTCAGGTGTCCGGGGTGTTCGGTCTCACAGAGCGCACATACGGGGATTACCCCGTATAGAAGTGCGCCCTTAGTAAGAACTAAGGGATTAAGGGTGCTTC
>JBJDYG010000125.1:0-27521 GCA_051867075.1 Faecousia sp. | reverse complement strand
TTCTGGACCGCACCAAGGAGCCCGGCTCCCAGGGCGAGCCTCTGTATCAGGATGTTGTCATGGCTCTGGCCAAGGCCGGCAAGAACGATGTCACCGTTATCGGCGGCCGTTACGGTCTGGGTTCCAAGGATACCCATCCCGCTTCCGTCTTTGCCGTCTACGAAGAGCTGGCTAAGGACGCTCCCAAGAACGAGTTCACCATCGGTATTGTGGACGATGTGACCCACCTGTCTCTGGACGAGAAGGTCTCCCCCAACACCGCTGCGGAAGGCACCATCGAGTGCAAGTTCTGGGGTCTGGGCGGCGACGGTACCGTTGGCGCCAACAAGAACTCCATCAAGATCATCGGCGACCACACCGACAAGTACGTACAGGCTTACTTCCAGTACGACTCCAAGAAGACCGGCGGCGTCACCGTTTCCCACCTGCGCTTCGGCGACAAGCCCATCAAGTCTCCCTACTACATCAACAAGGCTGACTTCGTGGCCTGTCACAACCCCTCCTACATCACCAAGGGCTTCAAGATCGTTCAGGACGTTAAGCCCGGCGGCGTGTTCCTGATCAACTGTCAGTGGAACATGGAGGAGCTGGAGCATCATCTGGATGCCGCTTCCAAGCGCTATATCGCCAACAACAACATTCAGCTCTACACCATCAACGCCATTGATCTGGCTATCAAGGTGGGCATGGGCAAGCGTACCAACACCATCCTGCAGTCCGCTTTCTTCTCCCTGGCGAAGGTCATGCCCGGTGAGGATGCCATCAAGTACATGAAGGACGCTGCTGAGCACTCCTACCTGAAGAAGGGCCGCGATGTGGTTGAGAAGAACTGGAACGCCATTGATGCCGGCGCTACCGCTTACACCAAGATCGACGTTCCCGCTGCCTGGGCTGCCGCCGAGGATCACAAGCCCGAGACCGTTCTGGAAGGCCCCGCTGACACCGTCAAGGTTGTCAAGACCATCCTGAACCCCATCGGCAAGATGGACGGCTACAGCCTGCCCGTCTCCGCCTTCGCCGATCTGCCCGACGGCCAGTTCCCCCTGGGCGCTTCCGCTTACGAGAAGCGCGGCGTTGCCGTTACCGTTCCTCACTGGGACGAGACCAAGTGCATCCAGTGCAACAACTGTGCTTATGTCTGCCCCCATGCCACCATCCGTCCCTACGCGCTGACCGCTGAAGAGGCTGCTGCCGCTCCTGCAAATGCCCGTCTGGTGGACGTCAAGGCCGGCAAGGGCAAGGGCGTTTACAAGTACGTCATGGCTGTGTCTCCTCTGGACTGCATGGGCTGCGGCGTCTGTGTTGGCGTCTGCCCCACCAAGGCCATTTCCATGGTTCCTCAGGAAGGCGAGCTGCCTGAGCAGGAAGTCTTCAATTACATGGTTTCCAAGGTCAGCGAGAAGAAGGATATGCAGGACAACACCGTCAAGGGCTCTCAGTTTAAGAAGCCTCTGCTGGAGTTCTCCGGCTCCTGCGCCGGCTGCGCCGAGACCAGCTATGCCCGTCTGGTGACCCAGCTGTTCGGTGACCGGATGTACATCTCCAACGCCACCGGCTGCTCCTCCATCTGGGGCGGTCCTGCCGCTACCTCTCCCTACACCGTGAACGCAGAAGGCCGTGGTCCCGCTTGGGCCAACTCCCTGTTCGAGGACAACGCTGAGCACGGTCTCGGCATGTACACCGCTCAGGCTGTCATCCGCGAGTCTCTGGCCAACAAGGTTCGCTCCGTCATGGAATCCACCACCTGCGACGAGCGCAAGGCTGTCTGCCAGGCTTGGCTGGACACCTACGATGACGGCGAGGCCAACAAGGCCGCTACCAAGGCTCTGATCGAGAATCTGGAAGCCAAGGTCTGCTGCGATACCGTTAAGGACATTCTGTCCAAGAAGGAATACCTGTCCAAGAAGTCCGTGTGGATCTTCGGCGGCGACGGCTGGGCATACGACATTGGCTTCGGCGGTGTTGACCATGTGCTGGCCTCCAACAAGGACGTCAATGTCTTTGTCTTCGACACCGAGGTTTACTCCAACACCGGCGGACAGGCCTCCAAGGCTTCCAACATCGGTCAGGTTGCTCAGTTCGCAGCTGCCGGTAAGGAAACCAAGAAGAAGTCCCTGTCTGAGATTGCCATGAGCTACGGCTATGTCTACGTTGCTCAGGTCGCCATGGGCGCCAATCCCGCTCAGACCATCAAGGCTATCACCGAGGCCGAGGCTTACCACGGTCCTTCCCTGATCATCGGCTACGCTCCCTGTGAGATGCACTCCATCAAGGGCGGCATGACCAACTGCCAGGCTGAGATGAAGAAGGCTGTCGAGTGCGGCTACTGGAACCTGTTCCGCTTCGATCCTTCCAAGGAGACCGGCAAGTTCCAGCTGGACAGCAAGGCTCCCAAGGACGGCTATCAGGAGTTCCTGATGAACGAGGCTCGTTACAGCCGTCTGACCCGCGAGTTCCCCGAGCGCGCTACCGACCTGTTCGCACGGAACGAGGCCGCTGCCAAGGAGCGTTGGGAACACCTCAACAAGCTGGTCGAGATGTACAAGGACTAATCCTTGCCATCCGATCGAAGCAAGTAAACTGCCCGCCCCCGGTTTCGGGGGCGGGTTTTCCAACTGACGATACGGAGGAATTCTATGGACGTACTGCTGATAAACGGAAGTCCGAAAGCCAACGGCAACACCGGCTCTGCCCTGAGGCAGATGGCAGAGGTATTCGCCTCCCAAGGCGTGGAAACTGAAACCATCCATGTCGGCAATCAGCCCATTCGGGGCTGCATTGCCTGTCAGAGCTGCCGCAAAACCGGGAAGTGCGTGTTTGATGATCTTGTCAATGAAACTGCGGAGAAATTCCGGGAGGCCGACGGCATGGTCGTCGCCAGTCCTGTCTATTTTGCTTCCGCCAACGCCACGCTGATCGCGTTTCTGGACCGCCTGTTTTACAGCACCGGCTTTGACAAGCGAATGAAGGTGGGGGCCTCTGTCGTAGTGGCACGCCGGGGCGGCTGCTCTGCAACCTTTGACGAGTTGAATAAATATTTCACCATTTCCGGCATGCCCATCGCCTCCAGCCACTACTGGAACAGTCTCCACGGCGCCGCTCCCGGCGAAGCCCTCCAGGACGCGGAAGGCATTGCTACCGTGCGCAATCTCGCCAGAAACATGGCCTTCCTGATGAAGTCCATTGATCTTGGAAAGCAGACCTACGGTCTGCCGGAACTGGAACCCAAAAACGCTACCAACTTTATCCGGTAAGGAGGATCCCAGGTACCTGCAGACACCCCGGCTGGTCATCCGGGACTACTGCAGGATCTGTACTGGTACGCCATCTGCACCCCAAGGAGGAATAACCGATGCTCTACACCGTCATCGATATTCGCGGAGACTACGCCTATGTGAAATACGACACCACAGGAGTCGTCTCTGAGGTTGCCATCGCCCTGCTGCCCTTCGGCATCGACGTGGGCGACCGGCTGAAATTTGAAAATTACGAGTTTACACAGGTTTAAGGAAACTCTGATTGAATCGGCAAGCGCTGATGGCGGGAGATTTTGTCACAGATGAAAGTGTTAAAAACGGGGGAATACTGGATGTATTTCTCGTTTTGAACACTACTCGGATGCGGCAAAAGATCCACCACTCAGCCGCAGGCAGTTTATTCAGCGTTTCTTAATGCTATTTTTTGATTCAAATATTCCATTCTGCCGGATGAAACATTTGAAACAAACATCAACCCTGCTGTCCGGAAAACCGGGCGGCGGGGTTGTCTATTTCGGCAATCTATGGTATAATTCTTAGGAATTTGTTGTTTGGGAAGTGAATCGCAATTATGCGGGATATGACCACCGGCTCCCCTTTTACCCACCTCTGGCGCTATGCGCTGCCGCTGCTGCTGGGAAACTGGGTGCAGCTTTCCTACAACGCTGTGGATTCCATCATTGCCGGGCGCTTCATCGGCGCACAGGCACTGGCAGCGGAAGGCATTGCCGGGCCTGTGATGAATCTGGTGATCCTGTCCATTACCGGGCTGTGCATCGGTGCGGGTGTGCTGATGAGCGAAGCCTTCGGCGCAAGGGATTATCCCCGGCTGGGAAAAGCGCTCAGTACCACGCTGCTGTTCGGCAGTATTGTTTGCTGCGTCGTGTCCATTCTGGGTATTCTCACCGCGCCCTGGATTCTGCAGGCCATGGCAGTACCCGGGGAAATCCGGCAGATCACCTGTGTGTATCTTCGTATCACCTTCCTCGGCACCCCCTTTACCTTTGTGTACAACGCACTGGCCGCCGGGCTGAAAAGCGTTGGCGACTCCAAAACGCCTTTCCTGTTTCTGGCCTTTTCCGCCGTGCTCAATGCGGTTTTGGACTTGATTTTTCTGGGACTTCTGGGCTTCGGCGTCCTTTGCAGCGCAGCCACCACCGTGGTTGCAGAGGCCGTTTCCGCGCTCCTTGCCACTGCTTACATGGTCAAAAAGGTTCCACAGCTTACCCCCAAAAGGGGGCAATGGCGAATTGACGGTGCGCTTCTGCGTCAGGTTCTTCGCTACGGCGGGCCCACCGCCTTCCAGCAGGCTATCCAGCCCATCGGCAAGCTGGTAATCCAAGGTCAGGTCAACGCACTGGGCGTCAACGTGATCGCTGCATTCAATGCCGTGACCCGGATGGACGACTTTGCCTGCATCCCCGAGCAGGGCATTTCCTCCGCGATTTCCACCTACATCGCCCAGAACCGGGGCGCAGGGAAAAAGGAACGAATCCGCCCCGGCTTTCGTGCCGGTATCCGGATGGAGTGCGGCTATTGGCTTCTGATCGGCACCATTACCGCTTTGCTGCGCACGCCAATCGTCAGCATGTTCATCACTGGCGGAGAATCCGCCGAGGTCATCCGCTTTGGCAGTCAGTATCTCGGGTGGATGGCTCTGTTTTATCTCCTTCCTGCCATGACCAACGGCGTTCAGGGCTTCTTCCGGGGCATGGGAAAAATGTACACTACCATGGTCGGCACCTTTGCACAAATTTCCGTCCGTGCCGTATTCACCATCCTTCTTGCGCCCCGGGTCGGCATTACCGGCATTGCCTTTGCCAGCGCCGTCGGCTGGAGTGTAATGCTGATGTTTGAGGTGCCCTATTATTTCATCACCTGCAGGAAACAGAATCTGGACAAAAAGGAAAAACCGTGAAACGCTGTTTCACGGTTCTTTCTTTTCTTTCTGCATTTTCTGGAACTTTTCTTTCATCTTTTGCAGGCGGCGTCTTTCCTTGCGTTCCCTGTTTTGCCGGAACTGGGATTTAATTTCCGGAGGATGATCCTGCAGCTTTTCCTCCGGGATATTCCGTTGGGCAAGGCGCTTTTCTGTAAATTCCCTCGCCAGAGAATACAGCACCGAAGCCACCGGAATCATCAGCAGCATACCGCCTACTCCCATCAGATCACCGCCCACAGTGACAGCTACCAGCACCCACATGCCGGGCAGGCCGATGGAGGTCCCCACAACTCTGGGATATATCAGGTTGTTTTCCAGCTGCTGCAAAATCAGAAACATGGCAACGAAGGTCAGCGCCTGCAGAGGGTTGTCCACCAGAATAAAGAAAGCGCCCAGCACACAGCCCACGAACGCGCCCACCACGGGAACCAGCGCCGTCACCGCGATGATGACGCTGACCAGAGGAATATAGGGCATTTTGAAAATCGCCATTGCAACGGCAAACAGGCAGCCCAAAATACAGGCTTCCAGACACTGGCCGGAAATAAAATTGGAAAATGTGGTGTTGGTAAGCCGCATAATCCGGATAATTTCATCGGTGGTCTTTTCCGGGAGAACGGAATAGAGAATCCTGCGCCCCTGTCGGGCCAGAATCTCTTTCCGGGCCAGACAGTAAGTCGCGAAGGCGATGCTGATAACCGTATTGACGATGCCGCTGGTCACGCTGCCGATGACATTTACCGCTCCGCCCATCACCGTGGACATCTGGTTTCCGAGGAAGCCCACGGTATCTTTCAGGATCTTCGTCCATTCCAGACTTTCCAGATTGGTGATTTCCAGGATCCACGCCTTCATATCCGGATTCTCGTCCATCAGCTTTACCAGTTTTTCTGCTGTCCGTTCAATGAAAGCAGGAATCCGCTCCGTCAGAGAAGCCACCGTTACCTGAATCTGGGGGGCCAGCATTTCCAC
Organism: Faecousia sp.; assembly: GCA_051867075.1. Classification (GTDB taxonomy): domain Bacteria; phylum Bacillota; class Clostridia; order Oscillospirales; family Oscillospiraceae; genus Faecousia. The sequence continues at coordinate 21,350 of JBJDYG010000125.1, read as the reverse complement.
CACAAACATAATCACCAGCACCAGCGCCGCAATGGTCAGCACAATGGCCAGCCCCCGACGCAGGCCCTGCCTGCGGATGCCGTCCAACTGCCGCTCAATGGCCCGCATAGGTACATTGAACACAAAGGCAATGGCAGCGCCCACAACAAAGGGCGAAATCAGATTCCAAACCACCCTTACCGCAGTTCCCGCCCGGGACGTATCCAGCAGAATCCATGCGAATACCATACATCCTGCCACAAGAAGAAAGAGTTTATGCAGCAGCTTTTTATCTATTTGCATTCCGAATACCCCCTTTGTCCTTAGTATACCGTAATACTATACAAAAGTCCAGTGAACGAGTTGTGAACACTACACAATATTCAGACGGCGAAGGTCACGGCACAGCTGCTCTACAGCTTCTTCCTTCGTCGCCCAGCTGGTGCAGATGCGAACCGCCCGGTGATGTTCGTCCACCCGGTCCATCTCATTGAAAACGTATGTCTTTTCCAGCTCTTTCAGAACTGCATCCGGGAAGATGGGGAAAATCTGATTGGTAACGCCGGGAACCAGATAGGCATATCCCAGATCGTCAATGGTCCGGCGAATCCGGTCTGCCAGTGCGTCAGCGCGGGAAGCGATGTCAAAATACAGATTCTCCGTCATCAGCGCATCAAACTGTACCCCCAGCAGCCGTCCTTTTGCCAGCATACCGCCATGCTGCTTGATGAGGTAACGAAAATCCTCTGCCAGTACCGGATTTGTTATCACCACTGCTTCTCCGAACAGCGCGCCCACCTTGGTGCCGCCGATATAGAATACGTCGCACACCCGGGCAATATCCGGCAGCGTCACGTCGTTTCCCTTTGCCGCGAGACCGTAGCCCAGCCGCGCACCATCCAGAAACAGGTAAAGCCCCAGTGAATGGCAGGTTTCCGAGATTGCTTCCAGCTCGCTCAGCGTATACAGCGTGCCCAGTTCGGAGGGGTTGGAGATGTACACCAGCTTGGGCTGCACCGTGTGTTCAAAGCTGGCGTCCGCCCGGTGGGCGTTTACCACCCGGGCCACCTGAGCGGCGGTGATTTTGCCGTCATCGGAGGGGACGGTGAGCACTTTGTGTCCCGTAGCCTCCACCGCGCCGGTTTCGTGGGCGTTGATGTGCCCGGTGACGGCGCACAGTGCGCCCTGATGGGGACGCAGAGCAGCGTCGATCACCGTCAGGTTGGCCTGCGTGCCGCCTACGAGAAAATGTACGGCAGCATCCTCCCTGCCGCACAGCGCACGGATCTTTGCCGCCGCTTTTGCGCAGTAGGGATCCTCGCCGTAGCCGGGGGTCTGTTCCAGGTTGGTACTGCTCAGCACTTCCAGCAGCCTTTCGTGGCAGCCCTCAGAATAGTCGTTGTTGAAATAAATCATGGCGTTTTCTCCTGTATTGATGTATTTTTCTCATTCTATCTCTTTCGTCAAATTCTGTCAAGGAGGCATATTCCCTCTTCCGGGCGCATAAGCATGATGCGTAGCACACAGCATCGGAGGGGAGCATATGACAGACACCATTGAGAAGCGAGCCTGTGAAGCGGCTGTGTACATGATCGAAACCGGTGCCACCGTCCGGGCCGCCGCCCGTCACTTCGGCATTTCCAAATCCACGGTACATAAAGACCTGACGCAAAGGCTGAAGCAGTACAACTATGCCCTGTATTTACAGGTGCGTGAAATTCTGGAGGTCAACAAACGGGAACGCCACATCCGGGGCGGGATGGCGACAAAGCGCAAATATCAGCAGCAATGACAAAAAATGCGGAATGCCTTCTTTCTTGGCATTCTGCATTTTTGTGTTACAATGGTGTCAGGTTTTCCAGCGCCGAATCGTATTATTGTCAGAGGGCCCCAAAAGATAAAAAGGACGGTGACAGCATTGATGGACGAATTTCATGCCAGACGCTTGGTAGACCTTTACGCAGACACGATTCTCAGGATCAGCTACAGCTACCTGAAGCAGACCTGTGACGCGGAAGACATCTGCCAGACTGTCTTTCTGAAATATCTCACCAGCAACTGTACATTTGACAGCATCGAACACGAAAAAGCGTGGATCATCCGAACCACCATCAACGCCTGTAAGGATCACTTAAAAAGCGCGTTTTTCCGACGCACGGTAGCGCTGGACGAGGCGGAGGCCGTGGCCGCGCCCCAGGTGCCGGATACGGAGGTTCTGGACGCGCTTAGAAAACTGCCGGAACAGTACCGGATTTCCCTGTATTTATACTACTACGAGGACTATTCCGCCAAGGAAATCGGGGACGTTATGGGCAAATCGGAAGCCAATGTCACCCAGTATCTCTCCCGGGGACGGCGAAAGCTGCGGGAGCTGCTGGAAGCGGAAAGGAGACAGGTTGTATGAAGCACAATGTAAAAGCGGAACTGCGGCAGTCCATGGACGCCATTCATTTTTCCGGAGAAGATAAGGAGCGGATGGTAGAGTTTCTGCTCTCCGCCGAGACCGCACCCGAAAAGCGCAGCGGGAAGAAGCTGCTGCTGGTTACGCTGGCGGCGACGCTGGTGGTAGGCGCTCTTACCGGCGCGGCGGTGTTCACCCGCTGGTCAAGAAGTGCCCAAACCCGTTATAACCCCTCGCAGGATATTAAAGAGCAGGCAGAAAAGAGCGGCCTGTCCGTGATGCTGGAGGAAACCAAGGGTGCAGAGAATCCCAATGAGGTGCTGTCTGTCACCGATCAGGGGATTACCATCACCGCCGTCCAGAGCATTGTGGACAATTATCATGCAGAGATCTTCTTCCGGGTCGAAGGCTTTGATCTGCCGGAGGATAAATTACCCGCTACCTGGCCTACGGTCACCATTGACGGAGACGACCGTTTCGGTGGAAGTCAGTCTGGCTGGTTCTTTGAGGGCACCACCCGGAACGAAGAGGGCGAGTTGGTCTATGCATCCAATGGACAACCTGTTCAATCTGATGAAGACGGCTGTCTGATCCTGGATTATGTGGCCGATGACGGAAGCCTGGAATACATCTACAACATCGTCTTTGAAAAAACGGATGGCCGATATATGGGCAAGGAAATCGTATTTTCCTTCCACAGCATCGATTTTCAGTCTGACAAGAGGGCCGGCGATCCGGAACCCCAGGTAGAGGGTAACTGGGAACTAAAGTGGACACTGAGCGGCACCAGCGACAGCGTCACTGTCACACCCAATGCCGAACTTGGCGACAGCGACGTGATCCTGTTGGATGCGGAGATTGGCCAGAAGACCATCCGTGCCCGTTATCAGTTGAAAGATTACTGGGAGGGCTGGGCCGAAATGGAGGAGTTTCCTCATGCACTTAGGGGCGTCCGTATGAAGGATGGCAGTGAGCATTGGTGCGGTGGCGGTTCTATGGGCTTTGAGAGGGGCTCTGAGAGTGATGAGCACTTGATCTACTATACGGAGTTCGATATATATGATGCCATCCTGGACATCAGTCAGGTGGAATCCCTGATGTTCCACAAGGGCTGGGAACTGGATGCGGACGGGAATCCCACCATTGAGGTGTTCGACTATATTCCCGTAGGATAATCCCACATTTCGGCAAAGAAATCGGGGTTTTTGCCAGAAAACGCAAACAGATCAGCACCGGCAGGAAAAATCCTGCCGGTGCTTTGTATCCTCTGCCTACAAATCGTCCGCGTCCTGCACCGGCTTTTCCTCCGGGTGCTTCACCAGCCCCGTGTAGCTGCCGAAGGGATCGGTGACGATTTTCTCCTTCTGTTTCTTCATGGTTTCACCTCCCCGATTGGCTTTCCGCCGGAAAGCGCAAGGATATTGCATTTTTTCCCGGGGAATGGTAGACTATACAAAAAACATGCAGGGTCCGTCCCTGCGGATTGGGAGCAGCGCCATGTTCGACATCACCTTGATTACCATGGGAAAACTCAAGGAAAAATTCTACATTTCCGCCGCCGAGGAGTACAAAAAACGCCTTGGCGGGTATTGCCATTTTACTCTTCTGGAACTGCCGGAAACCCGTCTCCCTGAGAACCCCTCCCCTGCCGAGATTTCCGCGGGTCTTGAAAAGGAAGCGGAGCAGATCCTTTCCAAAATCCCGAAAGGCGCCTGGTTCTGTGTATTTACCCCCGAAGGTAAGGAGCTATCCAGTGAAGACTTTGCGGACAAGCTCCGGGATGTGAAAAACATGGGCAAGTCCAGCGCCTGTTTTCTCATCGGTTCCTCCTTCGGCATATCCCCCCGGGTCAAGCAAAGGGCAGATTTCCGTCTCTCCATGGGTCCCATGACCTTCCCCCACCACCTGGCACGGATTATGGTGCTGGAGCAGCTCTACCGGGCAGAAACCATTCAGGCCGGAACCAAGTACCACAAATGAACCCGGCATCAAGAGTAGGCGGCTGTTCCTTCCCTCAAATATTGCCCACTGAAAAATTTGCGCCAAGGCGCAAATTTTTTTCGTGAATTACCTTGACAGATGAGGTACTCTATGTTACTATACTACCACGAAGGAGGGATGCATATGTCCATTGCCGGCGATCTGATCCGAGGACATACCGATGCCATCATTCTGGCGCGGCTGCTTCGGGGCGACAGCTATGGGTATGAGATCAACAAAGTCATTTCCACCCTCTCTGCCAATCGGTTTGAATTAAAGGAAGCAACCCTTTACACGGCTTTCAAGCGATTGGAGGAGCTGGGCTATATCGCCTCCTACTGGGGCGACAGCGGTGCAGGCGCCCGGCGGCGCTACTATACCATCACATCTGCAGGGCGGGAAACCTGCCACCGCCTGCTGGGAGAATGGCAGGAAACCAAAGAAATCATGGATAAACTCTTGGAAGTGGAGGAAAGAATATGAGAGAGCAACTGATCCAATATGTGCAGCTTCTGTTCGCAGGGGCCCAGGACTGCGAGGATACCAAGCAGGAGATCCTGCAGAATACCCTTGACCGCTACGATGATCTGATCGCCGAGGGCAAAAGTCCGGAGGCTGCCTACCGCCTTGCCATCATGGGCATCGGCGACATCAATGAAATTCTGGGCAGTGCGCCCCATACCGCCCTCAGCGCCCACGTCGTGGAAGGCCAGCCGGAAAAGGTGGATACGCCAATGAAGAAAACACTCCGGGCCGTTGCTGTGGGTCTGTACATTCTCTGCCCTGTTCCGCTGTTTATTCTGTCAGGGTTCCCTGGTCTGGAAACCTTTGGGCTATGCGGAACCCTTGCCATCGTGGCGGTAGCTACCGTTCTGATGATTCTTGGAGCGAAAAAGAGCGCTTCCAAGGCAGAAGCTGTCAGTGAAGAGAAAACCGACTCCAAAACAGAGCTGCGCAAGAGCATTGGCAGCCTGATCTGGGCCATCGGCCTGGCCGCTTACTTTATCGTCAGCTTTCTCACCGGAGCCTGGTATATTACCTGGGTGATGTTCCCCATTATCGCCGCTGTGCGCGGACTTGTAAGCGCTATTATGGACCTCAAGGAGGGTGAATGACATGAACAAAAATGCTGTTGTGCGCATCGTTGTTTGGAGCATTGTGATTCTGGTGCTGGTCTGTATTCTCATAGCTGGGCTGTCTTTCAACCTTTTCTCCTCTTTCCGCCGTACAATCGTGACTGATGAAGTAAAAATAGGCACCGGTACCGGTGAGGAAGCCTGCGTCTCCGCCAAAGAAATCCGGGATATCAGCATCGACTGGGTAGCCGGTTCCATCACCATCGCGCCGGGTGATGTGCAAGATATTACCTTTTCTGAATCCACCGTTTCCAATGACAAATACGCAATGGTCTGGAAACAGTCCGGCGACAAGCTCACCATCCAATTCTGCCGGGATACCGTTTCCTTTGGTTTTGGTGTGAACATCAACGGAAGCCTGAACAAGGATCTTGTCATTACTGTTCCCCGGGGCTGGACGTGTGATTCCCTGGAAGTGGATGCCGCTTCTGCCAGGCTGGAGGTTCGCGATCTGACCATCCGGAAAGTGGAAATCGACAACGCCAGCGGCATCAGCGATTTTGAAAACTGCACCGTAGACAGTCTGGATGTAGACACCGCATCCGGGGACGTGGAATTTACCGGATCTCTGAACGAGCTGGACTGCGACGCCGCTTCCGCCAGCTTTGTCGGCGTGCTGAGCAACGTTCCCAGCCGCATAAGCATGGATTCCATGTCCGGAGATCTGGACATTACCCTGCCGGAGGATGCTGGCTTCACCGTGGATATGGACGCTATGAGCAGTGATTTCTCCTCCGACTTCCCCACAACCATCAAAAACGGAAATCACGTCTGCGGCGATGGCCACTGCCGGATCCGTGTCAACGCCATGAGCGGTGATGTTATCATCCGCAAGCCGGCCTGAACCCGCGCAGTCGGGAACTGACAGTGTGCTCTGACAAAATATGCCGGAGAGCGGTTATGTCCGTTCTCCGGCACCTGATTTGGTATCCTGGAAACAGCAGTAGCTTTTGACTTTTTCCGCCGCGCTGGGCAGCATCAGAATTCCCCGGCATCATACATCACCGCGGACAGAGCACACAGCGGTGCCGTTTCACAGCGAAGGATCCGTCGCCCAAGCGTGCAGACCTGCAGCCCCACTTCCCTCGCCTGCCGGACTTCCTTTTCTTCCAGTCCGCCCTCCGGGCCTGTGAGCAGGCTGACTGTCTGGTATCCGCCGCCGCTGAGCGCCATTTTCAGGGTCACTGCCTGCTCGTTTTCATAGAACAGCAGTGCCTTATCCGCCCCTGCCGCCCGTTCCAGCGCCTCCGGGTAGCTGTTCAAAACACATACCCTGGGAAGCCGTCCGCGTCCGGACTGCTCCGCAGCAGACGCGGCGATTTTCTGCCAACGCTCCAGCTTCTTTATTAAGCTCTTTTCGTCGGGTCTGGAAACACAGCGGGCCGAGGGGAATGCCACAATTTCATAAGCGCCCAGCTCCGTAGCCTTCTGGATCACATGCTCCAGCTTGTCCGCCTTGGGGAAAGCCATGTACACGCTGACCCGCACTGCCGCCTCGGACTGAGATTCCCGCCGCTCCCTGACAGAAAGCCTCATCTGCCCGGCATCCGCCACTTCACACAGGCATTCCGTTCCCTGTCCATCGCAGACCAGAACTGCCTCCCCGTCTTTCAGCCGCAGCACCTTCGCGTGCTGGGCATTCTCCCCGGTGAGCGTCACCACTTCGGAGCATAACTCTTCTCTGTCCACAAAAAAACGCACCATACCGCAAAACCCTCCGTTTTTTCTATAGTGTAGCAGAGCGGCGGTAAACTTGCAAGGGTTTTACAGAAAAACTATTGACAAATCCCGCCATCAAGGTTATAATGTTCAGGCAAGTTTGCGAGAGTGTTGGAATGGTAGACAAGCACGTTTGAGGTGCGTGTGGTTACGCCGTGGGGGTTCGAGTCCCCTCTCTCGCACCATAACGAGTGTTCTTATAGGGCTTGAAATCCTGTAAGGACACTCGTTTTTTATTGCTCATTTTGTGCCAGTTCATAGGTAACTCAAACTTCGCCCCCCATTTCAGGCGTAGAAGTACCCATTAAGCCCTCGAAATCGAGGAAACGCTTCATGTCAGCAGGCAAACCCGCATGGAAATCCACAACGAGCGTGCAAATTACCTCTCTCCGGGTAATAAATCCCTCCAGCAGTTTTTGGAGAAAAAGTTGCAAGTTCTCAAAAGCGGCAGCAAAGGAAATTGAAAGGAAAGTGACACGACCCTTTTTTTACTTGTTCAGCAGGCACTAATTATTATCCCGAAGGGAATTGCAACGAAGTTGCCAAAACTTGTGAAGCTCTGCTACAAGTAATACCCAGTACTTAGTGGCGAAACGCCACTAACTGGGCAATGGTTGCACCCTTGACCTGCTAAGGCGCTTCGCCCTTAACCCGAGCGAAGTCTTTCTCCTGCACCTTGCGTAAGGCTCTGCCTTTACAATCCGACAACCTGAAAGTTTCAAGTGCTTTACTAAATTAAAATGTACTATATGTATTTATTCATAAACAGTATATTTTCTTCTAAAATTTGCTTAGTTTCTGGTGTCCCAGTACCAATAGTGGCAAATACATGAAATGTATCTTTCACCTCTACCAACTCCACATCAACACCTATCTGCTCACATTTTTCATACAACGCTTTTGCATCGGCATATAATGTTTCATTATAATCACAAGTAATAAAGGTTGGTGGAAAATCACTAAAATCACCAAATAGTGGTGAAATATAAGGATTATCTGGCTTATTATCTCCAACATATATTTCATTTAACGGTTTCAGACAGCCTTCTTTTACAGTAAAATCATTAATTTCATGTTCCGACCTGTCTATGTCACCAGTAAAATCAATAATAGGGCTATGCACTAAAACGCAAGCAACTTTTTTCGTCTCCTTTGTTTTCAAAGCAAGTGCAAGACAAAGATTAGCACCTGCACTCTCACTAATGTTATTTTTGCATTAGGATATAGCTTTGCTATTTCACAAAAGGCATTGTAACAATCATCAAAACCTTTGGGAAAACTATGTTCTGGTGCTAATGAATAATCGACAGCAATTACTTTATAGCCAGAATACTTTGCAAGCATGGAACTATATCCTTTTGATGATGAAGCACTTCCTGAAACAAAACCACCACCATGTATATACATAATTATATTCTTACTATTTGTCTGTCCATATTCTGAAACAACTGCTTTGACATTACCCAATCTTATTTTTTTATATTTTGCACCTTTTTCCTTTGGCATAAATTGATAGCCAAAATTAGAAATCACTCTCACAAGAGATCAATTGACTTTTCCCATGTTTTCGTCAAATCCCATTCCCTTGGTCATTTGTTTAACAGTACGGATATTCTTTTGCATTTCTTCGCTTTTCGCTTCTCTAATCTGTATTCCCATATCGCACCTGTAAATTCAAATATTCGCTCTCATCGAACACGCCAATTATACCACGATATATACATTTTTTCTACATGCTTTTTACCTATACGGTAGGCAAATCGGCAGCGAGTCCCCTCTCTTGCACCCGAACCGCCCTGGTTTTTCCTCCGAGAGAATGTGCCCTGAAAATAATAACAAAGCCCCGCAAAGTCTCTCCAAGTGTTTTTTAGAATAAAGCCCGTCAGAGCATTTTCCGGGTTTTGCGGCATCCAAACGTCATCCCCAGCAGCCCCAGCCCGGAGACAAACATCACCATGGCTGCTATGACCGGTGCAGCGCTTTGACCTGTAGGGGGCGGCTCTTCGGTAATCGGCTCCATTTTCGGAAGAACCGTGATTTTCCAAATGTCTTCGTAGGGAACCTCCACAACAAAAGGTTCCATGGTTCTATATCCTGCCACTGCCTCATGCTGTTTGACAAGGTACAGCCCTGGCTCCAAATCAGGAAACTCGGCGCTGCCGTCCGCATCCAGCAGCAGCGATGCGCCCTCCGCGGCCACATGCTCCGCAAGCCAGGGCGCAAGCGACTCGGAGGGAAGATCTCCCCACCGCACCAGTCCGCCGCCAAATACCTCGTCCAGCCGGTATCCGCCCTGCGCCGGCACACCTGCGTGGTACAGCGTCACCGATCCGCTGGTGACCGTCTGTGTCCCCGTCTCCAGCACAACCCGGATTGAGCCGGTTTCCGCTGCCTGGGCCTGTGCAGCTGTTCCCAGCAGCATTCCAAAGGTCAAAATGGCAAACACCATTCGTCTGAGCATCTGCTTCTCCCCTTTCCAGATTTGGTAACAGTATACCGTTTCCGGGGAGAACAAGCAGTCGAAGAGCGGCTTCACCGCAAGAAAAGGAAGAGACTGATTCCTTCAAAAAATCTGCCGAACAAGCGGTATTACGGCTTGTTCGGCAGATTTATATTTCAGAAAACTTAGTCAACAGGATGAGGCGTGATCTTCATAACCCGGCGCTGATATTCGGAAATGCCGATGGCCAGCACATCCATGGCCCGTTCCAGATCCTCCTGTTTTAGAACATAGGCAATACGCACCTCATTGATGCCCTTACCGGGCGTCTCGTAGAAGGGCGCGCCGGGGGCGAACATGACGGTATCTCCCCGGTGGTCAAAGTGCTCCAGCAGCCAGTACTGGAACTTGTCCGCATCGTCTACCGGCAGGCTCGCCATAACGTAGAACGCACCCATGGGCTCCTCCACAACCACGCCGGGAATCTGGCGCAGCTTGGAAATCACGGTATCCCGGCGGCGGCGGTATTCGTCCTTGCTGCGGCGGTAAAAGTCCTGATCCACAGTGTACAGCGCCGCGGCGCCGATCTGGTCAATGGTGGCAACAGATAGCCGGGACTGGCAGAATTTCAGCAGCGCAGCCTGCAGTTCCTTGTTCCGGGTCACCACGCAGCCCACCCGGGCGCCGCAGGCGGAGAAACGCTTGGAGGCAGAGTCTATGATGACAAGATTCTCGTCGATATCCCGGAAGCGGGCCATGGTGGGCACACCGAATTTTTCGTCGTAGCAGAATTCCCGGTATACCTCGTCGCAGATGAGGAACAGATCGTGCTCCTTAGCGATGTCCGCAATCATCCGCATTTCCTCCTGATCCAGCACAACGCCGGTGGGATTGCCGGGGTTGGTAATCAGGATGGCGCGGGTGTTCTTGGTAATCAGGCTCTCGATCCGCTCCCGCTTGGCATAGCGGTAGCCCTCCCAGGGATTGGTAGGCAAGGCGCGGATGACACCGCCGGCGGCATGGACGAAAGTGGTGTAGTTGGGGTAATATGGCTCGGGAATGATCACCTCAGTGTAGGGATCGAGAATACTCAGACAAGTCATCAGCAGCGCCTCGCTGCCGCCGGTAGTGATGAGCACGTCGTTGGGATCCAAATCCACGCCCAGTTCATGATAATATCCCCGCACCGCGTCGATGAGGACAGGCATTCCGGGAGACTCGGCATAGGCCAGGGTCTTATTGTCAAAATTCCGCACAGCGTCATAATAAGCCGTGGGTGTGGGCAGGTCGGGCTGACCGATATTCAGGTGATAGATCTTTTTACCTTGCTTCTCGGCCTCCACAGCGTAAGGATGGAATTTCCGCATGGGAGAAGGCTCACACCGGTTTGCATTGATGGAAATCTGCATAACTACCTCCACCGGCGGTTTTCCGCCGGATTTTCTATAAGGCAATTCTATAAACACCCCTTTGCGGTCTGAGCAGATCGTTTGTCCAGTCCATCAAAAAGCGTTTACAGAGATTGTCTGAATTCTTTGGTAAGGCGAACCACCTCCGGGGTGAGAATCGCCAAAGCGATAAGATTGGGTATCACCATCAGGCCGTTGACGGTCTCCGCAGCCGACCAGACCGCGCCGGTCTGCATACACGCCCCGATGACAACGGCAACCGTCTGCGCAGCCGCGAAGAATTTCCAGGCCCTGGCGCCAAAGAGAAATTCGGCGCACCGCGCGCCGTACAGCCCCCAGCCAAGTACTGTGGCAAAGGCAAAGCAAGCAAGGGCAATGGCGATGAAAACAGACGCGAATTCGCCGTAGACAGAGATAAATGCCTGGGTCGTCAGCTCCACGCCCACATCCTCGCCGTAGGGAATGGGGACACCGCTGACAAGAATCACCAGTGCCGTCAGGGTGCAGATGAGGATGGTGTCGAGGAAAACCTCCATAAAGCCCATTAACCCCTGTTCCGCCGGATGGGAAACCTCCGCCGAAGCATGGGCGATGGACGCAGTGCCCATTCCCGCCTCGTTGGTAAATACCCCCCGGCTGCATCCGACACGCAGCGCCTGAAAGGCCGAACCCAGCGCTCCGCCCGTCACCGCCCGGGGAGAAAAAGCGCCTGCAACGATTGCCGCGAATGCCGCCGGGATTTCCCGGGACCGGACAATCAGCACTCCGGCGCAAAGCAGAATGTAAGCAGCAGAGACAAAGGGCACCAGCCGCTCCGCAACCATACCGATGCGTTTCGCTCCCCCGAGGAGCATTGCGCCGATGAGCGCAGCAAGAATAAGTCCCATGACCAGATTCCCACCCCTGGTCTGCTCGCCGCCGAATTGGGTCAGAACGCCATTGATACCGGAAATCACCGCATTGATCTGGGTCGCGTTCCCAACGCCAAAGGCCGCGATCACACCGAACACGCAGTAGGCAGCAGCAAGAGGCGCGAATTTCGACCCCAGCCCCCTGGTGATGACATACATCGGCCCGCCGATCCAGCCCGACCGGTTTTTCATCCGGTAGCGCAGTGCCAAAATGACCTCCGCGTACTTCGTGACCATGCCGAGGATGCCGCAGACCCACATCCAGAAAATGGCTCCGGGACCGCCAAGACAGATTGCTCCGGCAACGCCCACCAGATTTCCGGTGCCCACGGTAGCCGCCAGCGCTGTGCACAGCGCCTGAAACGGAGATACTCCGTTTCCACTTTTTTGCCCCGGGCGAAGCAGAGCGAAAAACTTTCCCACAGCTCTGGGAAACAGTGTCAGCTGGACAAACTTCAGGCGCAGGCTCAGGAAAAGTCCCACACCCAAAATCAGCACCAGAGCAGGCGCCCCCCAGACAATACAATTCAGGCTCGCAAAGAATTTGGTCATTATGTCCTCCTAGCATACCACTTTTTTGTGGAAACCGCAAGAGAAAAAATGCGGAAAACGTCAAAAAAGCGGCTCTCCATTCCAGAGAACCGCTTTTGTAGTCAGTTTGGGCGTATATTCGCGCCTTAAGGAAGCTCTGAATCAATCAGCAGAAGCCGATAAAGACAATTTTTCTCAGGCAAACGGATAGGAAAAAAGCCGAGCTGCTTCACCGCAGAGGATTTGTTCGGAGGTTTCCGAAATGTTACGTCAGCCAGCGCATCACTCCCACGTCGACCACACATCCGGGCGGTATCCCACTGTGGCCTGCCGACCGTTGCGCACCACGGGCGTTTTCATCAGGGTGGGATCATCAAAGACCTTATCCTCCTTCGCCCGGGCGTCGTCCATGTATTTCATGAGGGTGATCTCCGGGGACTTTCCCTCCCAGTCGATGAGATTGTCGATGCCCCCAACCGCCCGGAGGACACTGTCAAATTCCCTGCCGGACATGCCGTACTCCTTTAAGTCGACAGCCTGGAATTTGATCCGCCGTTCCTTGAAATACCGCTCCGCCTTTTTGGTGTCGAAGCACTTGCTTTTGCCGAAGATCTGAATGTTCAATACACTACCTCCATCAGGCACAGTCCCTGTGCCTGAGCCAGGAAGCCTGCCTCCGACCGTTTGCCGCCGAACAGCACCGGGAGGCTGTCTGCTTCCCTCTCTCCCCGGCCTACTTCCACCAATGTTCCCACAAGAATGCGCACCATGTTGTACAGGAAACCATTGCCTGTGAACTGGATCTGAATTTCCTCTCCCTGACACTGAATGTCAATGGAATCGATCCGGCGGATGGTGGATTTTTTCATTTTTGAGTTGCCGCAGAATGCGGAAAAATCATGCTCCCCCGTGAGCAGCGCCGCTGCTTTTCTCATGGCATCCAGATCAAGCCCTTCCGGCATCACCGTCACATACCGCCGCTCAAAAACACAGGGCTCCTCCGAATTCCAGATGCGGTAGCGGTAGGTTTTGGCACGGGCGTTCAGCCGGGCATGGAACCGGGTAGGCACGTCCCCGCAGGAATATATGCCGATATCCTCGGGAAGATACCGCCGCAGCTGGGACAAAATCTCCTCTGTGCTCATGGCGCTTTCACAGTAGAAATTCGCAACCTGCCTCAACGCATGCACCCCGGCATCGGTTCGTCCGCTGCCAATGACTTGGATTGGCTCCCCCAGGATCCGGGTAAGGACGGTTTCCAGCTTGCCCTGAATGGTGTCGTCCCTTCCCGGCAGACGCTGCCAGCCACGATAGCGGGTGCCGTCATAGCAGATATCAAGCCGCAGATTCCGCATATTCTTCCATTTCCTCTCTGGCTTCCCGCTCGGTATCCGCCGAGAACAGGAATTTGCCGCTTCTGTCATACACCTGAACGTGTCCGCCTACATAACGCATCTGAAACATAGCCATCAACCTTTCTTCCTGGTTTCTGGCTGTATTCTAACACGTGTTCAGTCCAATAATCCGGACTCATTCCACTGTGGACGCAGTATTTTGCACATGGGCTGCCATCCACCGCAAGATGTCCCCATAGATTTCTTCCCTGTTGATTTCGTTGAGAATTTCGTGACGGCACAGCGGGTAAATATGTATGGACACATCTGTCATCCCTGCCTTTCGGAACGCGTCTGCCGCCTTCCGAACGCCTTTGCCGTAGCTTCCCACCGGATCATCCCCACCGGCAATGAAGAATACAGGCAGGTCCTTGCGCATGGCGGCAAGATTCTTCGGCTGCTCGATATAGCAGATGCCCGTCATCATATCACGCAGCAATCCCGCGCTGGCGGTAAAGCCGCACATGGGATGGGCAATGTAAGCGTCGACGATTTTAGCATCCCTGGTCAGCCAGTCAAATTCCGTGCGCGGATGCTCTACCTTTTTATTGTAACCGCCAAACACCAGATTCTGGAGCTTTTCACTGGGGTTGGTCTCCCCTGCTTTTTTGCACACACCCTCCACCACCTTGATAGCAGCAGGCAGGGCAAGGGCCGGCTGCCATCCGGTACCGCAGATGATGGCGGCATCGATGCCGCTATCCGGATATTTGCACAGGATGGTCCTTGCCATAAAAGAACCCATGGAGTGCCCGAACAGGACATAGGGCAGGTTGGGAAATTCCGCCCTCGTCATTTCCAGCAGATGGTAGCTGTCTGCTACGGCACTGAACCAGCCTCCGTGGAAATAGCCCTGAATCCCGCCGTCGCCTACAGACTGCCCATGCCCCATATGATCCTCGGCGACCACCACGAAGCCCCGCCGGGTCAGAAACTCGGCAAAGCCGTCATAGCGCTCAATGAACTCCGCGATACCGTGAATGATCTGCATAACCGCCTTCGGCTCTCCCTCAGGCGACCAGCGGCAGCCGTGGATTTTCCCGGCGCCGCAGGAATCAAACCAAAAATCCTCTCTCACGGTTTATTCCACCACCTCATAGTCGGCATCGGTAATGGCTTTCTTCAGTGCGGACACATCGGCGCTTCCGGTCACAGTGACAGTCTTTGCTTCCAGATCCACCACAGCATCCACAGTACCGGGAACAGCCTTGCAGACCTTCTCCACCCGTGCCTTGCAGTGATTGCACATCATTCCATTGACTTTGATTACGGTTTCCATTGTTTTATCCTCCTCAATTTTGATTTTCTCAACAGGCTCCGCCTCCGAAAAAACAGGGGCGGCTTTTACCCTGAAAGAGCGCATGGGCAGGGCATTGGTTACCACGAACACACTGCTCACTGCCGCCCACCATGGACTCCCGGGTATCCCTGTCTCTGCGGCTCCCGCACTGCCCCTGCCTTGTCTCTGGGCAGCACGTCGGAAATGACGCCCCGCCTTTGCGGCGATAGCTTTGTCTGCAGCTTTATTATTACCTGTCAGCATCACTACGTCAACCCCCAATTTCCCTCCATGGCGCTGTCATCAGCCTGAGAACTCCCTTTCCGCACGTCAGCTGCGCCAGTCGGCATCCGTTCTCCGACACATCGGCCTTCCCGAACAAAACCTCCATGTTTGACCAATAAAAGGCTAAAACCTCGGTGATTTTATACCCTCTGCCATTGACACTTTATGAATCCCGTGCTACTATTCTACCATACATTCCCCGAAAAGCAAGTATGCACTAATATGTTCTGTATTACCCTTTTGGATGCTTTGGGAGGCCCCGGTATGGAAAGCGAAGACAACTGCCCCGTGGAAGCCACGCCGGAACTCATCGGCGGGAAATACGAGGCTCTGATTCCCCGGCATCTGTCCCAATGCGTAAAGCCATCAGTGGAGCGACCCCCAAAATGCTGGCCCAGCAGCTGCGGAAGCTGGAAGCCCTCATCTGATCCATCGGGAAGTATACCCCGTCATTTCGCCCAAGGTAGAATGCTCTCCGGCGGAAACCGGGCGAAGCCTGATGCCCGTCCTCGTCTCCCCGTGGGACTGGGGTGCAGAATACCTTCGCCGGAAAACACGGAACACTGTTTTTTATGATAGGAACCAAACCTATCGTCAATCCAACAAACGTATAGGAGAACTGCTATGAACATCAAAATTACATCCGACAGCACCTGTGACCTCTCTCCCGAAATTCTGGACGCATACGGTATTTCCATCATTCCCCTGACGGTCATCAAAGCCGGTATAGAATATAAAGACGGCATCACCATCACCCCCGCCGAAGTCTTTGCCCATGTGGCAGCCGGCGGCGCACTTTGCTCCACCTCTGCCGTCAGCGTCGGCGAGTATCAGGATTTTTTTGCGAAGTACGCCGGTGACTACGACGGTGTGATCCATGTAAACATCAGCTCTGAGTTTTCCTCTACCCACCACAATGCCTGCCTTGCCGCAGAGGATTTCGACAACATCCGGGTCATCGACTCCCGGAATCTGTCCACCGGTCAGGGCCTGGTTGTCCTGAAAGCCTGTGAATTGGCGAAAACCGCCGCGTCTCTGGACGAGCTGAAGCAGGAGCTGGACGCTTTTACCTCCCGGGTGGAAGCCAGTTTCCTGGTAGACAAGCTGGACTATCTGGTGAAGGGTGGGCGGTGTTCCTCCGCTGCGGCGCTGGGAGCAAACCTTCTGAATCTGAAGCCCTGCATCGAAGTGAAAGACGGCAAGATGGTGGTGGTGAAGAAATACCGCGGACGGTACTCCAAGTGTCTTGCGAACTATGTCAAGGACCGTCTGGACGGGCGGCAGGATCTGGATTACGGCACCCTCTTCGTCACGCACACTACTGTCACCGACGAATGCCACGATGCTGTTATGGAAGCGGTGGCAGCTTACGGGCAATTTAACAAAGTCTATGAGACCATCGCCGGCTGCACCGTGTCCTGCCACTGCGGCCCCGACACTTTAGGCATTCTCTTTGTACGCAGTTAATCGAACAGCCATATCACCGGGGGCCCCCGGTGATTTTTTTCTTGTATTTTTCGCCGTGTATGGTATACTGTATCCGAAAATTAAGCAGCGGGGGATTCCCATGGATTACAATATTTTACTTGATCTCGCCACGGATCTGGGCTACGAGCTTGCCATGTGCGGTGCGGAGACCTTCCGGGTGGAGGAAAGCATCAGCCGGGTTTTGAGCAGCTACGGCGTAACATCGGAGGTATTCGCCATCCCCAACTATCTGATCGTCACCGTTATGACGGAGGACGGCACACCCATTACCCGAATGCGCCGTATCGGCTCCCACGGCAACGATCTGGATGGTGTTGAAAAATTCAGCGGTCTGAGCCGAGCCTACTGCAGCCGCAGGCCGGAGCCGAAAGAAGCTCAGCGATGGCTGGAAGTTGCCCGATCCAAACGGCGGGCCTATTCCCTGAGCGTAATCTATCTGGGTTATTTTCTCGGGGCCGGCGGATTCGGACTGTTTTTCGGCGGAAGCTGGGTGGACGGCATCTGCTCCGGAATCTGCGGCATGCTGGTAGGTCTGGTCATACAGTTTCTGGACGCCCGGGATACCAACCAGTTTTTCCGTACCATTGCCTCTTCCTTCCTGATGGCGATGCTGGCCTATGCCTTCGGCGCATTGGGAATCGTCAGAAATCCGGACGCCGTTACCATCGGCGCACTGATGATCCTGGTACCCGGTCTGCTGTTTACCAACGCCATGCGGGACATTATTTTCGGCGATACAAACTCCGGCATTAACCGTATTGTTCAGGTATTGCTGATTGCCGCTGCCTTAGCCCTGGGAACCGCCACAGCCTGGTCTTTGGCAGGGTGGCTGTGGGGTGCGCCTGTCTCTGCTCCGGCTCTGAATTATTCCGTCCTTGTCCAGTGCCTGTTCTCCTCCATCGCCTGTGTGGGCTTCTCCATTCTGTTTAATATCCATGGCCCCGGAGGCATCCTTTGCGCCATCGGCGGCATTGTGTCCTGGGCGGTGTACAGTTTAAGCCTGAAACTGGGCTGTGGGGAGATCCTCGCCTATTTCTGGGCTTCGCTGTTCGCTTCGCTGTATTCCGAAATCATGGCAAGAATCCGTAAGTATCCTGCCATTTCCTATCTGGTGGTTTCCGCGTTTCCCCTGATTCCCGGCGCTGGCGTGTACTATACCATGAATTACGCCGTTCGGGGAGATATGGAGATGTTTGCCTTCAAGGGCATGAACACCGCTGCCATCGCCGGAATCATGGCAGTAGGCATCCTTCTGGGCTCCACTGTATTCCGGATGTATTCAGAGTGGAAACTGCACCGAATGCGCGAGCGCGGAAACCACGTTAAATTCTGACGGCCTGCGGCGCGATGAATACTGTGCAAAAATCAGGGGAAAATCCAAGGATTTTCCCCTGATTTTACTATGAAAGCTCCGCATTCATAAAAAAACTGATTCAAGTGCCAGCTCCTCGCCCCTGGCGGGGCAACCGATGCTGATGCACAGAAAATCTCCATACACGAACTACTTTCATGGCTTGTGGCGCGATTGTATCGCATCAGGATTTTATTATAACTGCGAAAATACATCCCCGAGACGTTCATGGAGCACCAGATCGGCATAGCCGTCATATGGCGTCTCGTCCCGGTTTATGAGCACCAGGCGGCTGCCCCGGTAGTAGTTGATGAGTCCCGCCGCAGGGTATACCGTCATACTGGTGCCCGCCACGATAAGCATATCGGCATTGCGGATCGCCATCACGCTTTTTTCGATGGTTTGCTGATCCAGCCCTTCTTCATAGAGTACCACGTCGGGCTTCACGATCCCGCCGCAGGTGCATCTTGGTACGCCTGCGGAATCCTTGATAAATTCTGCACCGTAAAACTTGCGGCACCGGGTGCAGTAGTTGCGCAGTACAGAGCCGTGCAGCTCATAGACGTTTTTGCTTCCTGCCTTCTGATGCAGGCCGTCAATGTTCTGGGTCACCACTGCGCAAAGCTTTCCTTCCTGCTCCCACCTTGCCAGCACCCTGTGGGTGATGTTGGGCTCAAAACCCAGGGGCAGCATCTTCTCCCGGTAGAACCTGAAGAAATAGTCCGGATCACGCTCATAGAAGCTGTGGCTGATAATGGTTTCCGGCGGGTACTCAAATTTCTGATTATATAGCCCGTCCACACTGCGAAAATCCGGGATCCCGGACTCCGTACTAACCCCCGCACCGCCGAAAAAGACGATGCGGTTACTTTCCATTACCCATTTTTTCAGGGTTTCCAGCTTGCTCATAGTCTTCCGCCTCCATTTCTTTCAGCAGTTTTTTGTCCTGCTTTGACGACAAATCCAGCTGTTCGTACATATCCGGACGCCGCGCCCGGGTACGGCGAAGCGCCTGCTTCCGGCGCCACAAGCGTACCTTTTCATGGTTGCCGGAGAGAAGGATCTGGGGCACCTCCCGCCCGTGCCAAACGGCAGGGCGGCTGTACTGGGGATATTCCAAAAGTCCATTATAGTGGCTCTCATCCTCAAAGCACTCTGGGTCAGCCAAAACACCGGGAACCATGCGGCACACCGCATCCGTTACTGCCATGGCTGCAATTTCGCCTCCGGTGAGAACAAAGTCCCCCAGGGAAATCTCCTCGTCCACGCACTCGTCGATAAAGCGCTGGTCGATGCCTTCATAATGTCCGCAGACCAGAATCAGGTTATCCAGCTTGCTCAGGCGAATGGCATCCGCCTGCTTAAAAGTATGTCCGCAGGGGGACAGGTAAATGGTATGCACCGGGCCGCCGGCCTCGTCACAGGCTGCCTCCCAGCAGCGATATAACGGATCTGCCTGCATAATGGCCCCCCGTCCGCCGCCATAGGGATAGTCGTCCACCTGATTCTGTTTGTTAGCGGTATAATCCCGGATCTGATGGGCTTCGATGGAGATATACCCCCGCTCCTGCGCCCGGCCCAGAATACTTTCCGACAGCACATCCCCAAGAGTTTCCGGAAACAGCGTCAGAATATCAATCCTCATCGCTTGCCATTCCCTCCAGCAGCTTCACATGCATTTCATTTCTGTCAAGATTGGTGGAGAGAATGAATTCTTTTACCGCAGGGATCATGTACTCCCGCGCCCCCTGCACCACATACACACTGTTGCCGGGATAATCCAGCACCTCCGTGATCTTTCCGATGGATTCACCATTGGAAAATACCCCCACGCCCACCAACTCGGCAGCAAAAATCAGTTCGTCGGAAATGTCCTCCCGGTACAGCTCCACAGTTTTTCCCCGGAGCTTCTGGGCATCCTCCATGGTATCCACGCCCCGGAGCTTCACCAGATTGCAGGTTTTCTGCACCCGGACGGCATCCATGACGTATTCCTTTCCGCCGATTCTGCAGCGGTCAAATTCGCAGAGCATTTCCGGACTGTCCAGCCAGGAAAGAACTTTGACCTCCCCACGGACGCCGTGGGTGGTGACGATCTCACCGGCTTCAATATATGGAAGTTTCATTTGAGATTCCTCCCGTACTGCTCATGAAAGCAGGATTTTTCTTCATAATTAATAGTCAATATGCTGCCGGGCAGATAATCAGAGCAGCGACTCCCTCCGCGATGCTAAGAAACCTCTGAATAAACCGTCTGCGGCTGAGTGGCGGATCTTGCCAATTTATACTGATTCTCTTTTAAAATGTTTAATCAATTTTGATGAAACATTTTCATTAGAGAATCATATGAGACGGGAATATGTGATTTTCTATCCCGAAAATCACATATTTGGCAACGCCATCAGGCGGTGCCTTCTCAATAAAAATGAAACATTTTTATTGAGAAATAGTATTAATCAGAGTTTCCCTAATCGGTAGCCTGCCCTGTCGGCAACGAAAAATGCGTGACGAAACAGTCACGCATCCTCGTTTAATCCACGATTTCGACCGTGACCTTCTCGCCAGTGCGCTGGGCTACAGTCTTAATAATGGTACGGATTTCCTTGGCGATCCGTCCCTGGCGGCCGATCACCTTGCCCATGTCGCCTTCCGCGACACGCAGCTCCAGCACCTTCCCTTCCTCGTCGGAAGTTTCGGTAACGGTAACTGCCTCAGGATCATCCACCAGATTCTTTGCCATATACAGCAAAAGTTCTTTCATTGCGGAATTCTCCTTTGAGGATCTTACAGCACGCCGGCGTTCTTCAGCAGGCCGCGGACGGTGTCAGTGGGCTGAGCGCCGTTCTTGATCCAGTTCTGAGCCTTCTCGGCATCAACAGTGATGGTAGCGGGCTGGGTCAGGGGATTGTAAGTGCCAATCTCCTCGATGCAGCGGCCATCACGGGGAGAACGGGAGTCAGCGACAACAATCCGGTAGTAAGGAGCCTTCTTCGCGCCCATTCTTCTCAGTCTGATCTTAACCATGAGAGTTTCACCTCCATAAATAA
>JBJDYG010000124.1:0-27720 GCA_051867075.1 Faecousia sp. | reverse complement strand
TCATTCACTGACCACACCTCCTGTGTTTTGCTCTTCACCCTAATAGAGGGATTCTTAACTTGAAACCTAACACATTTCTGCAAATAATTCAATGCCCCTGTGAAAAATTACACAGGGGCATCGTACAGGAAATATGAAGAATCGTTAGCAATAGGCTCTTTATTGTAACGTTATTAGATTAGTCATCGCAATTAGTGTTTCTTTTCGTAATAAGCTTACCAATAGATTTCGCTACTTGCAATTATCCGCAACATCTAGAAAACAATAGATGCTATTTTTGCTGTTCCAAGTGTTTTGAGAATCTACCTGCATTTGATGCATCTGGGTATTGCGGCGAGCAGATTGTCGTGGTAAAATCATTACAAACCCTTAAAAACTCGCAAATATAACGAGGAGGGACACGGCATGGGTTCGAATTTTGATTTCATGGCAAAATACTGGCCGGATATTGCCCAGATTGGCAAGATGGCAGAACTGTATTTATACGCAGATGCCAATACATGTATCTATAAACTTGGTATGCTGGCAGAGCGGGTGGCACAGGAGATCTGCGCCTTTGAGAAGATTGATTTGCCGGAGCAGACCACCCATGCAGACCGTATCCGGGCGCTAAAATACGCAGACCTTTTACCCAAGCGGATTGACGATATGTTTTATACCCTGCGCAAAGCCAGAAATGATGCTGTTCATTCAGGTCTGGACTCCCAGGAACGGGCGGCGGCATTGCTCCATCTGGCATTCAATCTGTGCTGTTGGCTGATGGAGGTCTACGGCGATTGGTCTTTCCATGCGGAAGAATATAAATTGCCGGAGAATCCCACCCAACAAACTGACTTTACCAAAATTCTGCAAATGCAGGAGGAGAAAATTAACGCCCTGATGGAAGCTGTGGAGGAAATTCGTACTGCTGCATCGGATGCGTCCCGGAATGACCGGGCAGAGAAAGCAGACCAGGCGGCTAAGAACCTGCCCCTGACCGTCGAGGAAACAGATTGCATTGGTGAGGAGCCCATCCGTATGGATGTGGCGGTATTGCCGGTTATTAACTACGCCATGCAGCAAAATGGCGCTGTTGCCATTCAGTCTATTACGATCGAGAATACCACGGATGCTGTCATCGAAAACGTAGATCTGTACATCACAGCAGCACCGGAATTTGCCGTGCCTTTTACCCGGCATATTGACCATTTGCCTGCAAAGAAAGCCATTACCATCTCCCGCCCCAAACTGATCCTGAATGGTGAGTACTTAGCCGGCATGACAGAAAAGGTTACGGGCGTAATGCATATCAGCCTGGAAAGTAACGGAAAGTTACTCACTTCCGACAATGCAGAAACGACTGTGTTTGCTTTTGATGAGTGGCACGGCATTGGCCTGTACCCGGAGTTATTGGCTGCTTTTGTTACGCCTAACCACCCGGAACTGGCAAAGATCATTGCCAGAGCAACGGAATTTCTGGGACAGTGGACCGGCGATACCTCTATGGATGGCTATCAGTCTCAGGACCCCAACCGAGTGTTGAGCCAGGCGGCAGCTATCTTTACAGCTATCAAAGAACAGGCTATCGCCTATATCAATCCCCCTGCCAGTTTTGAACGGATTGGTCAGCGGGTACGGTTGTGTGATATGGTATTGCAGCAGAAACTGGGCACCTGCTTAGATTTGACCCTGTTGTATGCTTCCTGTTTGGAAGCGGTGGGCTTGCATCCGCTGCTGATTGCTACCGTGGGCCATATTTTTACCGGCGTTTGGCTGGAAGAGAGGATGTTCCCGGAAAGCGTCCAGGATGATGTTTCTCTGATTACCAAGCGACTGGCCTCCGGCGTCAATGAGATTGCTGTGATAGAAACAACCTTTGTCACAACCGGTAAGGATCGCTCGTTTGACGATGCCAGACACCAGGGCGAAGATAATATAACCCGGATGCCGTTGGAGTGCATCGTTGATGTACACCGTGCCCGTATGAGCCATATTTCTCCCCTGCCCCAGAGAATCCACACCGGGGACCGTTGGGTGATTGAGCATGATGCTTCCTTCAAGGGAGAGAATATGACCGCACCTACGAAACTGGATGAAACCATCCACATCGATCCCAATGCGAAGGATGAAAGTATTCCCAAGAAGGTGCAGTGGGAGCGAAAGCTTCTGGATCTTGGCATGCGCAATACGCTTATCAACCTGCGCCTGACCAAAACGCAGTTACCGCTGCTTACCAGCTCTCTGGACGAGTTGGAAAATGCTCTGGCGGACGGCAGTGAGTATACCATTCTGCCCAGACCCGCAGATATGCATGCCACGGATCTGACATTTGAGACCCTGTATGAAACAGGAGCCTCCAGCATTATCAAAGCAGAATTCGAGAATAAGCGTTTGCGCTCTGTTCTGACGGAGGCCGAACTGAACAAATCCATCAAGGAGCTTTACCGCACCGCCAAAACTGCCTTGGAAGAAAACGGTGCCAACACCCTGTATCTGGCACTGGGTATGCTGCGATGGTTTGAGAACAAGCGAAGCACCAAAGCTCGCTATGCACCGATCATCCTGCTCCCTATTGAAATGGTGCGTAAATCTGCCGCGCAGGGCTATGTAATTCGTCTGCGGGATGATGATCCCCAGATGAATGTGACATTGCTTGAAAAGCTAAAACAGGACTTTGGCATTGTGGTCAAGGGCGTTGATCCGCTGCCTGCTGATGAGCATGGCATCGACATTCGCCGGGTGCTGACAATTCTGCGTAAAGCGGTTATGGAACAACCCCATTGGGATGTGTTGGAAACTGCGAGTATCGGTATTTTCTCCTTCTCTCAGTTTGTGATGTGGAATGATATCCGCAACCGTACCGATGACCTGTTGCGGAACAAGGTCGTTCGCAGCCTGATCGAAGGTAAGCTCTGTTGGGATGCCCAGCCTTTGGAGATTGGCGATAAAGTAAATGAAAACAATGTGCTGCTGCCCATGAGCGCGGATGCTTCCCAGCTTTATGCCATACAGACAGCCTGTAGTGGAGAAAGCTTCGTGCTTCATGGTCCTCCCGGGACTGGCAAGTCCCAGACCATCACTTCCCTGATTGCAAATGCTCTGGCGCAAGGTAGAAGCGTGCTGTTTGTGGCGGAGAAGATGGCGGCTCTGGAAGTGGTGCAGAAGCGGCTTGAAAGTATTGGTATTGGGCCGTTCTGTTTGGAGCTTCATTCCAACAAATCCAAGAAGAAGGATGTTTTGGAGCAGCTTCGCAAAGCTACCGAAGTCACAAAAGTACGCACGGCGGAGGAATATGCTGCCAAGGCAGAGAGAATTGCGGCTATGCGTGCAGAATTGGATGCTTATGCCCAGCAGCTTCATAAATTGCAGAGATGCGGCAGCAATCTATATACCCTGATCAATGACTACGAGCGTTACAGGGATGCAGCAGAAATCGCTCCCTTTGACCGCGGTTTCGTGAGCGGTCTCACAAAGGCGGATATCGAACAGCAGCAGCTCACTGTGGAGCGGATGATTGCCGCCGCAAAGGAAGTGGGACGTCCCTGCAACCATCCGCTGAAGATGGTCGCTTGCACCCAGTACAATCAAAACATCCGCAGCAGTCTGAAAGCTACTGTGGATGCGTATATTGCCCAAATCCAGACTATCAGCGCCCATACCCAGAGATTGGTTCTGATTCTGGGTGAAAAGCAGCCTGCCAGCTTTGAAGATTTGCAGCGGCTGTCCAGCATTGCCGAAAATCTGGCTTGCTGGTACGATATGCCTGCGGCCTGGGCAAAAACCACCTCCCCCCAGTTCTATTTTGAGGAAGTGGGAAAACTGGCACAGCATTTTATCACGGCAAACAATATGGAGCAACAGCTTCTTAGTAACTTCGATCCCAGTTTCCTGGACCAGGATGGCGGGCAGTTGTTTGCACGGTTTGTGGAGATTTCCTCCAAGTGGTTCCTACCCAAAATGATGGGCATGAATAAGTTAAGCAAAGCTGTGGCGGCATATGCCAAGACTCCTATGAACAAAGAATCTCTCCGGGGGCATATTGTAGCACTGCGGGATTATCAGGCTGAAAGGAAAGCCGCTGCGGAATTGCTCAAGAAATACGGGCAGGACTTAGGAGCTTTTTATAAAGGAAAGGGAACAGATTGGAATAAAATCGCTCAGCTTGCCAGTGCTGCCCAGACCAGTGCCCAGGCACTTTACAGCTTGCAGGGGAGTTTCGAGTTGATGCAGAACTTCGGCGGCAAGGCAGAAATCAAGGATGCTGTCTATGGCCTTTGGAGTGGGATGGCGGTCTTCAAGGAAGCCAAGGCAAACCTTGATAATCTTCTGGGGATTGTTCAGAAGGAGGAAGCATCCTGGCTGGACGGTCAGCTTGCCCTTTGCCGGACCATTCTGGATCACGCTGATGAACTCAAAGAGTGGATTGCTTATGTGGCATCCGCTACAGAAGCAAAGTCAATCGGCCTTGCCAATGTGGCTGCAAGCTATGAAACAAGCGCTGACATCGATGTGCTTGCTGCCTATAAAAAGGCGTTGCTGCAGGGGCTCATTGCTTATTCGATTGATGAAAGCGGCGTACTCAGCCAGTTCTCCGGTGCTGTGTTTAACGAGAAGATCCAGCAGTATAAGCGCCTCGACAAGGAGTGGACCCGACTTTCCCAGCAGGAAACCTATTGCCGACTGGCAAGCAAGGTTCCCAATTTCACCAGGGAAGCTGCCCATAGCTCCGAGTTGGGCATTCTGCAGCGGTGCATCAAGAGCGGCGGCCGTGGAGTCAGTATTCGGAAACTATTTGACCAAATTCCCAATCTGCTGCCCAGACTTTGCCCCTGTATGCTTATGAGCCCCATTTCCGCTGCTCAGTACTTAGATCCCCAGCGGGAACCCTTTGATATTGTGGTTTTTGACGAAGCATCTCAGCTGCCCACCTGTAAGGCCGTGGGTGTTCTGGCCAGAGGTAAAGATGCCGTTATCGTAGGTGACCCCAAGCAGATGCCGCCCACCTCCTTCTTTGCTACCAATGCAGCAGATGAGGATAATCTGGAAGCAGAAGACTTGGAGAGCATCCTGGATGATTGCCTGGCACTGAATATGCCCCAGTCCCATCTGCTTTGGCATTACCGCAGCCGCCATGAGAGCCTGATTGCGTTCAGCAACAGTCAGTTCTATGAAAACAAGCTGCTTACCTTCCCCTCTGTGAATGACCGGGAATCCAAGGTGAGGCTAATCCATGTGGACGGTGTATTTGACCGTGGCAAGACCCGCACAAACAAGGCGGAGGCAGAAGCGGTTGTGGCAGAAATACAGCGCAGATACAAAGATCCCGAACTATCTAAGCAAAGCCTTGGTGTTGTAACCTTCAACATTTCCCAACAGCATCTCATTGATGATTTGCTGAACGAAGCCTGCACACAGGATGCCCAGCTGGAAAAGTGGGTCTACGGTGCAGAAGAGCCGCTGTTTATTAAAAACCTGGAAAATGTCCAGGGTGATGAACGGGATGTGATTCTGTTCTCCATTGGCTTCGGTCCGGATGAAAATGGCAAGGTTTACATGAACTTTGGCCCGCTGAACCGTGACGGCGGTTGGCGGCGGCTAAATGTTGCAGTATCCCGTGCCCGGTGTGAAATGATGGTATTTTCCACCTTGCGCGCTGAGCAGTTGGATTTGAACCGCACCAAAGCAGAGGGTGTTGCCGCCCTGCGGAGTTTCCTGGAGTATGCGGAAGGCAGAACGCTGGCACTGGAAGAAGCAGATCTGCAAACAAAGCAGGAAAGCTATGACGGCATTGCCACCGCTATCTGTAAGGCCTTGGAAGAAAAAGGCTTCGAGACAGACCTTTCTGTTGGCCGGTCTGAGTACCGCATTGATATCGGTGTGGTTGATCCGAAGAATCCTGAGGAGTATATCCTGGGTATCCTGCTGGACGGAAACGGATATGGCACAGCCAAGACTACCCGCGACCGGGAGATCGCTCAAATCAGCGTTCTGAATGGTCTGGGTTGGAACATTCTGCGGGTTTGGTGCATGGATTGGTGGGATAATCACCAAAAGGAACTGGACCGGATTTTGAGTAAGCTGCAGGCGATTCAAAGCGGTGTGGCGGAAACTGCTCCCGCGCCGGAAGTAGTCATTCCGGAAGACCTGGCAGTCAAGCTACAGAGCAATGTATCTGCGCCAGTGCCTGCTATGGTAAAATCTGCGCCGATTTACAAGGCTGCAATCGTACCTGTAAAATTCCTGCCCTCAGATTTGTTTACCGAACCGCAGTACATCCGGGATATCCAAAGGAAAATTGCACTGGTAATCGATGCAGAGGCGCCTGTCAGTCAGTCTGCACTCATTCGGAGAGTGGTTCAAAGCTACGGTATCGCCCGTGCAGGCAGCAGAATCCAGGGCCATTTGGGAACGATCCTGCAGAAGATGAGTCCCAAGACCACAAAACAGGACGATGTTGTATTCTACTGGAAGCAGGATCAGAACCCCGAAGCCTATGTTGGATTCCGTGTCAGCGGCGATGCCGAAAACCGCCGGGATGTACGGGATGTTCCTGTGCAGGAAGTTGCCAATGCCATTTATGCTGTTCTGTATGAACAGGTCAGTATGGCACAGGAGGATTTGCTCCGTGAAACTGCCAGGAAGCTGGGCTATACCCGACTGGGCGGTAATGTGCTGTCTCAGCTGGCGTTGGGGATTCAATACGCCGAGAGTCAGGGTGGAATCACCCGCGGTACAAATGGCACTTATGTTCTGTCTGCAGGCGGCACTGCCCGCGCCGAAGCAATCTTGAAAAGCTTCTAACGAATGCAAAGGGGCTGTCTCAAAATGAACTGCTCCCTGTCAAGTAGACAGATGAAAAACAATAATTGTTTTCTCCAGGATCTTGATATGCTCCCCACAGTGTAGTCTCGAAATCTTTGTTATTTCGAGTGTCTACTCTATGGGGAGCATATCACACCATGGCAGCCAGATCCGCTTTGCTGAGGTTATTCAGTTCATACTGATTCTCAATAAAAAACTTTTATTCGCAAGAATTGAAGTTTTTTGTTAGAGAATCATATGAGACGGGATTGGGTGATTTTTCTTTCCCAAAATCACAGAATCGACAACGCCGTAAGGCGGTGTCTTCTTATTAAAAATCAAAGATTTTTAATAAGAAATAGTATCAGAAGAAGGAAACTGCTTCATGGTGTTCCTTCGGTATTGTTTGCTACCAGAATTATACCAAAAAAGTTTATATTCCCACTATTTTCGTATAATTTCTGCAATTTTTACAGCATTTTTTGGCTTCGCCTTGCGGATGCCGGGCAGAATGGTCTGCCCGGACATAAGCACTCCACTCCTGCAACTGATATTCACGCTTCATGGCGCTTGCTCGCATTGGAACCCCTCACTTGAATTTCTTAAAAAACTGTAATTCAAGTTTTTCTGGCAACGTCTATTGTCGCACAACTTGAGATGCAAAGCGAGGTACCGGTAGTTGCGCGTTTACGAATCGGGACATGCCCGGCGCATCTGAAAAAGCCCCGCACAAGGCGGAGCTTTGGTTCAGTAATTATGGATTACAGTTTGTTGTATTCGTCTGGGATGGGGCAAACATAACTCTTACCGCCCATGCTGCTGCGGAATTCCTCCCATGCCCGCGGTAAGATGGTCTCGTCCTCAAGAAGCCGAATGGCCGCAAGAGCGATGGCCTTGCCCGCTTGTGCGGTGCCCTTATGGGCTGCGGCGGACTTGCCCTGTGCCACCATCTGCCACGAATGCGCCGGAGTACCCTGAGCGCAGGTGACATATTCAAACCAGCTAACGGGGCAGTTCAGGCTGACATCGCCCACATCGGTGGAACCGGGCACCGTCTGACGCATGGTTATCGCCGGCAGACACATGGTGTTGAATTCCGCACGTAACATCTGCTCGGCAGCTGCTTTCTGCTCTGGAGGGAGCGACGGCAAAAGCATCTTTTGCAGAAGTCCGGAGCTCTCTGTTTTGGTGGGTGTGGTGGCACGGATGGCATCTGCAAAAGCGAAATCGGCCTCGTCGTATGCGGGAGCACCCACGATATTGAGGCACTCGGTTAAGAGCTTGCCCAAAACACGGTTGGGCATATAGTGGGAGCACGCCTTCTGAAAGAGGATTTCCACCTCAGTCTCGGTCATCAGCGCTGCGCCCTGGGCAATTTTGTCCACACGGGCTTTCACGGCTGCCGCATCCTCGACCTTCGGGCCACGGATGAGATAGGTGGACTCTGCCTCCGCCTGGACCACGTTGGGCGAAAACCCGCCGGCGTTCAGGACCGCATAATGGAGCATGCATCCGGGAGGAATATGCTCGCGCAGATAGTTGCTGCCCACATTCATCAGCTCCACCGCATCCAGGGCACTTCTGCCCATATACGGGGAAGAGGCCGCATGGCTTGCCCTGCCATGGAAGCGGTAGTTCACCTGGATATTAGCCATGGTGGAAACGGGGACAACACCGGTGTACTCTCCCGGGTGCCAGGAAAGGGCACAATCGAGACCGGCAAATACGCCCTTGCCCGCCATGCGGGTCTTTCCGCTGCCGCCCTCTTCTCCGGGGCAGCCGAACACAGTCACCGTGCCGGATTTTCCGGTTTCGGCCAGATATCGTTTTATCAGAACACCCGCATGGGCACAGCCAGCACCGAGCAGGTTATGTCCGCAGCCGTGTCCGTTGCCGCCGGTGGTAATGGGCTTCTGTTCGGCGACACCCGCCTGCTGGGAAAGGCCGCTCAGCGCATCAAACTCTGCTAACAGTCCGATGTGGGGACGACCGCTGCCGTACGTTGCGGTGAAGGCGGTAGGGATATCGGCAACGCCGGACGCAATCGTAAAGCCCTCCGAAGCGAGATACTCCTTCAGGTACGCAGCACTTTTAACCTCGGTAAAGGCCGCTTCCGCCGCATCCCAAATATGATCGGATAGAATGCTTGTCTTTTCCTGCAACTCATCCGAGGCGCGGAAAATGAATTCTCGTGTATCCATTAGGCTTTTACCTTTGCAAGACGTTTTCCGCGCACGATACCGACAATTACGGCACCTGCGGAGAACACAACAGCCATTACCAAGGAAACGAGGAGGATGCCGAGAGTATCCATCCTGCCGATGAGAATGGGCATCAACACGCCGAGGATGGCAGCCTGTACAATGGACATGATAGCAAAGCCCTTGGTGAAGTTGTTGAGGGTACTGGTCTCATAGTTAGGATCGCAGACCTTCAGCAGTACAAGACCGGTCATCAGAACGCCGGTGCTGGTGCCCCATGCGATGATGGCGTGCTCGAAGGGAGCTTCGGTTCTGGTGATGATCTTGGTGAGCTTGAAGATGTAGAAGTAAGTTACGACAAAGCCGATGACGGAGCAGATTACGATGGGTACGATGAAGGTAGCGATGGTCTTGAGGTTCATGGAAGCGATGGCGCAGACGATGGCGAAGTCGGTCATAAAGCCGGAAATCTTCTGCACGACCTTCTTATCGAACATCCACTCCAGTTCCAGAGCGGAAATAATCTTGTTAGCAAGCAGCATCAGCACCATGGCGATGGACCATACGGGCAACTGCTTGAGCAGGGAGCCGATAGCGGGAACCTTGGCAAGTAGTGCGCTGACACCGTAAGAGGCCAGCACAACGACAAGAATCACAGCCAGATGTACGGACAGGGTTTCAATGGTGAAGTTCTTGGTGGTTTCTCTGCCGAGGGATTCCTGCTTGGAAACATCCTTCTGCAGCCCGGTGAGAGCAACGCCTTCGACAGCGGTGGGCTTCTTCATAACAGCAGTCTTGCCTCTTCTGGCAGCGATGTTAATGAAGATAATACCCAGCACCATGCCGCCGATAAGGCCGAAGGTTGCGAAGGTGGTGGCAACGTCCTTGCCCTGGGAGGCAAATTCCGCGACTGCGGGAATGCCGCCATAGATGGCGCCGACGCTGGCAGCAGTGCCGTGACCGCCGGTGAAGCCGGCTGCCATTTCAAAGCCCCATACACTGTAGAAGGGAATGGTAGAGCCAGCCTTGGACATGAAGAAGTTCACGGCCAAACCGATGACCATCTGTACAGTCATTACGCCGCACATCAGCCAGAAAACGCCGCCTGCAATACCGGCGGCAGCCTTATCGCCAGCCTTTTCCATGTCGCTGTTGCGCTTGAAGTTGCCAAGGGGCGTAGAAGCGAAGATGGGGACAATGAGGATCGCAGGCAGGGCGTCCATAACGGACACATAGTTTGTGACCGGCTCTGCAACCGGGCCGACGCGGGAGAAAATCTGCACGAGAATCAGACCGACGATACCGCCGATAACAGATGCCGGCAGGAAGAGCTTCTGCAGAACTTTGATCTTGCTGCGCAGCAGCAGACCGATGAGCAGAAACACACTTGCGAAGCCAAGTGCAATAAGAATGAGTTTCAGTGTATCAGACATAACAACACCTTCCTTTTTTATTTTTTAATATGCTTCTTTGCTTGCCATCTGCAGGGGCCGGTACAGCGTGGACAGCACCATCAGCACCGCCCCTGCCAGGGACAACAGCAATCCGCCTTTCAAAATCCGGTACGGGTTGGTAATTTCCCCAAAGCCCCGCAGGGCAATCAGACAGCCACGCTGGATGGAATACACCACTATCACCGGCAGGAAAAAATTCACGGCTGTAGATTTTCCGGTGAGCAAGCCGGAAAAAATCGGAAACGGCAGCATCATGTAGCTCTCCGACAGACTGCACAGCACCCCCAGCCCCAGCTTGCCCAGGGAGCGCTTTTGGTTTCCCACGGCCAGCATCCCCTTTTTGTTACAGGTTGATTTCAATGATCGTATTATTATAATTCAAAGTTCGCAGATATTTGAACTGAGAAGCCATTCCCTTTACCAGACAAATCCCACCCATGGGATCGGAATTTTCCTGCATGGCATACAATGCGGGGATGGACAACGAGATGGCCGAGACGGCGTTGTAGCTCAGAGCGTGACCAACAAACATGCCGTCTGCCACATTGCCAAGCTGCATGGCAACCACCATCAGTATGCCGGGCATCAAATACTGGTAAAACTTGCGGCGGATCAGAGTGTCGTTGCGTGTCATCCTTCAACCTCCCCGTCAAAAAAACCTAGGGTTTTTAACGCCCTAATGGCGTGGGCCAGGTAGGTCTCGTTGGTGATCGGCCAGCGGAAGCCGAGACGGTACAATACCTTTGTCGTGAAGGTGTTGTCATTTTGGATGAAACTGCGCTTTTCGCTGGTGTCCGAGCTGAGGTAGGAGATCAGGCTGGCAACCTTTGCGTTTTTAGCATCATCCTGCATGGCGCTCCGCATGGCTTCCGTAAACAAGGCGTCATCCACAGGCTCAATGGGGATACCCTGTTCGTTCATGGCTGCGATCAGGTCACCCATCTGAACTGTGTGGCTGTTGCAGGGGTGGAATACGGTGAAACGGCTGTCCGTCCCAGCCAGAAGCAGGATCGCTTCGGCGGTGCAGTCAATGGGCGAGAACTCCGCGCAGTCGTCCATGTGGGATACCGGGAACTTGCCGATGGCAGCATACCCCCGCAGGCGCAGCATAAAGCCATTGGTGACAAAGTTGATCTGGAACTCGCCGTCCGCATTGCGGCTCATCAGATTGCCCAGGCGCATGATCTTTGCGTCCAGCTTTCCGGCCTCCACCTCGGTAAGGATGGCCTTTTCCGCCTGGAATTTTGTGCTGACGTATTTATTCGATAGATCCTGCCCAAAATACAGTTCGTTTTCATGCAAAACACGGGTTTCCGGGAACTTGTCGTTGACATTTTCGCCTGCGACACTGGTTGTGGAGGTCTGAATGAGCCGACGGTGGGTCGCTTCGCACAGCGCAATTAGGTTTTTCACCCCATGGACGTTGATTTTATCCAGCGTATCGTCGCTCGAAAAGTGCTTCACACTGGCGGCACAGTTGATGACGGTCTGGAAGGGATATTCCGCCAGAGAGCGGACTTTCTCCCCATCCGTGATATCTCCCTCTATTACGAACAGCCGTGTGGCAAAGGCTTCGTCAAAGCTCCGGTCGAAGTAGTAGACCAGCAGAGACTTGAGGCGATTCTCCGGGCTGGTATGCTTTCCTTTGCGCAGCAGGCAATAGATTTTCGTGCCAGCCCGCTCAAGCAGGGCCCGCAGAACATGGATCCCCAAATAGCCCGTGGCCCCGGTCAGCAGCACATCGGCCAGCTCGCCGGGGCGCGCCTCCTGGGCGTGGGGGATGGTATTGCAGCCCAGCGCAGTGGCAAACTCGCCAATCGGCGCCGCTTCTTCCGTCTGAACGGGCGCTTTTTTCCCGCTGAGCGAGAGAACATACTGCTCCAGGTTTTCCACCGTCTTGCAGGCGAAGATATCGCCGTAGGCAATGGGCAGATTCTCGACCATGGCACGGACAGCTACTTTGGAGGCAGACAGGGAAGTGCCTCCCAGCGCAAAGAAATCCTCGTTGATGCCCACCTCGTCCAGATGGAGGGCGGCGGCGAACAGACCGCACAGCTGCTTTTGCAGTTCGGTTACCGGGGCGGTGATCGTTCGCTTCGGCGCCTTGAATTCCGGTTCGGGCAAGGCTTTTTTGTCCACCTTGCCGTTGTTGTTCATGGGGAATGCCTTCAGCTGCATCAGCACGCTGGGAACCATGTAGGCGGTCAGGGTTTTCTGAATATGGGCGGTGAGCGCCTGGGGATCCACCATCTCCAAGGCGGTGAAGTAGCCGCACAGGAACTGCTCCTCGGCGTTGCCC
Organism: Faecousia sp.; assembly: GCA_051867075.1. Taxonomy (GTDB): domain Bacteria; phylum Bacillota; class Clostridia; order Oscillospirales; family Oscillospiraceae; genus Faecousia. Next base: position 14,986 of record JBJDYG010000124.1, on the reverse strand, counting down.
TTTACCAGAACCACACTGCGGGTGACGGAAGGGTAGCTGTTCATGGCGTTTTCAATTTCGTCCAGCTCAATGCGCAGGCCCCGCAGCTTGACCTGATTGTCCATGCGGCCAATGAAGTCAATGTATCCGGAACGGTTCCATTTCGCCAGGTCGCCGCTGCGATAGGCGGGTTGACCGCCCACTGTGATAAACTTTTCCCGGGTCAGCTTTTCGTTTCCCACATAGCCCCTGCCTACGCACTCGCCCAGAATGGTCAGCTCACCGGGGACAGAAGGGGGCAGGATGTGACCGTATTTGTCCAGCATGAAGATTTTCATGTTAGATTTCGGGCCGCCGATGGTAATCCGGTCGCTTTTCAGGTGCGCGATCGTGCAGGCAATGGTGGTTTCCGTAGGGCCGTAGCCGTTATAGATTTCCGCTGTGATGCCGGAACGCCGCATTTTCCGATACAGCGGGGCCGGGAAGGACTCGGCGCCGATTTCCAAAGTCTTCAGACGGCTCAGCGCCTCCTTCAGCTCCGGAAGATCCAGAAGACTATTCATAAAGGAGGGCGTACACATCATCGTATCCACCTGATTCTTGCAGATCAGGTCAGCCAGGAGCAGGGGATTGTGGATTTCTTCCTCGGTAGCCAGAATGCCGGTCAGTCCGTGATAGAGAACCAGGGTCTCCTCCATAACCGAGGCGTCAAAGGTCAGCGCGGACAGGGAAAGGCGCACATGGACGCCCTGGCAGAAGGCGGTCGCCTGCATATTGTGGGGATTGCAGCTCACAAAGTTGACCAGAGAATGATGCTCCAGCATACAGCCCTTGGGTCGTCCGGTGGAGCCGGAGGTGTAGATCACGTAGCACAGATCCTGGGGGCGGACGACAACGGACGGATTGTGGGTTTCCCCTGAGCGCAGAAGCTCCTCCAGCACCAGCACCGTCACACCCATGCGCGCAAACAGCGCGGCGCGCTCCTGCGCAATCTGCGCCGTGGTGACGGCAAGGCGGGAACCGGAATCCTCGAAGATGTAGGCGATTCGGTCGTCCGGATACTTGGGGTCTAAGGGCATGAACGCGCCGCCTGCCTTCATAACGCCCTGCCGTACCGCGTAGGCTTCCACAATACGCGGCATCATGACGCCCACCATCTGGTCAGCGCGGACGCCCTGGGCGATGAGTGCGTGGGCCACCCGGTTTGCAGCAGCGTTCAGCTCCCGGTAGGTCAGCTGTTTCCCGCCCGCAATGACGGCGATGCGATCCGGCGTTTTCTCCACCTGCCTCTCAAACAAGAGGTTACAGGTAGTCGGCTCGATGGGAACATCGGTTGCGTTGAATCCTTCCAGCAGAGTGCGGGCGCGGTCACTGAGCATGGTCAGCTGCCGCACCTTCTGACAGTGCAGGAAGCTCTTCGCGGCGGCATCCATGCACTCGGCAAACTCCCGCATGGCTTCTTCAGTGTAGCGGCTGGCTGCGTACTCAAAGGAATAGACCAAGACCCCTTGTTCTTCGAAGATGTTCAGGTTCAGCGGCGCTTTTTCCGTGTCCAGCCCGAGGGGAATATTCCGGGCCGGCGCGCCTGCCAGATGGTCAAAGACGAACTGTGCGCCCTGATATACAAACATCACGTCGGCCGGGATGCCGTAGGCGCGGGAAATCTCGGCAAAGGAATACAGGTCGTTGGCCATGCTGTCGGTCAGCTGGAGTCCAGTGGCCTGCACCAGCCCGGCTACGTCAGTCTCGCCCTCAAACTTCTGATAGACCGGGAAGGTCTTGACCAGCATCGCGCCGGAGTCGGCAAGGCGCGGGTCGCTGCGGCCATTGTAGATTGTGGTATAAACCGCATCCTCCCGGCCGCAGTATTTGCTCAGAACAAATCCGAACACCGTGTTAAAGAAAGCGTTCACGGTCACGTTGTGCTGCCTGCACCAGTCGGCAAGTTTGCTGGGAGCAAGGGCGCTCGACCTACGGAAGGTACCCACCGATGGGGGCGTACCGGCAGGCGCGTCACCAGTTGGCAGACAGTCGGTCTCGCAGCCCTGGAAGATCCCGTCATAATACGCCTTGGCCTGCGTATATTTTTCGCTCTTGCGGGCAGCCTCCTCGTCCAGTGCAAATTCATACCCGGTGTAGACTTCCTTTTGCAGCGTTTCCCCCCGGTAAGCCCGATCGGTGTCCCGCAGGAAGACGGCAAGTGAGGTGCCATCGCAGAGAATATGGTGGAATTCCAGCATCAGGTAGTTGGCTTGCGGTGTGCAATAGATCGTGATGCGGTACAGGCATCCTCCCAGCAGGGAGAAGGGACGCACAAGCTCGTTCTGCCCAGGAAGGGTCTGGACTTGCTTGATCTCCACGCAGGCGGGGGCATCGTCCTGACGCTTGGCCCGAATGTCCCCGGAATCTGTCATCTGGAGGACAGCCTTAAAGTAGGGATGGGCGTCCATAGCCGCAGCCAGCGCCGCTTGCAGCCGGGAAACATCCACGGAATCGTCCAGCTGGAAGCAGAAGGGAATATTGTAGACGGTGGATTCCGGCTTGGAAATACACTCGACAAAAATACCGTTCTGCGTCTGCGAAAGAGGATAATCACTCTGGAGGGCGTATTCCGCCGTCATTGCGGTCTGAGAGAGGAACCGTTCCAATTCCTCTACCGTGCGGTGTGATTTCAGGTCGCTGATCTGGACAACCCTGTCAAAGGTCTTGGACAGCTGCACCGTCAGCTGGATGGAGCTGATGGAGGTCAGGCCCGCATCGTACAGATCTGTTTGGATGCCGATGCTGCCCTCGCCAATCAGCTTTTCCACGATGGCGCAGAGCGTTTTCTGTGTTTCCGTGGTCGGCGGAACAATCTGCTTGGCCCGGCGCTGGGGCACCGGCAGCGCCCGGCGGTTGACCTTCTGGTTCTGATTCAGGGGAATCCGGTCAATCTGCATGGTGACTTCCGGCACCATATAGGGCGGTTTGCGCTCTGCGATGAAGGCATTCAGGGCATCGATATCCACCGTCTCCTCCGAAACGACATAGGCAGCTACAAATTTGCCGCCGCTGGGGGCATCAAAGGCTGCAACTGTGGCGTCCTGGATGCCGGGATACTCCCGTATGACCTGCTCGACTTCCGTCAGCTCAATGCGGAAGCCCCGCACCTTGACCTGACCGTCCCGGCGGCCGATGAATTCGATGTTGCCATCATCCAGCCAGCGCACGATGTCGCCGGTGCGGTACATCACCGCATACTCCGGGTCATCCGAGAAGGGATTCTTCACAAAGACCTTTTCGGTCTGCTCAGGACGGTTCAGATACCCCATACCAACCGGGGCGCCGGCAATGCACAGCTCGCCTGCCGCGCCGATGGGCAGCTGCCGCATCTGGTTATCTACCACATACAGCTTGGTGTTGTCCAGGGGCCTGCCGATGGGCAGGAGCTTGCTGTCGCTGATGACAGGATATGTCGTAGTAAAAATTGTACATTCGGTGGGGCCGTAACCGTTATAGAAATGTATCCACGCCGGAGGCATCAGCGGCACCAGCTTTTCGCCGCCAACGCTCAGACAGCGAAGGCTTGCACAGGAGGTCATCATCGCAAACTGACGGCCCACCTGGGTAGTCATAAAGCTGTGGGTGATGCCGTTTTTGCAGAAATAGTCGTCAATGACAGGCAAATCCAGCCGGATCTCTTCGGGAAGGATGTGGAGCTGTGCGCCGCACAGGAGGGTGGGCCAGGTGTCCATCATGTTGGCGTCAAAGCCAAAGCTCGCGTAGGCTGCCACGCGGCTGTTCCTGTCCATCTCCATTTTGCCAATGTACCACTGGCAGAAATTCACCAGATTGCGGTGGCTGAGCTGTGCGCCCTTGGGTGTTCCGGTGGTACCGGAGGTGTACAGCAGGATAAAGGGGTCTTCCGGTGCGGGATCCGGAGGACAGCTCCCCCGGGGCAAAGCATCGAATTCATCGGTGCAGAGTGTTTCTCCCGTAAATTCCGGCAGAAGCCGGAGTAGGCACCGGTCAGCGATCAGCAGCTTTGCCGCACTGTCCTGCACCATAAAGGCAAGGCGTTCCGGTGGATAAGTTGGATCCAGCGGCTGATAGGCCGCGCCGCACTTCAGGACACCCAGCGCTGCTACCGGCATCCACGCACAGCGCGGCAGCAGCACCGGCACAAAGTCGCCTTTCCCCACGCCGCGGGCATGCAGTGCTGCTGCAATCCGATCGGTCAGTTCCTCCACCCGGGCATAGGTCAGGCGGGCATCCTTGTACACGACAGCGGTGTTTTCCGGTGTCCGTGCCGCCTGCTGCCGGAACATGGAGACAATGCTCTCTCCGGCGGGGAGCGGCCGCTCGGTCTGGTTGAAGCGGGCGATCTGTGCGCAATCCTGCTCTGACTGGAGGGAAATCTCACGGAATGTCCCGCATTCAGCAAAGCCCTTGACAATCCGGCCAAACAGCTCCATCAGGCGGCGGATGTTCTGTTCTTCATACAGACAGGTGCGGTATGCGGCTCGGACTTCATAATAGAGATCACGCTTGAACACAAGAAACGTCAGATTGGCCTGTGTGTCGGGGGTTTCCAGCATGTCCAGCGTATTGAACAGTGTGCCCTGGTAGGTGAACAGAATGTCTGAGCGCAGGTCCAGCTCCTTGGCAAGCACCGCAAAGGAAACACTGTCATGCTTAATGGCAGCGGACAACTCCCTGCGGGCCGCCTTGAGTTGATCCTCAATCCGGCCATTCTCGTCAAATTTCATATAAAACGGGAGGGTACGTACAAACATTCCCACCGTATGAGACAGGAGGGGCTCGTGATGGCGGCCGCTGCTCACGGTGCAGAACAGACTTTCTGTCTGGCAGGTGGTCTTGGCAAGCGCGTAGGCAAATGCTGTGAGGAAGATGGTTCCCTTGGTCACATCAAACCGACGTGCAATCTGCCCCACAGTGTCGAAAGGCACATCCAGTTTCATTTTTAACAGGTTGCCCTGTAAACTGGAGGTCGCGTCAGGACGGTCGACAGGAAGATTGGAGTCGACTTCCACACCGCCCAGCTCCTTTGTGAAATATGCCAGCGCCTCGCGGGCTTTTTCCTCGTCCTGCTGTTCCAGCTGACTCTGAACCGATGGCACCAGCAGCTCCGGCAGGATGGGAATGCCCTGATAAGCGTCCCGAATGGCATCGCCAAGCACGGACATGGACGTGCCATCCGACAGAATATGGTGGGCGTCGATCAACAGATACACCGATTCCGGCGTGGTGATAATCTGCGCACGGAAAAGCGGCGCATGGGTCAGGTCAAACGGGCGGACAAAGGCGGTTTTGCGCTGCTCGAATTCGGATTCCTGTGCCGTGCAGCATTCGACCGCAAACTCTATGGCTTCCTGCCGCATCATGACGGGAAGGCCGTCCTGCTGACCGATGTACAGGTGGAATGCTTCAAAGTGCTCCAGCGCCTGGTGTACGGCGTCCGCAAGGCGCGCAACATCCACCTGACCCGATTCGTAACGGTGACAAACCGGAATATTATACATGGTGCTTTCAGGATTCTGAAAACAGTCGAGGTAGATGCCCATCTGACTGTCATTCAGAGGAACGAAAGAACTGCTGTTTTTCATGATTGGTTCCTTCCTTCTGCATACTCTTCACAGACGGCGATATAATATTCTCCCTGTTGATATTCGGTCAGTTTCCATGCTTTGGGGCTGATCGTCTGTTCCAGCACGGCACTGTGTGCATCCAGCCGGACACAAAAGGTATTCATGGACTGCTCTAAGCCTGTTCCCAAGGCTTTCAGAAAACTCTCTTTACATACCCACAGCCGGGTGAAATCTCGGTTCGGATCAGCGCTCCGGCGCAGCGCGGCCTGCTCCTCCTGGGTAAAACAGGCTGCAATGTCGGTATCCACCGCAAGCAGCGGTTCCACATCGCAGCCGATGTCATGGTCTGAAAACACCGCCACAGCCATGGTTCCAGCGTGGGATACGCTGAAGTGAATCTGTGGATACTCTGGCAGATATGGCTTTCCGTGCCCGGTGCAGGCAAATCGAACATCTGCTTCCCGCAGGCCATATTCCTGCAATCCACGGTCGATCAGCACCCCGGCGGCCAGACAGAGCAGCCGGTCTTTTTCAAACAGATAGCGTTCGGCTTTCGCCTTTCGCTGTGCAGACAGAGTTTCGATCTGCGCGACGGACAGTGCGTTGACTGGGATCCAGTATTGTTTCAGCGGAGCCACCTCCTTCTGAATGGACAAGACAATAAGTATTCAAAAATTAACGTGTTAGTTAAAAACTTAGACTAAGTCCGTTTTATAGGTCATATTCCACAGTATAGTAGCACCATCAAACGATAAAGCCAAAATTGTGGTAGCCGTATCCAAAGCAGAAAATGGCGTGCCTCTGTTTGCCAGAATGAAGGTGGCGGAAAATGTCCAGGGAAAGACTTTACAGGAGATCATCTACCAGTACGTTGCTCCAAAAACCAAGGTAGAGTGCGCTGGCTACAGGAACTATCTGACTCTGGAATGCGTGGAGCTAAACGCGAAGAAATACGAAACTGACGATCTGCATTTGCTGCACAAGGCAATCAGCAACCTAAAGGCACTCCCGCTGGGAACCTATCACGGAAGATGCACCAAGGTCCAGGCTTATCTGGACGAATACTGCTTCCGCTTCAACCGCCGTATGACTGGCAATCAGATTTTCCTGCGCTTAACCAGAGCCGTCGCTACATCTTGTGGTGTGCTGAGTTAAGTCGATAAGCAATTAAAACTATTAAAAATCCCGCAAAAATGAACGATTTTGAAAGTTATCTGAATAGATTTTTTGCATTAGTATTGAAAAATATACCTACAAGCATAAAACGTTCAATTATAGTTTTTTGAATTTTTAGCTATGAATTACCATGCTATTTGTTTAATTCTGTGTGATTTTTGAAGTTTTGAGCGTTTGTATAGTATAAATTTACGGGAAGTTAGGATACAGGTCAGGATAGCGTCACAGAAAGAGCCATTGAATTATCTGAGAAGTATCCTGCATGCCTGCTTTGGACCTCCAAAAACTAAATAGATTCATTCCTCTCCTGTGAGAAGGTTTTTGATAAAGGATTTGAGGACTTTTGAGTTTTGGAAAGCTCCACCGGTCCCCGGTGCATCACATAATGGGTAACGCCATGCCAGGACTCCTCCGCGCAGGTTTCAAGGCCTAAAAGCGTATACAGCCGCTGGTTGCGACTGGTATGTGTCTCGCAGAAGATCGGGGCTCCCTGCTCCATCTCCTTCACGGCCCGCAAAAAGGCGCCGTTGCCCCGGGCCTGCTTTAACACGCAGACAGCCTGAACATACCAGTCTGTTTGCGGGTCGTAGAAGCGGGACTGGTACTTGGATTCCATCTGTCCGTATTCCCGCACGAGACGCATGGCAGACAGTGGGATGTATCGAACAAAGCCAAGGAGAAAGCGAGGGTTTAAAAAAAGTCCCAATGGCGAAGTATCCCGGTCTCCGGGCTTTTTGACACTGCACAGCAGCTCGCCATCCTCGCTGATGTAGGTATAGCGCTGCCGGGTGTACATCCGGTACCAAAAGAAGTAAAATACACGCTGAACTCTGTGCTGTCCGCCTGGGAAGAAAACATCATACAGCGGATAATCGCAAAAGCTCTCCGCCATCTGCATGGCAGTTGCTTCTATTTCATCCTTACGAATTGTCCGAAACATGCCGCGCCTCCGTTTTGGTATCAGGTATCGATGTTGGTATCTGCACCGGACCGGCTTCCCGCCTGGATGGTCAGCCGCTTCTTTCCGGTTACAGGGTCTGCCAGTATGGGTTCATCGGTGATCAGACGATAGGACAGAAAGGACAGCTGATTCTTTGCCAGTACATCGTCGATGGCCTGGCGCAGCAGGGCGCAAACACCCGCGGTATCCGCGTCCTCCTGGGTTTCCACCAATACTTCAAACCGATTGTTGGAAATTTGCCGAAACTGGTAATCCTTCAGACCCGGGAAGGAGAAATCTTCCAGAATAGTTGGGTGGAGAAATTCCTTTTTGCCGATTGGATCGGTAAACCATAAAATGTCATCCAGCCGTCCGTGCATCAGGACAACATGGGTGTAGGCGCTGTAGGTGCCGCAATTGTCTGCCAGACGCATTCTGTCGGAAATGGCATAACGAATCAGCGGCTGGGAGTAGTTGTACAGATTGGTCAGGTACAGCTGGCCATCGACAAACTCCAGATAGTTCAGATCGTCATACAGGAGCATCCCCTCCCGGGCATCTGGCTCCACGCCCAGAGCAAGGGACTCTGTCGCGGCATAGCAGTTGATGACATTCTGCTGGAAGGTTCGTTCCAGGTAAGCGCGAACATCGGGCGTCAGACTTTCTCCGCAGGAAACGACGCGCCGCACATCCAGGGTGATGCCGTCGCCGTTCATCAGATCTGCCAGCATTTTCAGCGCCGTGGAATAGCCTACAATCACGTTGGGGCGATAGGTCCGCAGAACCGCGCTCCAGGCAGACAGCGGTTCGTTGACATCCAGCACCTGGAGCTGGGCGCCGAACAATTTGGAAGCGGCGGACACCACCATCATGCCGCCGAACCGGCCCCCGGTGGCTGCGATATAGAGGACACGAAGATCCTCCAGGTCCACAGCCAGCTCCTCCTGACTCAGTCCGATGGAGGCGGCCTGTACGATTCGGGTCTGCACCTGCATCCATTCTTTTTTGTTGTACACAAAGTATTTGGGTGTACCCGTGCTGCCGGAGGAATGCACTACGTGGTATTGGTTCCGAAAGAGTCCGCTCTCGCCGCTCTCGTCGAACTGGCGCAGCTCTTTCTGCGAAAAGGGCTGAACCGTCAGAATCTCCTCGTAGTGATCCATGAACGCTGTCTTGTCGATGGTTGGGAATGCGGTCAGGGGCATTGTATCGATATTCTGCTCTGTAATGCCCGCTTTGGAAAAGCTTTCCCGGTAATAGGGCGAGTGGGCATAGGCGTAGCGCAGGAGCCTGCGCAGCTTTTTCTCCCGCAGCTGCAACATCTCCTCTCTGGAAGCGGGTTTTTTATTGTTTAATACAGTCAGAACGGCTGCCAGCAGCTTCGCCTTCATCCAGTTTATTTTGATCATGCTGTTACCTCTCATTAGGTCCCGGGTCTGTGGGATTCTCCGATTGGTTTACATATTCCTCCAGCTCGGATTTGTCCCAGCTGTTCAGGGGAAGCCGCACCTCGGTTGTGTAAAAGTCTGTAAATTCTAGGGTATCCGTCTGCAAAATTGTGTTTTCCTCGTCCCAGTAGGTTTCTGTCAATTGGACGATCACGCCGTCCTCCACCCGGATTTCGATGTGTACCGGGGTGTGGGATTTGCCGCGGAATACATAGGTCATGGGGATATTGTCTCCGGAGAAGGTCTGTGATTCCGGATCATAGGTCAGCAGCTCCTGGTCAAGGAAGCCGCTGATTTTGTTCAGCCGCTCGATCTGCTGGTAAGCGAAAAAATAGAGGTCACTGTGGGCCACTTCGCTGCGAATCCACATATCCGACTCGTCGTTGTGGACATAGATATAGCAGATGCCGCCTTCTTTGGAAAAGTAACGGATTTCGCCGTCCTGCTCCACCAGGGCGGCTTCCGGCGTATAGCGGGCAGCGCATCCGTTTTCCAGGACGGTATAGTTTGCCCTTTGCTTCAGGGTATCCAGGGCTTTGGCCCAGACTTCGCTGCTCTGGTCTGCCTCGGCGCCGCAGCCGGACAGGAAAAGCACGCAGAGAAGAAAAAAGAGTATTCGTCGTTTCATCTTTCCGCCTCACTCCTTTTCCTTGGTGTTTTCCGCAACATCCCATTTGCGGATGCTGTTCATGGCGGCCAAATGACTGAGAAGGATATACAGAAGAACCAGTCCCACCGTAATCAGGTACTGCACAGGGCTTCGGGAGAAGGGATATTCCCGCTCCGCTGTGGTCAGGCTTCCCAGTGCGTACCTGGCAATCCAGGTGCCAACCGGCAGACCCAGCAGGCAGGAGAGCAGGAATTGCAGACCGGACTGCAAAAGCCAGATTCGGGAGATGTCCGAAATCTGGAAGCCGATGGCCCGCATCACGGACAGCTCCTTTTTCTGTTCCAGCAGATTGGTCTGCATGGTATTGAAGACGATGATCATGCCCAGCATCATGGCAAAGACAATGAGAATCTCAACACCCAGGGTGTAGATGGCGAAGGTCTCCTCACTGCCCGCGCGAAGCGCGGAGGTGAAATTGATGTAGGAGTAGCCATCCTCGTCGCACAGGCGTTCCAGAAGCTGCTGCTCGTCGGTACATCTGGCCAAAATACAGTAGCGATCCGGCTGTCCCAGGGATTTTGCCTGGCTCAGCGATACATAGCTCATCCGGCCCACGCTCTGATCGGACAGCGCGGCCACGGTCAGAAGAGAATTTCCCACGGAAATCTCATCCCCCACCGCGATTCCCAGCTGGTCGGCGGTGTGCTTTTCCAGTACCATCCCGCTTTCCGGGATGGACAAGGGCTCGTCATGGAGGCCGAAAACCGTGATCAGATCGGTTTCGGGATCAAGGGCACAGATCGAGATGGTTTCGCTGCCCAGCGCGGTGGTAATTTCCGGACGGAAATACTGCTGAGCCTGACAGTGGGATGCATATCCGGAGGCATTCAGGCTGTCAATCAGCTCCTGCGACGGCTCCTGGGAGAAGAAAATCTGCGCGTCATAGTGGGTACGCTCCTGGTACATCCGGGTCAGAATCCCGGTTTTGGATTCGTTGAAAGCTACTGCGGAAAGAATCAACACAATGGAAAATGCCACGCATACGGAGGAAAACAGGAAACGCCTCTGATTGCGAAAGATAGAAGTGATGCTGAATTTTACAGCCGGGGAGGCTCCGCTCAGAAATCTGCGGACAGGCAGCGGGGTTTTGACTTCACCCGGCGCCTCCCGGGTCATGGCTTCCGAGGGCTGGATATTCGAAATGATCCGGCTGCTGATCATCGTGGATACCTGCCCCACTGCCACGGTCAGGGCGACGGCCGCCGCGGTAACCCAGTGGTTCACCGTGGTATACAGATGGGGCAGCGGGAAGAAGTCCTGATAGATGCGATTCACAAAGGTCATCAGGCAATAGCCGATTCCGATGCCCAGCGCAGAAGCGATCAGAGTAAATACCAGCGTGATGGCGCAGAACAGCAGCCGGATTTTTACCTGAGAGAAGCCCAGGGCCCGCAGAATTCCGATATCCTTTCGGCTCTGCCTGATCATCTGAGACAGAAACAGCGTCAATACAGCGATCATACAGGCAAAAAACAGCGTGGGCAGGATCACCGCCAGGGTTTTCTGAACCATGATGTTGGCGTCAATCTTCTGGAATACGGCGGAACCGCGATACAGAGAGCTGGAGGTTATCTCAGCCGGAGCCAGCAGCGTCTCTGCGCTGGTCAGGATGGTCTCTGTGTCGGCCCAGTCGTCAAAGCGCAGCAGAAACTGGTTGCACTGATTGTAGTATTCCGTGTCATAAAGCAGCTCTTCAGGCACAAAGGCGTAACCGAAATCGCTGTTCTCGCCCCAGGAATAGGCATCCTGAATCATAGCCAGGCACTCGGCGGAGGATACGATCCGGCCAACGCACACCGTTTCGTAGCTGTCCCCAAGCTTCACCTCCAGAAGGTCTCCCGCGGAAATGCCATTCTTCTTCGAGAACTTATAATCCAATGCGACATTGGGGTAGTCTGTACTTTCTTTTTGTTTCCAGACGAAAAACATCTGGAAATCCCGAATTCCGTAGGAGAATGCCCGAACCGTGACCGGCCGGTTTTGAGGTGTTCTGATCTGGAGATCTGCCGCAATGCGGTGGTTCACCTGCCGCACACCGGGTAAGGAAAGAAGCTGATCCTTCCAGAGCGTATCCGTCAGGCCGGTGGTGATCACCGCGTCCGCGTAGCGGTAATCCGCCACATACGCATCCAGCGATTTTTTTACCGTTTGGTAAGCGCCGTTCATACCGGTCATCACGGAGATGCCCAGAGTGGACACGGCAACCATGGCGACAATCAGCTTTCGGTACTTTTTAAAAATGGGAATGAGAAGCAATCGGATCATAGGCGTTACCACACAATGCTCTGGGCGGCAACAGGATGCTGGTTGATCTGTTCCGAAACAATCAGACCATTTTGCATCCGAATCACCCGGTCAGCCATATTGCTGATTTCCTTGGTATGTGTGACCATGACCACGGTGCGCCCATATTTCCGCGCCAGAGCTTCCAGCTCGGCCAGTACCTGCTTACCGGTTTCAAAATCCAGCGCGCCGGTGGGTTCGTCACACAGCAGGAAGGTGGACTTTTTTGCAAGCGCCCTGGCGATGGACACACGCTGCTGCTCGCCGCCGGAAAGCTGGGAAGGGTACTTGTCGATCTTATGTGCCAGACCCACCAGCTCCAGCATATCTCGAACTACGTTGGGGTTACCCTGTTTATCCGCCGTCAGCGCCACGTTTTCCCCGGCGGTCAGTTCCTGAATCAGGTTAAAGGACTGGAAAACAAACCCGATCTTATCTCTGCGGTAGGCTGTCATTTTCCGGTCATTGAACTGGCAGATGTTCTCGCCGTCCACCCAGATTTCCCCCCGGGTGGGCTTTGCCATACCGCCGATCATATTCAGCAGGGTGCTCTTGCCGCTGCCGCTGCTGCCCAGAATAACCAGCAGTTCGTCCTGGTAGATTCGCAGATCCACACCTTTCAGGGCGATGGTTTCGCCGTCGCCGGTTCCGTAGGACTTATACAGTCCCCTTGCGTCCAAGAGTATTTTTTTATCCATTTCCTAAACTTCTCCAACTTGTGATGATCCATTTGGGCGCTGTAAGCTGTTCCAACTGAGTCTGAAGTGCCTGTATTTTCTCCAAAACAGGCTGAAGCTGATCCTGGAGCTTCTGCTCCTCGTCGGCAAACTGTTGCTCCGCATCCAGCAGCTCCGCTTCCTTTTCCTGGAATTCTTTTTCGTTCTTCCTGTAAATGTTCATATTGTACTGGTAGGTTGCCAGGCCGGTCTCGTACTCCGCCTTCTTTTCCGCCAGCTCTTCACAACCCTCCGCATACAGCGCTTCACCGGCTTCATACTCGGCTGCCTTGATCTGATATTGTTTTTCTGCGTCGGAATACATGCTTTCGGCAGCGGCCAATTCTTCGGCGGCAGCAGAATACTCGCTTTCTTTAGAATGGAGCTCTCTGCGGGCGTTCATCAGAGTTTCCAGCGAGTCTTTGTTTTCCTGCGCTGCCGGAATCTCGGACCGCGCCTGCTCCAGCGTGGCGGCGGCCTGAACGCGCTGGGCTTCCAGCCCGGCCTGCCTGGACCGGGCATCAGACAGCCGCTGTTCCTGGGCCTGCAATTCCTCGGAAAGACGGGCCCGGGCCTCCTCGTCGGTGGTTTCGGCCAGCTCCCCATGGATTGCATCGATGCGAGCCTGTGCAGCGGCGGCCTCAGACTGGCAGGACCCAATTTCGGCATCCAGCTGGGCGAGCGTCGCCTCCGCCTGGGAAACCGACGCATTGGCTGCATCCAGCTGAGAGGAAGCCTCCTGGTATGCCGCATCCAACTGGGCGTCGTCCATTCCGTGCTGGGCAAGGGTAGCCTCATATGCCTGTCGGGAAGCATCCAGCTCCTGCTTGGAGGCTGCGAGCTTCTGAGTTTGCTCCTGAATCGCCTGGGTCGCGGTGCTCATCAGTGCCTGATACTGGTTCAGTGTTTCCTTTGCCGTGTCCAGCTCTTCTCTCGCCGCATTCAGCTCGTCACGGGCTTCGCGGAGCTGGTTGTTTGCGACCGTCAACTGGTACTGTGCGTAGTCCAGCTGCTTTTTCGCTTTGACCAGCTTCTCTCTGTTTTCTTCCAGCTGGTCGCGGGCATCCTTCAGCTTGGCTCGATTCTCCTCCCGCGGCCCCCGTGCCGGGCCGTCAATGGCGTCATAGGTCTTCTGATTTGCCGCGATATCCTCCTGAATCTGAGTTTGCATTCTTTTCAGCCATGCCGCCTCGCTTTTTTGGGCAAGTTCTGCCAGGCTGCTTTCAATGGGATGCTGCGGATCCTCCTCCGGGGACAGAACGTAGATGTGGCTGTAGCCGGTCATGCGGAAGCTGTCCCGGCTTGTGTAAATGCCCGGTTCCGTCTCCCAGGCATCCTCCACAACGCCGACCACGGAGGCTTCCTCACAGTAGAGCGCGGCGCCGTCTGTGGCCAGACGATCCCCCAGCTTGAGATCGTATTGCGTCGCCAGCGCCTGGCTGACGGCGACCTCTCCCACCTGGGTGGGCAGCCGACCCTGGGTCAGGGTCAGGTTTGTCAGTTTTTCCGGCAGAGAACGATACCAAATCTGGTGCGTCTTTCCGCCCAGTCTGGCGCTGCCACGGACAGCAAATCCGCCTTCGCAATAGACGACGCCATCCAGTCTGCCGATGGCCTTGAGGTCGTCCTTCCCCAATCCACCCTCAAACGAGACCAGGTACTGATAGGTGTTGGATGCGATTGCCGCTTCTGTTTTCTGGCTGCATCCTGCCAGAGCCAGTAAAGAGAGCAGCAGTACCGGAATGATCCGTTTGTACATTCCAGTAAGGTTTTTTCTCATAGATGTGATACTCCTCCTTATCGCTATATCCGGAATCTATCACGGAAGATGCACCAAGCTCCAGGCCTATTTGGACGAACCCTGCTTCCGCTTCATTCACCGTATGACTGGTAATCAGATTTTCTTGCGCTTAACCAGAGCGGTCGCTACATCTTGTGGTGTGCTGAGTTAACAGTCGATAAGCATATTATACTGGTATTCAATAAAAAACTTTCATTCGAAAGAATTGAAGTTTATAATATAAAGATCATAATGAGACAGGTATCGATGATTTTCCATTCCGAAAATCATGGATACAACAACGCCGAAGGTGGTGCCTGAATAGTATTCAATACAAATTTGCAAGTCATGCTGATTCTCTTTTAAAATGTTTCATCAATTTTGATTAAACATTTTCATTAGAGAA
>JBJDYG010000123.1:0-28090 GCA_051867075.1 Faecousia sp. | reverse complement strand
GCTGTTCCGGAACATGCTCAGCTGGTAATATTTCAAACAAATCCGCCCGGAGAAATCCGGGCGGATTTTGCTGTTCGTATATAAAGAAACATGCTTATCGGGTTCATTGCGCTGATGCCCCCGCGGGCAATGCGTTACGACTTTGGGTGATCGTCGTACATCCTTTGGTTCCCTCGACCGGTATAGCTCAGAAAACTGTGTTTGACGCACAACCATAACAAATCGAAAAATGCTCAAACAACGGTTTATCCTTCGGCTGACGAAATCCGATGCGCATTATGTGAAATATCTTCTGATCTCTTCTTCCCTTTTTCAGAAAAATGGTATATAATGGTCAGCACGAATACTTCACAAGGAGACCGCCATGAGAATCCTCTACGACAGCAAGCAGTCCCAATACAAGACCCCCTTCGGCACCCTGACGCCGGGGCAGCCCTGCACACTGAATATCCACATTCCCTCCACCGTCCTGACCACAGGCGTCACCTGCATCCTGAATTATGAGGATGGCTCCTGCGCCCAGAGCGTGGCGCTGGAATACCGGATGAAAAAAGGCGCCTACGATATTTTTCAGGGGCAGTTTTCCATTCCCTACCCCGGCCTGTTCTTTTACTATTTCTATATCGACACCCAAAACGGGGGCTTCCGCCTGTTCAAGCAGGGGGATGATACCAATATGGAGGCCGGGGACTTCTGGCAGCTGAGCTGTGTTCCCGCCGATTTTACCACCCCGGACTGGGCGAAGGGAGCCACCATCTATCAGGTGTTCCCCGACCGGTTCCACGCCAGCGGCAGGGTGAAGCTGGACGGGAAGCTGGAACCCTACACCGTCCACAAAAACTGGTACGAGGAAGTGGACTGGAAGCCCACAGCTGATGGGCATGTCCTCAATAACGATTTTTACGGCGGCAATTTCCGGGGTATTACCGAGAAAATGGACTATATCGCAAGCCTCGGCGTAACCATTCTCTATCTGAACCCCATTTCCAAGAGCTTTTCCAGTCACCGCTATGACACCGGCGACTATAAGACCCCAGACCCCATGCTGGGCACCGAGGCAGACTTTGCCGAAATGTGCCGCGCCGCTCACGCCCGGGGCATCCGGGTTATCCTGGACGGCGTATACTCCCACACCGGCTCCAACAGCCTGTATTTCAACCGAGAGGGTGCGTTCCCCTCTGTGGGCGCTTACAATTCCAAGGAGTCGCCCTATTACAGCTGGTACACCTTCTACAACTGGCCGGACACCTATCACTCCTGGTGGGATTTTGATACCCTGCCCACGGTCAACAAGATGGACCCGGCCTTCATCCGCTACATCATCACGGACGAGGACAGCGTCGTTGCCCACTGGCTGAAGCTGGGGGCGGACGGCTTCCGGCTGGACGTGGCGGACGAGCTGCCTGACGAATTCATCAAGCTTCTTCGCGACCGGATCCGGCAAATCAAGCCTGACGCGTTTCTGCTGGGAGAGGTCTGGGAGGACGCCTCCAGCAAATGCGCCTACGGCAAGCGCCGCACCTATTTTACCAACGGCGAGCTGGACAGCGTAATGAACTATCCCTTCCGCACGGCAATTTTGAATTTCGTCAAAAATCTGGACGGCGGCAGGGGCTTCAAGGAAGCGGTGATGTCCATTGTGGAGAACTACCCGCCCCAGGTGGTGGCCTGCAACATGAATCTGCTGGGCACCCACGATACCCCCCGAATTCTCACCGCACTGGTGGACGATTTTGACGGCACCCGGGAGGAAAAGGCCAAGCGCCACCTGTCCCGGAACCAGCTGGGTGTCGCCGAAGAACGGCTCCTGATGGCCTCCTTCCTGCAATACACCCTGCCGGGCAGCCCCAGCCTGTACTACGGCGACGAAGCCGGCATGGAGGGCTACCGTGACCCCTTCAACCGCCGCACCTACCCCTGGGGGCGGGAGGATCCCGCGCTTGTGACCCACTTTAAGCGTCTCGGACAGCTGCGGAAGGGCAATGAGGTTCTGCGCCTTGGGGATATTCAGTTTTTCCAGGCGGAGGATCGCCGGGTGGGCTTTACCAGAAGCCATAACGGAAAGACCCTGCGGGTCTACTGCAACCGCAGCGGCGACCCCTGGGACATTCCCTCCGGAAAAATTCTTCTGGGGCACAACCTGCACACCATAGCCCCGGACTGGCTGACGCTGGCGCCCAAGGGCTTCTGCGTAACGGAGGAATGAGCAATGGAAGCGGAAGAATTTGTGTCCGGCTACTGCCGTCAGCTGGACAGCAGCCGTATGGTGGAGGTAGTTTTGGAGGACGGCAGTCTTACCGAGGTAGACTGCTGCTACGGAAACTGCGTCTACCAGACCAGCTGCCCTGTGGCGCAGCAGATTGACGCGCTTCAGCAGGGATAATACGATACGGCAAAATGGCAGACCACCCGAGGGAGGTCTGCCATTTTTTCGAATCAGGCGTGGAGCTTTACGGTTCTTACACCCGCAGCGCGGCGAAAGGAATAGCCCTGCTTTTTCATACAGTGGAAATAGGCCGGGAACAGGAACATATCTGCCATGACCCAAGCGGCGGGGCTGGCAAAGCATACGGCAGAAAAGCCAAACACCGGTACCAGGCACAGTCCGAACACGCCCCGGGCAACCATCTCGAACACCCCGGCAAATACCGCCAGTTCCGAATACCCAAGCCCCTGAATGCTGAAGCGGAGCAGGTTCACAAACAGCAGCGGGATATAGAACGCCGCATTGGTCAGCAGGAACTGCCGGCTCAGCGGCACCACCGTGTCGATAGTCGCCGCATCGGTGGTATCCAGAAACAGCGTGGTCATTGTGCCGCCGCCAAGCCAGAGAACAGCAAAAATCAAAATCGAAAAAGCGGTGCCCAGCACCGTGCAGGCTTTGATACCCTGATGGATGCGCTCCGGCTTCCCTGCGCCCAGATTCTGTCCGGCGAAGGTCGCGGCAGTGGTGCCCATAGCGTCAAAGGGACACACGCAGAGCATACTCACCTTGCTTCCGGCTGTCATCGCGGCCATAGCGGCAGCCCCCAGACCGTTGACCGCGGTCTGCAGCAGGATGCTGCCGATGGCTGTTATGGAATATTGCAGTCCCATGGGCAATCCCATGCTGAGCAGCCGCCGCACATACATCCCCCGCAGCCGCAGATCCTCCCGCCCGAGATGGAGAATTGGGAATTTCTGGGCGATGAAATACAGACACAGCATTCCGGAGATCAGCTGGCTCAGCAAGGTGGCCCAGCCGGCGCCTGCCACTCCCATTTTCAGCACCAGAATAAAGATGATATCCAGCAGCACATTCAGCAGGCTGCAGACAATCAGAAACACCAGCGGTGTTTTGGAGTCCCCCAGAGAACGGAGAATGCCGGAAAGCAGGTTGTACAGCATGGTAGCAGGGATCCCAAGAAAAATAACAAAGATGTAGTCGTAGGCATAGGAAAAGGTATCGGCTGGGGTATCCATCCAAACCAGAATCTGACGGCACAGCACCGTTGTCGTCAGGGTCACTGCCAAAGCGATGCCGCAGCTCAGCCAGATCATGTTTCCCACAAACCGGCGCAGCCCTTCAAAATCCCGCTGACCGAACTTCTGCGCCACGGGGATTGCGAAGCCTGCGCACACGCCGTTGCACAGTCCCAGCACCAGAAAGTTGATAGAGCCGGTGGAGCCGACGCCCGCCAGTGCGTCCACTCCCAGAAACTTTCCAACCACAATGGTGTCCACCATGCTGTAAAACTGCTGAAACAGCAATCCAAAAACCAACGGCAGCATAAACGTGAGAATCAGTTTCATCGGAGATCCGGTTGTAAGATCTCTTGTATGCGTCTCAGACATAATCATCACCTCTGATTTAGTATTTTTGCACAATATTCTAGCTCAATTTTTGTGCAATGTCAATATCCTTTTTTCGGAAGCTGAGAGAAAAAATGGATTATGCCTGGGTCATCTTCATCCGAGCCTCCCCGCGGCGGAAAGGGGTTTATATGACAAATAATACCGATTCTCAACAAAAACTTATGAACGCTCTTGCCGATGTATTCAGAGTTTCCTTAGAGAATCCTATGAGACGGGATTGCGTGATTTTTCTTTCCCAAAATCACAGAATCGACAACGCCGTAAGGCGGTGTCTTCTTATTAAAAATCAAAGATTTTTAATAAGAAATAGTATAAGAAATACGATTACCGCAGGCTCCCCCGGCCTACGCTTCACTCGACAAAATCAAGGGGCCTGCCGCAAAACCTTCATTTTGCAGCAGGCCCATTCCTGTTTGGTACTGATTCTCTTTTAAAAGGTTTCATCAATTTTGCTTAAACATTTTCGTTAGAGAATCCTATGAGACGGGAATATGTGATTTTCTATCCCGAAAATCACATATTTGGCAACGCCATCAGGCGGTGCCTTCTCAATAAAAGTGAAACATTTTTATTGAGAAATAGTATGAGAGATTACTTCCCGCCGCAGGGTCGATCCCTGCGTACATCAGCTTGCGTTACCGGTGCTCGCCCAGGAAGAACACCGCCATGGTACCCGGTCCGGAGTGGGAGCCGATGACAGCGCCGGTGTAGTTGATGAATACCTCCCTGACGCCGTACTTTTCCTTCAGGATGCCTTCCACATACTTCGCATCCTCCAGGCAATCACCGTGGCAAATGAATACAGTACTATTGTCATAGTTTGCCCCCAGCTCGCCCAGCTTGTCTGCGATGGCATCCAGGGACGCCTTTCGCCCTCTGACCTTGAACATGTTGATGAGGTGTCCCTCGTCGTCCACATGGAGTACCGGCTTGACCTTCAGCATGGTGCCGACCAGCGCAGTGGCAGCACTGATCCGTCCGCCCCGTTTCAGATACATCAGATCGTCCACGGTAAACCAGTGGCACAGATGGAGCTTATTTTCCTCCACCCAGGCGTGCAGCTCCTCCAGCGTTAACCCTTCGTCCCGTTTCTTGCAGGCGTACCATACCAGCAGGCCCTGACCCAGAGAAGCACAGAGGGTGTCAACCACATAAATCGTCCGTTCCGGGTATTTTCCCTTCAGCTCATCCGCTGCAATGACGGCAGACTGGTAAGTAGTGGACAGGCCCGAGGAAAAGGCCAGCACCAGCAGGTCCCTGCCCGCTTCCAGATGGGGCTCCATGGCCTTCGCCCAGCGATCGGGGTTGACGGCAGAGGTTTTGGCAGCCTCTCCGGCGCGCAGCGCGGCATACACTTCCTGAATGCTGTCGTCGCTTCTGTCCTCCCGGATCTGACCGCAAAATTCCATGCTCAGGGGTACAACGGTTAAATTCAGCTGCTCATACATTTCCGGCAGTAAGTCGCAGCAGGAATCGGTTACGATATGGTAGTTAGACATGAGGTTCACACTCCAGAAAATAATAAAATATGCTTATTGGGTTAAGTAAGCCAAATCGATGTGGATGGTTCTTAATTGCTGCTCCGCTGTTGAAACCACCGACACCACTGTCATCCTGAGCCAGCCGTGCGAGCCGAAGGTTCTACGCATTGCGTTTCGTACAGTATACAAAGCGGTGCCGGTCGAGGGACCCAAAGGATGTACGACAACCACCCAAAGCCCGTAACGCATTGCCCGCGGGGGCATCAGCGCAAACTGCAATTTTCTGTCTGCTGAGTCAGGTCGGTATGCATTTCAATACCGCATCTGAGATGACTATACCACATCCCGGGCAGGAAGTCACGCTCCCCCGGGAAGAAAGTCTCCCCGTTCGTCCTACCAGCGGTAGAATGCGAGGCTCTACCGGCAGTAGAGGGGCGGGGTTTTCGTGGGAAACAGCTGCCGCGAAAGGGCGCTGCCTGGTGTCCACAAAGGAGTCGGAGCAGCCCGCCCCCGGTTTTCCAATCTTTTTGCTGAATGATACTGATTTTCAATAAAATCCCCATGCGATACAATCGCGCCGCAGGCCATGAAGGCAGTTCGTGCATGGGGTTTTTATTAAGAAATAGGTAGCTATTCAGTCGTGCCTATATTTATGCGGTAGATGATCGTTTAGCGGGCAAGGCCCGCTAAACGATCATTTACCATAGCACTGCACCTGCGGTCGAGGGGCCCAAAGGATGTGCGTCTACCACCCAAAGTGCGTAACGCATTTGCCGCGGGCCTTGCCCGCTAAACGATCATTTACCATAGCACTGCACCTGCGGTCGAGGGGCCCAAAGGATGTGCGTCTACCACCCAAAGTGCGTAACGCATTTGCCGCGGGCCTTGCCCGCTAAACGATCATTTACACGAAAGTCATCACTACCACTGAATCGTTACAGAAATAGTATGAAAAGCAGCCATATCGGTGCAGCGGCTGCTTTTCATGGGATGTCGGTATAATAACACTGATTCTCAACAAAAAACGATCACACGATTATCCAGGGAACCCCTGATGAAATCGGCAAGAGCTGTGGCCGGAAGATCCGGCCACAGCCGCAGACGATTTCGTCTGAGGTTCCCTGAACTGATATTTCCCCAGCAGATGATTTCCCAGAATCAGGGCGCATCCAAATCCGCCGGCCGGTCAGGCTCGGACCACGGGCTTCGGGTCGCCGAGATTTTCCACATTGGAGTCCCGGATCAGTTTCTTGGGGCAGACCGTGGCGCACAGGCCGCAGTTGTCGCACTTGGAATAGTCGATCCGGGCCAGATTCTTTTCCACGGTGATGGCGTCCTTGGGACAAATCTTCTTGCACAGGCCGCAGCCGATGCAGCCGGTAGTACAGCCCCGGGTGGTGATAGCGCCCTTGGCCAAAGACGCGCAGGCGATGACCACATTCCGGTCAGGCTCCACAGGAACGATCAGATGACGGGGGCAGACAGCAGCGCAGGCCATACAGCCGACGCACAGATCCTCATCCACATGGGCAACCCCGTTGACGATCTTCATAGCGCCGTACTTACAGGCTTTGACGCAGGTGCCGAAGCCCAGACAGCCGAACTTGCAGGACAGCGGGCCATTGCCGCCGACCTTGGAGGCAGCAAGGCAGTCCTTAAAGCCCTCGTAGTTACCCTTGATTTTGGCGCCCTTGGTCAGATTGCCGTCCTTATCATAGATTTTTTCACCGGAGCAGCACACCAGCGCAACCTTTCGTGTGACAGCCTCTGCCTTGACGCCCATGATGGCAGCCATGGCCTGAGCGGCCTCGTTGCCGCCGGAGGCACATTTGCCGATCTCCGCTTCGCCCTTGAGAACCGCTTCGGCGTAGGCGCCGCAGCCGGCATAGCCGCAGCCGCCGCAGTTGGCGCCGGGGAGGCACTCGTTCAGCTGTTCCAATCGGGGATCCGTCTCTACATAGAAGATCTTGGAAGCGGCAGCCAAAACCAGGCCGAAGACCAGTCCCAGACCGCCGAGAATTGCAATCGCAATGACAATTTGCATACCTTCGCCCTCCTTAGAAAATCTTCAGGCCGGAGAAGCCCATGAAGGCAAGCGCCAGCAGTCCGGCGGAAATCAGGGCAATGGGGAAGCCCTTGAAGCACTCGGGGCAGTCAGCCTTGTTCACCCGCTCCCGGACAGAAGCAAACAGGACGATGGCCACGGTGAAGCCCAGACCGCCGGCAGCGCCGTTGACCACGGACAGCAAGAAGTCGTAGCCCTTCTGCACATTCACCAGCACCACGCCCAGAACGGCGCAGTTGGTGGTAATCAAAGGCAGGAACACGCCCAGTGCCTTATACAGGGCGGGCACGCTCTTCTTCAGGAACATCTCCACCACCTGCACAATGGAAGCGATGACCAGGATGAAGGCAACGGTCTGCATGTAGTCCAGCCCCAGCTTTACCAGCAGCAGATTCACCGCATAGCAGGCGGCGGAGGCCAGAGCCATAACGAAGGTAACAGCCATGCCCATGCCCAGAGCGGTATCGATTTTCTTGGAAACGCCCATGAAGGGGCAGATGCCGTAGAACTTCACCAGAATGAAGTTCTCACTGAGAATGGCGCTGAGAATAATACCGAGAATTGCCTGCATTATTTCGCCGCCTCCTTCTTCTTATTCTTCACTTCCAGATGCTTCATGAGCCACTGGGAACCGGCAATGACAAAGCCCAGCACCAAAAAACCGCCCACGGGCATAACCATCTGCATGGCGGGGAAGGGAGCGGGAATGATCCGAATGCCCTCGCCGCTTTTCAGAATGCCGCCTCCGAAGGTACCGGAGCCCAGCAGTTCCCGGATAACGCAGACGATAATCAGCGCCACGGTGTAGCCGATGCCCTGGCACAGGCCGTCCACAGCGGAGGCCAGAACGGTATTCTTGGAGGCAAACGCCTCCGCCCGGCCCAGAACGATGCAGTTGACCACGATCAGAGGAATGAACACGCCCAGGCTTTCGGACAGGTCCGGGATAAATGCCTGCAGGGCGAGGTCAACGACGGTGACGAAGCCCGCGATGATGGTAATGTAGGCCGCAATTCGGATCTGGTTGGGAATGAATTTCCGCAGAGCCGAAATCAGCACGTTGGAGCAGATCAGAATGATGGTAACCGCCAGGCCCATACCGATGCCGTTGAACAGGCTGGTGGTGATGGCCAGGGTAGAGCACATACCCAGCAGCTGGACAGTGACGGGGTTCTTGGTCAGCAGGCCCTCTCTAAATTGCCTTTTGAAATCCATAAATGCCGCCTCCTTAACCCATATTGGCCGCGCAGGCCAGCGCGGCGGAAACGCCGGTGCAGACCGCCCGGGACGTGATGGTTGCGCCAGTGAGGGCGTCCACCTGGCCGCCGTCCTTGGAAACGGAGACGGCGCCGCTCATGCCTTCAAACTGGCCGCGGAAAGCTTTGCCCGCATCAGTGTCGGCAGCAGCCGTAGCGCCAAGGCCGGCGGTTTCCGTGTGGGAGATGATGGAGATGCCCGTCACCTTGCCCTCATTGTCCACGCCCACCATCATGGTGACAGCGCCGTTGAAGCCGGAGGGAACCACCTGAATGGCGAAGCCTGCATCGCCCTTATAGGCGGCAGTGACAAGCCCGGTGTCGTCGGTAAAGGGAACCGCTTCGCCGCCGCCGGTGAGGACTTCCTCAATGGCAGCCTGGGTCTTTTCCGCGTTCAGCTCCGCGATCTTCGGGGCGGTGACGGAGTTCACCCCGGCGAGGATCACAGCCACCACAGCGGTGATGGCAAGCAGCGTCAGCGCCAGACGCAGAACGTATTTCACTGTAGATTCCGTTTTCATTACTTTGCCGCCTCCTTTTTGGGCGCGCCAAACTTCACAGGACGGCCGATTCTGTCCAGCAGGACGACGCAGCAGTTCATGCACAAAATTGCGTAGGAGACGCCCTCGCTGTAGCCGCCGAAGTAGCGGATCAGGACGGTGATCACGCCGCAACCGATGCCGTAAACCACCTGCCCCAGCTTAGTCAGCGGGGAGGTCACATAATCAGTGGCCATGAAGATGGCGCCCAGCATCAGTCCGCCGCCAAAGACCTGCGCCGCCATCCAGGCGATGCGGTCATTGCCCTGAGGAAACAGGAAGGTGAGAATCGCCACGGTGCCGATGTATGCCAGGGGAATCCGGGCGGTGATAACCTTACGATAGAGCAGGTAAATAAAGCCGATGATCAGCAGCAGCGCGGAAGTCTCGCCGATGCAGCCGCCCACATTGCCCAGGAACAGCTCCGCAACGGACGCTTCCGGCAGCGCGCCCTGATGCATGGCAGACATGGGGGTAGCGGCGGTGACGGCGTCGGCAGTGGACAGCAGCCCCGCGGCATTGCTGAAGCCAACCTTGACCCAGTTGCTCATGAGCACGGGCCAGCTGAACATAAACGCGCGGCCCGCCAGAGCGGGGTTGACAATGTTCTTGCCCAAGCCGCCGAAAAGCATTTTCACCAGAACGATGGCGAACAGGTCGCCCAGAATGATGGTCCAATAGGGAATGGTGACGGGGCAGACAAAGGCCAGCAGTGCGCCGGTGACGCAGGCAGACAAGTCATAGGTCTTGCAGTGCAGCTTCAGGAGCTTGCAGTAACCCCACTCGAAGAACACGCAGGCCGCCATGCTGACCAGCGTGACCATCAGCGCCCGGAAGCCGAAGAAGTAAACGGAGCCGATCAGCGCGGGGCAAAGGGCGATGAGCACATCCCGCATGATGGTCTGGGTGGTGACGGGTGAATGGGCATGGGGAGAGCTGGAAATCGTCAGCTCATAAAAGTATTTCATCTGTGCCATTTGATCTCCACCTCCTTAAGCCTTGGCTTTTTCCCGGGCGGCAGCGTTGCGGATGAGCTGCTTGCCGGCACGGAAACCCAGAACCAGAGGCACGCTGGCAGGGCAGGTATAGGCGCAGCAGCCACATTCGATGCAGTCCAGCAGATTCACGGCCTTCATTCCTTCTACATCGCCGTCCTGGGTTGCCTTGTACATCAGCACGGGCATCAGCTTCATGGGGCAGGCATCGATACACTTGCCGCAGCGCAGGCAGTGGGGCTCGTCCACAAAGAAGTTGTTCTTCTTGCCCAGCACCGTGATGGCGTTGACGCCCTTGATGGTGGGAACGCTCAGATCATACTGTGCCACACCCATCATGGGGCCGCCGGAGAGAACCTTATAGGGATTCTCGGAGAAGCCGCAGGCCTCGATCAGGTCGTTAAAGCTGGTACCGATGGGAACCAGCAGGTTTTTCGGCTCCATCAGAATGTCGCCGGAGACGGTGACGATGCGCTTAATCAGGGGCATGCCGTCGTAGACCACGTCGTGGATGGCTCTGGTGGTGGCGGCGTTGAACACCGCGCAGCCAACAGCGGCAGGCAGGCCGCCGGAGGGAACCTCCCTGCCGGTGACAGCATAGATCAACTGCTTCTCAGCGCCCTGGGGGTACTTGGCGGGAAGCACATCCAGCACAATACCGTCCAGCAGGTGCTCTCTCAGCGCCTGAATGGCCTCGGGTTTGTTGTCCTCGATGGCAACGTGGCCTTCCGTCAGGCCAAAGATCTTCATAATGATCTTCAGACCCTTCATCAGCTCCGCCGGATGCTCCCGGCACAGCCGGTCGTCAGATGTTATGTATGGCTCGCACTCGCCGGCGTTGATGATGACGGTGTCCACCTTGCCGATGCCGCCGGAGAGCTTGACATGGGTGGGGAAGGTTGCGCCGCCCATACCGACGATGCCGCCGTCATGGATGATGTTCACCAGATCCTCAGGCGAAAGCGCGTCCACCTCGTCCTGGGTGCGGGGCTTGACATCCTCACACAGGGTGCCCAGGTGGTCATTTTCGATCACAACGCTCATAACCGTGGTGCCGCTGGTGTGGGCGCGCATCTCCACAGCCTTGACCGTACCGGAGACGGAGGCGTGGACCGGAACGCACAGCCCCTGGTTATCGCCGATCTTCTGGCCCACGGTCACCGGGTCACCCTTCTTCACGAGGGGCTTGCAGGGGGCGCCGATATGCTGCGACATGGGAATGACCACGACATCCGGTTCCGGGAACACCTGGGTCTGCTTATCGCACGCGTACCACTTATTTTCTTTGGGATGAACCCCGCCGAAAAAAGAAAACGCCATATTTCTTCACCTCTTTCAAATTTCGCGGCATCCGCCGCGTTTTGCATCTTTTATATTACTGCATCTTCCCCGATTTGTCCACCCTGTTTTTGTCATTGTAGACAAAAACTTTGCAAATAATCTTTCCATATCGATACAAAAAGACGGAATATATTCTTTTGGCAGCCCCAGATTTCTCTCGTTTATGCTGTAGTGGCTGCTGTAAGCGCGTCTGTGTGAGTTGAAAGTTGAAGGTGGAAGTTAAATTGTCGCTTTGCGGCTGATTTGAATCATTTCCGAAGGAAATACCATGAACCTTCCACTTTCAGCGCTCCACTTTCAACTGATTTGCGAGATTTTTACCAAAGTTTAACCGGATCGTCTTGACTTCCCGGGGAAAAATGATATAATCTTCGTATATAATGAACGTATGAGGGAGTAGCAAGCACGGCCTCTGCCCGCGCAGCAAGTCAACAGTACGGCGAAAGCCTGGCTTGCTTTAATTTGCCAGACTCATGTATACCCGTCCTTTCGGTTATGCATGATCTGTCCGTTTTCAGACCTGACATATCCGGATGGGTATGGGCAGGTTTTTTCTTTGCCCTGCGGGGATACGCCATTATGTTTCAGATCAAATAGCCAATTTCGTAAAGGAGAATGATTATGCTTGTACCTGTTTTACTGTTCTTAGTCGGTCTTGTGCTGCTCATCAAGGGCGGCGACTGGTTCGTGGACGGCGCCACTGGCCTTGCCCGCCGGTTTCACATTCCGGAGATCATCGTGGGCGCCACTGTGGTTTCCATCGGTACCACGCTGCCGGAGGTCATGGTCTCCGCCACCGGCGCCCTGAACGGTCAGGGATCCATGGCCTACGGCAACGCCATCGGCTCCATCATCTGTAACGCTTCCCTGATCGCCGCCATCACGCTGGCAGTCCGCCCCGGCCCTGTGGATACCAAATCCCTGAAAAAGCCCGTGATTTTCTTCTTTGTTTCCGCTGCCGTTTACTGTATGGCAGCTTACCTGATGGGCCAGTTCACCCGGCCCATCGGACTGCTGCTGCTGGCGCTGTTCGTGTATTACATGATCGTCACCATCCGGCAGGGCTTCCGAAATCCCATCCCCCAGGCGGAGGAAGCCCACGGCGACGGTACGCAGAGCAGGCTGTGGAAGGAACTGCTGTTGCTCATCGTCGGCGCCGCCGTCATCGCCGTAGGCGCAAACCTGCTGGTGGACAACGGCACCATCATTGCAAAGGAGCTGGGGGTACCCGAGACGGTCATCGCCCTGACCTTCGTGGCGCTGGGCACCAGCCTCCCCGAGCTGGTTACCGCCATCACCTCTCTGGTGAAGGGCCACGGCTCACTGTCTCTCGGCAATGTCATCGGCGCAAATATCTTCAATCTGGTACTGGTTTCCGGCGTGTCCGTCACACTGGCACCCTTCAAGGTGCCGGTAGGCAACACGATCTGCGGCATCAACTCCTCTCTGGTGCTGGACATCCCCCTGATGCTCGTCGTGATGGCGCTGCTGACCATTCCGGCTCTTGCCTCCAAAAAGCTCCACCGCTGGCAGGGGATTCTGCTTCTGTGCATTTACGCGGCCTTCTGCGTGGTGCAGTTTGCGCTATAACCTGCAATTGCAAAAAGGACGGGCCTGCGCCCGTCCTTTCCTTTGTCCCAGCCTTCGGGAAATGCCCCCGCCCTGCCGGACAAAGCCGGCTATTTTCTTTCGGAGGTCAGGAAGTTCAGCAGGCTCACCCCGGCGATGATAACCCCGGTAACCAGAAAAACACCGGCCATCCCCGTACCCAGAATGGGCAGAACTTCCATCAGATAATCCACACGCAGTTCCATACTTAACCTCCCACCAGCGCCAGAATCAATCCGCCGGCAATGACGGAAGCAATCTGACCGGAAACGTTGACCCCGGCGGCGTGCATCAGCAGGAAATTCTGATTATCCTCCGCCAGGCCCATTTTATGTACCACCCGGGCGGACATGGGAAACGCCGAGATACCCGCCGCACCGATCATGGGGTTGATTTTTTCCTTCAGAAACAGGTTCATGAGCTTGGCGATCATCACGCCGCCTACGGTATCCATGACAAAGGCAATCAGCCCCAGCCCCAGAATCAGCAGCGTTTCCACCCGGAGAAATTCCGCCGCGTTCATTCGGGAAGCAATGGTCAGCCCCAGCAGGATGGTAATGAGATTTGCCAGTACATTCTGGGCAGTCTCTGACAAGGAATTCAGCACGCCGCACTCTCTGATCAGATTGCCGAACATCAAAAAACCGATGAGGGCTACGGCCTGGGGCGCGACGAGCCCGACGATGACAGTCACCGCAATGGGAAACAGAATTTTCGTGGTTTTGGAGACGGTTCGGCCTTTGTAGGTCATTTTGATTTTCCGTTCGGCACGGGTGGTACACAGCCGGATCACCGGCGGCTGCACCATGGGCACCAGCGCCATATAGGAGTAGGCCGCCACCATGATCGCCGCGGTGTAATGGGAGCCCAGCTGCTGGGAAACGAAAATGGAGGTTGGGCCATCCGCCGCGCCGATGATGGCGATGGACGCCGCGTCGTTCAGCCCGAATCCCAGCACTGACGCAAGACCCATGGTAAAGAAAATGCCGAACTGCGCCGCCGCGCCGAAAATCATCAGCTTGGGGTTTGTCAGCAGCGGCTGGAAATCGATCATGGCGCCGATGCCGATGAACAGCAGCAGCGGGAACAGCTCATGCCCCGCGATGCCGATCTCAAACAGGTGTCCGATCACCTCTGCCGCGCCGGAATTGGGCAGATTTACCAGAATAGCACCGAAGCCCATGGGCAGCAGCAGTGTCGGTTCCATCTGCTTTTTTATGGCAAGCCAGATCAGCACGCCGCCGATGAGCCACATGAGCACCTGCTGCCAGGTCAGAAAGGCCAGATTCTGAATAAGCGCTTCCATAGATTGCCTCCTTTTGCCTTATCAGTACCTGCATTATAGTATTCAAGCAGCAAAAAGAGGGTAAAAAACCGCCGGTCCCGGCTAAGGAACGGTTTAGACGAAGCTCAAAGCCAGGTGGGCAGTCAGAAAATCTCTGAATCCGTCGGCAGCTGCCGACGGATTCAGACTGATATTCAGCTAAATGTATATCGACCTGACTCAAAAGACAAATAAATTGCAATTTATGGTTTGGCACATTTTCATGTAAAGCTCATAATGAGACGGGTATCTTTGATTTTCAACCTGGCTCTCCCCACGGAACGCTATTCGTCTGCCATCCGGTATCCCACGCCCAGTTCATTGATGACGTAGCGGCTGTCACCGGGGCGGCAACCCAGTTTTTTGCGGATGTTCGCCATATTCACCTGCAGCTTTTTCACGCTGCCGTCATCCAGGCTGCCCCAGACAGAGCGAATAATGGCAGCGTAGGTCAGCACCTTGCCTGTGTGCTGGCTCAGCAGCGCCAGAATGTTGTATTCCGTCTGGGTCAGGTGAACCGTTTTTCCCGCCACGCTGACCTGCCGCCGGTCGTAGTCGATAAGAAGATCGTCCACGGCAAACCGGCTGACCGGGGAGAACTGGGTACTGTTCCGGTTGACCCGCAGAGCCGCCCGCACCCGGGCCAGAAGCTCCGCCGTTCCGAAGGGCTTGGTTATGTAATCATTGGCGCCTGAATCCAATGCGCAGACCTTGTCGGCTTCCTCCGTCCGGGCGGACAGGACAATGATGGGAACCGCGCTGAGGGCGCGTACCTGACGGATGAATTCCATCCCGTCCATGTCCGGCAGTCCCAGATCCAGCACCACCAGATCCGGCGTGTGGGAGGAGAACACCAGCAGTCCCTGCCGGCACCGCTCGGCGATGAGTACCTGATAGCCGTTGGTTTCCAGAACCGTCTGCACAAAGCCCAGAATGCCCCGGTCGTCCTCCACAATGAGTATCTTGTATTTGTTATTCCCCATTGCCGTCCTCCATTTCCAGGCGGAAGCCTACTTCCGTTCCGCCTCCATAGCGGGCATTTGCCCAGATTTCGCCGCCATGGGCCTTGATAATAGCGCTGCATACGCTCAGGCCGATGCCCATGCTGCTGCGGCTTAAGTCCGTAGGCGCTTCACTGTCCAGCATTCCCGTAAACAGCTTCCCCTTTTTTTCCTCCGGGATGCCGCAGCCGTCATCCTCCACATGGAAATACGCCCAGCTTCCCCGAATCTCCACCCGCAGCCAGAGGTTTTTCATGCCCCCGGCGTGAAAAACCGCGTTTTCCAGCAGGTTCATCAGCACCTGGGAAATCAGCATGGCGTCCATGGGAATGCTGACAAAGTCGTCGGGAATCTCCAGGTGCACCTCCTGCTCGGGGTAGTGCTTGTGGAATTTCACCAGGACCGTGTCGATCAGCTCTTCCAGCACCGTGTCATTCTTGGCAAGATTCACGCTGTCGGCGTCAATCCGGGTCACGGACAGCAGATTTTCCACCATCCGCACCAGCCATTGGGCATCGGCACAGACATCTGACAGCAGCTTCATGTGTGTTTCCCGGGAAATCTCATCGTAGTTTTCCAGCATGGCGGAGCAGGCGCCGTAAATGGAGGTAAGGGGCGTGCGCAGGTCGTGGGACACCGCCCGCAGAAGATTGCCCCGCATCCGTTCGGTTTCCGCCTCGGCCTTCATTTGCTCCTGGCGCTTGAGCTTGGTGGTCAGGGCGCTGGTCATGATGGACACCACCAGCATCACAACCGCCGAGGAAAGGCACTCCGGGCGGATCAGATTAAACGCCCAGTAGGGGTAGGTAAAGGCAAAGTTCACTGCCAGCACACTGATGAGGGAGGAAATGATCCCCCAGAAATACCCCTGTGTCCGCCAGGCCACCAGAAATACGCCCAGCACAAAGATCATGGGCGTCATGGTCTGGGTATTAAAAAGCCGGCGCAGCACCAGATTCACGGCAAAGGCCAGCACCAAAAGGGTCACCATACGAACAAAGTCCTGAAAAACACGCTTGTGCTGCTTCATCATTTTCACCTCGGTGCGTCCATTATAGCATTTCCCGGCGAAAAAGCATACCCCGGATTGAAAAATCTCCCCCTAAATCCCAGCAAAGAAAACGAAAAACAGCGCACTTTTTCCCGCTGCCCGTTCCCCCTCCAAAAATTGCCTTTCGTTGTTCATCTTCACCAAAATTTTACATGGTAAGCCGATTGACCTCAGGGAATATTTCTGATATGATAGTCAGAAGGAATCTCTGATGAAATTGTCAGCAGCTGCGGCCGGTTTCATCAAAGCTTCCTTAGCCTAACTGAAGGGAGGTTACAACATGAATTTGGCTGCGATTTCCTGGCTGGTTCTGATGGTGGTGTTTCTGATCGTCGAGGCGGCCTGCCCGATTCATCTGGTTTCCATTTGGTTCGCGGTCGGTTCCCTTGCCGCGCTGCTCTGCGCCGCACTGGGCGCTCCGGCCTGGCTGCAGACAACGCTGTTCGTGCTGGTGTCCGGCGTGCTGCTGGCGCTGCTGTGGCCCCTTGCCCGAAAGTTCCTGAAGCCCAAGCTCACATCTACCAATGTGGATGCCGTAATCGGTTCCGTCGGCCTTGTCACGGCTGCCATCGATAATACGGAAGCCCACGGTCAGGTAAAGCTGGGCGGCATGGAATGGACTGCCCGGAGCACCTCCGGCGATCCCATCTGTGTGGGAACCGAAGTCAGGGTAGACAAAGTGGAAGGCGTGAAGGTTTTCGTCACGCCGGTGAAAACCGCTGTCAACGCATAACACCCGTTAAGAAGAGAATTTTTTTACATGGAGGAATCACTATGGGCTTTGTCATTTTAGCAATCATGATCATCGCGTTCGTCATTGTCATCACCAACATCTCCGTTGTCCAGCAGTCCCGTGCCTATGTCATCGAGCGGCTGGGCGCGTTCCACAGCGTCTGGGGCGTGGGTCTGCACTTCAAGGTGCCCTTTATTGACCGCATTGCCCGCCGGGTCAGCCTGAAGGAGCAGGTTCTGGACTACCCTCCTCAGCCCGTCATTACCAAGGATAACGTCACCATGCAGATCGATACCGTCGTTTATTTCCAGATCACCGATCCCAAGCTGTACGCCTACGGCGTGGAGCAGCCCATGGCGGCCATGGAGACCCTGACGGCCACCACTCTGCGCAACATCATCGGCGATCTGGAGCTGGATCAGACCCTGACCAGCCGTGACGTTGTGAACACCAAGATGCGCGCCATTCTGGACGAGGCCACGGACCCCTGGGGCATCAAGGTCAACCGCGTGGAGCTGAAGAACATCCTGCCGCCTCAGGACATTCAGAACTCCATGGAGAAGCAGATGAAGGCCGAGCGTGACCGCCGTCAGGCGATTCTGCAGGCCGAGGGCCAGAAGAAATCCGCCATCCTCATCGCCGAAGGCGAAAAGGAATCCGCCATTCTCCGTGCCGACGCCGAAAAGCAGGCCGCGATTCTGAAAGCCGAAGGCGAAGCCGAAGCCATCCGCAAGGTGCAGCAGGCCCTTGCCGATTCCCTGGAAATGCTGAACAAGTCCGCCCCCAACGAGCAGGTCATTAAGCTGAAGTCCATCGAGGCCATGCAGAAGGTCGCCGACGGCAAGGCCACCAAGATCATCATTCCTTCCGAGATGCAGGGGCTGGTTGGCATGGCTCAGGGCATTGTGGAGAGTGTGAAGCAGTAACATGGCAAAGCAGGACGACCGCTTCGTCAAAACCTATTCCCAGGGCAGCAGCCTTGGCACGCTGATCCAGATTTGGGTGGATAAGCAGACAGGTGTGAATTATCTGTGGCAGGCCAGCGGCTACGCAGGCGGCCTGACGCCTCTGCTAAACGCCGACGGCTCCCCTGTCGTTACTCCAATCCCCAGAAAATACGAGGAATAACCCACCCGGCCCCGTCCGAATGGACAGGGCCGGGGTTTCGCAAATTGCGCTGATGCCCCTGCCGGCTTTATCTCCCCAGCACCTTATCCAGTTCCCCGTCCAGCCAGCTGTACAGCACCATCGCCAGCAGTGCAACCGGAATCCACAGAAGGCTGAATTCCGGGCAGATCTGGCCCAGGAAATTTCCCGGGCGGCTGCGGTAGTCCCATACCTGATACTGCCGGTTCACCAGCAGCCCCACAGCAAGCTCCACCATCGTGATAATCCCGGCTCCGACCATCGTCCGCAGCGGCCATGGCATCGCCGGCTGTACCTGCCCAAGCTGCCCGATCAGCAGAAAGCATACACCTCCTGCCGCAAACATACTGATGTGACTATACCCCCGCCAGAGCAGTTCCAGCCCCACATAGGCACCGCCTCCGGCGCAAAAAAGCAGGCAGCGTTTCCAAAACACCATACTGTTTCACCTCGGAGATAGTATTGCCAAAAATTCCCGTTAAAAAACGAAAAATTCTCTTGACAAATTCCGCCCTTTCGGATACAATAATGAAGCTGATTTCGGCGGTGCCGAAATCCTTTGACCACACATGGCGGCATAACTCAGTTGGTAGAGTAGCCGGTTCATACCCGGTATGTCATCTGTTCGAATCAGATTGCCGCTACCAGGCCCGTTGGTCAAGCGGTTAAGACACCGCCCTTTCACGGCGGTAACATGGGTTCGATTCCCGTACGGGTCACCATTGTTAATAAATCCGAACTTTTTCCTGATTGGGGAAGGGTTCGGATTTATTATTTTTATTTCGACACACAAATAGTGCGCAAAGTCAGCAAAATAAATTTATCCTTTTATACTATTAGCTTTTCTGCATGACATTTTAATTTGATAACTGCTTATTCTGCCCGTTCCAATCTTCCAGCAAGATCGAAGTCCGCAATCATCTGATTTTCTGAAACCATTACATAACAGCCTTGGCTTTGCTCTTTCCAGCTTATCGTCGATTCATAATTGCCGTAATAATAGATATAGTTATGGAGAATAAGCTCGGAATTCTCCTTTGCATAGAACCGGAAGCCATGCCCCCAATATTCATTTGGGAAGGAAAACCGGAAGCCTTTCTCAGTTTCCTCGAACTCCAAATCCAGATCCGGGTTAAAGAACTGATCCGATAGGATCATTCTGTTTGTGGAGGAATCTCTTTTCTCCTCCCTGACATGGACGGCGCCCCACAGAACATACCCCTTTCCTTCCAGTAAAACACCGTATTCATAGAAGCCGGCATTGCCGCTGCCATATGTGACAGTCTGTGTGTTATTTGCCATTGTCAGACCGTCAATCCTTGAACCGCATTGCTCGGACAGCTTTTCAAATGCTTCCAAATCATAAGAGGAAATGTCCGTATCATCAGGTATCGATATCTGGACTTTGCTGATATGGATCGGAGGTCGTGAATCTGGGTTCCGGACAAATTCATACAGATCCTTCACGCCTGCCGGAAGTCCATAATTGAAGCTGTTAAAATGTTCCGGGTCACGTGAAGGGGCCATGATACTGCAGGAAAACCCGTCATCATCATATTCCTGTACGATACCCATGCTTTTTCATAGAGATAGGATGCCATTGCCCGCTCAAGTGCATACTGTGTGTCTTGGTCCATTTTAAAATACACATCTCCAGTCTCAGTATCAATTGCGAACTCTGTTACCTTATCCCTATCCTCGATGGAGCCATATGCATATCCCGTCAGATATTGATTGCCGTCCCCCCCTCCACATCAGGCGATCTGCTGTACATTCACGCAGCTTGGCACCCGGCATATTGTTGTTGAGCCAGCCTTGCATAAGCTCGGTACCTTTTTGGGTAATCCGATCAGCATCCTCCTGCTCATACATAGGTCTAAGGGGATAACAGCCGGAAAGGCAGAGAAGAACCGTCAACAACATTCCAAAGAAACGTGTATTTTTCATATGGGAGCACACTTCCTGATGCTTTTTTCGTCAAAGATGATTCTCCCGAATCGTCCTTGTTCCGCTCACTATCTGGATATCTCCCCCGGAAGAATAAACTGCGTCTCCAAGGGGTCCGCCTCCTCCAGCAACACGGAGCCGTCGTAGCCGCTGACCTCAATGGCGAAACGGCGCAGGTCGCCTCCCGCGTCCACATAGGAGATGCCATAGGCAGGCAGATCACCGGGGAAGATCAGCTGTACCGCCACGGGGGTATCTGGGGTCATGACGGAGGGCAGGCTGTCCCTCTCCTCGTCAAACGCCACCGGGGTGGCCGAGAAGATAACGGCGCCGGACTCCGTAAAGTCTTCCACGGACAGATCCAGCAGGGTGAAGTCCGTCACCCGGCTGTCGGTCGTAAAGAGGATGCAGCAGGAGTCCGGACCGTCGTACAGGGTGACCCAGCCGCAGTCCACTTCCCCAGCCTCTGTCAGATACCGGACCGAAACCGGAACCCTGGGTTCCTTGGCGCTAGCGCCGTCTGTCCCGGAGAAGGGCGTCAGGGGCAGCGGATCCCCCGGGGGATCCAGCGCCCAGAAATCCTCTGCGGTCATGTCTGACTTCTCCGATTCCGCCGGGTTCCAGCTTCCGGTTTCGTTGCGATAAACCTCCAGATCACCGTCGCTGTTGAGGCCGGTAAAGAGGAAGCTCTCACATTCCAGCCCGGTTCCGTTTTTGGTGAGATAAAACACGCCCTGGCCGCTTTCCGATGCGCTGTTGGAGCCGTAGTAGTAGAAGTATCCATCGCCCATATAGACGTAGCTGCTGCGATACCAACCCTCAAAGACCAGCTCCGGCTTGCCGTCCACCAGGGTATAGAGGGCGTTGGTCACTCCGTTGCGTCTTCCTACCGCCAGCTCCGGGATACCGTCGCCGCTGAGGTCTTCTATCCGATAGCCCATCTCATACACGGCATTGTCCCCCGCGGCCCGGGCGGTCTCCAAAACACCCATTTCACCGGGCTTATCACTGTCCTGACCGAAGGGGTCAGACACCAGGGTGCGGAATCGCTCCACCAGCTCGCTGTAGGCCAGGTCGGGGTCGGCGGCCCGCTCCAGGTCTTTCGTGCCCACCGGCTTTTTATCTCCCTGTTCCGGAATCTGTTGATCCGTTGTATAAACAGGGGACGATTCCTCGCCGCTTGGCGAACTGTTGGCCGCTGGCTGTCCATCGCAGGCCGTCATGGTCGTCAGCGCCAAAATACTCAATAAAAAAGCAATATATCGTTTCATATTCTCTCATTCCTTGGTTCTTTTCCGCATTTTTCCGGTCGATTTGACCCCGTGGTTCGTTTTATCGGCTCTCCCACACGGAAAGGAGCGCCTCCGCTATGCCCACGGGTCGGAAGCCTTAGGAGCGCGTACGCCGGTGAGCAGATACTGTTCCCACAAAAACCACTTGCCGTCGCTGCCCCGCTGACGGAGCCTGATCGGGCGGGGACTGTCCGCACCGCCGCAGGGAATGAACAGCTTCCTATATCCTGCTTCATCATCGGATACATGATTGCGCTCGATGATGATCGTGTACGGTGTAGCCGGGGTGTAATGATTGTCCGGCGTAGCGCCGACAAAATAGGTGAACGGCAGATAGGTTTTGCCGTCACGGAAACGGTCATTGAGGAAGGATATCTCCTGTCCGTTCAGGGGACGGGGACCGCGCAGCCAGTTTAACATCTCGGCACCGATATTCTTATCTGCGGCATAGGCGCAGAGCGCCAGCACTGTCAGCGCCGCCGTTTTGAACGGCGTGTCGAGACTGGCTTCGGGGAGTGCCTGCAGCTCGGCAAGGCTTTCCGGCAGGGCGGCAAAGGTAAAGGTCTCCCGCTTACTGCCCGCCGACTGGACGGCGGTGTTTACCGCCTGCTGTGCCGTGTTCTTCAGCTTGTCAAAAATGCTCATATTCCATCATCCTCAGAATGTTTTGTTAGGACTCTCCGCCGCGGGTTTGCCCGGAGGAGGATGTGTGGGAGGAGGAATCGCCGGAGCTGCTGTTTGATTTCGGCTTTTCCCTGCGATCCACTCGTGGTTTAGATCTTACTTCCACAATACTGGCAGAACTTGCCGCCCTCATAAGGTGCGCCGCAGTTGGGGCAGAATTTCGGCCTGGGTGCTTCCTGAACAGGTGCCGCAGGGGCGGCCACCACAGGCTGCGCGCCGCGCTTACCGTCTTCCACGGCCTGTTCGATCTTTTGGCAGATCATGGCGCATTCCGCATAGCGGCGTCTCTCGGAGAAGTTAGCGGGAGTGTCGGACTGCGCTCCTATGGGGCTGACACCGGCACCCTGCAAAATACCTGCCAGAACCGCACCGCCGATACCGCCGCCCACATCCCCCTCGGTCTCCAGAACGATGTCGCTGCTGTTGATCCGGAACTTGATTTCATGGAAATAAGGGTTGTTGCGAATCTCCATCCTGATATAGAAATTATAATGGTGCTTGTATCTGGGCGGGCGGTAGCTGACCATCTGGCCCTCGCTGTTGCGCTGCTTTATTTCCTCGTGCCGCTCATCCACATCGGTAACGCAGGAAACAACATCTTTGAAGGAAATAATATCGGGGTTCACTGCCTTGTAGTCGGAACGATTGGTCACAAAGAAGCGGGTAGGAATGCCGTCGACTTCTTCAATGTACATGATGTACTCGTTCTTACCGAGCTGTCTGGAAATCGTGAAGTTCTCCAGTTCCTTTGCATTGCGCTGCCGGTATGCAATCTGCTCCTTGATCTGTGCCACGGTAGCATGTCTGCGATCTTCAAACCAGGGAGAAAGGAGCTTTACGCAATCCTTGCAGATCTCGCCGTCTTCCAGCTTTTTATAGCCAAACATGCCCACTTCTTTGCCGCAGATTTCACAATCCTGCTTCTTAAATCTATCAAACAGACCCATAACTCATTTCTCCTTTTCTCATTTCAAATTACAGCTTCCAACAGATCGGTCAGCACGGGGGAGCCCGTTTCTTCCGGATGGGCTGCGCATTGCTGTGGCAGGCAGCAGTCCCATCACCATCACAAGGGTGAGGAGCATACGCAGCAGCCTGTGCAGTTTCATTTTTGCTTTCATAAGCAATTCCTGTGCTTAATACATTCCTATCCCTTACAAAGCATCGATCACCGCCGAAAGATAAGTGGAAGAAACGAAGCCGTAGATGAAATTGTCGATCAGCCCGTCCTTCTTCGCCTGACGCACCTTGTCCGCCAGTTTTTTTCGGTGTTCTCATCCACGACCAAATTAAATATTCTTTGACTAGCTCTGGCAAGGTCATAAAACGAATTAACCCAGAGCGAGTAACGGCGTTGAGAAGAAAATTGAAGAAGCTTGCCATTAAGGTTCAAAATGGCGAGATACCATACGAAAACGTGGAAAACATTTGTAGGAAGTTTCCCGTATGGAGAGATAACCTTGCATACACCGCTCCTTTCTGGCAGACACAATAATACAAAATATATTATATACGAATATCCGCAGTATTTCAAGAATCCGGCGTGAATTGTTCTTGAACTTAGGAGCGCCGACTTCTTTACGCAAAGGCTTTTTTAGGCCGGGGTTATGCAGTACGGCGGTGCTGCGAAGCAGATGTCATGCAACCATGTAAACAGCCGCGGGCATTGTCCCGCGCTCTTACAAATCATTTATTCAGGTTGATTTAAATAGAAATAGCGGGAGCGCATTGTATAAAATGCACTCCCGCTGTAATTTCATTGTTCCCAACTGGTATAATTTTGGCAAGCAGTGTCTGGGTGCTGCCCAGCCTCATTTTGCTTGTTGGGGCGAATCCCCAATCCCCAAGATCAGCACCATGTGCTTATCTGCGCATGGTGCAAATGCTGGTGGAAAGCTTTTAAAAACTGCGTTAATCCGGCACACGCTCACTCGCTGACAGAGTACTTTTCTCAGGCAGCCGAAAGCACGCCTTGACATCTTTTCTGTTTCTGTTCTATAATGAACATATATTCTATTATCAAGACGCATTGCTTGATATTGATTATATAATATGCACATTCGTGTTATTACATATTAACTATATTACACGCGTGTAATATAATAGGAATCAATATGAGAAGGAGGATGCAATCATGTCCAATTTGATTCCGGAACGGGAAACCATGGAAGTAGAATTCAAAACTATGAATGAGCAAATTTGTGCTATTGCACAATTTCGGTATACGCACTGGAGCGGCAGCGCCCCAAGGCTCCCTTGTGAAAAGGGAGCTGTCAGCGAAGCTGACTGAGGGATTGTGCAGCAGAACGTCACGTTTTCGACTTGATTTTCGGCGAATTCGTTACCAACTGCCGGGACAATCCCTCCGCCCCTTCGGGGCACCTCCCTTTACACAAGGGAGGCTTTGCGGTGCTCCCACACCAGTATCACTGAGAAATTGTGCAAAACGTAAAATATGCTCATTTATTGTTCAAAAGTGATCTGAAGAAGCTGAGTGATTCTGATTTGGTGGATGCGGTGGTTGCTTTCGCAAATACCAATGGCGGTGATCTGTACTTGGGCGTGGAAGATGACGGCACGGTGACCGGTCTGCACGAACAACACCGTGACATCACGCAGCTTTCTGCTTTTATTGCAAATCGAACAATCCCGCCCATCTCCACTCGTTTGGAAATTCTTCCCACAGACAAACCGGTTCTGGTCATTCATGTTCCCAGAAGCCGAACGGTTGTAGCTTCCTCCAACGGAAAACTGCAGCGCCGCAGACTGAAAGCAGACGGAACCCCGGAGAATATTCCCATGTATCCCTACGAGATCAGTTCCAGACTCAGTGAACTGTCCTTGCTAGATTTCTCTGCCCAGCCGGTTCCCAATGCAACTTATCAGGATCTGGACCCTCTGGAACGGGAACGCCTTCGCAAAATCATCCGTACCTACAATGGAGAAAAGACGCTTTTGGAATTGCCAGATGAAGATCTGGACAAGGCATTGCAGCTGGTGGTCACAGTAGGAGAGGAACTGATTCCCACCTATACCGGAATCCTGCTGCTGGGAAAGAGTGATCGTCTGAGAGAGCTGATGCCCACAGCCGAATCCGCATTTATCATGATGCAGGGTTCTTCCGTTACGGCGAATGAATCTTTTTTTCTTCCCCTGCTGGCGGCGGCGGAGAAGATGATCGACTTTGTATCCGCGCGAAACCCGGAGCGTGAAATGGAAATGGGACTGTTCCGCATCTCCATTCCGGAATTTGATCACCGTGCAGTGCGGGAGGCAATCGTTAATGCCTTTGCCCACCGGGACTATACCCGTCTTGGCAGAGTGCTCCTGAAAATGGATGC
Organism: Faecousia sp.; assembly: GCA_051867075.1. Taxonomy (GTDB): domain Bacteria; phylum Bacillota; class Clostridia; order Oscillospirales; family Oscillospiraceae; genus Faecousia. The sequence goes on along the minus strand of JBJDYG010000123.1, from coordinate 2,431 downwards.
CGACGGTCTTACCATCAGCAACCCCGGCGGTTTCATTGAAGGCGTCACCTTCCGCAACATTCTGAATGTGGAACCCCACGGCAGAAACCCCGTGCTTGCAAATGCTCTGAAACGAATCGGTCTTGCCGAGCGTTCCGGTCGGGGTGTGGATCGGATTTTTGAAGGCTCTCTGCGCTTTGGACGGGATTTGCCGGACTATTCCGAAAGCACGCCAACATCCGTAAAGCTGTTTATTCCCAGAGGGCTGCCGGATGAGCATATCATTTCTCTCATTACCGCGGAGCAGCAGCGCACCGGAGAAGCGATGCCTGTCAATTCTCTGTTGGTGCTGAATGCGCTGAAGCAGAATCGGAGAATGTCTCTGAATGAAATTTTGGATGTCTGTAATATTCCCGAGGCAAAACTGAAAGCCACTCTGGAACGGCTCCATGAAGCAGGACTGGTGGAAGCAATTGGAAACGGAAAAGGCCGTGCCTATGTACTCAGTGCAAAATCCTACAAGAATACCGTTCAGTATGTCCGACAGACGGATATCGACGCACCGAGATACAAAGAACTCATTATGAAGCTGGCAAAAACAAAGCGAGTGATCACGCGCAAAGATGTGGTAGAACTCCTTCATGTTTCCGGGCCGCAGGCGTATCGTCTTTTGAAAAAACTGGAAGACGAGGGCAGTCTGCGCTGTGAAGGCACAACCAGGAACGCACAATATCATATCGTCTAGGGAGAAAACTATGAACGCAGTTATTTATGCACGATACTCCTCTGATAACCAGCGTGAAGAATCCATTGAGGGTCAGCTGCGCGAGTGTCTAAGCTATGCAGAGAAAAACAATCTGAAAATTGTAAATCATTATATCGACAGAGCTTTTTCTGCCCGCACCGATGATCGTCCTGCATTTCGCCAGATGATTCAGGAAAGTGAGAAGAAAGAATTCTCCATTATGGAAGTCTATCTGATCCTGTGTACCGCAGGCGGATTATTGATGTCTTTGTAAACTCCGTGTATATTTTCGACGATAAAATCGTGTTCACCTACAATTTCAAGGATGGCACGGATACATTCTCTCTGAAGGATGTTACGCTTGCCATCCATGCAAAAAGCTCGGATGTAGCAGGTTCTGCTTCACCATGAGAAATGCTCCGACACGTTCTGTGCCGGAGCTTTTTTCGTCGGGAAAGCCGAAGGGCACCCCCAGCTCAGTGCCGGGGGTGCCTTTGGTATTCCATTCAGCACCCCCGGAGAATCCTCCGGGGCTGCGGCATATTCCGGAATCATACTGATATCCGATGAAAAGCGGACATTTTTCAAATGGCTGCTTTTCTTATGGAGATCATTTGAGGCGGGTTCCCATGATTTTCTATCCCCAAAATCATGGAAACCACATCGCGGATAAGCGATGTCCCTCCGATAAATAGCGTCTGCTTTTTATCACAGGTCAGTATCAGAACGCGCACTTTTCTGCGATATAGGTCTTCAGCTCGGCAATGGGGATCCGCACCTGCTCCATGGTATCCCGGTCACGGACGGTGACACAGTTGTCGGCAGGGGTGTTCTCGTCGCCCACGGTCTGGAAGTCCACGGTGACGCACAGGGGTGTGCCGATCTCGTCCTCCCGGCGGTAGCGCTTGCCGATGGAACCGGCATCGTCAAAGTCCACCATGAAGTCCTTACGCAGCTCTCTGTAAATTTCCTCGGCCTTGGGACTGAGCTTCTTGGAAAGCGGCAGAACGGCGGCCTTGAAGGGGGCGAGAGCGGGATGCAGGCGCAGCACGGTACGCACATCGGCGTTGCCCTTCTTGTCGGTGCCCACCACTTCCTCGTCATAGGCTTCGCACAGGAACGCCAGCGCCACACGGTCGCAGCCCAGAGAAGGCTCGATGACGTAAGGAACGTAGTGTTCGCCCTTTTCCTGATCGTAGTATTCAAGGCTCTTGCCGGAGGCCTCCTGATGGCGGCCCAGGTCATAATTGGTGCGGTCGGCAATGCCCCACAGCTCGCCCCAGCCGCTGCCGAAGGGGAACTGGTACTCGATATCGGTGGTGGCCCGGGAATAGAATGCCAGCTCCGCAGGCTCATGATCCCGCAGCCGCAGGGACTCCTCCTTGATGCCAAGGGACAGCAGCCAGTTCTTGCAGAAGTCCTTCCAGTAGGCGAACCATTCCAGATCGGTGCCGGGCTGGCAGAAGAACTCACACTCCATCTGCTCAAATTCCCGGGTACGGAAGGTGAAGTTGCCGGGGGTGATCTCGTTACGGAAGGCCTTGCCCACCTGGCAGACGCCGAAGGGCAGCTTGCGGCGGGTGGTGCGCTGGATGTTGGCGAAGTTCACGAAAATGCCCTGGGCGGTCTCGGGACGGAGATAGCAGGTGGAAGCGGTGTCCTCGGTGACGCCGATCTGGGTCTTGAACATCAGGTTAAACTTGCGGA
>JBJDYG010000122.1:0-28368 GCA_051867075.1 Faecousia sp. | reverse complement strand
GCGGTGTCCTCGGTGACGCCGATCTGGGTCTTGAACATCAGGTTAAACTTGCGGATAGCCGTAAAGTTGTGCTTGCCGCACTGGGGGCAGACCACGTCGTCGTGGGCGGCAATGAAGGCATCCATCTCATCAAAGCTCATGGCGTCCACATTGACGCCCTTGCCGGACTCGGCGGCTTCAATGAGCTTGTCCGCCCGTTCCCGGGAGCCGCAGCCCTTGCAGTCCACCAGAGGGTCGGAGAAGGAGCCGACGTGACCGGTGGTGATCCAGGTCTGGGGGTTCATGAGAATGGCGGCGTCCAGTCCCACGTTGTAATCGGACTCCTGCACGAATTTCTTCAGCCATGCCTTTTTCACGTTGTTCTTGAATTCCACACCCAGAGGGCCGTAGTCCCAGGAGTTGGCAAGGCCGCCGTAGATTTCAGAGCCGGCGTAGACAAATCCCCGGCTTTTGCAGAGGTTCACGATCATGTCCAGTGTTTTTTCGCTGTTTTTCATTGTATTTCCTCCAAAATTGGTTATTCGCGCTTTGAAAGCCCATTATACATGGTAAACCATGGGAAATCAAGGCCGATTCATAATTATCCCGTAACTATTCAGTCGTACCCCAAATTTCTCATATAAATGATCGTTTCGCGGATCCGTTGAAAGTGGAACGTTCATGGTATTTCCTTCGGAAATGATTCAAATCAGTCGCAAAGCGACGCCTTAACTTGCAATCTTCCACCTTCCACTTTTAACCCACACAGACGCGCTTACAGCGACCACCGCAGCATACACGAACATTCAGGCGAGAAATTCAGGTACGACTGAGCAGTTACATTATCCCTTACATTTCATTGACACTTCAGCCTTCTTCCGCCCGGAAGCCTTCGCCCAGGTCGGAAAGCATCATTTCGTATACCCGGTCTCCGATGTCCACGGTGGTTTTACCCTTTAATTCCTCCGCCGGGATTACGTCCACCAGATGCAGCTCCACATCGGTGTGCTTCAGGCGGGCAAGGTTGCGGAAAATCTGCCGGGTGTTCTGAATGGTGCAGACCACAATGGGAACGTTCGCCTTCTGGGCGATTTTGAACACGCCGTTGCGGAAATGGTGGAGCTTCCCGTCCCTGCTGGTGTAGCCCTCGGGGAATACGCCTATGGACACTTCATCATCCTTGATGAGCTGGATGCACTTGATGATGGTTTTCAGCGCGGCGCGGTCGTTTTCCCTGTCGATGGGCTGGCACAGGATTTTATGCATGATCTTGCCGATGACAAAGAGCTTCTCGTTTTCCTGCTTGGTGACAAAGGCCAGCTGGCTTTTGCGGAAGCAGTGCAGCAGCACACCAGGGTCGGCGATGAACAGATGGTTGCAGACCAGCACAAACCGCCCCTGGGTAGGAACCTTTTCCAGTCCTCTGGTATGGATGCGCACCAGAACCAGATTGATCAGCGCTTCAATATAGATGTACATGACAGCCCGGTAAAATTTACTGTCGTGCTCCTGAGGCTTATCCATATCCACAAAGGCGCAGATCAGGCACAGAAAGCCAAAGGCTGCAAGAGCCAGTCCCGCAAAAACCCCCGCGAACAGCACCGGCAGCAGCCAGGGCGTCAGGCCGCAGCACACGCAGATCACGATAGCCGCCAATGCGGACACAGCGGCAATTCCCTTCAATAACATGGTTTTCCTCCCTGTTCAAATCATAAATTCATTATACTCCGATTTTCAGGATGAAACAAGGAGAAATTCTACACAAAGAGTTTTTTCGCAAAGGGCTGGAAATTAGGGGAATAGACTGGTATAATAACCGAAAACGCTGCCCTGTAAATTCGGAGGCATCCCCACAAACCACTCCCAATGGAGGAACTGTTATGAAAAAGCTGTTCAAACCAACCAATCTTCCCATAGTCGCCGTGGTGCTGGGCTGCGGGGGACTTCTGCTGCGGCGTCTGCTGTACGCCGTGGCGGTGGACGTGAAAAATCTGCTGCCTCTGAAGCATCCGCTGGAAATTGCCCTGTGGGTGCTGACCGCTGCCGCCGTTCTGTGGATCATCGCCGCCGTGTGGAAGCTGGACGGCTCGGAAAAGTATGAAGATAACTTCCAGCCTTCCTTAACGGCGGCTGTGGGGCACTATATTGCCGCAGTGGGGATCGCGCTCACGGTGCTGCTGCCCTGGAGCATGGCGGGGAGGCTGGTGCCCGTCCGGAAGGTACTGGGGATCCTGGCAGCACTGGGGTTGGTGGTGGCAGGCAATAACCGGAAGGCCGGGAAATGCCCCCTGTTTTTGACCCATTTGGCTGTGTGCGCCTTTTTTGTAGCTCATATGGTGGGAAATTACGGCATCTGGTGCAGCAATCCCCAGCTTCAGGACTACTGGCTCGACCTGTCTGCCAGCGCATTGACGGCCCTGTTTGCCTTTTATGAGGCGGCCTTTGACTCCGGAATGGGCAAGCGGCGGATGCAGCTGGGAACGGGACTGCTGGCAGGGTGTTTGGGAATCGCGGCGATATCCGGCTCGGAGCACATCATGCTGTACTTCGGCTGCGCGGTCTGGGCAGTTACGGATCTGTGCACCCTGACTCCCAAACCCAAGGAACCGGCCCCCGGTCAGGCGCAAGAGGAAACGCCATGAACCTGCCGGAATTTATTTTGGACTGTCTGGACGCGCTGGAGCGCGCCGGCTTTTCCGCCTATGCCGTGGGCGGCTGTGTCCGGGATGCCTGTCTGGGGCTGCAGCCCCATGACTACGACATCTGCACCGCCGCCCTGCCGGAACAAACCCGGCGGGTTTTCGCCGGGAAAAAGCTGGTGCTCACCGGGGAAAAGCATGGCACCGTGGGGGTTGTGACGGAAGGCGGCGTGGTGGAAATCACCACCTTCCGCACCGAAGGCGCGTACCGGGACAACCGGCACCCGGACTGGGTGAAATTCGTGCCGGAGGTGGAAAGCGATCTTGCCCGGCGGGATTTCACCATCAACGCCATGGCGTTTTCCCCCAGGCGGGGCTTCGCCGATCCCTTCGGCGGACGCGAGGATCTGAAAAAGCACGTGCTGCGCTCTGTGGGCGACCCCGCAGAGCGATTTGAGGAGGATTCCCTGCGGATCCTTCGGGGTATGCGGTTCGCCGTGAAATACGGTCTGACCGTAGACCCGGCCACGGAAAACGCCATGATTTCCCAGTCGCATCTGATGGATAATCTTGCCCGGGAACGGGTTTTTGAGGAATTATGCAAACTGCTCCCCCTGGTCAGCGCGGAGGAGCTTTGCCGGTTCGCTCCGGTTCTGGCAGCAGTGATCCCGGAACTGGAGCCCATGATCGGCTTTGACCAGCGCAGCCCCCACCACGCCTACGATTTGTTTACCCATACCGCCCATGTAACGGCGGGGGTTCCCGGGAATCTGCCCCTGCGCTGGGCGGCGCTGCTCCACGATACCGGCAAAATCCCCACCTTTACCCTGGATGAAACCGGGCGGGGCCATTTTTACGGTCACGCTCAGAAGAGCGCGGAAATCGCGGAGGAGGTTCTGCGCCGCCTGAAAGCACCCACTGCCCTGCGGGAGCAGACAGTGACCCTCATTGACCGGCATATGACGAAGCTGGCGCCGGAAAAGAAACAGCTGCGCCGGTGGGTCAGCCGTCTGGGCTGGGAGACCACCGAAAACCTTCTGATTCTGCAGGAGGCGGACATGAGCAGCAAGGGGACCGGAAAACCGGAGGATATGGCGCAGTTCGGGCAGCTTCGGGCAATTCTGGAGGATATCCGCGCAGAGGCTGCCTGTCTGACGGTGAAGGATCTGGCGGTAAACGGGAATGACCTGCTGGCGGTGGGCTATCGGGGCAAGGCCGTCGGGGAGGCACTGAAGGCTCTGCTGGAACAGGTATTGGACGAGGCTCTGCCCAACGAAAGAGAAGCGCTGCTCGCCTTCGCGGCGGAGAAAAGGCGCTCCTGCTGAATGCAAAATTACAACTTGTCTTTTTTCCGAGCCGTACCGGTCGGGGGGCCCAAAGGATGTACGACGACCACCCAAAGCCCGTAACGCATTGCCTGAGGGGGCATCCCCGCCAAACACAATTTTCTGAGCCGTACCGGTCGAGGGGCCCAAAGGATGTACGACGATCACCCAGAGCCCGTAACGCATTGCCCACGGGGGCATCCCCGTACCGGTCGAGGGGCCCAAAGGATGTACGACGATCACCCAGAGCCCGTAACGCATTGCCCACGGGGGCATCCCCGTACCGGTCGGGGGGCCCAAAGGATGTACGACGACTACCCAAAGTCCGGAACGCATTGCCCGCGGGGGCATCAGCGCAAATTGCAATTTATCTGTCTGCTGAGTCAGGTCAATGTCCATTGTATCACTTTGCATTTCATCTGTTCCGAACATCCCATAGATCATTTTTAGGAGGTTTTCCATGAAGAACATCGCCATCGTCACCGGAGCCAGTTCCGGGATGGGACGGGAATTTGTCCGTCAGTTATCCGCCTTCGTCGCCGTGGACGAAATCTGGGCCATTGCCCGGCGGACCGCGGCGCTGGAAGCGCTGAAAACGCAGACACCCGTTCCGGTCCGTCCCATTGTGCTGGATCTATTGGATGGAGCAAGCTTCGACAGCGTGGAAGCGCTGCTGGCATCAGAGAAGCCCAATGTAAAACTGCTGGTCAATGCCGCAGGCTTCGGTAAATTCGGCGCTTACCACAAGGTTTCCATAGCGGACGACTGCCGTATGATCGACTTAAACTGCAAGGCGCTGCTGGTCATGACCCGGCTGTGCATCCCTTACATGCAGCCCGGCAGCCATATTCTGGAGCTGGACAGCTTGTCCGCTTTCCAGCCTGTGCCCTACATTACGACCTACGGCGCCACGAAGGCCTTCGTCCTCAGCTACAGCCGCGCCATGAACCGGGAGCTGAAAGAAAAAGGCATCCGGGTCATGGCCATGAACCCCGGCTGGGTGAAAACCGAGTTTTTTGACCATGCGTTCCAGACCAATTCCGACGGAGAGGTCCGGTATTTTGACCGGCTTTATGAAGCGGCAGACGTGGTCAAAACCGGCCTGAAAGATCTGTATCAAACGAAAAAGGACTGCTCCATCCATGGCTTCCCCGTAAAATTCCAGGTGCTTCTGGTAAAGCTGCTGCCCCACGGTTTCGTGATGAACACCTGGCTGAAACAGCAGAAAAAAGCGAAAAACAACGAAGGACTTACAACAAAATGAAAAGAAAGCTTCTTGCATTGCTTCTGATTCTGCCGCTGCTGCTTTGCGGCTGCCAGATTTCCTTTGAACCGGCTGTGGTCTCCGGTGACGGCCTGACCGTCTATTTCATCGACGTGGGGCAGGCGGACTGCGCACTGCTGGAATGCGGCGGAGAGTACATGCTCATCGACGGCGGCAACCGGGATGACGGCCAGCTGGTTGTTTCCTACTTAGAGCAGCAGGGGGTGGAGACGCTGTCCTGCGTCGTCTGCACCCATGCCCATGAGGATCATGTGGGCGGCCTGCCCTCGGTGCTGGCGGTGTATCCCACCCAGGCGGTATATGCCCCCACCAGAACCTACGCCTCCAAGGTGTTTGATGATTTTGTCTATTACACCGATCAGCAGCGGCTGGAAATCACCATCCCCTCCCCCGGCGACGCGTGGTCGCTGGGAGAGGCTAACGTCACCGTTCTGGGGCCTGTAAAATCCTACGCCGAAACCAACGATACCTCTATCGTTTTGAAGGTGGAATACGGTGAAACCGCCTTCCTCTTCACCGGGGATATGGAAACCACAGCGGAAAATGACATGCTGGACTACTGGGGCGGCCGGATGGCGTGGAATGCGGACGTGCTGAAGGTTGGGCATCACGGCTCCAACACCTCCACGGGCTACCGTTTCCTGAACGAAGTGGATCCTGACTACGCCGTAATTTCTGTCGGGACGGGCAACACCTACGGTCATCCTCATGAAGAACCCCTGTCCCGCCTGAATCAGGCCGGCGTAACCATTCTGCGCACGGACAATCTGGGCACAGTCATCGCCCGCACAGACGGCAAAGCGGTTACGCTGACCTGGGACAACCAGTCGGCGAACCCTGAAAACGCCCAGCCGGCGGAGGAAACCCGCTTCATCGGCAACGTCAGCTCCCATAAATTCCATTCCCCCGGCTGTGCCAACCTGCCGGCAGAAAAGAACCAGATCATTTTTGATTCCTACCAGGAAGCCATTGACGCGGGCTACACCCCCTGCGGAAGCTGTCTGGGATGAGGCGAAAGCCGATCGCGGGCATTCCCGCCCAGATGTAAGCGGGCAGATGATACTGATTCTCAGTAAAAACTTTCATTCGCAAGAATTGAAGTTTTTTGTTAGAGAATCATATGAGACGGGATTGCGTGATTTTTCTTTCCCAAAATCACAGAATCGACAACGCCGTAAGGCGGTGTCTTCTTATTAAAAATCAAAGATTTTTAATAAGAAATAGTATGAGAACCACATATCACAAAAACCCTGAGAAGCTTTGATTTCTCAGGGTTTTGTGGTTATACTAGGGTGTATCATACTGATTCTCAATAAAAAACTTTCATTCGCAAGAATTGAAGTTTTTTGTTAGAGAATCATATGAGACGGGATTCTGTGATTTTCTTTCCCAAAATCACAGAATCGACAACGCCGTAAAGCGGTGTCTTCTTATTAAAAATCAAAGATTTTTAATAAGAAATAGTATGAGACGGGAATATGTGATTTTCTATCCCGAAAATCACATATTTGGCAACGCCATCAGGCGGTGCCTTCTCAATAAAAGTGAAACATTTTTATTGAGAAATAGTATCAGATTAATTTCCCTATTGACAAAGTAGGTTGGTGATGCTATATTACCCATAGTTTTACTAGGCAAATATCTTTGGAGGAATCATCATATGCAAGTTTACGCTGACAATGCGGCAACCACCGCCATGAGCCGGGCGGCGATTGACGCAATGCTTCCCTATTTTGACAAAATCTACGGTAACCCCTCCAGCCTGCACTCCGTGGGTCAGAGAGCCAAGGAAGCCCTGGACGCCGCCCGTGAGACGGTGGCTCAGTGTCTTGGCTGTGAACCCCGGGAGATCATCTTCACCTCCGGCGGCAGCGAGGCCGACAATCAGGCCATTATCTCCGCCGCCCGCTACGGTGCGAAGAAAGGCAAAAAGCACATCATTTCCACCGCGTTTGAGCATCACGCCGTGCTCCACACTCTGGCGAAGCTGGAAAAGGAGGGCTTTGAGGTCACCTATCTGGATGTCCGGCAGGGGCACAATGTTACCGCCCAACAGGTCAAAGATGCCATCCGTCCCGACACCTGCCTGGTCACCACCATGTACGCAAACAATGAAATCGGTTCCATTCTCCCCATTGCGGAAATCGGAGCCGTCTGCAAGGAAGCGGGCGTGCCCTTCCACACCGATGCGGTTCAGGCGGTGGGGCATCTGCATATCCATGTGAAAGAGCAGAACATCGACATGCTCAGCCTTTCCGGCCACAAATTTCATGGCCCCAAGGGCGTGGGCGCCCTGTACGTCCGCAAGGGCTTCCCTCTGGTGAACGTCATCGAGGGCGGCGCCCAGGAGCGGGGCAAGCGGGCCGGCACGGAGAACCTTCCCGCCATCTGCGGCATGGCGGCAGCCCTGAAGGAAGCCTGTGACCACATGGACGAGAATATGCCCAGAGTCGCTGCCATGCGGGACCGGCTCATTGCGGGCCTGAGCAAAATTCCTCACAGCGCACTCAACGGCGATCCTGTCAATCGTCTGCCCGGCAACGTCAGTTTCTGCTTTGAAGGTATCGAAGGAGAAAGCCTGCTGCTGCTTCTGGACATGAAGGGCGTATGCGCCTCTTCCGGCTCTGCCTGCACCTCCGGCTCTTTGGATCCCAGCCATGTGCTGTTGGCCATTGGACGGGTACATGACGTGGCCCATGGCTCTTTGCGGCTTTCCCTCAGTGAGTACAACACTGATGAGGAGATCGACCATATTCTGCAGGTCGTCCCGGAAGTCGTTCAGTATCTGCGGAACATGAGCCCCGTGTGGCGTGACCTGCAGACCGGCAAGCGGCAGTATATTCTGTAAAAGGAGAAACAATTATGGCACTATACAGTGAAAAAGTAATGGATCATTTCCAGCATCCCCGGAACGTGGGCGTCATTGAGGACGCCAACGGCATCGGCGAGGTTGGCAACGCCAAGTGCGGCGACATCATGAAGATCTATTTGAAAATCGAGGACGACATCATCAAGGACGTGAAGTTTGAGACCTTTGGCTGCGGCAGCGCCATTGCCTCTTCCTCCATGGCCACCGAAATGATTAAAGGCAAATCCATCCACGAAGCCATGGCGCTGACCAACAAGGCCGTGGCAGAAGCACTGGACGGACTGCCTGCCCATAAGCTCCACTGCTCCGTGCTGGCGGAGGAAGCCATCAAGAACGCGCTGAAGGATTACTACGACCGCAATAACCTGCCCTACGACGAAAAGGATTTCCCCGATTGCGAGCACTGCGCGCACTGCGAGTAAGGGTATGATCGTATCCACAAAAGGGCGCTATGCCCTGCGGGTGATGGTCAGCTTTGCCCAGCGGGGTGGGGATGCGTACATTCCCCTGAAGGAGATCGCGGAAGCGGAGGGGATTTCCCAGAAGTATCTGGAATCCATTATGACCACGCTGTCCAAGGCCGGGTTTGTGGACGCCGTCCACGGCAAGGGCGGCGGCTACCGGCTGAACCGCCCCCCGGAAAAATACACCGTTGGCAGCATTCTTAAGCTGACGGAAGGCAACCTCAGCGCGGTTTCCTGCACCTCCCAGGGCGCGTCGGCCTGCTCCAGAACGGAGTGCTGTCAGGCCAAGCCCATGTGGGACAAACTGGATCGGATGATTGACGATTTCTTCGAGGGTATCACCATCGCGGATCTTCTCAATGACAATGTGACGGTATAAAAAAGGCCAGCATGATTTTGTGTCATGCTGGCCTTTTCTAAGGATGCTTTGATACTATTTCTACTGTGAAAGTCTCAAAAACAATGGTAAAATTCAAACATTTTTGATGACTTCCATTTTGGGCGGCGCTGTATTCAGCATGGGGATTTATTGAGAATCAGTAGGAATAGATCGGCAAGAACTGACAGCGAGAGATTTTTCCTCAGCCGGAAGTCAGGGAAAAGGCACGCTGCTCAGCCGCAAACGGTTTGTTCAGGGGGTTCCTAATTTCAGGGGGATTCTCCCCGGCGCTTCGGATCTCCCGGCAGCACCTACATCTGGAAAATATTCCCCAGCACAACGCTCTTGTCCTCCGGTTCCTTTGGACGGAGGGAATCATAGGCCAGTGCGTAGGTGACCTCCACCCGGTTGCGCAGGAAATAATACGCCGCGAAGACCACCGCCAGGTATGCCGCAAAGAACAAAAAGTAGCCTGCATCCGCCGAAAGAGGCAGATCGACTCCCAGCATAGGCAGAATCTGGTCGCCGTAGCACACCAGGGTGGATATCAGCATGGCTGCATAGTACCACCACATGCTCAAATCCAGCCGGAACAGCCCCCAGCGGTTGCCCTTCATCATTTTTCTGCTCTCCCGCAGGGCCGCGACAGCACCGTCACCGGGGCGTTCAATGAGAAGGTAATCCGCCATGCGGTACTTGTAAAAGAAAGGCGTGGACAGTGCGAGGAAGAATACCCCGCAGAGAATCAGCGCGGGGGTCATGGCGGATACCAGCCGGGCGTAGGTGGCGTCATCCAGCATCACGGCGGTCTGCCCGGAAGCAGCGGCGCCGGTGACCAAAGGCGTCACAATTTCCATAGCCGGCTCCGAAAGGGGCGTCATCAGGTAGATCATCATAGCGGCATACACGCTGATAAGGCCAATGCCGCAATAAATCAGGCTCTTCAGCAGTGTGCAGCGCAGCAGAACCCAGAACCGGTCAAATCCCAGCCGCAGGCCGTTGGGGGAAGCGTACTGTCCCCGGGCAATCCGGAGCATTGCCGACATATATCCCAGATCCAGACACATCAGAAACAGCGTCTGGGCAAAGGGCAGCATCGTCTGCACTGTGGAGAGCATGGAGCGGGTGCCCATTCTGCCGATACCCCCGGTCTTGGCAATTTGCAGGTTCAGGCAATAGCTGACAACGGTCATCAGCGCCGTCGCTGCGATCGTGATGACGGTATAGATCAGCACAATTTTCTGCCCATCCCGGGCGTTGTCGAGCCGCTCCGCGGCAAAGGTTTTCAGCTGACGGGTGTTTCGGATGTCCATACTACATCTCCGTTTCAGTTTTTGTTTGGGAAATTTCAGTTTGCGCTGATGCTCCCGCGGGCAATGACGTGACGAATCTCTCGTATTGTCGTTACGCCATTGGGTACCGCCCGATTCTGTACATGGTGTTTCATTGCCGCTCCGATGCCAAAACAACCGGCAACGCTGTCATCCCGAGCGATCTGCATTTACCACTGTTATAAACCAAATCCATCAAAATAGCAAATGAAATTTTTGTAACAGTGGAAACCCGGGCAGAACTGTGCTATAATGAGGTAAATGACAATTACCTGTTGGGGGGTCGGCTATGGAGCTTGGAGAAAAGCTGCGCCTGGCGCGGCTGGAGGCAGGGCTGTCTCAGCGGGAGCTGTGCGGGGAGGAAATCACCCGGAATATGCTGTCCCGGATTGAACACGGCGCCGCCCGGCCGTCTATGACAACGCTTCAATATCTCGCCGCGCGGCTGGGAAAGCCGGTAAGTTTCTTTCTGGAAGAAACCGCAGTCTGCTCTGCGAATCAGGCGGTGATGACCGCCGCCCGGCGGCTGTTTGACGAAAAAAAATATGCGTCTGCAGAGCAGGCACTGGCGCAGTACCGCGCCCCGGACGAGATTTACGACCGGGAACAGCAGCTGTTGAAAATCCTCATCCGGCTGCACCTTGGGGAGCAGGCCATTTCGGAAGGCCGGGAGCCCTACGCCCTGGAGCTGCTGGAGTCCGTTGCTACCCTTGGGGCGGAGGCGGCCTATTATTCCGTGGATCTGGAGCGGCGCAGGCTTCTGCTGTTGGGCCGTATCCGGGGGCAGGCCGTAAATTTGCCCGATTTGGACGAAGAACTGCTTCTGCGGGGGGAGGCGGCCCTTGCCCGGGGGGAACCCCAGCAGGCAGCCCACCTTCTGGAAGCGGCGGAGAATCACACATCCCCCCGCTGGTGCTTTCTCCGGGGAAAATGCCACATGGCGCTGAGAGATTATTCCGAAGCCGCCCGGTGCTTTCATACCGCCGAAGGAGAATACCCTGCCCTCCGGGAGCTGGAAATCTGCTATCGGGAACTGGGGGACTATAAAAAGGCGTACTACTATGCCTGCCGGCAAAAATAATACCATTCGATTCCGTCGCTCCTGAATCTCTTGCCTGATACTGATTCTCAATAAAAAACTATTATTCGCAAGAATTGAAGTTTTTTGTTAGAGAATCATATGAGACGGGACTGCATGATTTTTCTTTCCCAAAATTACAGAATCGACAACGCCGTAAGGCGGTGTCTTCTTATTAAAAATCAAAGATTTTTAATAAGAAATAGTATAAGCATTCTTGGCTCCCCCTTTGGGGGAGCTGGCACGACCAAGGGTCGTGACTGAGAGGGAGCCCTCTCCGTCAGCCTGACGGCTGCCACCTCTCCCAGAGGGAGAGGCAAGTCTCGGCTCCCCCTATGGGGAAGGCTTAATTCGGTAAATTCTCCTTTTGCTGACTTAACCCGATAAGCACATTATAAAAAACTGGTATCAGTTGAAGGTGGAAAATTGAAAGCGGAAAGTGAATGATATTTCCTTCGGAAATCAGTATAAAAACCAGCCGCCGTGCCTGCCGGGAATGCTCCGGCGCGGCACGGCGGTATTCGTCTGATGGTTCTCCTACACCTTTTCCATAACCCACAGGTTTCGGATCTGCCCTTCGATCTGGTCATAGCGCCACAGCTTTTCGGAATTGACAACGCTGTTGGGATCGTTGACCAGAAAAGCGCCGTCCACCACGCCCCGCAGGACGATGTAATGTCCCGTGGTGGTGAAGTCTCCCGGGCCCATGGCGCAGATGATGGGCTTGCCCGCTTCCAGCGCGTCCACCATCTTTTTCTTCACCAGCGGGATTTCCGTGGCCTTCAGCCCCAGCTTTTCGCTCCCCTCGCTGATGAGCTTCCAGGAAGAGCCGTAGCCGGTTTGGTAGTAGCCGTTTTCCTGGGCAAACCGGGCAATCTGGCAGGGATTCATATTGCCGTCGCCGGTGTAGTAATAGCCAACCATAGCAAGGCAGGCAGGGCCGCAGCCGGTCACGGCAATGCAGCCGCTGCCGTATTTTTCGTAGCCCCACATGGGATTCCACTGCAAAAACAGTGGCACGGTCTGACTGTCCCTGTACGCGCTGAGGTCAATCTCCAATTCCTTCCGGAAGGGATAGTTCAGCACAAAGTCCTTCGTCTCAGGGTTGCGTTCGTAGAGATCGATCAGGCTCTGGGGGTACTCGCCGTAGGAGATGCCCTTTTCCTCCGCGAAGGCCTTCACCGTCTTTTCCGCCTCGGTGCGCTCGCCGTGGTAGAAGGAAATGTCCCGGTAGAGGTTATACGCGGGCCTTGCCCCCAGCAGCATAGCCATCAGAAGCACCGCGATGGCAGCCGCTATTACCGTCCGCCGTTTTGTTTTCATGGTCATCACATCCTTTGACCATTCCATTATAGCACAGCATTCTTAGGAAGTCTTTTCGCGGAGGTTAAGAATTCCTTATTTTTGACAAAGCAGCCGGCAGACAATCCCAAGTGTCTGCCGGCTGCTGTTATTCGTCCAAAACGGCCCGGGCAGCAGCGACTGCCTCCCGGCTGGTCTGGGGGTTGTGCCATTCGTCCAGTCCGGGCAGCCCCATGGGAACCCCTTCCCGACGGAAACGCATACCGCTTTCCAGATCCGTTTTTCCGCTCATATGGAACGCCCGGGCGCCGGGACAGCTTTCCCGGAACATCCGGATCACTTCCGCCTTTACACCGGCGCCGATGAGCACCTCCGGGCCGCCTGACTCGTCCCGCAGGGCGATGAGACGTCCAATGGTCTGCCGTCCCAGGGTACAGGCGGACGCGCCGCCGCTGGTCAGCACCGTGTCGATTCCCAGAGCCTTCGCGTCCAGATAGGTCTGAACCGGGTCCCGGGACACATCGATGCAGCGGTGCAGGGTGATACCGCTGCCGCCGCACGCTTCTATAAGGGGCTTCATGGCTTCCCTGTCCAGCTCGCCCTCCGGCGTCAGGCAGCCGATGACAAAGCCGTCCGCCCCGGCACTTTTCAGCTGCCGGATCTGCAGCCTCAGCATGTCCAGCTCCTCGGGGGTGTAGAGAAAATCTCCTGCACGGGGACGCATCAGGCAGCGCACTGACACATCCGATTCCTCCCGGATCTGCCGCAGCAGCATTTCATAGGGGGTCAGACCGCCGGCAATCAGAGCGCTGCACAGCTCCAGCCGATCCGCCCCGCCGGCAATGGCCGCTCTGGCAGAAGCCAGGCTGTCCACACAGATTTCCAGAATTTTTCCCATTTTGTCCTCCTTATCGGATTTTTTCCCCGTCCAGTACCGCTTCCACCAGCGTATCGCCGTGGTAGCGCAGGGTCAGCAGGAAGAAGGGCGCGCCCCGCCACAGCAAATCCAGGAAAATCTGATCTCCCTCCCACTTAGGCAGACTGTCCAGAAATTCCCGGCTGACCCATTGCAGGTCGCCTTCCCTGCACTCGATCAGTTCTCCCGAAAAACCGTCGGCGGTAAACAGGTACATGTACTCCCCTTCGCAGGTGTCGTTCAGGAAAGTCACAACGCCCCGGCACTGCCAGGAGGTCAGCGTCAGCCCGGTTTCCTCCTTCGCTTCCCGCAGCAGGCACTCGTCCGGGGATTCCTCCCCCTCGAACTTTCCGCCGATGCCGATCCATTTGTCTTTATTGATGTCATTCTTCTTTTTCACCCGGTGAAGCATCAGCACCTCACTGCCCCGGGTGACATAACACAGCGTAGAGTTAATCATGGTCGTCCCTCTTCTGCACCAACCGGATGGCGTGGTGGAGATTCTCCACGTCCACCATCTCGTGGCCGTCCTCTTTTTCTCCGTCCAGCGTCCAGGGCATTTCGGGATCGGCGAAAATCCGAACCTTCCGGGCGCTGCGGAAGGTAATCATGGAGCAGTTATACTTCTGGCTCTGCAGCGCCTGAATGCACTCGGAAATCTCCGCCAGGTTCTGGGGCGCCCGGATCAGCAGGATCTCAAACAGCCCGTCGCCCATGTCCACCTGTTTCGGATCCAGCGTCAGGATACCTCCCACAGAGGTGGAATTGCAGATGGCGCCGAAGAGAAAATCATCCTCCACCACCTGTCCGTCGATCTCCATGCGGATGTGCTCGTTGCGGATCTGGGACAGCTCCGTGATGCCGCTGAGGACATAGGCGGTGTGACCCAGGGCATTCTTGATGCTCTGGGGAGTGGCGTAGCTGGATTTGGTAAAGGCGCCGAAGGAGGCCACATAGGAAAAATACCGGCTGCCAAATTTGCCCACGTCGTAGCGCACCGGTTCTCCCTCCACGATCTCCCGGACTGCCCGGGGAATGTTGGTGGACAGTTTCAGGCTGGAAGCAAAATCATTGGTGGATCCGGCAGGAATATAGCCCACCGGGGTATCTGCCCCAGAGCTGAGCAGGCCGGTGATGGTTTCATTCAACGTGCCGTCGCCGCCGCAGCAGACTACCAGATCCACAGTTTTCCCCAGATTCCGGGCAACGGTGACCGCGTCCCCCTGTCCCAGGGTCATATGGGTGATAACCTCATAGCCCGCCTGGTTGAAGGTCAGTAAAATATCCGCAAGATGCCGGTTCGCACGCTTCAGCCCGGCAAAGGGGTTCATGATAAAGAGCATTTTTTTCATTCCGATTACCTCGATCACATCATCCTTGTTATTCTCTTTACCATTATACCACCCGTCCCAAAATCCGCAAGTCGTTTTCTCTGCCTTTACCAAATCCAAGCTGAAAGTTTACGATTCATTCATAGAACTCCCGGACAGAACGCACAGGAATGCGTTCAGGCATACACTGGTCTATCGGCAGCGGCATTGGGCGAAACTACATTTTACACAGATTTTTCCATCTCCGGCGGGGAACCTCTGGACTTCCATGGCAAGAACCGCTATAATACAAGGGAATTCAGTATCACACGGAACGGAGGCTCCCAAATGAAGCTCAACACCAAACGCACCGTGCTGGTCGGTTTCGCATTTCTGTCCATCTGTGCTTTTTGGCAGATGTACGACAATCTGGTCCCCAAAATCCTCACGGAAACCTTCGGCATCGGCGAGAGCGTTTCCGGCGTTATCATGGCGTCGGACAACATTCTTGCCCTGTTCCTGCTGCCGCTCTTTGGCGGACTGTCCGACAAATGCACCTCCCGCTTAGGCCGCCGCCGCCCTTATATCCTCTTCGGCACCCTGGCGGCGGTCGCCCTGATGATGACGCTGCCCATCCTCACAGACAGCTACCACGCTTCCCCCGCCGGCTGGAAGCTCGTGTGCTTTATCATCGGTCTTGGGATGCTGCTCATCGCCATGGGTACCTATCGCAGCCCCGCCGTTGCGCTGATGCCCGACGTAACCCCCAAGCCCCTGCGCTCCAAGGCCAACGCCATTATCAATCTGATGGGCGCTTTGGGCGGCATTATCTACCTGATTATCACCACATTCCTGTACAAAACCGGCTCTGAGGTTTACGTTTCCTACCTTCCCCTGTTTGCCATCGTCGGCGGCATCATGCTCATTGCCCTTGCCGTGGTCATGTTCTGTGTCGACGAGCCGAAGCTGGTGGCGGAGCAGAAGCGCTATGAGGACGCCCATCCCGAGGACAATCTGGCTCAGGCCACGGAAAACGGCGAGGCGCTGCCCGCCGATGTAAAAAAGAGTCTTGCATTCCTGCTGGCCTCCATTGCCCTGTGGTTTATCGGCTACAACGCCGTCACCACCTGGTTCTCGGTCTACGCCGGTCAGATCTGGCACATGACCCTTGGGCAGGCAAACACCTGCTCGACCATCGCAACCGCCGGCGCTATCCTCAGCTACATCCCTGTGGGCAATTTGGCAAGCAGGGTCGGACGCCGGAAGACCATCCGGTTCGGTACACTGCTGCTGGCCGGCAGCTTCTCTGCCGCCTTTATGTACACCATGCTGTCCGATTCCTTCAGCCCTGTGCTGTATATTCTTTTCACTCTGATGGGCATGGCCTGGGCTGCCATCAACGTAAACAGTCTGCCCATGGTGGTGGAGATGTGCAAGGGCAGCGAGGTAGGCAAGTTCACGGGACTGTACTACACCTTCTCCATGTCCGCCCAGATCATGACCCCCATCGTGGCAGGTTGGCTGCTGGAGCATGTGAACTATAAGACTCTGTTCCCCTACGCCGCCATCTTTGTGTTCGCGTCCTTCGTCACCATGGGCTTCGTAAAACACGGCGACAACAAGGTGGAAGCGAAAAAGGGGCTGGAAGCCTTTGACGTGGACGATTGATCCTTAGGAGGGATTTCCATGACTTTGCTTGTAATTTTACTGATTCTGGCGCTGCTTTGGGTACTGGCCGTCCGGGGGCGGAGCAATCACCCCGGCATGAAGGACCTGCAGGGCTGGTCCTACGCCCACAGGGGACTTCACGGAAACGGCCTGCCGGAAAATTCCATGGCGGCTTTCCGCGCCGCAGTGGAGGCCGGATACGGTATTGAGCTGGATCTTCACCTGCTGAAGGACGGGAATCTGGCAGTGATGCACGATTCCCTGCTCAACCGCACCACCGGTCAGGCCGGACGCATCGAGGATCTGACCACCGGGGGCCTGAAAAGCTACCGTCTGGAGGGCACGGAGGAAACCATTCCCGAATTCATGGACGTGCTGAGTCTGGCAGCGGGGAAGGTGCCGTTAATCATTGAGCTGAAGCCGGAGGACGGCAATCACGCCCTGCTTGCTGAGACTGCCTGCAAAATGCTGGAAACCTACCGTGGCGTATTCTGCATAGAGTCCTTCGATCCCCGGTGCGTCGCCTGGCTGAGCAAGAACCGCCCGGACATCATCCGGGGGCAGCTTTCCGAGAATTTCTTCAGAGACCGCACCGACCTGTCTGACGGCCTTAAATTCCTGCTGACTCACAATCTGCTGAATTTTCTGTCCTGTCCCGATTTTATCGCCTACAAATTCGCCCACCGGAACAGCACTGTCAGCAACCGGATCTGCCGGGAGCTGTGGAAGGTGCAGGGCGTCAGCTGGACGCTGCGGAGCAAGGAAGATTACGATACCGCCATTCAGGAAGGCTGGCTGCCCATTTTCGAGGGATTTCAGCCCTGACTATTCCTCTCCTCCGCCGGAACCGGGCTCGGTTCCGGCGGATCTATTTGTAAACTTTTTTTCTGTTCCCTTGCAAATTGATTCCGTGTGTGCTAAACTAAAAGGTAGCAAGCTACATTTTATTCGGGGGTGATTTTTCTGGCGTATCACTATGGTCATCTGGTACGGGTTTTGACCAGCTGTACAGAGACCGCCATGACCAGCGCTTTGGCTTCCATGGATCTGACGGCTGCCCAGGGCCATATTATGGGCTATCTTGCCAAATGCTCCCAGCCTCCCTGCTCCCGGGACATTGAAGCGGCTTTCCACTTAAGCCATCCCACCGTTTCCGGTCTGCTGTCCCGGCTGGAAAAGAAGGGCTTTATCGAATTCCGCCCGGACGAAACCGACCGCCGCTGTAAGCGGATTTATGTGCTGCCCAAAGGGAAGCAGCTCCACGAAACCATGCACCGGACCATCACCGAAAACGAGGCCCGGCTGGTGGAGGGGTTCACTCCGGAGGAGCAGGCGCTTTTCGCTTCGCTGCTGCTGCGCGCCATTTCCAATATGGGCGCAACCAATTATATCCGTAAATTTAAGGAGGAGTCTGACGAATGATAAAACGACTGGCCCGGTGTATCCGGGAATACAAGTGGGCGGCTCTGCTCAGCCCTCTGTGCATGATCGGCGAGGTTGCCATGGAGGTGCTGATCCCGCTGGTCATGGCGGACCTGTATGACTTCGGCATCAAAATGCAGAACATGCAGGTTGTCGCCGCCAAGTCCGGGATTCTGGTGCTGTGCGCCCTGTCGTCCCTGACCTTCGGCGTGCTGTCCGCCGCTTTTGCCTCCAAAGCCGGCACCGGCTTTGCCAAGAATCTGCGCCATGATATGTATTACCAGGTGCAGGATTTCAGCTTTTCCAGCATTGACAAATTTTCCACCGCCTCCATCGTCACCCGGCTGACCTCCGATGTGGCCACATTGCAGAACACCTTCCAGATGATGATCCGCATGGCCATCCGCTGCCCCATGATGCTGATTCTGGCGCTGGTCTCCGCTATGGGCATCAGCGTGCGGCTGAGTCTGGTGTACTGCGTGGCGCTGCCCATTCTGGTGTGCGCGCTGGCTGCCCTGGTTCCCATGGTGTTCAAAATCTTCGACCGGGTATTCCGCACCTACGACAAGCTGAACAACGTGGTGCAGGAAAACGTCCACGGCATCCGGGTGGTCAAATCCTTTGTCCGGGAGGATCGGGAAGTGGAGAAATTCACCTCCGTCTCCGGCTCCATCTATAAAGACTTCTGTAAGGCCGAGCGGATCATGTCCATCAGCAGCCCCATCATGCAGCTGTGTGTCTACGGCTGTATGCTGGCAATCTCCTGGATGGGTGCCCATATGGTGGTGGCCTCCGGCAATAACCCCGACCTTGGCCTGACCACCGGTCAGCTCAGCTCCATGTTCACCTACACCACCCAGATTCTGTCGTCGCTGATGATGCTGTCCATGGTCTTTGTCATGCTGACCATGAGCCGGGCTCCCATGAAGCGGTGCTGCGAAATCCTCGCCGAGCGGCCCGATTTGGTTTCTCCCAGTGAGGACGCCGTCACAGAGGTTCCCAACGGCTCCATCGACTTTGAAAACGTGAGCTTCCGTTACTCTGCCGCCGCCAAGCACCGGGCACTGAAGGAAGTAAACCTGCACATCCCCTCCGGCGCCACCGTAGGAATTCTGGGCGGCACCGGCTCCAGCAAAACCACTCTGGTGCAGCTGATCCCCCGCCTTTACGATGTCAGCGAGGGCTGCCTGAAGGTAGGCGGCATCGACGTACGGAAGTACGATCTGGAGGTTCTTCGGGACAACGTGGCAATGGTGCTGCAGAAAAACGTGCTGTTCTCCGGCACGATCAAGGAAAACCTGCGCTGGGGCAACCCCAACGCTACCGATGAAGAGCTGGTGCACGCGTGTAAGCTTGCCTGCGCCGACGAGTTCATTCAGACCTTCCCCGACGGCTACGACACCCACATCGAGCAGGGCGGCACCAACGTCTCCGGCGGTCAGAAGCAGCGTCTTTGCATCGCCCGGGCGCTGCTGAAAAAGCCGAAGATTCTGATTCTGGACGACTCCACCTCCGCCGTGGACACCCGTACCGACGCCATGATCCGTCAGGCCTTTCGGGAGGAAATTCCCGGCACCACCAAGCTCATCATTGCCCAGCGGGTCGCTTCCGTGCAGGACGCGGACATGATCGTGGTTCTGGACAACGGCATG
This sequence comes from Faecousia sp., assembly GCA_051867075.1. Taxonomy (GTDB): domain Bacteria; phylum Bacillota; class Clostridia; order Oscillospirales; family Oscillospiraceae; genus Faecousia. The sequence goes on along the minus strand of JBJDYG010000122.1, from coordinate 8,749 downwards.
GTCAGGGACGTAGGCACTCATGAACAGCTCCTTGCTTCCTCGAAAATCTATCAGGAAGTTTACTATTCCCAGCAGAAAGGAGGGGAAGAATAATGCCTCCTGTCAAAATGCGGGGTGACGGCCGTAAGGCCAAAAACCCGAAGAAAACCCTGCTGCGGCTTCTTGGCTATATGAAGCAGCACATTCCCACACTGTGCGTGGTGCTTTTGTGCATCGCCGCCAACGCCATTGCCCAAACCGTCGGCAGCAAATCCCTGGGCACCCTGGTGGATGACTACATCCTGCCCATGGTGGATTCCGGCTCCGCAGACTTTGCGCCCCTGCTTGGCTACCTGACAAAGATCGCCTGTATCTTCGCCGTGGGCATGCTTTCCTCCTTCCTGTTCCAGTTTCTGATGGTCAAGGTCAGCCAGGGCACCCAGAAACGGATTCGGGACGAGATGTTCACCAGGATGCAGAAGCTCCCCCTGCGGTACTTTGACACCAACACCGCCGGCAACATCATGTCCCGCTACACCAGCGACATCGATACCCTGCGGCAGATGATCTCCCAGTCCATTCCCCAGTGCGCCTCCTCCGTCATTACCCTTGCGGTGGTGTTTGCGGGAATGCTTCAGACCTCCTGGATGCTGACCGTTGTCATGCTCTTCACCGTCACCGGCATTGTGTACGTCACCATGAAGGTCGCCGGGAAATCCGCCAAGTATTTCGTCGGTCAGCAGCAGTCCCTGGGCAAGCTGAACGGCTTCGTGGAGGAAATGGTAAACGGGCAGAAGGTGGTTAAGGTCTTTACCCACGAGGAGGTCTGCAAGGAGCAATTCGACAAGCTCAATGAGGAGCTGTGCCGCAATGCCCGCACAGCCGGCACCCTGTCCAATATGATGGGCCCCGTCAACAACAATCTGGGCTATATCCAGTACGCCGTTCTCGCCATGGTCGGCGGTACCATCTGTGTTCTGTCGGGGGGGTCCATGCTGTCGTTGGGCCGCCTGATGAGCTTCATGCTCCTGTCCCGCTCCTTCAATATGCCCATCAACCAGGTTTCCAATCAGATCAACGCCATCGTCATGGCACTGGCAGGTGCGGAGCGCATCTTTGACCTGATGGACGAAGAGCCGGAGACTGACAACGGTTACGTTCAGCTGGTCAACGCCAAAATCGACGAAAACGGGAATATCACCGAAACCCCCGAGCACACCGGTCACTGGGCATGGAAGCATCCCCACAAGGCTGAGGGCACTGTCACCTATACGGAGCTGAAGGGCGACATCACCATGTTCGACGTAGACTTTGGCTACGTTCCGGAAAAGACGGTGCTGCACAACATCACCCTCTACGCCCGGCCCGGGCAGAAGATCGCCTTTGTCGGCGCCACCGGTGCAGGCAAGACTACCATCACCAACCTGATCAACCGCTTCTACGACATCGACGACGGCAAGATCCGCTACGACGACATCAACATCAATAAAATCTGCAAAAGCGACCTGCGCCGCTCTCTGGGCATCGTCCTGCAGGAAACCAACCTGTTCACCGGCACGGTGATGGACAACATCCGTTACGGCAAGCTGGACGCCACCGATGACGAGTGCATCCACGCGGCGAAGCTGGCAAATGCCCACGACTTCATCACCCGTCTGCCCCAGGGCTACGACACGATGCTCACCAACAACGGTGCAAGCCTGTCTCAGGGACAGCGGCAGCTGATTGCCATCGCCCGGGCGGCGGTAGCCGATCCCCCCGTGATGATTCTGGACGAGGCCACCTCCTCCATTGATACCCGCACGGAAAAACTGGTGCAGGACGGCATGGACGCCCTGATGAAAGGCCGCACCACCTTCGTCATCGCCCACCGCTTAAGCACGGTCATGAATTCCGACTGCATCATGGTTCTTGACCACGGTCACATCATCGAGCGCGGCACCCACGATGACCTCATCGCCCAGAAGGGCACCTACTACCAGCTCTACACCGGCGCGTTTGAACTGGAATGACGCAAAAATACCCTCGCAGCGGAAGCAGACTGCGAGGGTATTTTTTTGAATGAACCATGCAGAAAAACCGCGCCCCGGCAGGATTATACGGTTATTCAATAAAAATGGTAACTATTCAGTCGCACCTGAATCTCTCGCCAAAATGATCGTTTAGCGGGCAAGGCCCGCGGCAAATGCGTTACGCACTTTGGGTGGTAGACGCACATCCTTTGGGCCCCTCGACCGCAGGTGCAGTGCTATGGTAAATGATCGTTTAGCGAAGCAACGTCCGTTGGTTCCACCAGAGTGGGACGCCCACCCGAGGCTCCCTTTGCACAAGGGAGCCTTGGGCGCTCCCGCGCCACAGCAACCAACGTACATTGCTGCACTAAACGATCATTTATATGAGAAATTTGAGGTACGACTGAATAGTTACTAAAAATGTTTCATTCGAAGAATTGAACGTTTTTATGTGGAGATCGTAATGAGACGAGTTTCCAAGGTTTTCTATCCCCAAAAACTGGAAACGACATCGCTGATAAGTGATGTCCCTGCAATAAAAAGTGTCTGCTTTTTATCCCAGATCAGTATTACGATTCCAATTCCTCCCGCAGCTTCTGCAGCGCCCGCTTTTCAATCCTGGATACATAGCTTCTGCTGATCCCGGTAATCAGCGCCACTTCCCGCTGGCGTTTCGGGGGATACCCATTCAGGCCATAGCGCAGCAAGATTACCTGCCGCTCCTGATCCGTCAGGCAACTGTCGATTGCCCGACGCAGATGAACCGCCGTTTCCCGGGAGGACACCTGTTCCAGCAGGTCGCTGTCCTCGCTGACCACATCCATCAAAGAAAGCGCCGCACCATCCGTACCGGTTTCAATGTAGTCAGACAACGACACATCCTGCGCACTCTTCCGCTGCCCCCGGAAGTACATTAGGATCTCATTTGCTATCCTCCCGCCAAGGCGTCATAGATGCAGGGGCAGATTCGCCATCTTCTTCCAATTCTTCCTCGTAATCGACATCCCCAAAGGGTTCCAGAGTTTCCTCCGCTTCTGCATCCGTTAATAGTGGGGTGATGTCCGGCATCTCAATTTCTTCCTCGTCTGCGCCGAACAGAACGATGTGGGCATCCACGCCGTCCCAGATGACCTTACGAACCACAGTGCGGATTGCCGCCCGCTTCTGTTCCAGAGGCATATCATCGATGTTCTCCTGGAACACAGACAGCAGCTGCCGTAGGACATCAAATTCCATATCGCTCATGGCGTGCTGAGAGGTCAGGGCAATCAGCTCCTGAATCCGCACTTCCAGCGCATCACTTTCGGCGGTCAGGGCTTCAATCCGCTTTGCAACACGAACCTTGGCGGTGCTATCGCCCAGTTCAACGAGAGAATCTACCAGACCTTCGATCTTCTTTTCTACTTCCGCTTTGTCCTTTTGAAGAGAGGCAAGCTGTTCCTCATACTGGACACGGTTGCCGGTATAGAATTTTCGACTTTTCTCCATTTGGTCAATGAATTCCGGATTGTGATCGTTCAGCCGCTTCACCTGCTCCACCACAGCCAGATCCATGGTATTGCCATTGGCGTTTCGGTTACTGCACAGACTTTTCTGACTCCGCTCCTTTAGCTTGCAGACATAGGTGAAGATCACATCCCCATCGGCAGTTCTCCGCTTGGAGAGCTTGGGATACATCCGATTTCCGCAGCGGCAATACAAAAGCCCCGTCAGCAGCGATTCATTTGATTTCGGTCTGCGGAACGCCTTGGACTTGTTCTGCTCCAACGCCTCCTGCACCCGAACCCAGGTTTTGCCCGGAATCAGCCCGGGGTGCTTGCCCACGGCGACAATCCATTCGTTGACCGGGTTATATTGCGTAGTTTTTCCTTTCTCCTGATCCGTCCGGTTATAAGCCATGATACCATGCTTGCCGTCAAAAGCCGCTCTGTCAGAGAACAAGTCTGCTTCTTTCTCCGTCAGGTAGTCACAGGCTTCCTGGTCTGCAATCATGTAGACCGGGTTCTGCAAAATCGCCTTGATGGAAAACCGGGTGAAGTAATTCCCGTTCCGGGTGACAATCCGCCGCTTCATCAGCTCCGCTTCTGTCATGGTCAAAGAATTGGTTTCTGTAAACAGGTCATAAATCAATCGAATGATCTCCGCTTCCTGGGGCACCAGCTTCAGCTTGAAGGTTTTCTTTTTCTTGCCGTCCACCGTGACATTCTCTTCCCCTTCGGATTCAAACCCGGTAGGTGTAGTTCCGCCCAGCCAGCGTCCGGTCTTCGCCAGCTCGTGCATATTGTCCCGGATGCGCTCCGCAATGGTCTCTCGTTCCAACTGGGAGAAAACGGAGGCAATGTACATCATGGCACGGCCCATGGGAGAACCGGTGTCGAACTGTTCCTTGATAGATACAAAGGCAATATCCAGCCTTGCCAGATCTTCAATCAGGCTGGAAAAGTCGCTGATATTACGGCTGATTCGGTCAAGACGGTAGACAATGATTGCCTTGAACTTCCGCTCCTTGGCAGCAGCCATCATCCTTTTGAAATCCGGACGGTTCAGATTGCCGCCGGAGAAACCTTCATCCTCATAGACTACCAGATGGTCAAGAGCGTCATCCCCATAATGCGCCCGAATATATTCTTTGCAAAGCTCAATCTGATTCCCGATGCTTTCACCCTTGCCAGTAAACTTGGACTTTCGGGAATAGATGGCGATGGAATCCGTGTTCTGTTTCATGGATTACCTCCTTGCATATTGTTATATTATTTCCTCTATTATATCATATAGTAGTAAAATAGTGAAATGTAATTTGTAATTATATCTAATCCTCCGCAACGAATAAATATACCGCTACTATCTGAAGCACCACTTTTAAACATAAAAAATGCTGCCCCAAAAACCATTAATCCACGGATTTTTCGGGCAGCACATTGTTTAAAGAACTCATTCTATATAAAAATAGGACTGAGGGGCAGTTGCAAAGCCAAAATCTGATAACTTTTTTGGAGGATCGTAACGAGATACCTTTCCCAGAGCATATGCAATAGCAACCCTTTTACCGTCGAAATATCGATCAAAAAAGTCTTTATCGATTCCAGCATAATCCTTTACGGTTGGCCAAAGCAACTGAGGCGGGCTTTTCAGTATTTTAATCACCTCAACTTCGCCAACAACTTGCTTAGTTGGAAAGGTTTCATAGATTACTATTGAATCAATCGGTTGCGCACACGCTACTTTTCTAAACTCAAAACGCTTTTCACCAGACATAATTCTCTCCACATACTCGGGTTTTATGGATAACAATATCTGCTTCATTTGTATGTCCTCTTCCTCATTAATATCCTTTTTATATTGCAAAAATTGATGTCCATTCTGATAAATGGACATCAATTCTCATACAATATTGCTGGGCCAATTCGTACGATCATCATAAGAGGAGAACCGCGTGTAACATCAGAAATTATTACAGCTCAAACTTTTCAAATAACTCTTTCAACAAAGCCTAAGCAACAATGAACAGTTTGTGCTATTTCACCGCTTTTAGGCCAACGATCCGTTGAATACATACTCAATGTGGTTTTCTCTATAATAACCAAATTGCAGTTCATTCAGCACAAATCCGTAATCTCTTATCAAAATCGTGGCAAACTCATGAATATGGTCATCAGAAACTGTAATAACCGGCTTTAATGTGTCAACCATAGAAAGCGCATAATCTAATAACTGGTGTCCGATTCCCATTCTTTGATACTCTGGCAAAACACGCAATGTGCAAATTTTCTTTTCGAAAGAGTCCTTAAGGATTACAATGCCTGCCAGTTTGTTCTCATAATATGCAGCGAAGATCATTCTTTCCCCAGAAAAAATACCAGGAACCACCTTTTCAAAATACCACTTTTCAAAACCAGGATATTCTTTTTGAAGGTCGGACAACGCTTGATATACATTTTTTATCTCGCCAATTTCCCGCACACAATCAATTGTAGCACTGTTCCGTATGTTATTCATAACATAACCCCCTTCAGCGACATCACACATTGATTTTTAATCAATATATTATATACCATTCATTTTATTTTGTCAACTCAGATTAATTGGTGGAAACAAGCCGTTAGGGAAAAAGTGCATAATCCATTCCCACAAAACATTCGATATTACATTAAATAAAACAGTTATTATGCCTAAAGCGAACAAATATATCAAAACAACGCTACAAGTTGAATTATTTACCTTGAGTTTGGCAAAGAACTCCCATTGCTTGATTGGGTCTTGTCCATCAACCTTCTTTTCTGCACAGTGATAGGCAACTACATCTTTTGTGTCAAATTTCTTATCGATATATTCATCCCAGGTTTTGTCCTCCAGTTCTCGTAGAGAAATATCCCGTGCACCGGTTTCTACATCAACATGTGCCTTTGTCATCAAGAAGAAATGCAGTTTTCTAACCGGAACAAAATCACTATTCTGAACGATTATTCTGTTACTAATTGTCTCCGGAAGGCTCCGCAAATCATCAAAGCGAAAGTCCACGATATATGTTGTTGCTAAGGTGCTTTGTAAAAAACTATTAGGCGGAGTATACTTTCTTACAATTGTATTTGCCTGCTTTGGGTCTGGAATAGGTATTCTAAACCTAAAGTAGAACTTATCGTCTTTCGAAAATTGTGCATTCGGCGTACTAGCGATTTGCTGTAAGATTTTTTCTGCATCAACTTCAAGGCAGACACCATTCATCTCATCACTTTGCTCTACACGTACCGCACTATCACCTGCACTATTCTTCCACGAATAAATTACAAATGCAATCTTCTGGTCAGAGTCATTCTGAACTGGCCAGAAACGGTTTGATCCCGAAATGTCAACTACTGAATACTTTTCGTTAAAAATTGCACCGATAGATTTTGAGTTATGAATACGCAAGGATAGATCGTCAACCTTCACCCCAGCAAAAGGGATGTAATAATGAAGCTTTTTTGCGGCAGAAATACCCGATATGTTAAAACCGATGTCCAAAAACGAACCCGTATCTGTGTCGCACTGAGTCCACAAATTAAAGTTCATTACAGCATCTAACTTTACATTTGTCACATCAGGATTTTTGTCATACCAAAACGCCATACTACCCATTACGCCACCACCTATTTTTTTATTATTATATTACATATTTCAGCATAATTCAATCCTGACACGGAAAAAACAACACAAAAATAGCCTTGATATTCTAGATATATTTATTTCAGGATATTTCACCCTACATGAAGTGCCCTTATTCTATACGGTGTAGCCCAATGAACAAATGAAACCGCACCATGAGCAAATCATGGAACTCCCCTCCACAGAGCCTCGTCCGTTCCAGAATCATCCATTCAAGGTGGCAGACGGCGAAGAGTCTATGATGAACACCACCGAGAGTATCAGCCGCTAACGGATCCTGGAATTAGCAATTGTACGGCCTGTTACCGGTGAAGGATACGAAGTGTTTGCAAGGTATCACCAGAGTGTAACTAGGTTTTTCTACAACTTGCTACAGCAAGAAACCAGCAAAATCTGTTGGAACAATGGCAAGGAAAACGGCAGCAACAGCACGAACGATAAACTTCATTTCGGAGAACACAAAATAAATATTGGTATGAATTGAGCCGCAGTTCTGACATAATTTCAGACTGCGGCTTTTTCTATACCCAAATTTACTTTAGGAGGATTTACAATGGCAGTATTTCGACTGGAACGAACCCGGGACTACACAGTAATGAGCAATCATCATCTGCGGGATAAACGCCTATCCCCCAAGGCAAAGGGGCTGCTATCCCAAATGTTTTCTTTACCAGATGACTGGGACTACACACTGTCTGGCCTTGCGTACATCAATCGGGAAAGCAAAGATGCCATCCGCTCCGCTGTAAACGAACTTGAACGAGCCGGTTATGTCCAGCGCCGCCAGACTACCGACGCCAGCGGCAAGTTCAGCATCAATGAGTACATCATTTATGAACGCCCTATTTCTGCAAATCCGTCAGCGGAAAAGCCGTCATCGGATAATCCAACACCGGGCAAACCGTTGCAGGATAATCCAACGCAATTAAATACTAAGAAATCAAATAAAGAAAAACAAAGCACTGATATACAAAATACCGATTCAATTCCTTCTTTCCCGAAATCGTCGGAAGTGAAACGAAGCGAATCGGCAAATGCATATCAGGAATATCGGGATCTGATTTGTGAAAACATCGAGTATGAGAATCTGAAGCAGCAACACCCATGTGACGCAGATTCCATCGACGAGATTCTGGAACTGATGCTGGAAGTGGTCTGTTCCAAACGGAAGGTCACCAGAGTAGCCAGCATGGACTTCCCTCACGAAGTCGTACGCTCCCGTTTTCTGAAGATGAACAGCGAGCACATCCAGTTCGTTTTGAAATGTATGCGAGAAAACACCACCAAGGTGCGGAACATCAAGCAATACCTACTGACAGTGCTGTTTAATGCCCCAACCACCATCAGCAATTATTACACAGCGCTGGTGAATCACGATCTGGCGAATGGTTCCTGACGCTCAGTTTCAGCGATTGCAAAATCGCGTAGCCGCTGCATTTCTTGTGGCGTTGCCAGAACACAATCCGGTGTTCTCCGGGGATTGGGGCAGCGCCTCAACAAGCAGAAAACAGGTATTTCCGAGGCGGTGGAAATACCTGGTTTTTCGCATTTGTATATACAGATGCATTGCTTGCCGCTAGTATCCGGAATTCTGGATACTACCAGTTATACCGACT
>JBJDYG010000121.1:0-89173 GCA_051867075.1 Faecousia sp. | reverse complement strand
CAAAAAACTTCAATTCTTGCGAATGAAAGTTTTTTATTGAGAATCAGTATAAAACTACTTTTTGATGGTTTGACCGAGAGATTTTATACTGACAAAAGATCCGGCTAAACCGCAAAGGGGTTGTTTTTCGAGCTACCCTATGAACAGAATGTCATTGCGGGAAAGCAGCCTGCTGCTTTCCCGCAATGACATTTTCATATTGCAATTTACTCATCAATCGGTATCGTCTCAGGGATCTCACCCTCGCCCTTGGTGACAGCCCGCATATATTCGATATTCTTGTCCAAATCATACAGCATGACACTGTGCTGGAAACCGTCTCCGTAAATGTCACGCGTATCCCCCCAGGAATATCCCCTGGCTCTTACAGGGCAGGTGCCGCTGGACTTGATCTCCAGCTCCGACAGCATGGGCAGCATCGTCATGAGCAGATTCGTTATTTCGGAATTGCTCATGCTCACGGTGATCATCGGCAAAATCTCGTTGGCAAGATTCTGCAGCTCGGAAACACTCAGCCTGCTCACCTTTTTCAGCAGAGCCTGAATGAACAGCCGCTGACGGGCGGTACGCTTGATATCGCTTTCGCCGTCGCCTTCCGCCTTACGCATACGCACATATGCAAGGGCGGTGGAGCCGTCCAGCCAGTTTTTGCCTTCCGTCATTTCGTAGTAGTACCGGTCATGGAAATCGTTCAGATAAGCCGCTTCCGCTGCGGTCAATTCAATGCTGACACCGTTGATCAGATTAATTGCCTTAACGAAAGCATCAAAATCGATCTCAACGTCGTAATCCACCTCAATGCCGAAGTTCTTGTACAGCGTCAGGTTCATCAGCCCCATGGCATCGGCAACACTGTTGGTGCAGATGTAGCCGTTGTGGTAGATGGTGGTGAGCTTGATCTTACCGCCGCTGTGGCTCTTTCCTGCGGTATCCGTATAATTGGGATACTGAACCAGAGTATCCCGGAGCAGGGAGGTCAGGGTTACGGTCTTTTCGTATGTATTGATTGTGCACAGGATCATGGTATCGGCAAAACGCTCGGCTTCCCCTGCCCGGGAAGCCTGGCCGACCATAAGGATGTTGATATAATCCGCGCTGGAGGCTACATGAGGCTCCGTGGTCGCAACGGTTGTCTCCTCCGTGGTTGCTTCCGTTGTCGCCTCCGTGGTAACTTCAATTGTATCCACAGGCTCCGTCTCTATCTGTGAATAATCAATTTTCGGCACTTCCACCTTATTCAGCTTATTCAGCATGGAGTTGTAGAATACCACAGTTCCGATGACCAACGCAGCAATCAGTACCACAATCACCAAAACCACAATCAGCACCGGCTTCTTCCATCCGCCTGCCTTCTGGGGCTTTTTTCTTTCATAACGTCCGCTCATGTCGTTCCTCCTAGGGGACAAGTAATCCTGAATCGATCAGCCTGCATTATACCATGCCGCCGCTGGGATTACAAGCATATTTTCCAGATTTCACACTTTTCCCTGCTGGAAAAAATGGGCAGCCCACGGCTGCCCATCTTCCAGGTCTCTTTTTTACTTTTCCACAATCTCCAGCACTTCCATGGGGCAGGCTTTGGCGCAGATGCCGCAGGCGATGCACTTGGAGGCGGAGCCGCCCTCCTTGAACACAATCACATGCATGGGGCAGGCTTCGGCGCACTTGCCGCAGCCGACACACTTCTTCTTGTTGATCATGTACACGCCGGTCTTGGGATTCTGGGTGATGGCCTCATGCTCACAGGTGCGCATGCACTTGCCGCACTGGATGCAGGTGTTGGGCTTGGCGCCGGTGCCCTTAGCCACGATGCGGATGCAGCTCAAGTCCTCGTCGAACTCCTTATAGAATGCCTCGGAACAGGCGGCGACGCACTGCAGACACGCCATGCACTCAACATTTTTCTTAACAGCGAGCTTCTTCATAAACAGAGAACTCTCCTTTGTTATTGGATTTCCCTGCCATTATACATGCTCACGGGAAAAAAAGCAACGAAAAAAACAAAAAAATACAGTTTTCTTTGTTACCCTCCGCTAACTTCTGCATAAAAAGCAGGAAAAACGGTAAAAACATTTAACACGAATATGAGATTGAAAGCAGACTTGGATTTCCGTGGAGAAATCGTGATAAAAAAGGCCGAGGACGCAGATGGGCTTTCCGCCCATTAAGGAAAAGAACGCATGTCAGCGCGATTTAGGCCGGAAAGACTGTCTGATTTTAATCGCATATCGGTATCAGAGGCATAATGGGTATCATTTCCAGCGTAAACCCCGGCTTACGGGAAATAATAGCTTCGAAGCAAGATTCATTTGGAGGTAACAACATGAAAAAATACAGCATTCTTGTACTGGTTCTCGTCCTTACCGCAGCACTGTTTACCGGCTGCGGCTGCACCAACCAGGACCCCGGCAGGAACACGGTTCCCACCACCATGCCCACCGTCGCCACCACCGAGACAACCCGCGCCACCTCTGCGCCCACCACTGAGCGCACCGAGCCTTCCACTGAGGCTACCATCGACCATGGCAACGGCCCGCTGGATAACAACGGTACCAACGGCAGCACGGAAAACACTGTGGAAGGCCGCGCCCGTCAGAACGTCCCCAATGTCGGTTAATACTATTTCTCAATAGAATGGTTTCATTCTATTGAGAAGACACCGCCTGACGGCGTTGTCGTATCTTTGATTTTCGGAATAGAAAATCATAGATACCCGTCTCATTATGATCTTCATATTAAAATGTTCCATTCTACCGAATGAAACATTTTAATTGAATATCAGTATAAAAATCCGGGGTTCCCCCCGGATTACATATTGTCCTCCCAGTTCAGACTGACGCTTCCGTCCTCCCCCACGATACAGGGAATGCCGATTTTTCCCTCTTTGCGAATGCCGTCAAACAGGGGATTTCCCTCCCGAAGGGCGAGAAACTCCTTGAGGTTTTTCAGATTTTCCCCGAAATCCAGAAATTCGTATGCGATTCCGGCTTTGTCCAGTGCTTCCCTGCACCGGACGCAGTCCGGGCACAGCATGCTTCCGTATATTTTCATTGTTTTTCCCTCACACCATTTTCTTCCGGCGCTTTGCCGTCCGCTCCTGAACCCGCAGCCTTAGGATCCGGGTTCGGGGAACCGCCGCGGCGCTGTAGGGGAAATTTTCCCCGCGGTACTGCTTCAAGATCTGATCCAGCGCGTGACGCTTGTCATTTTCTTCTGACAGCTCGTCGATATACCCCCAACCGATGACGCTCTCATAATTCATGGAGCACTCTCCATTTTCCAGCACCAGGCCGTGGTTGCAGTCCAGCTCAAAGCTGGCCCGGTTATCCCTGTCAAGCACAGCATATTTGGTGCCTTCCGGAGCACCGTGAATATACAGGGTCATCCCGTCCGGCTCCATGCCGAAGTTCACGGGCAGGATATAGGGAACATTGTCATTGTTGAAAGCCAGATGCAGTACTTCACAGCGGACCATAATATCCGCGATCTCGGCGGGATCGGTCACTTCACGGTTTGCTCGTCTCAAAATAAAGTCTCCTTACAGAACAGTAATGTATCTTGTCAGATTTTTCTTCATCCGCTCGGCGGCGGCTTTCGCATGCTCAACATAGTCCGTGCCGTCGGATTCCGCCTGCTTCCACGCGCAGGTTATGGAGCTTCCGCCGCAGGCAACCGCACCGTGGCCGAATTTGTCAAAGGCATAGGAGCAGTTTTTTGCGTTTGCGTTGGGATAGTCGTAACCGTCCAGCAGCATAAAGAGTTTCGGATACTTGGCGCGAAGGGTGCGCAGACTTTCGGCGGAGCTGGCTGCCGCCAGAATGCCCACCCGGGTGTAGCCGAACTTTCCTTCCGTATCCGCGCCGTAGCGGTTGACATGGTCGGCAGCAGCAGTATGTACCAGCCGGGAGCCTGACAGCAGATCCTGCAGTTCCGGGGCGGATCGGTTGGCGGTGCGGGCCACCACAAAGATATCCTTTTTCCCATTTTTGCAATAAGGCAGGAAGGGTTTGACGATATCACTGCCCAGATACCCGGAAATCACCAGCCCGTCGCAGGGATAAGCGCTCCCTTCACCCAAAATTCCTTCCGCCGCCATCTGGGCAGCCGCAGGAGACAGGATTTCCGGGGCGTCCAGCGCGGTATAATAGCCCATATTCCGGGCGGTTTTCAGGGTGTCGGAAAGCTCCGTCAGGCCCTCCGCCCCAAGCAGCGCAAAGGCGGCGAAGCTGAGCCGGACTGCCGGTACGATTCCCTTCAGGCCGGAGAGCAGATCCCGGCAGAACCTGCCGCAGCCCTGAGCATCGGGAGAAAACTGGGGCGGCAAATCGGTCAGGGGAAGCATCAGCTCCACCATGGAAGGATTCTTCAGCTTTCGAACCTTTTCCTGTAAAATGTCAACGGACATAATACCGCCTCCAGCATTTTCTTTTCATTATATCACACCTTTTTTCTTCTGCAAAGGCAAAAACCTTCCAGACTTGAAATTTTTCGATCTGGGTATACTAGAGCGTATCTGAAAACTGTCAAAACGCCCAAGCAGCGGGTCTTTTTCCGTTATGCCGCACCATTTTTCCTTGCAATACACCAGGTATTCCTGCGGAAAAATGGCTTGCATAGCGAAAAAATCCCTCGCTGTTGGCCATATTGCCAGTTTTCAGATATGCCCTAATTTCGGAAGGAGGGAGACGGATGAATGCAAAAGGATGGGCGATCACGGCAGGAATCGGCGCTGCTGCCGGTGCCGTGGCTGTTCTGATGATGCCGAGGCAGAATCCCGTGCGGAGAATGGCGGCGAAAGCAGCCAACAAGGCCGAGGATCTGGCCTGGAAGGTTGAAGACAAGATGAATCAGGTTTTCTAAAGGGAAACAGGGAGGGGCAATGCCCCTCCCTGCGATTGTCAGGTGATGTCCAATTTGACGGCATCTCCCTCCACCCGGATGCGGATGGCGGATATGGGATGCTCAAAGCTGTCGATGATGGCTTCAGAAATCGGATCTTCCAGTTCCTTCTGGATGGTACGGCGGAGATTTCTCGCGCCGTAGGTCACGGAATAAGCCTTTTTCACCAACAGGCGGCGCAGCGCGTCCTCCCAGCTCAGCGTAAGGCCCCGGGCAGACAGACTCTCTTTCAGCTCGGAAAGCATGATGTCCGCGATACCGAGGAAGTTTTCCTCTGTCAGGTGGTTGAAGGTGATAATTTCGTCCACACGGTTGATAAACTCCGGGCGCAGAAAGCTCTGCAGGGCTTTCATGGTTTTTTCCTTGACCATGTCGGTGTCGGTTCTGCCAAAGCCCATGCCGCCGACGCTGCCTTCGGAACCGGCATTGGAGGTCATGACGATGATGGTATTTTCAAAATTCACCACCCGGCCCTGGGCGTCGGTGATGCGTCCGTCGTCCAGCACCTGCAGCAGGATGTTCAGAACGTCGGGATGGGCTTTTTCGATTTCATCGAACAGCACCACGCTGTAAGGACGGCGGCGAATCTTCTCCGTCAGCTGCCCCGCCTCATCATAACCGACATAGCCGGGAGGCGAACCGATGAGCTTGGAGACCGTATGCTTCTCCATGTACTCGGACATATCCAGCCGAATCAGACTGTCCACACTGTCAAACAGGTCGTTTGCCAGCTGCTTGACCAGCTCCGTCTTGCCAACACCGGTGGGGCCGACGAAAATGAAGGACACCGGACGCTTCTTGGGGGAAATTCCCACCCGGTTGCGGCGGATGGCCCGGGAAACAGCCTCCACGGCCTCGTCCTGTCCCACGATGTGGGTTTTCAGGCGGTCGCTTAAGCCCTTTATCTGCTGGTATTCCTGCGCCTTGATCTTTGCGGCGGGGATTTTCGTCCACAGCTCGATGATCCGGGCCAGGTTCTCCATGGTGACGGCAGGCTTGGGCAGCTTTTCCAGCTCCTCAATCTTCCCGGCAAGCTGCATCAGCTTGCTGCGAACCAGCGCAAGACGCTCATAGTCCTGATTCTCGGTATCCTCGTTGAGCATCCGCAGCTCCAGCTCGTAGTCGTCCCGTTCCTTTTTCAGCTCAGCAAGCTGATTGATCTCCTTACACTGGAGGTTCACATCGGAGCAGGCTTCGTCCAACAGGTCGATGGCCTTGTCGGGCAGGAACCGGTCGGTGATGTAGCGCTCGGACAAAATGACACACTGGTGGGCGATTTCCGGGGAAATCTCCACCCCGTGGAACTCTGCATAGGATTTGGCGATGCCCTGGATGATCTGGCTGGCCTCGGCTATCGTCGGCTCCGCAACGGTCACCGGCTGGAACCGGCGCTCCAGAGCCGCGTCCTTTTCGATATATTTGCGGTACTCGGCGAAGGTCGTCGCGCCGATAACCTGAATCTCGCCCCGGGAAAGGGCGGGCTTCAGGATATTGGCGGCGTTCATGCTGCCCTCCGCATCTCCCGCGCCCACCAGGTTGTGAACTTCGTCAATGACCAGAATGATGTTGCCGCATTCCTTGATCTCGCCGATGAGGCTCTTCATGCGGCTTTCAAACTGTCCCCGGAACTGGGTGCCCGCCACCAGCGCGGTAAGGTCAAGCAGGAATACTTCCTTGTCCCGCAGCTTATAAGGTACCTCTCCCGCGGCAATCCGCTGGGCAAGACCTTCTGCGATGGCGGTTTTGCCGACACCCGGCTCACCGATGAGACAGGGGTTATTCTTCTGGCGGCGGTTGAGGATCTGGATGACCCGCTCGGTTTCCACATCCCGGCCGATGACCTTATCCAGCTTCCCCTCCCGGGCCCGGCCGGTCAAGTCCATGCAGTAGCTGTCCAGAAACTTATGCTTTTTGTTTTTCTTCTTCCCCTTGGGCTCCTCCTCTTCCCTTCTGGGCGGATGGGACTGGGATGCCGGAGGATTGCTGTTGCCGCCGAAAAGCTGATTCAGCAGAGGGAAGGTGGCAGTCTGGCTGTCGATTTCATCATCATCGGAATTTTCACTGTCGTCCTTCTGACCGAACATGCTGCTCATTTCGTCGCTGAGAAGATCCAGATCCTCCTCGGAAATGCCCATCTGCTTCACCGCCTGGTCGATCTGGGGAATGCCCAGACTCCGGGCGCATTTCAGACAGTAGCCCTCATTCATGGTAACGCCGTTTTCCACCTTGGTAATGAAAACCACGGCAATATTTTTCTTGCATTTGCTGCACATTTTTGGCTGCATTACTTTCACTCCTTTTCGGTGCAGTATAGCATATTGCGTCTGAAAAAGGAAAAACAAATTATGAACGATGGGATTTTGAATCAAATACTCCAATCGCTGCCGCACTCGAATTTCTCGATTCCATCGTCATACCACAGGTGGGTCATGTACAGTCCCCCCGGCGGAACAGTGGGGCCGGCGGCAGTGCGGTTGCCGGAGGCAAGAATTTCTCCGATTTCCTCCGGCCGGATCTTCCCCTCCGCGGCATAGACCACCGTGCCCGCCATGGCTCTGGCCATATTATACAGAAAACCGTTGGCGCATACCCTCAGGATAACCAGATCTCCCTGACGCTCCACATTGTAATAATATACAGTGCGGACAGTGGATTTGACATCCGTGCCCACACTTCTCACGGCGGCAAAATCATGGGTACCCACAAACTGGCTTGCTGCCGCCTGCATGACAGACTCGTCCAGATTCCGGGGATAAAACCAGGCGCGGTTTACATAAAACGGATCTTTCAGACGGGAATTGTAAATCTGATAGGTATATTCCTTCCGGCTGCAGGAGCCGATGGCGTTGAAATTCTCGTGCACCTCAAAGGCCTTGGTCACCACAATGTCGCAGGGCAGATGGGTATTCAGGGCATAAGGAAGCCGCTCCACCGGTATGGTGGAGGTAGTGCGGAAATTCGCCACATACACCCTGGCATGAACGCCCGCGTCAGTGCGCCCGCAGCCGGTCATGTGAACGCTGTGCCCCACCACCATAGCGGCGGCCTTTTCCATGGTCTCCGCCACGGTAGGCAGGTTCTTCTGCACCTGCCAGCCGTGGTAGCCGGTTCCAAGATATGTCAAAATCAGAGCGATATTGCGCATAATATCCTCACAGGCCGAAGTTTTTCAGGGTCACCACTGCCGCCACCAGCACCGCCGCCACCCCAAAGGCGGCAAAGTCGTTGCGCTTATAATGCAGCAGCTTCATCTTGGTTCTGCCCTCGCCGCCCTGATAGCAGCGGCACTCCATGGCGGTGGCCAGCTCGTCCGCGCGGCGGAAAGCGCTGATAAACAAAGGCACCAGAATGGGGATCAGCGCCTTCGCCCGCTCCATCAGCTTGCCGCTTTCAAAATCAGCGCCCCGGGCTTTCTGGGCAGACATGATCTTGTCAGTCTCCTCGATCAGCGTGGGGATGAACCGCAGGGCAATGCACATCATCATGGACAGCTCATGGACGGGTACCTTGACGGCCTTCAGGGGACCCATCAGGCTTTCCAGACCGTCCGTCAGAGAAATGGGTGAGGTGGTATACGTCAGCAGGAAGGTACCGGTAATCAGCATAAGGATCCGGGCTACCATAAAGGCCGCCCGCTCCACGCCACCGGTGGTAACGGTTATTTTCCAGAAATCCACGATCACAGTGCCTTCCTTGGTAAAGAACAGGTTCAGAACACCGGTAAAAATCAGGATCATCACCAGCGGCTTCATGCCCCGGACGATGGATTTGAGGGGGATCGTGGAAACTTTTATGACAGCTGCCAGGAAAACCAGCATTACGGCATAGGAAACCCAGCCGGATGCGATGAACAGCGTCACCATGTAGACGATCAAAACAATCAGCTTGGTTCTGGGATCCAGGCGGTGGATCACGGAATTGCCCGGGAAATACTGGCCAAGGGTAATGTCTTTAAGCATGGCACTTTCCCCCTTTGAGCCGCTTGATCTCCGACACGGCCTGATCGATGGTGTAGACGTTTTTCACGTCCAGCCCCAGCTTCTGAAGCTCCAGAAATACCTGGGTCACCTGGGGAATGTTCAGTCCCATCTCCACCATTTCTTCGGCATGGGTAAACACTTCGGCGGGAGGCGCGTCCATGACCAGCTTTGAGCCGTTCATCACCAGCAGCCGGTCAGTCAGCCGGGCCACATCCTCCATGGAGTGGGAAACCATCATAATGGTGGCGTTCTTCGCCCTGCGGTAGGCTTCAATATTGCCCAGAATGCCGGCACGCCCTACAGGATCAAGGCCTGCGGTAGGCTCATCCAGAATCAGCACCTCCGGCTCCATGGCAATAACGCCGGCGATGGCCACCCGTCGCTTCTGTCCGCCGGACAGGTCAAAGGGAGAAACCTCCAGCTGCTGCTCCGTCAGACCCACAAACCCGGCGGCTTCCCGGACACGGCGGTCAACCTCCTCCGGGGAAAGCCCCATATTCTTGGGGCCGAAGGCAATGTCCTTGTAGACGGTTTCCTCGAAAAGCTGATATTCCGGGTACTGAAACACCAGACCTACCCGGAACCGGGCCTGCCGGGTCAGCTTCTTGTCCGACCAGATATCCTGTCCGCCCAGCATCACCGTACCGGAGGTGGGTTTCAGCAGCCCGTTGAGCTGCTGCATCAGGGTGGACTTGCCGGAACCGGTGTGACCGATGATACCGACAAACTCCCCCCGGCTGACGGAAAACGACACATTGTCCAGCGCCTTGTGCTCAAAAGGCGTCCCGGCGCTGTAGATATAGTTGAGATTCTTTATTTCCAGAATGGGTTCCAAAAAAAATACCTCCTAGCGGGTCAGGCCAATACCAGATCGTAAAGTGCCTGCGCGCATTTTTTCGGGTCCAATCGATTCAGAGGCAGGTCAAAACCCTGCCGGTTCAATTCCCAGCACAGCTCCACCGTCTCGGGAGCGGCAAGGCCGATGTCATGCAGCAGCTCCACCTGGGAGAAAACCTCCTCAGGGGTGCCGTCTGCCGCCACCTTGCCCTGATCCAGCACCACAACCCGCTGGGCTTTCGCCGCCTCGTCCATATGATGGGTGATGAGCACCACGGTAATCCCCTTCTCCCGGTTCAGCCGTCCGATGGTGTCAATGACCTCCCGGCGGCCTCTGGGATCCAGCATGGCGGTTGGCTCATCCAAAACGATGCACCTGGGCTCCATGGCAATGACGCCGGCAATGGCGATGCGCTGCTTCTGTCCGCCGGAAAGCAGATGGGGCGCGTGGGTGCGGTACTCATACATATCCACCTGCTTCAGGGCGTTATCCACTCTGCGGCGGATTTCCGGGCTGGCAACGCCCAGATTTTCCGGCCCGAAGGCCACGTCCTCCTCCACCACGTTGGCAACGATCTGGTTATCCGGGTTCTGGAAAACCATGCCGACGCTGCGGCGGACGCTCATGATCCGGTCTTCATTGGAAGTATCGATGCCGCAGACATAGACCTTCCCGCCGGTGGGGAGCAGTATGGAATTAAAATGCTTGGCAAGGGTGGATTTTCCACAGCCGTTGGTGCCGAGAACCGCCACGAAACTGCCCTCCTCCACTGTCAGGCTCAGATCCTCAAATACGGCGACGCCGGGCGTGTCCTCCACGCCCGGATAGGTATACGCCAGATGTTCCACAGAAATAATGTCGCTCAAAACCGACTTCCTCCTATTCAAGCTGAAACCAGGTGCAAACCGGCGCCCGGACTTTCCGCTTTCCACTTATGTTACGGCGTCCACCGGCCGGTAGCGCCGCAGGGCAGAGTCAGCCCCGTCTGCTTTACCGGCAGTCCCAGCTCGCCTGCAGCCGTCCTGCCGCCATGGGCCGCGGCAAACACCACGTCAGAGGCATACGCCACGGCTGAGGGCGCAAGCCCGGTGGTATAGGAATTGATGATGACAAACAACGGATCGTTGGTAAGCAGCTTCACCGTTTCCTGCAGGAAGGGATAGAAGCTGGTCTCCATCTTCCAGATCTCTCCGCCGGGCCCGCGCCCGTAGCTGGGAGGATCCATGATGATGCCGTCATAACGCCGTCCCCGGCGGATTTCCCGCTGGATAAATTTGCCGCAGTCGTCCACGATCCAGTGAATGGGCTTATCGGCAAGGCCGGAGGCCGCAGCGTTTTCCTTCGCCCAGGCCACCATGCCCTTGGAGGCGTCCACATGGTACACCTCCGCTCCCCCGGCAGCTGCCGCCAGAGTGGCGCCGCCGGAATAGGCGAAGAGATTCAGCACCCGGACGGGACGTCGGGCGGAAGCCGCGGCCACCTTCTCCCGGATGAAATCCCAGTTGGCAGCCTGCTCCGGGAAAACGCCGGTGTGCTTGAAATTCATGGGCTTAACATTGAAGGTCAGATAATCCTTGTAGTGAATCTGCCACCGCTCAGGGAGCCTGTGCTCCGTCCAGTGTCCGCCACCGGTATTGGAGCGGACGTAGCGGGCATCATAACGGTTCCACTGGGGCAGCGTCCGGGGCGTATCCCAGATCACCTGGGGGTCGGGGCGCACCAAAATGAACTTGCCCCACCGTTCCAGACGCTCGCCGCCGCTGGCGTCCAGAACCTCGTATTCTTTCCATTCATCGGAAATCCAGAGCATTGGGTCTCCTCCTCTTCCTCTTTCGTCAGCCTCAATAACTACCGGCAAACTCGAAAACTACTTTGGACAAGAGATTTTGTTCTGACAAAAGTTTTGAAAATACCGAGATACTTTGTATATTGCAGTATTTTCATACTATTTCTCGATAAAATGGTGTTAACCATTTTATCCTGCGATGGAATCGCAGGTCGCCGGTGGCGACGAGAAATGTGCGAACTACGTTTTTATCGGCGATGCCGCTGACCGCTTGTTAGCGGTCTCATAAAACGGTATTTAGCCGTTTTATGAAAAACCAGGCATTGTCAGGGCAAAAGATCCGGACAAATCGCAAAAGGGTAGTTTTTTGAGGCGCCCTCCTGTTTTTGAGGTGACATTTCTCAATTTTCAGGGAGTCTGATGAAACCGGCAAGCGCTGACCGCAGAAGATCTTGACTCAGCCGAAAGTTCTGAAAACGGGAAATACACGCGGTATTCCCTCATTTCCAGAACTGCAGGTCCGGGACAAAAGCTTCGCATCTCAAGCGCAGACAGTATATTCAGAGTTTCCCTTAGCCAACAAAGCCGTCCCAACCGGAATCGGAGCCCCAGCCGGAATCGGAGCCGCCCCAGCCATTGTCCCAATTGTCTTCCTCCGTGCCGCCCTCCGGCTGGTACTCCTCCCAGGCGCTCTGGGTATGCAGGGGGCACAGGATATAGGGCGCATCGATTCCGTTGTTCAGGTTTCCGTAGAAGCCGTGCCAGGAGCCGTTGGTTCCGTCGGAATTCACCAGATACACATAGTAGTTGGCGGTGTAAATGTCATTGAGGCCAAAGCCGTCCGCAGCCTTGATTTCGTCCACCTCGTCCTGGGTCAGCTTTACCAGAGAACGCGCCTCGATCTGGGCGTCGTCAAACATATAGCAGTATTCGGTCGCCACACCGCCGCCGGTAACGCAGAAGTCCACCTGCACATGCTTATCGCAGGTGTCCACCGGCTCGTCGCCGTCGTATACGTTCACATAGACCACCCGCTCCAGCTGCCGTGCGTCGTTGCTGCAGGCGGCAGTGGCCTTCATGCCGGAATCCAGACACACCCCCACACTGTGGAATGCGTTGCCGTTGTACAGTCCCTCCCGGGGAAGTCCCTCGTGAATGGGCTGCATGACCATCTTCCACAGGCGGGCTGCCGGGTTGGCGGTGCTGCCGGTGAGGTAGATCTGCTCCGGGATATCATAGCCGCACCACACCGCTGCCGTATAGTGGGTGGTATAGCCGCAGAACCAGCGGTCACGATTGGAGGAGGTTGTGCCGGTCTTACCGGCGATATTCTGCCCGGCAAAAATCGCAGCGCCGCCGGTGCCGTTATTTGCCGCGTTGAACAGGCAGTAATTCATATAATCCACGGTCTTCTGGCTGAGGATTTTCCGGGACTCCTGCTCGTTGTCCACCACGATTTTGCCGTTGCTGTCATAGACCTTGGTAAACAGTCTCGGCTCACGGTAAACACCGTCGTTGGCGAAGGTGGCGTAGGCAGCGGACATTTCCCGGACGGTGGAGCCCACCGTCAGCGCGCCCAGCGCCAGAGGCGCCAGATCCACGTCGGAAAGGCTCTGTCCGTTGGGCAGGGGGTAATGATCCGTCAAGGAGCTCTGCCCAAAATTGTATTTGGCAAAGCTGTAGCCATAATCCGCGCCGATGGTGGCCAGTGTCCGGGCGGAAACGGTGTTGACAGAGGAAACGATGCCCTGATAGACGGTCCTGGCATACTGGTACTGGCGGTTGTCGTTCTTGGGCCAGTTGTTGCCGCCGTCATAGCTGATGGGCAGATCCTTCATCACCGATGCCGGGGTGACCTTACCGGACTCAAAGGCCGGGGCATAAACGGAAATGGGCTTCTGGGAAGAGCCGGTCTGGAGCTTTGCCTGCGTGGCCTTGTTATAGGCCAGGAAGGTGGTCTTCTCCCCCACGCCGCCGGACAGGGCCACCACGTCGCCTGTCTCATTGTCGATAACTACGATGGCGGACTGGAGCTGCTGATCACTGCGGGTGGTGGGGATGTTGGAAAGATCGGTATACACCGCGTCCACCTGCTTCTGCACATCCATATCCAGGGTGGTGTAGATGTGGTAGCCGCCCTTCTGGATGCGGTTGAGGTAGATGCTCTGATCGTTTTCGCTCAGCTCGTCCCAGACTTTGCCGTCCTGCTCGGCTAGATAGCTGGCAAAGTCCACAATGACGGCATCCACAAACCAGGAGTAGATATGCTGGGAAGCGTCGGTACTGACGGAGACCTGATTGCCGCACTGGGGGCAGTAATAGGTGTTCCCCTCGCCGCTGAAATGGCTGCGGGTGTTCTCGTAGCCGCAGCTGTCGCAGACCGTCCAGCGGTCCTCGTCGGCGATGCCCTCCTTGAATACCATCTCCTGAGCCACAGCCTCGTCGTACTCCTCCTGGGTCAGATATCCCTGATCCAGCATTTCGCTCAGGACGTTCAGCTGGCGGTAGCGGTTTCTGGCAGCGCCGTCCCGTTCCTCTCCTTTGTACATATAGACGCTCTCGGAATAGGGGTTAAACAGCGAAGGGTTGTTGGTGATGCTGATAAGGCTGGCGCATTCGGCGGTGGTCAGATTCTGCAGCTCCTTACCGAAGTACTCCGCCGCCGCGCTCTTGACGCCGTAGCAGCCCCGCCCCAGATAGATTTCGTTGAGATAATACTCCATTATCAGATCCTTGTCGTATTCCCGTTCGAAAATCTGGGCGCGGAAAATCTCCATGACCTTCCGCTGCACGGTGACACTCTTTTCTCCCGTGTGATTTTTGATAAACTGCTGGGTAATGGTGGAGCCGCCGAACTGCTCGTCGCCGCCGAAGAACATGTTCAAACAGGCCTTTACCGTAGTGATCCAGTCCACGCCCTGATGCTCGTAAAACCGCTTGTCCTCAATGGCCACAGCGGCATGGATCAGATCCTCAGGAATTTCATCAATGGACGCCCACTGGCGGTCGGTGGTGGTGTAGATCTGCTGCAAAAGCTGGATATCGCCCCGGTTGTCCACATAATATATAAAGGAAGTCTGTTCCAGATCGTAATCGTCCAAAGACCAGTCAGCGGCCTCCGTCAGGATATCCTCCTGCAGATAATCTCCCAGTGTGCCAACGAACACCGCCGCACAAATCAGAACAATCAGGAGCACCGTCGCCGCCGCGCCGACAGCGATTTTCAGCACTGAACCGGCTACGGACAAAAGCATATACACAAGCTTCAGCGACCAGTGGGGATTCCACTCCTGTCGGAGCTTCTTGCGCCTCCTGGGTCTTTTTTCATTTGCCATAGGGTACCTCCAAAAACGCAGTTCATGCCTGCATGGTCAATCAGATTATAACCAGTGTCATATTCGCATAACACTGCTCATATCATTATATCATACCGGGAGGGAAAACGAAAGACCCAATTTTTAAATAAAGTTTTAATTCTGGGAGATACTAACGGCAAAAGGAGGCACAAAGGAATATGCTGAAAAGAACGCCGGTCTCGCTGCTTTTGCTGTTGTATCTGACGCTGGGGTGTTTCAAAGGATATGTGGCGCTGTTTGACAAGGGAGCCGCAGAGCCAAGGCAGATCTACCCCTGTCCGGTTTCCGCCCTTCCCCCCGCCGATCAGCAGGCGTTGGAAGCGGGTATTCCCGTCCGGTCAGAAGAGGAACTGAACCGGCTGCTGGAAGATTTTCTGTCCTAAAATATCGACCTGTTTCTGTACAAAATGACCTCTTGATTTTGCACGCTGCCTGCTGTAGAATATAGGCATCAAAACCGGGGAGGGATTTTCCATGGCGGATCAGTACGGTTCCGATTTCATCACCATCGTGGATGAGGAAGGCACCGAGTACGAGCTGGAGGTGCTCAGCACTCTGGAGTACGGCGGCAATACCTACATGGCAGTCATCCCCGCCTCCGACGGTTCCGACTCGCCGGATCTGGGAGTCAGCATTCTCAAATCCATTGAGGAGGACGGAGAACCGATTCTCTGTGCCATTGAGGATGAGGCGGAGCTGCAGGCCGTGTATGACCTGATTATGGATTCTCTTTACGCGGAGGACGAAGAGTAAAGGTTAATTATTTCCTGCTTGGTGCGTAGCGTGTCCTTTTGGACCCACATTTTTTTATTGGGACGTTAGACTTCCCGGCCTGTTTGCAGACCTCCCGCCCCCGCTCCGACGGTGGGTGGATGTTGGGAGCAGTAACGGTCTGGAGCGGCATCCCACCTGCCTTTTCGTGCAGGTCATAATTGGATGCGTTACGGCTAAAGCGGGGTGCATGGGGAGCTTCGGCTCCCCATGTTTTTTTGTCTATACTCTTACAATCCGCTTTCCCTCCCAACGGAATTCTGTAAATTTTTTTCGCTTTCCTCCTTTCTTTGCGGATTGCCCCTTGAAACCGGGCGCAAAATGGGTTATAATACCGGGGTCTATGCGTAAAAACCATTCGCGTTATGACCAATAGGACAAATGAGAGGATTTGATCACATGAGCGCATCCAGCAAGAAGAAGCTCCGCAATGAACAGCAGGCCGCCAAAATGACGGAGAAGCAGCTTGCCGAGCAGAAGGAAGCCAGAAAACTGAAACTTTACACCATCATTTTCGCTGCCGTTCTGGCGGTGATGCTGGTGGTAGCCATTTGCGTGGGCGTCACCCGGGCTGTCTCCAACAGCGGCATCCGGGAACGCAATACCACCGCTCTGACCGTCGGCGACCATAAGATCAGCAATGCCGAGCTGAGCTATTTTTACATGAGCGCCATCAATAACTTCAGCTCCAACTATGGCAGCTACGCCGCCATGTTTGGTCTGGATACCACCACTCCCCTGAACGAGCAGGTCCTGGACGAGGAAACCGGCAAAACCTGGGCAGACGATTTCCTGGACTCCGCCAAGGAAAACGCCCGCGCCGTCTATGCTCTGGCGGACGCCGCCGAAGCTGCCGGCTTCACCCTGTCCGAGGAAGAGTTGTCCGAGATCGATATCAGCGTCAACAATATGAAGGCCTATGCGACTCTCTACGGCTACTCCAGTGTCAAGGATTTTCTGAAGGCCCAGTACGGCAGCGGTGCTACGGTTGAGAGCTACACGGAATACGTCAAGCTGAACACTCTGGCTAATTCCTACTACAGCCACTACGCCGATTCCCTGACCTACGAGGATTCCGACCTGCGTGCCGCCGAGGCGGAGAACTACGCGAAGTATTCCTCCTTCACCTACAACACCTACTATCTCTCCGCCAGCAAGTTCCTGGAGGGCGGCACCACCGATGAAAACGGCACTACCACCTATACCGACGAGGAAAAGGCCGCTTCCGTCAAGGCCGCTGAGGAGGCCGCTAATTCCCTGATTGGCGAGGAAGTCGCTTCCGTAGAGGATTTCGATGCCGCCATCGCCGCTCTGGACGTCAACAAGGATACCGAGGCATCCAGCACCGCCTATACCGACCAGCTGTATTCCTCCGTCTCCACCTCGCTGAGCGACTGGGTCACGGATGATGCCCGGGCAGAAGGCGACAAGACCGTAATCGCCAACACCTCCACCTCCACTGATGGAGATGGCAAGGAGACCACAACCACCAACGGCTACTACGCCGTGTTCTTCACCGGCGTCAACGACAACACCTTCCCCCTGGTAAATGTCCGTCACATTCTGGTGAAGTTTGCCGGCGGCACCACCGACTCCACCACCGGCACTACCACCTACTCCGATGAGGAGAAGGCCGCTGCCAAGACCGCCGCCGAGGAGATTCTGGATGAGTGGATGGCGGGTGACTCCACGGAAGAGTCCTTCGCGGCTCTGGCCAACGAAAAGTCCGACGACGGCGACGGCACCACCGGCGGCCTGTACGAGAATGTCTACCCCGGCCAGATGGTGGCGAGCTTCAACGACTGGTGCTTTGACGCCAACCGCAAGAGCGGCAACACCGGCATCATCGAATCCGAGTACGGCTACCATGTCATGTACTTCGTGGGCAACAGCGACTACACCTACCGCGATTACCAGATCGAGAACGAGCTGCGCAGCGCCGATGTACAGCAGTGGTACGATACCACCGTCGAAGCGCTGACCATGACCGACGGCAGCACCAAATATATCCGCAAGGACCTGGTGCTCAGCGGCAATTAACGGTTTTTTGAAAGCACTTCCCCGGCTTCGCAAACGCGAGGCCGGGGATTTCTGTATATCAGGCGCTATTCTCCTGCAGCCGCTAATTTTTCAGAAAACGGGTAAATACTGTTTTTTGATACTATTTCTTGATAAAAATGTTTCATTTTTCTAAAGAAGGCACCGCCTTACGGCGTTGCCGAATATGTGATTTTCAGGATAGATAATCACGTATTTCCGTCTCATATGCTTCTCTAATGAAAATGTTTAATCCGAATTGATTAAACATTTTAAAAGAGAATCAGTATGAAACCACTAACAAGCGGTCAGCGGTATCGCCGCTAAAAACGCAGTCCATACATTTCTCGCCGCCACCGGCGACCTGCAATCCCGTCGCAGGATAAAATGGTGTGAACTATTTTATCGGGAAATAGTATGAAAGCTCTGTGCCGGAAGGAAAACAGGGGGAAGCCTTGACATTTTCTGCCGAAAAACATACAATAGGGGCATCATATTGCCGGGAGGAATTTCCATGGATCTTACCAGAGAGCAGGCACTTGCCCTGCTGCAAAAGTACAATCAAGAGCCTTTCCACATTCTCCACGCCCTGACTGTAGAGGGCGTCATGCGCTGGTTCGCCGCTGAAGAGGGGGAAAACACAGACTTCTGGGGCCTGTGCGGGCTGCTCCACGACGTGGATTTCGAACAGTATCCCGATCAGCACTGTCAAAAAGCCCCCGAGCTGCTCCGCGAGGTGAACGCAAGCCCGGAAATGGTGCACGCCATCTGCTCCCACGGCTACGGGATCTGCAGCGACGTGGAGCCGGTGCAGAAGATGGAAAAAATTCTTTTCGCCGCGGATGAGCTGACCGGCCTCATCGGCGCCGCCGCCCGGATGCGTCCCAGCAAAAGCGTCATGGACATGGAAGTCAGCAGCCTGAAAAAGAAGTTCAAGGACAAAAAGTTTGCCGCCGGGTGCTCCCGGGATGTGATTAAGACCGGCGCAGAACGCCTTGGCTGGACGCTGGACGAGCTGATGGAGAAAACCATCCTTGCCATGCGCAGCTGTGAAGCGGCCGTTGCGGAAGAACAGGCAAAGCTCTGCGGCTGATTGCCGGAAAGCACAGGGGACCGCCCTCACGTGCCTCCTGTGCTTTCTGCATTTTGCATAAAAAACCCGAAAGCCTGAGCTTTCGGGTTTTTGTAATTACTGAACCTCTTTCAGCGGCTTAATATACTGCTGGCGGCGGCGTTCCTTTTCCGCCAGGTACGCAACATCGTTGCCCGCATGGATCTCCCTCAGATAATCGTAATGATTCTGCAGGATTTCCTCGTTGTTTCTTGCCAGCATCATCACGGCAATGGAGGAACACTGGTCAGAGGCACGCTCCAGATAGGTCAGGGTCTCCATAAACACCAGCCCGCTGCCCACGGAGCAGAGCCCGCTCTTCAGGCGCTTGGTATGGCGGTCCCGTAGGATCATGACCATATCGTCGATGGTCTCCTCCAGGGGCTCGATGGCCTTGGCAGCCTCATTGTCGCTTCTGGCAAAGGCATCCACGGTGATGGCCAGGATTTCGTTGACAGCGGAGCAGATCAGGCTCAGCTCTTTTTTCGCCATGTCGGAGAAGGAGGTATTCTCAGCATCCAGCCGCTGGGACAGCTCCACCAGATTGGTGGCGTAGTCACCGATACGTTCGAAATTGGGCACGGTCTGCATCAGCATATCCAGCTGCCGGTCGTCCCACTCGGTCTCCACCGCTTTGGACAGGCCAATCAGGAAACGATCCGCGTGATCCGTAAATTCATCAATGCAGTCCTCGTCCTCATCAATTTCCCTGACCAGCACCGGGTCATACTTTGCAAGCACCTGGCAGCCCTTTTTAAAATTATCTCTGGCCAGAGCGCCCACATCCGCCACAGCCTTCACGGCAACACCGACGGCGACGGCGGGAGAATTGTACAGTTTTTCATCCAGCGTGTGCAGCTCGGGATGCCGCGGTTCCTTCACCTTGTCGTCTTTGACAATGATCATGGACAGCTTCACCAGCCAGTCCGCGAAGGGAACGAGAGCAACAGCAGTCAGCAGGTTGAATACCGTCTGGAAATTCGCGATGCTGCCGCTGTCCACGCTGCGAACCCAGTACTCTGCGCCGAAAACGGACAGCTTCTGCAAAACGGTCAGTACGATCAAAAACAGAATGGTACCAATGGTATTGAAGGCAATATGCACCACGCCGGTACGCTTGGCGTCCTTGGATGAGCCGATGGAGCAGACCATGGCCGTGGTAACGCAGGTGCCAAGGTTAATGCCCATGATGACGGGATAGGCCATGGCAAAGGTGATCCCGGCCCCCGGAATCGATGCCACTGTCTGCAGCATACCCACAGTCGCCGAGGAGCTCTGAACGATCACCGTCAAAATCAGGCCGAACAGAATGCCAAACAGCGGATTATTCAGGAATCTGACAAAGGCGACAAAGGCGTCGGTGCCCACCAGCGGCTCAACACCGGCAGTCATCAGATTCAGTCCCACAAACAGAACGCCGAAACCGACACAGATATCACCGATGGTGTTGGATTTCTTGGACTTAACAAACATCAGCAGAATGATGCCGGCCACCAGCGCGATAGGCGCCAGAGTATCCGTATCAAACAGCCAAAGCAGCCAGCTGCCGTCGGACTCGATGGAGCCGAGGCGAATGATCTGGGCCGTGACAGTGGTGCCGATGTTGGCGCCCATGACAACGGAAACGGCCTGCTTCAGGTTCAGCACGCCGGCACCGATAAGGGCGACCGTCAGAACGATGGTTGCGGTGGAGCTCTGGATCACAGCGGTAACCAGCGCGCCGGTGAGCACGCCCATCATCACGTTTCCGGTGACCTTTTCCAGTACCCGCTTCAGCGCGGGACCGGAGCTGTTTTTCAGGCCGTCGCCCATCAGCTCGATACCGTACAGGAACATGGCAAGACCGCCCAGAAGCTGCACAATGGCACTTAAAATCTCCATACGAAACTCCTAAATTTCTTTACCGTAATCACCCTACTCAGGCATGGTATCATTATAAGGAATTCTTGCCCAAAAGTACAGTGACAAAATCAGAGTAAATTTTACGAATTCTTTTCAGAAATTTTATCAAAAGCACCAATTACCTGCCGGTAGAACCAAAGCCTCCGGCATTTCTGGCAGTATCCGTAAGGGTTTGCGCAATTTCATAGTCCGGCTGCAGCACCGGGGTGATAAGGAGCTGGGCCACGCGCTCGCCGTTTTCGATGGTCTGGGGAACGCTTCCGTGATTGTGGAGCACCACATTGATTTCTCCCCGGTAGTCGCTGTCCACCACCCCAACCTTATTGGCAGGAGCCAGTCCCCGCTTGCAGGCAAGGCCGCTGCGGGCATACACCAGCCCCGCGCAGCCCGTGGGTACTTCCAAGGCGATGCCGGTTGGGATAAACACCGTTTCTCCAGGCTGAACGGTCAGCGATGCGTCAATACAGGCGTACAAATCGGCTCCCGCCGCCCCGGCGGAGCCGTAGGTGGGGAGCTTTGCCCCCTCCCGAAGCAGTTTCACATGAATTGTCTGCATCATTTCATTCCTTCCTTTTCCCCCTGCCAGTCCTGCCAGAGGATGGTCTTTCCCGCTGCCAAAGACGCCGGAACGTCAATCAGCCGCTGATTTTCAGATCCCCGGAACCGCAGGGACAGGTTCTTCTTCGCCTCGACAAAGGGCCCGTCCACCAGAACATCCAGATAGCTTAAGTATTCGCCGGTATCCCCCAGCCGCCCGGAGAGGATGTCCTTTTCAAACAGGTAGCCGGAGAATGCCCAGATGCTCTTTTCAGGCATCTGCTGTTTGATCTGCCGCAGCAGCTCCACAATGGCGCCCTGATTCTGGGGCTCAAAGGGTTCTCCCCCCAGCAGCGTCAGGCCCCGGATATAGTCCGGTCGCAGCATGTCCAGGATGGTGTCGATGGTCTGCTGGGTAAATGGTTCGCCGTAGGCAAAATCCCAGGCCACCTCATTGAAACAGCCGGGGCAGTGATGGGTGCAGCCGGAAACAAACAGGCTTACCCGAACGCCGGGGCCGTTGGCAATGTCGCAGTTTTTTATCGTCGCGTAATGCATTTTCTTCCTCCAAAAGCGTATTTGCTTCAGTATACCATAGCTTGCCCGGGATTTCCACTGTTATCTGGAATAATAGCGTGAACGCAGGCCGCAGCCCAAGAAACAGGCCGCCGTACGTCACGGCGGCCCGGATATTTACCCTTTCTTCCCAGGTTCCTCATCAGGGTAATCGGCCTTGTACTGATCCCACGCCTCGATCTGGCCCTTTCTGTCCAGACCACGGCGCACCAGTTTTTTGATAATATCGTAAATCACCGCAAACAGCGGCACCCCGATCACCATGCCCACAATGCCCCACAGTCCGCCAAAGAGAATAATGGTAAACAACACCCAGAAGCTGGACAGTCCTGTGCGGTCGCCCAGAATCTTGGGGCCGATGACGTTGCCGTCCAGCTGCTGAAGCAGCAGAACAAATACAAGAAACCACAGCGCCTTGATGGGACTCTCCATCAGAATCAGCAGCGTAGAGGGTACCGCGCCGATGAAAGGGCCGAAGAAGGGAATAATGTTGGTAATGCCCACAATGGCAGATACCAGCAGTGCGTTGGGGAACCGTAAAATCACGCATCCCAGATAGCACAATACGCCTATGATGGCGGAATCCAGCAGCTTTCCGTCAATAAATCCGCCGAACATCCGGTCAACGAAAGCGACCTCCGTCAAAAGCAGCTCCGCCCACTTGGGCTTGAGAATGCTGCGAACCATAAGCACACTCTGCCGGGCAAAGCGTTTCCGGCTGGTAAGGAGGTACACCGACACAATCAAGCCGATCAGCAGATTATACAGGAACATCATGATCTTCCATACACTGCTGCCCACCCCGGTGACAATGCTGACAACGCTGGAAATGTACGGCATCAGCGTGTTATTCGTCCAGTTCAGCAGCTCCGTGTTGGCTGAATTGTAAATGGTGTTGAGCAGATTCACCAGCTGCTCGTTCTCGCCGAAGGTTGCCAGCGCCCAGGTGTACAGCTGGGACAGCTTGCCGGGAAGGCTCTTCCAAAGGGTGCTCAGGCTCTCGTAGAGCTGTGGGGCGATCATAATGATCAGCGCGTATACAATGAGAATGCCGGAAACCAGGCTCAGTCCCACCGCCAGTCCGTTGGACAGCTTTTTCAGTTTTTTCGGCAGGTGATTTTGAAAAAAGCCCTCGTAGGCATTGCACATCGGACGCAGAAGATAGGCCACCACGCTTCCGTAAATGAAAGGCGCCAGAATGCTCTCCAGCTTATGGAACGCGTCGCCCACGCCCTGGAACCGGTATACCACAAAAAACAGGATAATGCTCAGTCCGATGCCGCCGAATATGGACAGCATTAAGTACAGATACCGCCGCTTGTAGGGATCTTTCATTTCTTCACCCCCCGAATGTCTTCACAAAAAGTATACCAGCATTCGACGCCGCCAGTATGAACAAATTGTGAACATTGTCCCGCTTTTTCCCCAGGCCCCACAGAAAAGTTTACAAAATTCTCACGGATGTCTCCTGCCCCCGCACTTGCCATTTTCACAGGGTTGGGATATAATAAAATAAAATCGATTGCAGAAAATGAGGAATGCTTATGTTTTCCACCAAAC
The DNA here is from genome assembly GCA_051867075.1 of Faecousia sp. GTDB lineage: Bacteria > Bacillota > Clostridia > Oscillospirales > Oscillospiraceae > Faecousia. The sequence continues at coordinate 65,820 of JBJDYG010000121.1, read as the reverse complement.
CCCGCTGCCGCTACCGGGAGAACCAGCTGGCGGAAGTCATTTGCCAGCTTCGCTTTCCGGAGATTCTCGCTATCTCTGCGAAACCCCCGGTGGACTTTCAGGAAGCGATCCGGGCGGATTTTCCCCAGTTTCATCAGCGGATGGAAGCTCCCCCGCCCAAGCTGGCCGGCGCTCCCGGCAATATGACCCTGCAGAATCAGCCCGCCGCCGTCAATTACCAGTTTTCCTCCGCCGACGGGCTCTGGCGGGTGAATCTCACGGGAAAATTCGTCTCCCTGAGCTGTTCCCGGTACGCAGGCTGGGAGGATTTTGCCCAAAAACTGGACAAGCCTCTGGCTGCCTTCATCAAGATCTATAAGCCCGCCTATTTTGAGCGGGTGGGACTGCGGTATCTGAACTTCATCTCCCGCGCCGAACTCGGTCTGGAGGGCGTTCCCTTCTCGGAGCTGATCGCCCCCTGCTACCTGGGTCCTCTGGCGGAGGAGGATGTGAACGAAGCCGCCGCCAGCCGGTGCAGCGTGGACACGGAAATGTCCATCCGGGGCGGCTGCCGTGTCAAGCTCCACGCCGGGCCGGGTCTTGTAAAGAAAAACGGTCAGGAGGACAAGGAGGTCAAGTTCGTCTTTGATCAGGATCTGTACATGCCCGGACAGCTTCAGCTGAATCTGGCGGTGGGCGCCCTGCAGACCCTTCACGCCCAGGCAGATGCCATCTTCCGGGGCGCGATTACTGAGAGGCTGCATAAGGCAATGGAGCCTGAGGCAGAATGAAACATCCGGGATTTGTATGCTTTCGGGTCAAGTCAGCGAAAAGGTAAATTGGAATTTGTTGAGGTGGTGCGAAGCTCCCTTGCCTCTTTCTGGGGAGAGGTGCCCCAGTTTGCCAACTGGGGCGTAGAGGGGTAGCGCAGTTTCCTCTCTCAGTCACGGCTTTTGCTGTGCCAGCTCCCTCCAGGGGGAGCCAAGAGCGTCTGCTTACAAAAGCCGATATTCACAACTGCAATTTGTTTGAGAGAGGTTGTGTTTGGCTGCGCGCCAAACACAATTTTCTGAGCTGTACCGGTCGAGGGGTCCAAAGGATGTACGATGACCACCCAAAGCTCATAACGTCATTGCCCGCGGGGGCATCCCCGCAAACTGCAATTTATCTTCCCCCCGTCATAATCACTTAGGGAAGCTCTGATTCAATCGGTAAGAGCGGATGGCAAAAGATCCGCCACTCAGCCGCAGACGATTTATTCAGAGGTTCCTTCGATAAAATACCCGGTTTCTCATCGAAATTATCAGGAGGTTTGTTATGCCCTATTATTATTTTGACTGGACGTATGTTATTTTAGTCCTTCCCTGCTTGATTTTGTCCCTGTGGGCAAGCAGCAATGTCAATTCCACCTTTCAGAAATATTCCCAGCAGTATTCCATGCGGCGCATTACCGGCGCGCAGGCAGCCCAGCGGGTGCTGTCTGCCAACGGCGTCTACGGCGTACGCATCGAGCGGGTCAGCGGCAATCTGACCGATCATTATGACCCCAGAACCAACGTCATCCGCCTGTCTGACAATGTGTATGGAAACACCTCCACTGCCGCCATCGGCGTGGCCTGCCACGAAGCAGGGCACGCGGTGCAGTATGCCCAGAGCTACGCCCCCATCAAACTCCGCGCCGCCATCATCCCCATCACCAATCTGGGCTCCAAGCTGGCCATGCCGCTGATCCTCATCGGCCTGCTGTTTTCCTATACGGCCAACTTCTCCTATTTCTTCGTGTACCTGGGCATCGCCTGCTTTGGCCTTTCTCTGGTATTCCAGTTGGTGACCCTCCCTGTGGAATTCAATGCCAGCCGCCGGGCCCTGCAGGCCATCGATGAGGGCGGGCTGCTGACGCAAGAGGAGCAGAACGGTGCGAAAAAAACCCTCACTGCTGCCGCACTGACCTATGTCGCCGCCACCGCCGTATCCCTGGCGCAGCTTCTGCGGCTGCTGGCACTCTTTGGCGGCAACCGCCGGCGCAGAGACTGAAAACACATAGATAGGAGGATCGCCTATGGCATCCTGGATGGTACACCTTCGCGTTGCGGACAAGCTGCTGGATCAGATTCCGAAGCTGTCCCCGGTGGAATTCATTGTGGGCAATATCGCCCCGGACAGCGGCGTACCCAACGATGACTGGTCGCAGTTCACCCCCAGCACCCTGGTTTCCCATTTCAAAACCGAGGGTGAAAAGGCCAATCCGGAGCTTTTTGCCTCCAGGTACTTCACCGCCGCCCGGCAGAAAACCTATACCGATGCCCAATACGCTTTCTATTTGGGCTACCTTGTGCATCTGATTACCGATGTTCTCTGGGTACGGGATATCTATGCCCCCTCCAAGCTCCGGTTCGCGGATGAACGTGCCAGAGATCCTGAAAACTTCATCTGGAAGCTGAAGGAGGATTGGTATGACCTGGACTATAAGTACCTCCGGGATCATCCCGGCTTCCGGGCCTTCCGGGTCTACCTGGGAGCCGTTGGCTTTATAAACACCTTTATGGAGGAATTCAGCCCCGACGCCTTCGACAACCGCCGGGCGTATATCACCTCCTTCTACCTTCAGGAAAACAACCATCTTGACCGGGAATACCCGTACTTAACGGAAGCCGAAATGGATGGGTTTGTGAACACCGCCGTTGCAGAAATTCTGGCGCAGCTGCAGAAATACTGTGTTCATCCATTGTGACGCATCGGGTAGAATCCCCTTTCCTCGCAAAAATTCGTGAAAACCGCCAATTTCTTCCGTCCCGGTATTGACAACCGGGACGGATTTTTGTATAATCCGCTGGTGTGAAAAGTATGAAAAATGTGATTGGAGGCGATTTCATGCCCGGAGGCAAGCACGTCCTTGGAAAAGTGAATCAGCAGCGGGTCTTCGGCACCGCGAAGGTGGGCGACCGGGGTCAGATCGTCATTCCCAAGGAAGCCCGGGAGCTGTTCGGTATCCGCCCCGGGGACACTTTGCTGATTCTGGGAGAAGCGGATACGGGACTGATCGTGTCCCGCCCGGAGGTTCTCAACAATCTGGCAAATGAAATACTGAACAACGTGAAAAAAGAGGATTGAGCATGGAAGAATTACTGGAATTGTATCAAACCATGGGGATTTCCCCTGCGGTTTACGCTTACGGGGAAAAGGCGCTGGAAAAACTGAAGGACCGCTTTGCCGTCATCGACCAGGTCGCGGAGCACAATCAGGCGAAGGTGCTGTGGGCCATGCAGAAAAACCGGGTTTCCGCCGCCTGCTTCGCCGCCACCACCGGCTACGGCTATGACGATTTTGGACGGGACAATCTGGAACGGGTCTACGCCGACGTGTTCCACACAGAGGCAGCGCTGGTGCGTCCTCAGATCACCTGCGGCACCCACGCCCTGACCGTCGCCCTCAGCGCCAATCTGCTGCCCGGAGACGAGCTGTTGTCCCCTGTGGGTATGCCCTATGACACCCTGCAGGAAGTCATCGGCATCCGCCCCAGTCCCTGCAGCCTTGCCGAATACGGCGTCAGCTACAATCAGGTGGATCTGCTGCCCGACGGCAGCTTTGACTACGATGGCATCCGAAAGGCCATCAACACAAAAACCAAGCTGGTCACCATCCAGCGTTCCAAGGGCTACGCCACCCGTCCCACCTTCTCGGTCCGGCAGATCGGTGAGCTGATCGCCTTCTGCAAGGGTGTCAAGCCCGATGTTCTCGTCATGGTGGACAACTGCTACGGCGAATTTGTGGAAACCATCGAGCCTTCCGACGTGGGCGCGGACATGACCGTCGGCAGTCTCATTAAAAACCCCGGCGGCGGCCTTGCTCCCATCGGCGGCTATATCTGCGGCACAAAGGAATGCGTTGACCGCTGCGCCTACCGGCTCTCCGCTCCCGGCCTTGGTCAGGAGGTAGGCGCGAATCTTGGGCTGATGCCCGCCCTGTATCAGGGCTTCTTCCTTGCTCCCACCGTAGTGGCAGGCGCGGAAAAGGGCGCGGTCTTTGCCGCGAACCTGTACGAGCCCTTGGGCTTCCGGTGTGTCCCCAATGCCGCGGAAAGCCGTCACGACATCATTCAGGCCGTGGAGCTGGGCAGCGAAGCGGGGATGATCGCCTTCTGCAAGGGCATTCAGGCTGCCGCTCCCGTGGATTCCTTCGCCACCCCCTACCCCTCTGACATGCCCGGCTACAACGATAAGGTCATCATGGCGGCGGGCGCCTTCGTTCAGGGCAGCTCCATCGAGCTTTCCGCCGACGGCCCCATCCGTCCTCCCTACGCCGTGTATTTTCAGGGCGGCCTGACCTGGAACCACGCCAAGCTGGGCATTCTTATGAGCCTGCAGAAAATGGTGGATGCGGGACTGGTTTCATTATAAATTGTAATGCTTATCTGATTTTGCGGCAAATCGGGCAATTGCGGGGATGCCCCCGGTGCAATGGCGTGACAAAGCCGGTACGGCATCGTTATGCCATTGGGTACCTCTCGATTCTGTACATGGTGATAAATTGTTGCTCCGCTGCCAAAGCAACCGGCGGCATGGGCGGAAATGGCAATTTCCCTTTTTGCAGTCATAGTCCGGTAAACATTATAAAAAAATAAGGCGACCTCCAAAAACTGCTTTTTGATGGTTTGACCGGGAGATTTTGTTCTGACAAAAGATTCGGCCAAACCGCAAAAGGGCAGTTTTTCGGGGAGCCCATAAGTTGAGAGGTAAAGAATATGTCTTGGTTTTGGTTTTCTATTATCGCGCTGCTGTGCTGGTCCGGTTCCGATTTCTTCTCCAAGATCGGCTGCCGTGACGCGAAAGATAAGTACAGCCAATTCAAAATGGTCATGGCCGTGGGTGTGGTCATGGGTCTGCATGCTGCGTTCGAAATTTTCGTAGGCGGTGTCGAAATCTCCTGGCAGGTGATCTGGACCTATCTGCCTGTCTCCCTGCTGTATATCGGCTCCATGACACTGGGGTATGTTGGCCTGCGCTACATTGAGCTGTCCATCTCTTCTCCCATCTGCAATGCCAGCGGTGCTCTTGTGGCGATTATCGCCATCCTCACCGGAACTGCCGAGCCTATGGCTGCCCCCCAGTACATTGCCATTGCGCTGGCCTGCGCCGGTGTCATCGGTCTGGGCTTTGTGGAGGCAAACGAGGACGAGGCGCTTCGCGCCGCCCGGCAGGAGGCATCCAACTACAAGTATGCCAAATCCTGGCTGGCTCTTGCCCTGCCCATTGCCTACTGCCTGCTGGATGCTGCCGGCACCTTCGCCGACGATCTGGTGCTGGAAACGCTGAATGAAGATTCCGCCAACGTTGCCTATGAGCTGACCTTCCTGGCTGCCGGTATTGTCTGCTTTGTCTATACCATCATTATCAAGAAGCAGAAGCTGGTTCCCAAAATGGAGGCTCCCAAGTACATCGGTGCCATCTTCGAAACCGCCGGACAGCTGGCCTACATCTACGCCCTGGCCAGCGGTGAGTCCGCCCTTGCTGCCCCCATCATTGCGTCTTACTGCATGGTTTCCGTTCTGTGGAGCCGCCTGTTCCTGAAGGAGAAGCTCAGCTGGAAGCACTATGCCTGCATCATCGTCACCTTCGCCGGTATCCTGATTATGGGAATTTACGATATGTAATTTCAGCTCTCCGGGGGAAATCCCCCCGGAGAGCTTGATTTTTGGAAACAGATTTCCTATAATGGGTAAAAAAGACGGAGGTATCTCCCATGAAGCGAGGACTTAATTCCAATCAGTTAAAGCTCATCGCCATTGCCGCAATGACCCTCGACCACCTTGTCTGGACGATCTTCCCCGGATATTCCCGGGTCTGGTGGGTCCTGCTGGCCCATGTCATCGGGAGACTTACCGCCCCTATTATGTGGTATTTCGTCGCGGAAGGGTATCATTACACCCACGATGTCAAAAAATACGCCACACGTCTGTTTGCTCTGGCACTTGTTTCCCACTTTGCCTATAACTTCTGCTTTGGCATTCCCTTTGTTCCCTTCCAGACCACGGTGTTCAACCAGACCAGCGTAGCCTGGTCTCTGGCATGGGGACTGGTGCTGCTGTGGGTCAACGACAGCGACAAGCTGAAAACGTGGCAGAAAACCATCATCATCCTGCTGGTCTGCATCATCACCTTCCCCTCTGACTGGAGCTGCATCGCCACCATGGCAATCGTGTATCTCGGCGCTTACCGGGGCAATTTCCGAAAGCAGATGACGTGGATGATGGTCTGGACCTTTGTCTACGCTCTGGTTTACTTCCTGTTTATTGACCGGGTTTACGCCTTCATCCAGCTTGGCACCTGCCTGACCATCCCGCTGCTGCGGCTGTATAACGGTGAACGTGGCTCGTGGAAGGGCATGGGGAAGCTGTTCTACGCCTACTACCCGGCACACCTTGCCGCCTGCGGCATTCTGCGCATCGTGCTGTGGGGCGTGGACTTTGTCACCGCCACCGCGAATTTCTGATAGGTACGCAGAAACGGCGTCCCAAACCGGGACGCCGTTTTGCGTTTCATTGCTGCCGAAAACCTGCAATCAAGGTCAGCTTCTCCTCACGGGAAAGGCGCTTGACTTCCAGCTCCCGTTTCAGGGCGTCGGAATGGGTGCCACAGCTTTCCCGATATTTCAGCTCCAGCGGCACCCGCCCCCGGGTATATTTCGCTCCTTTACCGCTGCGGTGGGCTTCCAGCCGCTTTTCCACGTCAGTTGTAATGCCGGTGTAGAGAGAGCCGTCGCCGCATTGCAAGATATACAGATACCACACGCTCCATTCCCCCGCCCTAAGGCCTGCGCCTCTTTCCCGGACGCTTTTCCAGCAGCCGGTCCAGCAGGAAAAAAGTCACATTTCCCAAAATCAGAAGGATGACCAGCATCACCGCACCCATTTCCGCAAAATCCTCCGTCACCTGCCGAAGTCCGAACAGGCGCAGCAGCAGCCAGTACATGACAAGAACGGACACGTTGAACAGCAGCCCTTTCCACAGCCAGCAGAATTTGAGCCTGTCCAGCCGGGGCTTGACAATGGGATAATAGCCCAGAAACACGAACACCGCCGCCGCTTCCTTATCCGGAGCCAAAAGCGCGGATAAAACGGCAACCGCACCATACCATGCCCACGCGATACGCTCCCCACAGGTTTTCAGCACCACCTGCAGCAGCACGGCGCAGAGCATGGGGCAGATATAGGTCGCCACAGGGATAATCGTGCCCATGCTCATGATGACCACCGCCAGCGCCGCGAGAACCCCGCCCAGGGCCACGGCTGAGGCGGAAGTACGCTTACTTGCCATTGGATTTCAGCAGGTCGTATTTGATGTCCCAGAGCTTCTGGCTCAAATCAACGTAGTAGGTCTGAGGATTGTCAAAGCGCTTGACCTCGTCCCACAGAGTATCTACCTGGGAAAGGCAGTAGGCGCGGATTTCCTCCAGAGAAGGCAGCTTATAGACCAGCTCGCCGCCCTTGAAAATGGGCACCTGCAGCTCTTTGGCGGTGAAGTTGTAGACCGTCTTGGTCTTCCAGGTGGCATCCGGGTCAAAAATCGTCAAGTCCCTGGAATCGTCCACAGTCTCGTCGTGAACCGTCAGGTAGTCGGCAATGGCCTTGCCGGTATCCTTGGCATAGAAGCGGTAGAGCTTTTTAAAGTGGGGATTGGTAATCTTCTCCACATTTTCGGAAATCTTGATCTTGGGTACCACGGTACCGTCCGGCGCTTCAATCGCGGCCAGCTTGTACACACCGCCGAACACCGGCTCGCTCTTAGCGGTAATCAGCCGCTCGCCTACACCGAACATGTCGATCTTCGCTCCCTGACGGAGGATGTCCCGGATAATATACTCATCCAGAGAGTTGGACACGGAAATCTGGCACTCCGTCCAGCCTGCCTCGTCCAGCATTTTCCGGGCTTCCCGGGTCAGATAGGCCAGGTCGCCGGAGTCCAGACGGATGCCGCACTTTTTGATCCCCATGGGCCTGAGGACCTCATTGAACACCCGGATAGCGTTGGGAACGCCGGATTTCAGGGTATTGTAGGTGTCCACCAGCAACGTTGCGTTATTGGGGAACATCTGCACATAGGCTTTGAACGCCTCGTATTCGCTGTCGAACATCTGCACCCAGGCGTGAGCCATGGTGCCGCCGGCGCGGACACCGTAAAGCTGGTCGGAGATCGTGCAGGCAGTGCCGTGGCAGCCGCCGATGTATGCAGCCCTCGCGCCGAGAATGGCGGCGTCCGCGCCCTGGGCACGGCGGGAACCGAATTCCAGCACAGTGCGCCCCTCCGCTGCCCGCACAACCCGGTTGGCCTTGGTGGCGATCAAGCTCTGGTGGTTGACGCACAGCAGCAGGTACGTCTCAATAAGCTGCGCCTGAATGGCGGGCGCGCGGACGGTGATGATGGGTTCCCGGGGAAAGATGGGGGTACCCTCAGGCACCGCCCAGATATCGCCGGTGAATTTGAAATTCGCCAGATACTGCAGAAAGTCCTCGCTGAAGCACTTCCGTCCCCGGAGGTATTCGATGTCCTCGGGGTCAAAACGCAGCTCCTGAATGTACTGGACGATCTGCTCCAGCCCGGCCGCGATGGCAAAGCCTCCTCCATCGGGACAGCGGCGGAAGAACAGATCAAAATAGGTCACACGGTCGGCATAGCCGTTGGCAAAATACCCCGCGCCCATGGTCAGCTCGTAAAAATCGCAGAGCATGGTTAAATTCAGTTTGTCGTTGACAACCATATTGGGTCACCTCATTTTGGGATTTGCGGTTATTATACAAAACCAACGGAAAAATAGCAACCTTTTCGTTGACACTTTCGTCCCATTCTAGTATTATTAACGTAGAAAGGTCGTGATATCCTATGGGAATAACCGTTGGCATGAAGGGCGAAGCCGTGACGCTCTGTGAGCGGGAGGACACCGCCAAGGAGGTCGGCTCCGGCGATCTGCTGGTTTACGCCACCCCCTGCATGGTGGCTCTGATGGAAGGCGCCGCCTGCGAGGCCGTGGCAGAGGCTCTTGGAGAAGGCCAGACCACCGTGGGCACCGCTCTGAATATCCAGCACGTTTCCGCTACGCCGGTGGGGCTGGAAGTCCGGGCAGAAGCCGAAGTCACTGCCGTGGAAGGCAAGGTCATTACCTTTGCAGTCCGGGCATTTGACGAAGCCGGAGAAATCGGAAAAGGGACCCACCAGCGTGTTGTCGTCAGCAGTCAGAAGTTTTTGGACAAGGCATACAGCAAGCTGTAATACTGTTTCTTGATTAAAATGCCTCATTTTAATCAAGAAGGCACCGCTTGTCTGCGTTGCCGTATCTATGATTCTCGGAATTGAAAATCAGTATAAGGAGGTTATTTTATGCAAGACTATGGCGCCATGATCCGCAGCACCTTTGAGCTTGGCAGCGTCCGGGACGCGGAGGTTCTGTTTGAAACCATCATCAAAAACGCCTTTCCCACCTTCAATTTCCGCCGTCTGGAGCTGATCCGGATTCAGCAGGACACCCCCTATCTGGAGGGCAGAAGCTGGAACCACGTTTTTGAGATCAAAAGGGGGATGCTGGATCATTTCCCCGTCTGGGAGGTCAACTGCCACCGGGTGACGATGGGCAAGACCCCGGACAAGCAGGTTTACTTAGACTATATGACCCTGGACTTTATCCGGTATCAGGAGATATGACCCTTGTGTATGCCCCCGCCGTACAGGCAGATCTGGAACCGCTGTATGAGCTGAACCGGCAGCTCATTGATGCTTACGAGGATTTGAATTCCATTGATTACCCAACGGTGCTTGCCTGGGTGCACCGGAATCTGGAACGGAACCTGCTCCATTTTGTCCGGGTTCTGGCGGACGGTGTGTTGGCGGGATACTATTGCCTGCGCCCCGAGGGGGAACGCATGGAGCTGGACAGCCTGTTTGTGCTTCCGCCCTTTCAAAACCGCGGCATCGGAACGCAGATCCTGAAAAAGTGTCTGCTGGAGTCGGACATGCCCGTTTTCCTATACGTTTTCCGGAAAAACACCCGGGCAATGGCATTGTACGGGAAGTTGGGATTTCGGATCGTAAAAGAGGTCGGCAAAACCCGCTATTTTATGGAACAAGACCCCCGCGGCTAAGCCGTGGGGGTCATTCCGCACTCTTTTTATTTTGCTTTATCCGCCGCGATGATCCGCTTCATGGCTTCAACGCCCACTTTGATGGCGCCGGTGGTGTCCTCGGTCATGGGCATGGCAAGCCCCGCCTTTTCCCGTTCCTGATTCCACACGGCGTGGAAGCAGCTGCCGCAGCGGACGCCCAGCGCCGCCGCCACCACAAACAGCGCGGCAGATTCCATCTCACTGGCCTTGACCCCCAGCCGCTTCCAGCTCTCCCACTTTTGCAGCAGCTCATAAGACACGGGGGACTTTTCCGGGCTGTGCTGACCGTAGAAGGAATCCTTGCACTGGACAACACCGGTGTGGGTGCGGTAGCCCAAATCCTCACTGGCCGCTTTCAGCGCCGCCGTAATACCGAAATCCGGCACCGCCGGGAACTCGATGGGTGCGTATTCCAAAGACGTATGTTCAAACCGGATGGCTCCCGTGGCCACCACCACATCTCCCGGCAGCACGTCCATATCAATACCGCCGCAGGTACCCACCCGGATGAAGGTGTCAGCGCCGATGGCAGCCAGCTCCTCCATGGCAATGGAAGCCGAGGGGCCGCCGATGCCGGTGGAGCAGACGGACACCTTCTCCCCCAGAAGGGTCCCTGTATAGATGTTAAACTCCCGGTTCATACCCACATGGACAGGGTCGTCAAAGCAGTCTGCAATGGACGCACAGCGCCCGGGATCCCCAGGGAGAAACACATACCGGCCTACATCGCCCGCTTTGCAGTGAATGTGAAACTGCATACCGATATCCTGCATAAAAATCACCCTTTATTTTGGATTTGTATTGACATAATATCACACAATGGTGCCAATTGCAAGCAGAAACCGGGACGCTTCCGCGTCCCGGTTTTCCTCAGAAAAAGCTGACCTGGCTGGTGTCCGGCAGGTCGCCGAAGGCGCCCGCCTCTTTGAGCATCTGGATGTGGGTCTTGGACACCTTGGGGCAGGCGGCGGCAACCTCCTCCACAGACAGAAAGGTCTTGCCCTCCCGTCCCTTCATCAGATCCCATGCCGCATTTTCGCCCAGACCGGAAATCGCCACAAAGGGCGGCAGGAGCTTACCGTCTTTGATTAAAAATTTCGTGGCGTGGCTTTCGTAAATGCTGATGGGCAGAAATTCAAAGCCCCGGAGGTAGTATTCATAGGCAACCTCCAGTGTCGTCAGCAGATCCTCGTCCTTGTCCGTGGCGTTCTCGTTATTCTCGATGGCCTCGATGTTTGCCACTACAGCATCCTTACCGTGGGTCATCAGCACCGCGTCAAAGCCGCCCTTCTGGCTGCGGCGGTAGAAATAGGCCGCATAAAATGCCAGAGGATGGTGCACCTTGAACCATGCAATGCGGAAGGCCATCATAACATAAGCCACAGCGTGAGCCTTGGGGAACAGGTACTTGATCTTTTTGCAGGAGCCGATGTACCAATCCGGCACCCCCGCCGCTTTCATTTCCTCCTCCGCGCCCTCGGGCAGTCCCCTGCCCTTTCGGACAGCCTCCATGATCTTGAAGGAACGCTTTTCCGGCATGCCGCAGGAGATCAGGTAAATCATGATGTCATCACGGCAGCCGATGGCCTGATCGACGGTGGCGGTTTTGGAGGTGATCAGATCCTTGGCGTTGCCCAGCCACACGTCGGTGCCGTGGGAGAAGCCGGAAAGCCGCAGCAGGGTGTCAAACCGGGTGGGCATGGTATCCATGAGCATGCCCCGGGTAAAGCGGGTGTTGAATTCCGGAATGGCTACGGCGCCGGTGGGGCCTAAGATCTTGTCGTCCTCATAGCCCAGCACCTTGGAGGAGGTGAAAATAGACATGGTGTCCTTGTCGTCCAGGGGGATGGTCTTGGCATCGATGCCCGTCATGTCCTCCATCATGCGGATCATGGTGGGGTCATCGTGGCCCAGCATGTCCAGCTTCAGCAGATTTTCCTCCATGGAGTGGTATTCAAAATGGGTGGTGATCTGGTCGGCATTGGGGTCGTCCGCCGGGTGCTGCACCGGGCAGAAATCCCAGATCTCATTTTCCTGGGGGATGACCACCAGACCGCCGGGGTGCTGGCCCGTGGTGCGGCGAACGCCTACGCAGCCGGCGGCAAGCCGGGCTTCCTCCGCCCGTGACGCGGTTTTTCCCCGCTCGGCCAAGTACTTTTTCACATAGCCGAAGGCGGTTTTTTCCGCCACGGTACCAATGGTGCCTGCCCGGAACACATGGGATTTTCCGAACATTTCAATGCAGTAAGCGTGGGCTTTTGCCTGATATTCACCGGAGAAGTTCAAATCGATATCCGGCACCTTGTCGCCGCCGAAGCCCAGGAAGGTTTCGAAGGGGATGTTAAAGCCGTCCTTTTCAAATTTGGTGCCGCACTTGGGGCAGACGGCATCCGGCAGATCCGCGCCGCAGCCGTAGCCCTTGGGCACATCAAAGGTGGTATACTTACATTCCGGGTTGGGACAGCGGTAATGGGGCGGGAAGGAATTGACCTCGGTGATACCGGACATGTAGGCTACGATGGACGATCCTACGGAGCCACGGGAGCCAACCAGATAGCCATGCTCCAGAGAATTCTGCACCAGCTTCTGGGCGGACATGTAAATCACATCGTAGTGGCAGTTGATGATGTCGTGAAGCTCCGTTTCCACACGCTTCACCATCAGCTCCGGGGGATTGTCCCCATAGAGGCGGTGGAATTTGGTGTAGACCAGATTCTTTAAGTCCTCCACGGAGTTTTCAATCTTGGGAGCGAACAGATTGTGGGGAACGGGGCGCAGCGATTCGCACATATCGGCAATTTTGTTGGGATTTGTCACCACGATCTCGTAGGCTTTCCCTTCGCCCAGATAGCTGAATTCCTTCAGCATATCGTCCGTCGTGCGGAAATACAGGGGCATTTCCTTATCCGCGTCATCAAAGCCCTTGGTGGCAAGCAGAATATGGCGGAAGATTTCATCCTCGGGGTTGAGGAAGTGTACGTCGCCGGTGGCAACCACCAGTTTTCCCAGTTCTTCTCCCAGCCGAACGATTTTCCGGTTGTACTCCTGCAAATCGGCGTCGGTTTTGGCCTCATATTTTTCGTTATCCAGCATGAAGCGGTTGTTGGCCAGGGGCTGAATTTCCAGAAAATCGTAGAAGGACGCGATGCGCTTCAGCTCGTCGTCGCTTTTATGATCCAGAAGGGCCTGGAACAGTTCGCCGGCCTCGCAGGCGGAGCCGATGATCAGTCCCTCCCGCAGCTCCAACAGCTCGGACTTGGGTATTCTCGGCACCCGGCGGAAATGCTGCAGATTGGAATTGGAAATCAAATGATAGAGGTTGCGAAGACCCACCTGGTTTTTGGCAAACAGAATGATATGCCGCGCCTGCCGGTCGGTGATCCGTCCGCCGGCACGGAGCCTGGTCATTGCCGGGTTGATGGCCTGCAGGGTATGGATATCGTGCTCTTCTTCCAGCTTTGCCATGAGCCTTGCCATGATCAGACCGCAGGTCATGGCGTCGTCCGCTGCCCGGTGGTGGTTGAAGTCCGGCAGGCTCAGGGCGTTGGAGACAATGTTCAGCTTGAATTTGTTCAAGTGGGGCAGCAGATTCTGGGACAAAATCAGCGTATCCGCCGCCGTGTAGTGGTAGTCATAGCCCAGCCGTTCGCACTCGGCGCGGATGAAGCCGGTGTCAAAGTCCGAATTGTGGGCAACCAGCACCCGGTCTCCCACGAAATCCAGAAATTTGGGCAGCACTTCCTCGATTTTCGGCGCGCCCTTCAGCATTTCATCGGTGATGCCGGTGAGCTCCACGATTTTCCGTTCCAGTGTCCGCTCCGGGTCAACGAAGGTCTGAAAACGGCCTGCCTCCTGGCCGTTTTTGAGGATAACGGCGCCGATTTCAATGATGCGGTCGGTGCGGGAGGAAAGGCCGGTGGTTTCCAGGTCGAAGGCCACAAATTCCTCGTCAAAGGCCATATCCTTCGTGCCGTGGACAACGATCCGGTCATCCACATCGTTTACATAATATCCTTCGCAACCGTAGAGAATTTTGATATTCTGGTCGGTGCCTGCCACCTTGGCCTTGGATGCGGCCTTCATGGCGTCGGGGAAGGACTGGGCAACACCGTGGTCGGTGATGGCGATGGCCTTGTGGCCCCATGCTGCCGCCTGCTTCACGGCGGCGGCAGTGTCCGTCAAAGCGTCCATGTTGGACATGGTGGTGTGAAGATGCAGCTCCACCCGTTTCTCCCCCGGGGCTGTATCCTGCCGCTTGGGCATGGAGCCGGGCTGCATGGCATAGGGCTTGAGCACCATTTCGTTTTCAAACCGGTCCTCAATCAGCTTGCCCTGCACCCGGAGCACGGAGCCAGCCTGCACGTTTTCCAGAATGGGCTTGGCCTCCCCCGCCTCCATAAAGCGGCTGATTCGGACGGAATTGGTGTTGTCCGTCATGTCAAATTTCACCACATAGGCGTTGCGCTTTTTCAGCTCCTTGTGATCGACGGCAAAGACCTTGCCCTCCACGATCACGGTGCCCATGTCCAGGCTCAGCTCCTTCATGGGCACAGGGGTACCCTTGAAGGGCTTGCCGTAGAAGGTCTCGCTGGGGGCAGCGGCGGCCTTGTCCTCTTTTCTCGGCTGCTGGGCAGACGCGGCAGGCAGATTCACCATCACAGAATCCCGCAGGGACTCCATGGCGTCAAAAAGCGCCTTTCCTTCCAGAGACTTTCCTGCCTCCACGGTGATGCTCACCGTGGCGGCAAACCGCTCCTTCAGCTCCTGCTCCACTGCCGGAACGTGCTCCAGCAGCGTTTCTTTTCCGTTTGCCGCCAGCCTGACCGTCAGGTTCCGGCTGTTCCACTCCCACTTTGCCCCGGCAAGGGAGCCCCGGGCCATGGAATTGCGGCTGACAAACAGCTGCATCAGCTCCTCCGGCTCGATTTTTTGCAGCTGCGTCTCCGGGTGCGTCGCCATCAGCTCCAGCTTCCGCAGGCCGTACAAAGCGCAAATGTCCTTGCACGCCTGATCCAGCAGCCGCCGGGGGATGTAGTTCTCCGAATGCACCGCCACAGAAACCGTCCGGGTCTGGGGATCAATATCCGCAGCGGCGATAGCCGCCTGAGAAAGGGCTGCACGCAGCTCCTCAGGCGGCTCATAGTCCGGAAACATATTCAGAAAGCAGATTTGTTCTTCCATAGTATTTCTGTATCTTATACGGATATCCAATGAGACGGGTTTCCATGATTTTCTGGGGAAGCTCTGATTCAATCGGCAAGAGCGGATGGCAAAAGATCCGCCACTCAGCCGCAGACGATTGATTCAGAGGTTCCCTATCTCAAAAATCATGAAACCAACAGCGCCGTCAGGCGATGTCCCTGCGATGGAAAGCGTCTGCTTTGCATCGCAGGCTGGATATTACAGCTTCTCGATTCTTCGCAGCAAGGCGGGCAGCAGCTCATCGTAGGGCAGCTTTTCCACCTGCTCCCCTTTTTCGAAAATCATGCCCCAGCCGTCGCCGCCGGCAATGCCGATGTCAGCCTCCCGGGCTTCCCCGGGGCCGTTGACCACGCAGCCCATAACCGCCACGGTGATAGGCTTTTCGCAGTTTTTCAGGGCTTCATCCACCCGGTTTACCAGTCCGATCAGGTCAATACGGGTACGCCCACAGGTGGGACAGGAGATGATGTTCACGCCCTCCCTGCGCAATCCGGCGGCTTTCAGGATATCTTTGGCGGCGTATACCTCCTGCACCGGATCGTCGGTCAGGCTGACACGGACGGTGTCACCGATGCCGTCTAAAAGAAGCGCGCCAATGCCCATGGCAGACTTGATCAGTCCCTGTTTCACCGGCCCGGTTTCGGTGACGCCGATGTGGAGGGGATAATCGCACTTGGCGCGGAACAGCCGGGCCGCCGCCACCATGGTGGGCACCGTGGAGGACTTCATGGAAACGCAGGTATCATAAAAGCCCTGCTTTTCCAGCAGCTCCAGGTGTTCAAAGGCGCTTTCCACCAAGGCTTCTGCCGTGGGATGCCCATATTTTTCCAGCAGCCGCTTGTCGAGACTGCCGCCGTTGACGCCGATGCGGATGGGAATGTGTCTGTCCTTGCACACCTCCACCACGGCCTTGACCCGATCCTCCCCGCCGATGTTGCCGGGGTTGATGCGGATCTTGGAAGCGCCGCCCTCCGCGGCGGCAATGGCCAGCTTATAGTCAAAATGAATGTCCGCAACCAGCGGCAGGGGGCTTTCCCGGCAAATCTCCGCAAAGCCCCGGGCGGCCTCCATATTGGGCACCGCCAGCCTTGCAATCTGACAGCCGGCGGAGGCCAGCTGCCGGATCTGGTTCAGACTTCCTTCCACATCCGTGGTTTTGGTATTGAGCATGGACTGGATGACCACCGGGGCGCCGCCGCCGATGGGAACACCGCCCACCAGAATCTGTCTTGTCATATATGTCACCTTTTGAACAGGAAAATAACGTCCTTGAGCATAATGACCGCCATCAGCCCCAGCAGCAGGATCATGCCGGTGCCGTGGAGATACCCTTCATATTTGGGATCGATCTTCTTTTTTGTCACCGCTTCCACCGCTGCGGTGATCAGCAGACACACGATCCGGCCGCCGTCCAGCGCCGGGATGGGCAGCAGGTTCATCACCGCCAGGTTAATGGCTATGAAGCCGCCGAAATAAAGCATATTCAGCAGCGCGCTGACCCAGTTGGCCGACGCCGCCGCCACATTGGACATTTCACTGACGATGCCCACAGGGCCGGACATATCCCGAAGCCCCACCTGCCCGGAAAGGAGCATCTGCAGGCTCAGCCGCACCAGCCGCACCGTATCCAGGGACTGGTTCCAGGCAAGCATCAGCTTATCCCCGAAATTCGGCCTGTGCAGGGTGAAATTCATGCCAAAACGCAGACCGGTCGTACCGTCGGCTCCGGTGACCTCATGCTTTTCCATCAGGAAATCCTTCAGCACCACCTTTTCGCCGCCGCGCTCAACCACCAGATCGTGGACATCGCCGCCGTTGAGCTTCAGAATCAGGGAAAAGTCAGAGTAGCTATAGAGCTTTTCCCCGTCCACCTCCACGATCCGGTCACCGGCCTGCAGGCCGTTTTCACCGTTCACGGTGGCATATTCCTCAAAACTGGCGATAACGGGCAGAACCACCTGCTTAACCGGCAGATAGACAATGACCATGAGCAGCACACCAATGACAAAATTCATCGCCGCCCCGGCAGCCAGTATGATCAGCCGCTTCCACCAGGCTGCCTTGTCGAAAGCGCGGGGATTGTCGCTGCCGCCGTCCTCGCCCTCCATGGCGCAGTAGCCGCCGATGGGGATGCAGCGGACAGCGTACAGGGTCTCCCCCACCTGCTTTTTCCAGATGGCAGGGCCCATAAAAACAGAAAATTCATTGACCTGAACTCCGGAGAGCTTGGCGGACACAAAATGCCCCAGCTCATGAACGAAAATCAGGACGCTGAACAGTAAAATCGCAAAAAGAACGCTCATAGAAAAAGCCTCGCAATAATCAAAAATGCTCCCTGACAGCCGCCCGAGCCAGACGATCCGCCTCAAGGATCTGCTCCAGCGTCGGATCCGCAAGGAACGGGATCCGTTCCACCGCAGAATTTACCAGCCGGTAGATGTCGTAGAAGCCGATCTCACCGTTCAAGAACATGGCGACTGCTTCCTCATTGGCGCCGTTCATGGCGGGGCATGCAGTGCCGCCCGCTCTGGCGCAGTCACGGGCCAGCGCCAGACAGGGGAAATTATCAAGATCCGGCGCGCAAAACGTCAGAGGGCCGCAGGACAGCAGATCCAGCCGGTCCACCGGGCTGGGGATCCGTTCCGGATAGGTCAGTGCCAGCTGAATGGGCAGACGCATATCCGGTGTCCCCATCTGGGCCATTACCGCGCCGTCGGTAAATTCCACCATGCTGTGGACAATGCTCTGGCGGTGGATGACCACATCCACCTTTTCCAGCGGCATCCGGTACAGCCGCATGGCCTCGATGACCTCCAGCCCCTTGTTCATCAGGGTGGCGCAGTCAATGGTAATTTTCGCACCCATCTTCCAGTTGGGATGCTTCAGGGCGTCGGCCTTCGTGACCGTCTCCAGCTGCGGTCTGGTCATGCCGAAAAAGGGGCCGCCGGAGCAGGTGAGGATCAGGCGCTTGACCTCCTTTTTGTCGCCGCAGCCCATAAGACACTGGTAGATGGCGGAATGCTCGGAATCCACGGGAATGATTTCCGCGCCGTATTTTTCCGCCTCCGCCATGACGATTTCACCGGCGCAGACAAGGGTTTCCTTGTTGGCAAGGCCGATGCGCTTCTTTGCCCGAATGGCGGCAAGCGTAGGCCTCAGGCCGACCATGCCCACCACCGCGGTGATAACGCAGTCGGCATCCTCCATGGATGCCGCTTCCATCAGCCCCTCCTGTCCCCAGTTTACCCGGATGGGAAGGTCTTTTATGCTTTCCGACAATGCTTCCGCAGCCTGCTGCGATGCCATCACCGCCAGCGCCGGCATAAACTCCCGGCACTGCTCCGCCATCCGCTCCACGCTGGTTCCGGCGGTGAGCGCCGACACCCGGACGCCAGGCAGACGGCGGATAATATCCAAGCTCTGCCGTCCGATGGAGCCGGTAGAGCCGAGAATGCTGACACATTTCACCATATGCTTCCCCTTATACCGCCATAGGCAGCAGAAGCAAAAACACTTCCATGGCAGGCGCTACCATAGTCAGGGAATCAAACCGGTCCAGCACACCGCCGTGACCGGGAATCAGATTTCCGTAATCCTTGATACCGGTCTGCCGCTTGATAACAGAGAAGCACAGATCACCGAAAATCCCCACCAGAGAACCCGCAAAGCCGTACAGCAGCGCCAGCGCGTAATTGACCCGCAGACCGCCGGGAAGCAGGTCTATAATCAGGGCATAGATCAGCATACTGACCATGGCAAAGGCCACGCCGCCCACGGCACCCTCGATGGTCTTGTTGGGGCTGACCACAGGCGCCAGCTTATGGTGTCCGAATTTCAGCCCCGTGAAGTAAGCGCCGGTATCGGACATGAACGCCACCACAAAGGGAATCATGATGACATAGCGGCCAATGCTTAGGTTCAGAATGCGGATGATAGAGCTGAGCATATAGGGAATCAGGGTGCCCGCCACAAAACACATGGAAAGCATCTCAAAATGCACCTTCACATGATCCAGCATCATTTCCGAGAACATCAGGGCGAAGAACACCATCAGAAGGATCACAAAATAGGCATGGATGGCACCTAGATAGCTCCACATGCACACGGCAAAGGCCATGGCACAGGAATAGAGCACCAGCCTTGCCCGCTTCACCAGACCCGTTCTGTACAGAAGCTCGTAGGCCGCGATCGCCATCAGCACGCTCATAACCACCGCCGTGACAATCACCGGCGCCACCAGCGTCAGAAGAAACAGGATCGGCACCAGAATCGCTGCCGAAATTATGCGTGTTTTCATTTCTCTATGTCCCTCCGAACCGGCGGCTGCGCCGGTGAAATTCCGTAATGGCGCTGTCCAGGTGCTCCGGGGTAAAGTCAGGCCACAGTACATTCATAAATACATATTCCGAATAGGCGGACTGCCACAGCAGGAAGTTGCTGGTCCGCATTTCCCCGGAGGGCCGGATGATCAGCTCCGGGTCCGGTACGTCCGTTGAATAGAGATAGCGGGCGAATACGTCCTCAGTCAGTTCCTCCGGATCGGCCTTTCCCGCGGCAACATCCGCCATGTAGGCCTTCACCGCGTGGACGATCTCATCCCGCCCGCCGTAATTCAGGCAGAAATTCACCTGAACGTCATATTCCTCCGAACGGTTTTCCGCGTCATGGCATAATTTCTGCAGCTCCGGACTGAGGCGGGTAAGGTCGCCGAAAAAGCGAAATTTCACACGGTTTTTCTCCATGTCCCGCAGCGCCTCTTCCAGATACCGGCGCAGCAGCTTCATGATCCCCGCCACTTCCTCTTCCGAGCGTTTCCAGTTCTCCGTGGAAAAGGCATACACCGTCAGGTATTCCACGCCCAGCGTGCGGCAGTAATTCGCAATGCGCCGGAATGCTTCCGCACCGGCAGCGTGACCGGCGGTGCGGGGCAGTCCCCGCTGCTTTGCCCAGCGTCCGTTGCCATCCATGATGATGGCAATATGCCGGGGTGGGGCCAGTTTTTCTTTCTCAGAAAGTGCCATAAAGCACCTCTTTCTTAAGTCAGTTGTAGGGGCCGATGCCCACATCGGCCCGTCTCGGTATGCTATGGATAGATACGCAGGGGTCGATGTGGGCATCGACCCCTACCGCATAAACAGATAGCCTCACTGTATGGCGGAGGTGAGCCCCCGCCCTACGGCATATCAGATCGCCATCAGTTCCTTTTCCTTGGCAGCGAGAGCTGCGTCGGCCCGCTTGATGTTTTTATCCAGCAGATCCTGCAGATCCTTTTCCGCCTTCTTCTGGTCATCCTCGGTGATTTCGCTGTTCTTTTTCAGCTTCTTGACATAGTCCATGCCGTCACGGCGGATGTTGCGCATGGCGACCTTGGCGTCCTCGGAGTACTTCTTGACCTGTTTCGCCAGATCCTTACGGCGTTCCTCAGTGAGCTGAGGGAACACCAGACGAATCACACGACCGTCATTCTGGGGGTTGATGCCCAGATCGGAGGTCTGGATGGCCTTCTGGATCTCCTTCAGGAGCTTGGTATCCCAGGGCTGAATAATCAGGGTGCGGGCATCGGGCGTGGAGATGGTGGCAACGCCGTTCAGGGGCGTCTCACTGCCATAGTATTCCACGGTGATCCGATCCAGAACCTTGGCGTTGGCACGACCGGCGCGGACAGAGTCAAATTCCTCGTTCAGATGCTCCAGCGCCTTGTCCATTCTTCTGGCGTATTCCTTAAAATCGACGGTCATTGTGTGTTCCTCCTTAGAATTGATTTTTTACGGTGGTACCGATTTCCTCGCCGCGAACCACGCGGACGATGCTGTTTTCCTCGTTTAAGCCAAAGCAGACCATGGTCATGTCGTTGTCCATCGCCAAAGCCATGGCGGTGATATCCGTGGCCTTCAGGTTCTTCGCCAGCACCTCACCGTAGGTCAGCCGGCTGTAACGGACGGCGGTGGGATCCTTCACGGGATCGGCGGAGTAGATGGCATCCACATTCTTCGCCATCAGCACGGCGTCCGCCTCAATTTCCACGCCCCGGAGCACCGCGCCGGTGTCCGTGGAGAAATAGGGGTTGCCGGTGCCTGCGGCAAAGAGGACGACCTTGCCCTCGCTTAAGTACCGCTCAGCCAGATCCCGGGTAAAATACTCGGCGAATTTATTCATTTCCACGGCGCTGAGCACCCGCGCGTCCATGCCGTTCTGATTCAGGGCATCCGCCACGGCGATGGCGTTCATCACCGTGCCCAGCATACCCATAGCGTCGGCGTGGGAGCGCTGCATCTTATCTGCGCCGTCCTTGACGCCCCGCCAGAAGTTGCCGGCGCCGATGACCAGGCCGACCTGTACGCCCATATCCACGCAGGTTTTGATGGACTGGCAGAGCTGATTCACAATGGTAAAATCCAGCCCCCGGTGAGCTTCTCCGGCGAGAGCCTCGCCGCTGACCTTCAGCAGGATGCGCTTATACTTGATTTCAGACAAATCGAAATCACTCCTTATCTTCATATCCTTTCCTATTCTAACGTATTCAGCCCAAATTGACAACCACTATTTTAAGATTTCTTAAAATGTTTTCCGATTTTTCACAATGTGGGCGCTTCTGTGTAATTTCCACACAGGGCGTCTTTGATAAAAACAGGATTCTGTCGGGAATTTCGGTTGCAAAACCGCCGTCAATGGGGTATAATGTCAATTAATTGGAAAATGCAAGAAATGAGAGGGATTATCATGGCTGAAATCACCGAAAGCAAAAATTTTATCCACGCTTTTATCGATGAGGACATCGCCGCAGGCGGTCAATATGAAGGCCAGACCGTTCACACCCGGTTCCCGCCGGAGCCAAACGGCTATCTGCACATCGGCCACTGCAAGGCGCTGATTATCGACTTCGGCACCGCTGAAAAGTACGGCGGCCTGTGCAATCTGCGTATGGACGACACCAACCCCACCAAGGAGGACGTAGAGTTTGTGGAGGCCATCCAGGAGGATATTCACTGGCTGGGCTTCGACTGGGGCGACCGGTTCTACTACGGCTCGGACTACTTTGAAAAGGACTACGAGTATGCGGTGGAGCTGATCAAGAAGGGATTGGCCTACGTCTGCGAGCTGACCCCAGAGCAGTTTAAGGAATACCGGGGCGACCTGAATACCCCTGCCATCTCCCCCTACCGGGACCGTCCCATTGCGGAAAGCCTGGATCTTTTCGCCCGGATGCGGGCGGGAGAATTTGAGGACAACCGCTACACCCTCCGGGCCAAAATTGACCTTGCCTCCGGCAACTTCAACATGCGCGATCCGGTCATCTACCGTATTCGTCACATGCACCATCACCGTCAGGGGGACAAGTGGTGCATCTACCCCATGTACGACTTCGCCCACCCCATTCAGGACGCTTTGGAGGGCATCACCCATTCTCTGTGCTCTCTGGAATTTGAGAACCATCGTCCCCTTTACAACTGGGTGGTGGAAAATGTCTCCGTCCCCCACCATCCCCGGCAGATCGAGTTTGCCCGTCTCGGCATCGACCATACCGTGCTGAGCAAGCGTAAGCTCCGCGCACTGGTGGAAAACGGCTATGTTTCCGGCTGGGACGATCCCAGAATGCCCACCTTGTGCGGCCTGCGCCGCCGGGGCTACACCCCCAAGTCCATCCGCAACTTCTGCGAGCGGGTGGGTGTTGCCAAGAGCCCCAACACCATCCCCTACGCCTTTCTGGAATTCTGCCTGCGGGAGGACTTAAACGAGACTGCCCGGCGGGTCATGGCGGTGCTGAAGCCCGTGAAGCTGACCATCACCAACTATCCCGAAGGCAAGTCTGAAATGGTCACCGTTGAGAATAATCCCAACCGTCCCGAGGATGGCACCCGGGAGGTCAGCTTCTCCCGGCACCTGTGGATCGAGGCGGAGGACTTCCTGGCTGAGCCCATCCCCAAGTACAAGCGGCTGTACCCCAACGGGCCTGAGTGCCGCCTGAAGGGCGCCTACCTGATCACCTGTACCGGCTGCGTCAAGGACGAAAACGGCAATGTGGTGGAGGTTCTCGCCACCTATGATCCCGAGAGCAGGGGCGGCGATCCCGCCGACGGCCGGAAGGTCAAGGGCGCGACCATCCACTGGGTGGACGCGGACAACTGCGCCGACGCCGAGGTCAGACAATACGACAACCTCTTTGACGATGCCGATCCCGATGCCGCCGGCAAGGACTTCCTGGCCTGCCTGAACCCCCACTCTCTGGAGGTACTCACCGGCTGTAAGGTGGAAGCCAGTCTCCGTGACGCCAAAGCCCCCGCTTCCTACCAGTTCATGCGTCTGGGTTACTTCTGCCCGGACTCCAAGGACTGCACCCCCGAGCATCTGGTATTCAACCGTTCCGTCAGCCTGAAGGATTCCTTCAAGCCCGGTAAGTGATCCTGTCCCCAAAGCCGACGATTCCCGGCAGCTTCGCAAGGAGCTGCCGGGAAATTTTTGCAAAGTGCGCTTGACATTTTTTGCAAAGCATGCTATACTAATTTTGCAAAGTTAACTTAGCATTCGCTCTCCGCGGACGCGCGGGGAGCCGTAAAGGAGCATTTCATGAAAACCATCATCCGCGAACTGCGAAAGCAGCACAAGCTGTCTCAGGAGGAACTGGCTGACGCCGTGGGAACCACCCGGCAGACCATTACCTCCATCGAGGTGGGGAAATATACCGCCTCTCTGCCTCTGGCGTACAAAATCGCCCACTATTTTGGGCTGACCATCGAAGAAGTATTTGACTTTTCGGATTTGGAGGATTAATTATGGAAAACTATCGTGAAAAAGTGAAAATTCAGAACATCATTCTCGCTTTTGGATGCATCATTCTCGCCGTATTCTGCACCATCGGCTTTCTGGCGGAAGCGGGAATCGTAAATCTGACACCTGTTGCCGGTGACAGCCATTGGCAGTCTCAATGGCGGGGCTTCGTCTCCGGCGCCAGCCTTGGTATTCTGTCGCTTCTGCTGTTCGGCCTCATCCGCAATCTTCTCGCACTGAGAGACGAGAAAAAGCTGAAAAAGCTGTACATCAAGGAAAGCGACGAGCGGCAGACCCAGATCTATACTCAGGCAATGTGCGCCGCCATGCGGACAACGCTGATTCTGGGGCTTGTTGCCGTGGTTGTATCCGGCTACTTCAACATGACCGTCAGCCTGACGCTGCTGGCTGCGGTCTTCTTCGTCAGTCTGGTGACGATTGCCTTTAAGCTGTATTTTATGAAGAAATACTAAGGGCGTGTTTATCGATAGACCCCGCAAACTGCAATTTCCCATTCTGCCAAGTGCCTCCACTGAGCACGCCAAAACAAACGCCGTACCACCTGAAATGGCACGGCGCTTTCCTATTTTCTGACTTCCTTTTCTTCCTTGATCTGGGCCTGCAGATGGACGGACAGCACCGCCAGAGACGTTGCCATGTTCTCGTTCTGCACCAGAATGTTCCCCGGTACGTCCAGATGGGTGGGCGCGAAATTCCAGATGGCTTTGATCCCCCCGGCGATCAGCTGGTCGGCAACCTCCTGCGCCGCCTCCGCCGGAACGGTGATGATGCCCATAAGCACCTTGTGGGTGCGGCAGAAGTGGGCGAGCCGGGAAATGCTGTAGATGGGCTTGCCCTCCTCGGTCTGATCCGTTTTGGGATTGGCGTCAAAGGCAGCCAGAATGTTCAGACCGTACTCGTCAAAGCCGCTGTAGCCCATCAGCGCCTGTCCCAGCTTGCCCGCGCCGATTAAAACGGCGTCGGTGGTGTTGTCATAGCCCAGAAACTGCTCGATATCGTCGATCAGGCTTTCCCGCAGGTAGCCGATCTTGGGACGGCCCCCGTCGGAGACCATGGCCAGATCCTTTCGCACCTGCACCTCCCCCATGCCCAGGGCATTTGCCAGCGCCGTGGCGGAAATGTGGGGCGGGGCATTGTCCGGCATATTTTTCAGGTACGCCAGATATCCCGGCAGACGTTTCAGAACCGATTTTGAAATTTTCTTCTCTTCCATAATGACCTCTAACACTATCGGTATAAAAGAATATCGATAAACTTTCTTATCGATTATAGCATATCGATTCCGCAAAATCAAGCGCAGCTTGTCTGCCGGAGAAATTCTTTTTTCAGCCGGAGCATGATCCGCTTTTCAAGCCTTGAGATATAGGATTGGGAAATGCCCATCTTCTGCGCCACTTCCTTCTGGGTCAGCTCCCTGCGCCCCTCCAGACCGAAGCGCATCAGAACGATCTCCCGCTCCCGGTCGGGCAGCTCCCGCAGCGCCTGCCGCAGCACGCAGATATCCACGTCCTCCTCCAACGGCCGCAGGATCATGTCCTCGTCGGTGCCGAGAATATCGGAAAGCAGCAGCTCATTGCCGTCACAGTCCATGTTGATGGGTTCGTCCAGGGAAATTTCCGCCTTCTGGTTGGCGGTTTTCCGGATATACATGAGTATTTCATTTTCAATACACCGGGAAGCGTAGGTTGCCAGCTTGATCTTCTTGTCCAGCTTATAAGTGCTGATGGCCTTGATGAGACCGATGGTACCGATGGAAATCAGATCCTCCAGATTGACCCCGGTATTCTCAAACCGCCGGGCGATGTAAACCACCAGACGGAGGTTGTGCTCAACCAGCCGCTGCTTCGCCGCTTCATCTCCCCGTTCCAGCGCTTCCAGCGTCTGCTGTTCCTCCGCCCCTTTCAAAGGGGGCGGCAGCACGTCGCTGCCGCCGATGTAATAGATGCCGTTTTCTTTGATGAGTCCCAGTCTGCGTAAGATTTCCAACAGCTTCATATAACCCCTCCTGTCAGCGCCTGATATACGTCTCCCCTGCCCAGGCCCTCCGGAGCAAAGGCCACCACGACGCTTTGCTCCTTAGAGCCGATCTTCACTTTCGCAAACCGCATGGCAAGCAGCATGTCCCCCGCCTGCCCCACCGCCCGGTAGGGAATCAGCCGCAGTCCCGGCACCGGATGGCGCATCAGGGTTTCCAACGGCGAACGCAGCTGCTTCTGGGTCAGTCCGGTCAGTTTTTCCGCCACCTCACCGGCGATCACCAGTACCTGCTCTCCGGTGATGGGGTCACGCAGGGTATTCCCCGAGTCCCGCAGGGCGACGATGCTGGCGGTTTTTCCGTCATGGCTGAGCTCAACTGGAACATACTCCCTGCCGCCCACCTGTCCGCCGAATGCGATCCTGCACAGCGCCCACACACCGCCGGCTGCCAGCACAAGCGCAAAAAAATTTCCCTGCCCGACGCTCAGCGCCACGCCTCCCAGCGCCATGCTGAGCAGCACGAACACCCCGCCCCGTTTTATCGCGCTCCTGTCGAACCCGAAAGCGATGACCGCCATCCCGGCAAGACTCACGGCGCGCCAGAGGATTCCTCCAAGAAACCGCAGCCGGGGCCATATACACGCCCCGCTGTACAGCGCTCCCAGCGCCGCCGCTGCCGCCGCCCGAGGGACAGACATTGGGAAACCCGATAATCGGTTTGTCCCCAAAAGCAGCAGAAAATCCACCAAAAAGTTCAGTATTACCACCAGATCCAAATAGATTTCCAAGGCGTCACCTCCCCAATCGGTATGTTATACTGATTCTCAATTAAAAACTTTAATCTGCAAAGATTGAAGTTTTGATATGAGAATCATATGAGACGACATTCTGTTATTTTATTTCCGAAATAACAGAATGGACAGCGCCAAAGGCGGTGTCTTCTTGATTAAAGAATTTAATCAAGAAATAGTATTAGCAGTATACCCCGTCCCCGAGGAAAAGTCGGTCGCATCCGTGCCCCGGGTTCGCCGCAAGTTCCCCCTGTCCCACCGCTCTTTCGGCGGCAGCGGGGCGGATAATAAAAAAACCTCCGGCAATCGTTGTCGGAGGTTTCCGTATTTGTGTTTTTGCGATAGATGCAGCCGAGACAACTTGAGATAACAGCAATCAAGCCCCGGGTTCTTCTTTCCGCTCCACAGAGCGAATGTTTTTTTCCGCCTTGAACCGGGGTGTCATCAGCTCATGACCGCAGCCTAAGCATCGCAGGCGGAAATCCGCGCCGGTGCGCAGAACCAGCCAGCGCTTTTCCCCGCAAGGATGGGGCTTCTTCATAATCAGAATATCATTGACTCGAATATCCATTACCTTACTCCTTTTTAACGCTGTTCCAATACTGCTTCGCCGCCTGTTCCAGTTTGTTGGTGCCATATTCGTAATAGCGGGTACCCGTCAGCTCGTCGGGCAGGTACTGCTGCTTCACCCAATGGTTTGGATAGTCGTGGGGATACAGATAGCCCTGCTCCCGCTCCATGGTGTAGGTATCCGCATGGACGTTCTGCAGGTGCCGGGGGAAATCCCCGGTTTTTCCCTTCTGTACGTCGGCGAGGGCCGCATTGATGGCACAGTAGGCGGAGTTGGACTTGGGTGCGGTCGCCATCAGCACAGCGGCATCCGCCAGAGGAAGCCGGGCTTCCGGCATCCCAAGCTTCAGCGCCATGTCCACACAGGCATTGACGATGGGCAGAATCTGGGGGTAGGCAAGGCCCACATCCTCCGCCGCAATGCACATCAGCCGGCGGCAGGCGGAGGGCATCTGCCCCGCTTCCAGAAGCCGCGCCAGATAATGGCAGGCGGCGTCAGGGTCGGAGCCGCGGATGGACTTGTGCAGGGCGGAAAGCAGATCGTAGTAGTTATCCCCGTCCCTGTCGGCCCGGAGGGCGCTTTTCTGGGTGACTTCTTTTGCGTCCGCCAGCGTCAGCGCCAGCTTTCCGTCCTCGGGGATCCCGGCGGAGAACAGCACCTCCACCGCGTTCATGGCCTTACGCAGATCGCCGCCGCAGGAGGACGCGATGTATTCCAGCGCGCCGTCTTCCGGGGCAGCGGTGAGCGCGGTGCGTCCCTCCATGAAAGAAACTGCCCGGCGCACCGCCTGCAAAGCGGCAGAGGCGGAAATCTGCTTGAATTCAAAGACGGTGCTGCGGCTCAAAATCGCATTGAACACATAGAAATAGGGATTCTCCGTGGTGGAGGCGATCAGGGTAATCTTACCGTTTTCAATGTGTTCCAGCAGGGACTGCTGCTGCTTTTTGTTGAAGGACTGAATCTCATCCAGATACAGCAGCACTCCGTTTGGAGCCATAAAGGTGTCAAGCTGGGCCACAATTTCCTTGATATCCGCTGTGGAAGCGGTGGTGGCGTTGAGCTTATAAAGGGTGCGGTTGGTCTGTTTCGCAATGATATTTGCCACAGTGGTCTTTCCCGTGCCGCTGGGGCCGTAGAACACCATGTTGGGGATATTTCCGGAGTCGATCAGGCGGCGCAGCACAGCGCCCTTCCCCAGAATATGCTCCTGCCCGTAGACCTCGTCCAAAGTCTGGGGACGCAGAAGATCGGCAAGTGGTTGATACATAACGATGCCCTTTCCGTGTAAATTGTAGGCAACCTCAAAAACCACTTTTTGATGGTTTAGCTGAGAGATTTTGTCCTGACAAAAGTTTTGAAAATACCGAAATACTCAGCGTCTTGCGGTGTTTTCAAAACGCATTGTCAGGGCAAAAGATCCGATCTGACCGTAAATGGGTAGTTTTTAGAGGTGCCCTGTAGTTTGCGAAGAAGCCCCCGCGGGCAATGACGTGACAAACCCCCGCAGAGTCGTTACGCCATTGGGTACCGCTCGATTCTGTACATGATGCTAAATTATGTCAAAACAGCCGCAGCGAGTCGAAGGATCTTCGCATCTCGTTGCCATTTGCAGTTAATTCGGTGCCAGGATTCCTCGGCTCGCTTTACTTGTCCGGGATGACAGCATTTTTCGATTGTTTTTGGTTGTGCGTCAAACGCAATTTCCTGAGCAGTACCGGTCGAGGGGCCCAAAGGATGTACGGTGGCCACCCAAAGTTCGTAACGCATTGCCCGCGGGGGCATCCCCGCATACTGCAATTTGCCGCTTCGATTCTCCCTTACACTATATCACATCATAGTGAAAAATGCATCAACTTTTTTCCGAAATTTTGTTCAAATAAATCCCCTCCTTGCGGAGGGGATTTCCGTTAAAAGGTCGCAACATCCGGGTCGGCGGGCTGGGCGTTTTTTGTGACCTCCAGCGCCGTCAGGACAGGGCCAAGTTCGCCTTTGTACAGAGGATGCTTTTCGGCAGTGATTTTTGCCGTGACCATGACCCAGCCCCGGGGCTCCAGTGTCCCCGCCTGATCGTAGCGGCAGGGAATGCCGCAGAACTGGATGTCCTCCACACAGCAGGTCATGACAAACCGTCCGGGGGCAAACATACCGTTCTTGTCCCGGCGGAGCATGGCAACCTGGCCCTTGAAGCAGACGGTTTTCCCGTCGTATTTCTGGGGCTCCTCGGATACGTCCCGGTAAAACAGGGCGTAGTCCGCATCCTTCACCTGAATGACCGGGGCGTTAATGTCGAAGGGCAGAGGATCTTCGATGTCATCGAAGGAGGTGGTGCCGTCGGTATAGTCGTAGAGAATGTCGATGCGGCGGTTGGCGGCCCGCGCCAGCTTGTGAAGAGGCATCACGTCCGCGCCCTTCTCCAAGCGGTTGAACACCACCATCTGGGCGCCCACCAGCTTGTCCATCACCAGATTCCGCATGTTGGCGTTGTAGGCCATGATGGTGGTAGAATCAGCGAACATGACCTCCTGGGCAACCGCCCAGTTTTCCGGGAAGCGCATATACAGGTCGCCCACCTGCTGCATACCGTTCAACTCAGCAACCACCCGCTGCGCTCTGTACTTTTTCGCCAGCGCCTGAAGCTCTTTGGTGGTGACGGTCTGCTGGTCAAGGACTTCCAGATACACATTCTTGTGGGGATAGGTGGAAAAATCGTATTCCTCCTCCCCTTCCTCGAACACCAGCAGCAGCGTCCGCTCGCCTGCATTGAAGCGCTCGTCCTCCAATGTCTCCTGAATGAATTTGGTCTTACCGGAATCCAGGAACCCGGTAAAGGCGTATACAGGGATCTGCACCATATTTTATACCCCGAACAGGGCGGCAACGCCTGCTTCGTCCAGCTTGGAGCCGATGACGCAGAGCTTGCCGGTAATGTCGGCGCTGCCGGTGCGGACGTTATATTCTTCGGGAACATAGTCAAAGTGAATCCAGGTGCCGTCAACGGCAGGCAGGATGCCCTTGGCCCTCAGGATCGCGCCGTACTTGCCGGAATCCAGCTCATGGAGCGCCGCCTCAATGGCAGCCTTGTCGAACTTCTTGGCAGTCTCAACACCCCAGGAGGTGAACACTTCGTCGGCATGGTGATGGTGATGATGGTGCTCATGCTCATCACCGTCATCGTCGTGATGATGGTGGCAGCAATGATGGTCGTGCTCCTCCTCATCGTCATCATCGTGATGGTGGTGGCAGTGGTGATGGTCGTGCCCGTCCTCATCGTCATCATCGTGGTGATGGCAGCAGTGGTGCTCGTGTTCCTCGTCTTCGTCATCATCGTGATGATGGCAGTGGTGCTCGTGCTCCTCGTCTTCGTCATCGTCGTGATGATGGCAGCAGTGGTGCTCGTGTTCCTCGTCTTCGTCATCATCGTGATGATGATGGCAGTGGTGCTCGCGCTCCTCGTCCTCGTCATCGTCGTGATGATGGTGGCAGCAGTGGTGTTCCTCTTCCTCGTCCTCTTCCTCAAGACGCTCCATTTCCATCCTCGCCAGCTCAGCCGCGATGGACGCCTTTCCCTCCATGGCCTCAATGAGCTGCTCACCCGTCAGCTGGCTCCAGGGTGTTGTGACAATGGCGGCAACGGAATTGTGCTCCCGGAGCATGGCAACAGCAGTGTCCAGCTTGGCCTGGGGGATTGCGTCGGTGCGGGACAGGATGATGGTAGAGGCGGTTTCGATCTGGTTGTTGTAGAACTCGCCGAAGTTCTTCATATAGACCTTGACCTTACCCGCGTCAACAACAGCCACGGTGTAGCCCAGTGTGACCTCTTCATTGGTCACCTTGCTCACGGCGGCGATCACGTCAGACAGCTTGCCCACGCCGGAGGGCTCGATCAGGATGCGGTCGGGATGGTACTGGTCGATCACCTTTGTCAGTGCCTTGCCGAAATCACCCACCAGGGAGCAGCAGATGCAGCCGGAATTCATCTCGGTGATGTTGATACCGGAGTCCTGCAGGAAACCGCCGTCAATACCGATTTCGCCGAACTCGTTCTCAATCAGCACCAGCTTCTGACCCTTGTAGCTTTCCGCGATCATCTTCTTGATCAGTGTGGTCTTGCCGGCGCCCAGGAAGCCGGAAAAAATGTCGATTTTTGTCATAAAAAACACCTTCTGTAAAAAATTCTCTATCGTTTATTATATCACTCTTTGTCAACTGGTACAAGGGAAATTTTTTACACCCTCCGACGGTTTTTTCTTTCGTTCGCGCCGGACTTTTCGTAAGCTGGTATCCGGCGGAGAATTCCCCTGCAAATGCGACGATCCGCCAAAGCGCCGCCCCGGTTCTCCCCCGGGACGGCGCTCATACTGATTCTCTTTTAAAATGTTTCATCAATTTTGATGAAACATTTTCATCGGAGAAGCCTATAAGACGGGAATATGTGTTTTTCTATCCCGAAAATCACATATTTGGCAACGCCATCAGGCGGTGCCTTCTCAATAAAAAAACGAAACATTTTTATTGAGAAATTGTATCAGATTATCGAGAAAGCCCTTTGCGCTTTTCCGACGGATTTTTGACTTTATCTGCTGCATTCGCGGCAAGCTCTGGGAGGCTTCTCCGTCAGGACACCGGGATCAGCAGCATCTGCCCCGGCGACGGTTCCTCCTGCA
Source organism: Faecousia sp. (assembly GCA_051867075.1). Lineage (GTDB taxonomy): Bacteria > Bacillota > Clostridia > Oscillospirales > Oscillospiraceae > Faecousia. The sequence goes on along the minus strand of JBJDYG010000121.1, from coordinate 33,699 downwards.
GATTGTTAGCCTTGCGGATGGCATCCATGGTGGAGCCGCTTTCCTTGGCAATATCCCACAGCCGTCCGGTCCCCGCCCGGCGGAGGATCAAAGACGGGCGGTTTGCGTCCGGCTCCTTTGCCTCTCCCAGCTCCACCCCGGTGACCATGGGAAAGCCCCGGCGGCTTTCGGCAGTCATTTCCAGCGGCACCTCGCCCTTGACGGTCACGCTGCCGTTTCCCAGACTGGCCTGCAGCTGTTCCGGCGGCATGGGGATCGCGGAAACCACGGTGTTTTCATCGGCACTCAGAACATAGTTTCCCTCCCAACGGGCTGTCGCGGAATGGAGAATGCCATCCTCCCCGTAATACAGCACCTGAAACGAGCCGGGAAGCTCCATTTCAATGCCCTGCTGGGTTCTGCGCTGCCGGGGGAAATCCGCGAGGAAGCTCACATCCGCCGTCAGATTGGCATCCGTGGGGATGATCTGCTCGCCGTAAATGTTTTCCCGGCGGTTTTCCAGAATGGCGGGCAGATCCAGATTCTCCGCGTGTACCGTCATTTCCCTGCCGGGGCTGTAGGCGTCCTCCACCAGCGTCAGCATTTCCCGGTCCGTAACCAGATATTGCCCCACAATGCCGCATTTGAGGCGTAGGTGGCCTTCGTCATCCACTTCCAATTCCAGACTGGTGGGACTCAGGAGAATATCTGTCTGCGCCTCTCCGCTGTGCTCGCCGGCAAGCTCCGCCAGCTGGGAAAAGGGCAGTTCAAAATCCCATCCATGAAGCTGTCCCTCCTCGGAGCGGTAAAGCACATGCAGATTGCCGTTTCCCCGGAACACCACCTTGTTGGACAGCACCTTTTTCTCCGTAATTTTGGGACGCAGGCCGTAATAGATCAGCTTCTCCGGCAGGGGGCTGGATTCGGGCAGCATCAGCTCCTCATCCAAAAGGAAGGTCTTTTCCCCGGCCTCCCTGGGCAGCCGGACAGGATAGGTGCTTTTCAGCAGTTCTACCCCCTCATGGGTTTCCTCCGGGACGGCAACCTCGACGGTTTTGGGAGCATACGCCTGCGCAATGGCAGCCGCCCCTGTACGAATCATCAGTTTCCGGGCGGATACCGACCGGGCGTCCACGAACCGGGGAAGGCACTGGATGCGGATGTCGCCTTCCTCCGTCCGCTCCGGCAGATTCCATTTCATCTGGAAAGGAATCCAGCCGTCGATGCATCTTTCCTCACTGCCGTCCTCCGGTGCGTACAGTACCCAGACCATCATCCCCCCGGAAAACGAGATGCTGTCACTGCGCCATTCCTTTCCCCGGAGGATTGTCTGCCCCCAGGCGGCAAGAACTCTGCCGATGTCCGGCATCCCGTCGGGCAGCTTGATTTCCTGCGTCTGTTCCACATTCTGAACCTCCCGCAGCACCGCTTCCAGGCAGGAGCAGGTAGATTTCTGAAACTGCAACTCCAATTGGATCACTCCTTATCCCACGTTGTCGCTAAAGTCTATTCAACGCCGGACAAGTTTATGCCAACTATTTTCTGCGCATGATGCAAAACCCCAACACCAGCAGAGCAATCCCGCCGCCGCAGCAGAGAAACCAGCTTGTAACGCAATGCCCCAGAATCAGTCCCAAGCCAAAGCACAGGCAGCAGCACCCATGCAGGTGATTTTTCCGGCACATAAAAACACCCCCTGCTTATCCTATGCAGGGGGTGTAGGAAGATTAACCGCCGAGGTAGGCCTTCTTCACCGCATCGGAGCTGGCAAGCTCCGCGCCAGTGCCGCTGAGGGTGATGGTGCCGGTTTCCAGAACATAGGCGCGGTCGGCAATCTGCAGGGCCTTACGGGCATTCTGCTCCACCAGAAGGATGGTGGTGCCTGCCTTGTGCAGCTCCTTGATGATGTCAAAGATCTGATCCACCAGAATGGGTGCCAGACCCATGGAGGGCTCGTCCAGCATCATCAGCTTGGGATGACTCATCAGCGCCCGGGACATGGCAAGCATCTGCTGCTCGCCGCCGGAGAGGGTGCCCGCAATCTGTCTGCGCCGCTCCTTCAGCCGGGGGAAGTAGGTAAATACCGCCTCCAGATCCTTCTGGGACACATCCTTATTGATATAAGCGCCCATCTCCAGATTCTCCTGCACGGTCATCTGCAGAAAGATCCGCCGTCCTTCGGGGACGTGGGCAAGGCCGTGGCGCAGCATCTTATAGGCGTCGGTATGGGAAATGTTCTCACCGCAGAAGGTGATGGAACCGCTGCGGGGGTGCATCAGACCGGATACCGTCTTTAAAATGGTGGATTTTCCCGCACCGTTGGCGCCGATCAGCGCCACAATCTCTCCGTCGCCCACCTCAAAGGACACGCCCTTGATGGCATGGATGGCGCCGTAATACACATGGATATCCTCAACTTTCAGCATCAGGCGTCCTCCTTTCTGCCGAGATAGGCTTCAATGACGGCGGGATTCTGCCGGATCTCCTCAGGCGTACCCTTGGCAATGATCCGTCCGTAGTTCACCACGGCAATGGCTTCACAGACGTTCATCACCAGGTTCATATCGTGCTCAATGAGGAAAATGGCGATGTGGAAGGTATCCCGGATGCGCCGGATCTGGTGCATCAGCTCAGTGGTTTCGCTGGGGTTCATGCCGGCGGCAGGCTCATCCAGCAGCAGAATGGAAGGATTGGTAGCCAGCGCCCGGACGATTTCCAGACGACGCTGAACGCCGTAGGGCAGGCTGCCCGCCTTCTGGTCGGCAACCTCCGTCAGCCCCATGAAGTCCAGCAGCTCCATGGCCTTTTCATTCGCCGACTTCTCTGCCTTGTAATAGGAAGGCAGGTGCAGCAGGCTGGAAGCAAAGGAGCATTTGATCTGGTTGTGCATGCCCACCTTCACGTTGTCCAGCGCCGTCATGTCGCCAAACAGGCGAATATTCTGGAAGGTACGGGCAATGCCCAGCTTGTTGACCTTGGCGGTGGTCATGCCCTTGGTGTCCACGCCGTTGATCAGAATGGAGCCCCGGGTGGGCTGGTACACAGAGGTCAGCAGGTTGAAAATGGTGGTCTTGCCCGCGCCGTTGGGGCCGATAAGCCCGGAAATCTCGGTGGGGCCGATGGTGATGTTAAAGCTGTCCACAGCGGTCAGGCCGCCAAAGTCAATACCGAGATTACGCACATCCAGCACCGGCAGCTTGCCCATATCCTGCTCCCGGAGCAGGGTGATGGTAGGGACCTTGACCATCTTTCTGGAGTACTCATTCATTTGTCCCCACCTCCTTCTTTTTAATCAGGCCGCGAAGCTTCGCGTTGATCACAGAGCTGGTTTCCTTTACCTTGGGAGACCATGTAAACAGCATGACCAGAATCAGCACAACGGCATACAGGATCATGCGGAAATCCGCCAGTCCGCGCAGGGCCTCCGGCAGCACATACAGCACCGTCGCGGAAATGATGGAGCCAAGAATATTGCCCATGCCGCCCAGAACCACAAAGACCAGAATGTTGATGGAGGTGTTGAAGTTGAACTTGGAGGCAGTGAGAGAAGAGTAGTTAAGACCATACAGCGCGCCCGCCATGCCCGCCAGGAACGCGGACACCACGAAGGCCTTCAGCCGGAAGGCGGTGACGTTGATGCCTACAGACTCGGCAGCGATCCGGTTGTCCCGGACGGCCTTAATGGCGCGGCCTTCCTTGGAGTTGATCAGGTTCAGGATAATGAACAGAGTCAGCAGAATCAGCACGAAGCCCACCGGGAAGGAAGCCAGCTTGGTCACACCGGTAGCGCCCATGGGCCCGTTGATAATCATACTGCCGCCCTCTGCCAGCACCGGCTTCTCGGTTCCGATGACAAAGTGTACACCGTTGACATCCTGACCGATGTACATGTTGTTGATCAGGTTTTTCAGGATCTCACCGAAAGCCAGTGTGACGATGGCCAGATAGTCGCCCCGCAGACGCATGACAGGCAGACCGATGATGATACCGAACAGACCCGCCATCACACCGCCGCAAAGCATGGATACCACCAGCAGCAGGATCTTGTTGGCGATCGCCGTCTTCAGCAGCGTGGCGATGACAATACCCGTAAAGGCGCCAACGCCCATGAATCCCGCGTGACCCAGGCTCAGCTCACCGGAGATACCCACAACCAGGTTCAGGGAAACCGCCAGGACAATATACGCGCAGATGGGAACCAGAAAACCCTGTACAGAGCTGGAAAGCAGCTTCGCAGAGGACAGAATCTGCATCACGACAAAGCCCAGAATGACGACGCCGTAGATCACCAGATTGGAGCGGTGGCGGCCAATGTATTGTTTCAGTTCCATGGCACTCACCTCACACTTTCTCCTGCACGTTCTTGCCCAGCAATCCGGCGGGCTTTACAAGCAGGATGACGATCAAAACCAGAAATACGATGGCATCGGAGAACTGGGTAGACAGATACGCCTTGCTGAAGGTCTCAATCACGCCAAGGAGAATGCCGCCCAGCATGGCGCCGGGGATAGAGCCAATTCCGCCGAAAACCGCAGCCGTAAAGGCCCGGATACCGGGCATGGAGCCGGTGGTGGGCATCAGGGTGGGTACGGTGGAGCACAGCAGCACGCCCGCTACAGCCGCCAGGGCGGAGCCGATGGCGAAGGTAATGGAAATGGTCCGGTTGACATTGATGCCCATGAGCTGAGCCGCATCCCGGTCCTCGGACACTGCCCGCATGGACTTGCCCATTTTGGTCTTGCCGGTGAACAGGGTCAGGCCAACCATGATGATGACGCAGGCCAGAATGGTGACGATCACCTCGCCGGTGATCGTCAGTCCGCCGCCGAAGAGGACCAGAGGCTTCATGGTAACAATGCTCTTAAAATTCTTGGGGGCGGAGCCGAAGATCAGCTGCGCCGCGTTCTGTAGAAAGTAACTGACACCGATGGCGGTAATCAGCACCGCCAGACTGGGCACGCCCCGCAGAGGCTTATAGGCCAGTCCCTCAATGAGGACACCCAGCAGTGTGCACACCACGGCAGCCACCAGAATACCCACCGCCGCGGGCAGTCCCAGATAACTGGTCACGCAGTAGGACATATAAGCGCCCACCATAATGACGTCGCCGTGGGCAAAATTCAGCATTCTGGCAATGCCGTACACCATGGTATAGCCCAGGGCGATAATGGCATAAACCGAGCCGATGCTGACACCGTTGATTAAGTATTGCAGAAATCTCACAACTGTATTCCTCTCTTTCCAACAGCCTGTGACGAGGACACGAAAGCCGTCCGTGTCCTTCTCATAGACCGTCGGCGTTCATAACGACGGGCAGCCGGACAGGGTTTCACCTGTCCAGCCACCGTTAGCTCACAAAAATGTTTCGAATATATGCTTATTCCGCACCGACATAGGCGCCGTCCTTGATCACAACGGCCATGGGGCTCTTGGAGACTTCGCCGGTTGCCTGCCAGGTCATGCCCTTGCCGGTCAGACCGTCGAAGGTCATGGAGGTAAACTGGGCAACCAGAATGTCGTTGATCTGGGTCGCGGTCATGTCGGGGGTAACGCCGCCGTCAACGCAGGCCTGGTAGATGGAGTAGATAACGTCGTAAGCATCGGCGGCAAACTGGTTGGGAATAATACCGGTCTTCTCCTGATACTTGGCAACGAAGGACTTGGTAGCCTCGTCGGAAGCGTCAGCGGAGAAGGGGGTCAGCAGCATCAGGCCCTCGGCCAGAGCAGGATCAAAGCCTTCCACAGTGAGGATGCCGTCCATGCCGTCGCAGCCAAAGAAGGTGGGCGCGTAGCCGATGGTGTTGGCGTAGGTCAGAACCTGAGCAGCCTCGGTAGCATAGAAGGGCAGGAACACCACATCGCAGCCGGCATCCTTGCACTTGGTCACCTGGGTGGTCAGGTCAGCCTTGTTGTCGGCGGTGAAAGCCTCGACGCAGGCAACGTTCAGGCCCTTGACCTGAGCCTCAGCGGTGAACTTCTCATAAATACCGGAGGAGTAAACATCGGAGGAATCGTAGATGACACCGATGGTGGTGCCCAGATCGTGGCTTGCCATGTAGTCAGCGGAAGCGACGCCCTGGTTGGGGTCGGTGAAGCAGATCTGGAAGATGTTGTCGCCATACTCAATGATGGACGCGCCGGAGCCGGAGGGGGTCAGCATAAAGACCTTGTCATTGGCGCACTCGGCAGCAACAACGTTGCAAGGAGCGGTGGTGACAGGGCCGGCCATGACCTGCATGCCCCAGTCCTTCAGGGTGTTGTAGGCGTTCAGAGCCTTCTCGGTGTCGTGCTCGTCGTCCTGGCAGTTCAGCTCGAACTGCAGGCCGCCCTTGGCATTGATCTCCTCAACGGCGATCTCCATGCCGGCCTGGACGGCAGTACCGTAAACGGCAGCGCCGCCGGTCAGAGGGCCGCTCATACCGATCTTCACGGCAGCAGCGCCGGCATCGGCGGCAGCCTTGGTCTCGGAAGTGCTTCCGGAACCGCAGGCAGTCATCATGGAAGCAACCATCATGACGGCAAGAATCAGTGCGATAAACTTTTTCATAACAATTTTCTCCTTTTCTCAGAACTATAAAAAAGCGGCTACCCATTATGTAACCGCTTCTTCATACAATGAAAGAAGCTCCGGCTACGCCAGCAGGCGCAGGCATACAATGCAAATGGACACCGCCAACGCGATGGCAGTGTCCAAATCGGGGGCAATTCGGGCAGAGGAACATGCCGCTGCCATGGTGCAGCGGGTAAAGCCGTAGCCGGAACAAAACTGTGCGGTCATTGACATGTACCTCCCGAAGAATTTTAACATATTGTATCCCAGAGAAGGACATTTGTCAACGAGGAAAAGATTACAAGTTCTATATGGTTTTTCCTGTATTTTTGTATATAACGCACAAGGGCATCATTCTCCGTCCAGAACCGACTTGCACGCGGCAAGGACTTTGCTCAGCACCGGCACACAGGTGGCGCTGCCGTAGCCGCCGTTTTCCACCACCACGATGAAGGCCAGGGGGTACTGCTCGTCCTCAACAAAGCCCGCAAACATGGCGTTGGAGGTCTGTCCGCCGCCCAGCTGGCTGGTGCCGGACTTGGCGCAGACGTTCATGCCGGGGAAATTCCAGTCTCCGTAAACGCTCTGCACATTGTTTCGCATGAACTGCTTCACCTGTTCGGCAACCTCTTTGGACATAATGCGGTCGGTTTTTACCGTTTTTGCCTCGTAGGTGGTTTCCTCCCCGGAACGAACCTCCGCCACCAGATAAGGCTCCGCCCCCACGCCGCCTCCGGCAATGGCGCCCATGAAGCTCATGTAGCGGGCGGGGTTAATGAGGTCGGTATGCTGACCGATGCAGCTCCAGGCGAAGGACACAGGCGCGGTGTTGGAAATGTCGTAGTTGCCCTCGGCGGCGGTGACACCGTCAAAGCTCAGGCTGTCCGTGACGCCGAACTGCTCCACGTACTTCACCATATTCTTCTTCCCTACCTGTTCCGCGATCTGTGCAAAGGAGCAGTTGCAGGAATTGGCAAGGGCGGTTTTCAGGGTCAGGGTCCCGTGGGCTTTTTCGCAGGTCACCTTCTCCGTGCCGTACTCATAAGCGCCGTAGCAGGTGAAGGTTCTGTCCAGAATATCCGGGACGCATTCCAGTGCCGCGGCGGTGGTGACCACCTTGAAGATAGAGCCGGGAACGTAGGTGGACTGGAGAAAACGGTTTAAGTACACGCCCTCGTACTGCCCCGAGGTATCCCCCGCGATGTCCGGTACATTGTCCGGGTCATAAGTGGGGGTGGTAAGCGCGCAGAGGATCTCGCCGGTTTTGTAATTGTACACGGCCACGGTGCCCTTTCTGCCAGCCATGGCGTTCAGTGCCGCATTCTGCACCTTTGCAGACAAGGTCAGGGTCATCTCTCCTCCCGCACCGGTGCTGTCGTAAATGCCGTTAATAAGGTCAAAGCCCGCCATCTTTCCCGCGTAATGGGACACAGCGGATGCACTAATATAACCTTTCCGGTCACCCAGCCAGTGGAGGGTGGACTGCCGGGTGGTCTGGTCGGAGGAGTAGGTACGCTGGTCGGTAATATCCATCAGCACCTCCCCGGAGCGGTCGGTCACAGTGCCGCAGCCGATGTTTGCATTGTTATATACATGGGGAGAGCCGGCAAACGTTACCCACTCCCCTGCCTGGGTGGCATACTCCCACAGGAAGAATACCATGCCTCCCAGAAGCACAAGAAGGAACAGCCCCATGATCCAGGTTCTTTTGGTCACTCGGTTCATCCGCTCACTCCCCTTTCTTGTTTAAGCGCACGGCAAAGCTGGCGTTCTGCCGGGTATCCGCCGCCTTGACAAAGGCCAGCAGTCCCCAGGCGCCGATCATGCTGGTGCCACCGTTGCTTAAGAACGGGAAGGTTACGCCGGTAAAGGGCAGGATGTCCAGCGTGCCGAGGCAGTTCAGAATTGTCTGAATCACCAGAATACTGGCGGCGGTACAGGCTCCGATGGAATAAAAGCTGCTGCGGGCAACCCGTGCCGTGCGGATGGCAAAGAAGCCGTAAACCGCTACGCAAAGCACCATCATCACCGCAAGAATCAGCCCCCATTCCTCGGAAATGGTGGCAAAGGCGATGTCGGAATCCGCCGCGAACACATGCTTCAAGAAGCCCTGCCCCGGCCCAAGGCCAAACAGGCCGCCGGAAGCAACGCACATCAACGCCTGCACCTGCTGGTAACCGGCGTTCAAAGGATCCTCCCATACATGCCGCCACACGGAAAACCGCCGCAGGGCGTGGGGCGCGATTTTCAGTGCCAGAACACCGGCGAAGATCAGCGCCGTAATGGCCAGCGCCACGGTGCCCATGCTGCCGGAGCGGAGATACGCAATCACCAGAAAGGCGCAAAAGAAAATCAGCGCCGTACCGAAATCGTTCATCAAAGCCAGCAGGCCGCAGATGAGGATGGAATAGGCAATGAAGATATAGATATTCCGCTTGCTCATAATCCGGTCCATGGTGGACGCGCCGGCATAGACAAAGCAGACCTTGCTCAGCTCCGAGGGCTGCAGGGACAGCCCGCCGATCATGAGCCAGTTTTTCGCGCCGTAATACTCGGTACCGAATACCAGCGTCACAACGAGAAAGCCCACGCCTGCCACCGTCGCCAGATACCGGACCGCCTTCGCCCGTTCCAGATCCCGCAGTGACCAGCCGATGGCGAGGAAGGTCACCACGCCCAGAACCATGGCGGCAAGCTGCTTCACCGTCTCTCCGGGTTTCACCGTTGCGATGGCCGCCATGCCCATGGTGCACAGGAAAAAGGCCATGATCTCCGTCTCAAAGGACTTTCGGCGGATCATACAGTAGAATATGTAGAGCACCCATTGGCACAGCATAATGCCGCCAAAGCCCGTGAGGATGCTGAGAAAGGTTTCCTGCTCGCCGCAGAGCATAAAGCCCAGCAGCATCAGGCACTGCAGGATGGACAGCATCATCAGGTTTGTCACACTGTCCCAGCCGCTGGCGGCTTTGGTGCGCAGCTCCGCCTGACGGGCCTCCTGATGCTGGGTGATGGGCTGCAGCTGCATTTCCACGCCGCCGATGGAGATCCGGTCCCTCTGCTTCAGGGCACAGATCTGCACCTTTCTGCCGTTTACAAAGGTTCCGTCCTTGGAGCCGGCGTCGCTGATCGTCCAGCTGCCGTCATCGTACCGGGTCAGAACCGCGTGATTTCGGGATACGGTGGGAAAGTCGATGGTCACGTCACTGGATTTGCTCCGTCCGATGACATTTTCCCAATGGGTGATGGGAATCTGGCTGCCGTCGGTCATGTTCAGCCATGCCCAGATTTCCGGCTCCCGCCGGAAGGTCAGCAGGGGCAGGGCGCAGCGAAGCAGCACGATGGCGCTGAGCACCGGCACGGCAAAGCGCAGGATACCGATATAGGCAGCAGCGTAGCTCTCCTGAGCCAGCACCAGGGAACTGATAACATCTTCCACGCCATCACCCTCCTTTCTTCGGGTATTGTCTATAAAATGACACAGTTTTGTTCATATGTCAAATGAACATTTTCTTAAGAAACCATTTCGCGCAGGATCGCAATTTCCCTGGCGTAGCCGGGAAGCTCGTTGGGGGTCTCCAGAATCATGGGCTTGTCTTTCAGCAAGGGGTGATTCACGATCCGGCAGAAGGTTTCCAGCCCCAGGCTGCCCTCCCCAAGACACGCATGACGGTCCTTGTGGCTTGCAAAGGGGTTTTTGCTGTCGTTTATATGCAGGGCCCGGAGCCTGTCCAGGCCGATCACCCGATCAAATTCCGCCAGCACGCCGTCCAGGTCGTTTACAATGTCATACCCGCCGTCGTAGACATGGCAGGTGTCCAGACACACCCCCACATTGCCGCTTCCCACAGCGTCTATAATGGCCCTCAGCTCTTCAAACCGTCCGCCGATCTCGCTGCCCTTGCCCGCCATGGTTTCCAGCAGCACCGTCACCGGGTAATCATGGCGCAGAGCGCTTTTCAGGGCGGCGGCAATAAAACCGATGCCGGCATCCGTCCCCTGCCCCACATGACTGCCGGGATGGAAATTGTAGAAATTCCCGGGCAGACAGGCCATGCGCCGCAAATCGTCCTCCAGAACCCCTGCGGCAAAGGCTCTTGCCTCCGGGTCGGCGGTGCACAGGTTCATGGTATACGCCCCGTGGGCAACCAGTTTGCCAAAATGATGCGCTTCCAGCATTGCCGCTGCTTCTGCCGCATCTGCGGGGTCCTCTTTCTTTGCCTTGCTGCCCCGGGGATTTCTCGTAAAAAACGCGAAGGTATTCGCCCCGATGGACAGCGCCGTCCTGACCATTGCCGCATTGCCGCCGCTAGCAGACAGGTGACAGCCAAAATAACCCAAAACGATCCCTCCTTTTTGGACATTATAGCACATTCCGAAACAAAAAGCAAATTTCCTCTTTCCCCCGGCAATGGGAATGTGATATAATGCGGAAAACAGACACGGGAGGGATCTTCATGCCCAAGTCCGATAACCAGAAGCTGAAAATATTTTACATTCTGGACTATCTGCAAAGAAATTCTCACCAGGATCACCCGGTGAGAACTTCTGAGCTGCTGTCCATGCTGGAAACCCGGCATAACATTGTCTGTGACCGCAAGACTGTATTCTCGGACATCGCGGCACTGCAGGATTACGGCGTGGACATTGTCTCCGTCCACGGAAAAAACGGCGGCTACTACATTGCCTCCCGGAATTTTGAACTGCCGGAGCTGAAGCTGCTCATTGACGCCGTCCAGTCCAGCCGGTTTCTCACGGAGAAAAAATCCCGGGAGCTGATCGAAAAGCTGTGCAGCCAGTGCAGCGTCTATGACGCGAAGCTCATGCGACGGGACGTACTGGTCTCCGGGCGGGTCAAAAGCATGAACGAAAGCATCTACTATAATGTGGACGCCATTCAGGAAGCCATCGCGCAGAACAAACAGATCGCCTTCCGCTATTTTGACTGGGATCTGGGCGGAAAGCGGAAATACCGTGACCGGGGCTATCAGGCAAGTCCCTACGGCCTGTGCCAGGACAACGAAAACTGCTATCTTCTGGCCCACTCCTCCCGCCACGGCATCACCTCCTACCGCGTCGACCGCATGAGCGACATCCGTTTGACGGAGGAAAACCGGACACCCTGCCCGGAGCTCACCGGGAAAGCGCTGGTGGAGCACGCGGGACGGCTGTTCCAGATGTTCTCCGGTGAGGAAACCACCGTGAAGCTGCGGTTTCACCGCAGCCTCATCAATGTGGTGGTAGACCGTTTCGGCAGGGACATCCTTCTGATCCCCGATGACGAAAGCCATTTTGTCTTTACCGTCAACGTGGCGGTGTCCCCCATGTTTTTAAGCTGGGTCATCGGCTTCGGCAGCAAGGCCAGGATTCTGTACCCCCAGAGCGTCATCGATCAGTGCCGGCAGCTGTGCCGGGAAACCATGGAGCAGTACGGCGAGCCGGAATCAAATCAGCCGGAATGACTCGAATACATCCCGCCACACGATTTGGGAGGTTTCCGTGGTATCCGCGTCCCGGAGGACGGACATACAGTAGTGGTAGCTTCCGTCATCCAGAATGACCGCCCTGCCCAGAAGATCCCCGTTTTCCCCTGCCGCGGCCCAGACGAAATCATACCGCTTCACCCCGTCCCGCTCTGTTTCCATCACCGTCAGATTTTCCGCAGGGTAGCCGGACAGCCGCTGAATGGTGGCGCTTAAGTCTCCGCCGCTGACGGTTTCGATGATGATCTCATAGTCCTCGCTGAGATAGACCTGCTCCGAGTCGCTTTCCAGCACCGGCGCCACGGCGTTGTCCGGCAGGCGCACGGAGATTTCCCCCGGCTGTGCCATCACCGGCTGTACAATATCGTCCGACACGGTTTCCATGGTTTCCTCCCTGGCGCAGCCCCACAAAAACATTGAAAATACCAACAAGATCCACACTTTTTTCACAAAAATCCCTCCCGAAAGGAAATCAGTATGAAAGAGCTTCTCCTTCTTTACCTCCTTATAATCAATGCCGCCGGTTTTCTGCTTATGCTGGTGGACAAGTTCAAAGCGAAGAAAAACCTCTGGCGCATCCCGGAGGCCACACTGATGACCGTGGCCGCGCTGGGCGGAAGCGTCGGCAGCCTGATCGGCATGTACACGGTGCGCCACAAGACAAAGCATCCCAAGTTCACCATCGGGATCCCCCTGATTCTGGCTGTTCAGATCATTCTGGCCGTGGTCGTGATGGCCAGAGTGTAAAGAAAATGGTTGATACGAAAAGAGCATAAGAATTCCCCCGGTTTTTCCGGGGGATTTTTGTCATCTTTGCACAGCGGTATTGCATTCTCTTTCGCAGGTTGAGATAAACCGTATTTTTCTCAAGCAAACAGCATCACAATCATATTAATCAGCATCAGCACCATCAGCACGATAACGCCGGCGTTCCCGAAGAAGCATTTCAAGCACCGACGATCCATCCATTCACTGCGGTTATACTCCCGGATTTCCTGCCGCCGGGAAATCAGGATTGCCAGCCCTGCCGCAAAGCAGCTGCCGAAAATTGCCAGATTGATCCCGGACACCGCGACCTCCGGCAGATGCGCCGTCAGCCGGGCCAGCAGATCCGCCAGCACCAGATTGTTGAACATATGGATCACCACCGCCCAGCCGATGGAATATTCCACCGTCACATACCCCAGCACCAGTCCCATCAGGAAGGCATAGGGCGTCTGCAGGAGATTTCCGTGGAACAGGCCAAAGAGGAACGCGGAGCCAAAGACCGCGAACCGCTTGCCGTAGGGGCGCAGTGTCCGCAGAACGAAGCCCCGAAACATCAGTTCCTCCGCGACGGGCGCCAGAAGCGCGGAATACAGGAACATGCTGAAAGTGTCCGCGCTGCCGGAGACAGTTTCCAGAATTCCGACGGCGGACAGTCCGAAGGGATTCAAAATCAGTTCCAGCAGGCTGATCCAAATGGAGTTGACCATCTGCGACCCGGCGCACAGGCACAGCATGCAGGCGAGGATTCCCGGCTTCATCGGTTTTTCCTTTGCCAGAACCTCCGTTTTCCAGAATTCTCCACCCTTCCAGGCATACAAAACGATCAGGGCGGCAGGGATAGCGGCGATATATCCCCAGGCGTTTGCGCTGAGGGCATTCGTGTCAGGAATATATTGGAAGTTTCCTGCGGCAAAGGCCCGCAGATATCCGATCATCACGTCGCCTGCCATTGCTGTGGCAACCATGACATTCAAAAGGACGAAGTAGCCTACCAGCGCCCAGCCGATGGGGCTGAAGCGGCGGCGGAGCCATTTATTGATCTGCTTCTCGTTCATAGGTTTCCTCCAAAAGAATTGCTTCCGCTGTCATAATACCGTCCACGGCGGCGGACATGATGCCCCCGGCATAGCCTGCCCCCTCCCCGGTGGGGTACAGCCCCCGCAGCCGGGACTGTCTCTGTTTGTCCCGGAGGATCCGAACCGGGGAAGAGCTGCGGGTCTCAGGTGCCGTCATGACCGCGTCCGGGTCGGCAAAGCCCTTCAGCTTTCCGTCCAGCCGGGGCAGCGCCTGGGCGATGGCGCCGGTAATCTTCTCCGGGAGCACCCTGTGCAGATCACACCACTGTACCCCCGGGCGGTAAGTGGGTTTTACTCCGCCTGCGCCGCTGCTTGGCTTTCCCGCGAGAAAATCGCCTACCCTCTGCGCCGGGGCACGGTAGCTGCCGCTGACATGATAGGCCCTTTCCTCAATTTCCCGCTGCCAGCGCATACCGCCGAGGACCCCTTCATAGGGAAAGTCGGCAGGGTTCAGCGTCACCAACAGCGCCGCGTTGGCGTTTTCTCCATCCCGGTCGGCATAGCTCATGCCGTTGGTGACCACCCGGCCTTCCTCGCTGGCTGCCGCCACCACATAGCCTCCGGGGCACATGCAGAAGGTGTATACCGTTTCATTTTCCAGATGCTCCACCAGCTTGTAGTCCGCCGGAGGCAGTGCGGGATTCTCCGCTCCGTACTGGCTCCGGTCTATGGCGGACTGCTGATGCTCGATGCGTACCCCCATGGCAAAGGGCTTCGGCTCCATGGGAATCCCGAAACCATCCAGCATTTCAAAGGTATCCCGGGCGCTGTGTCCGATGGCAAGCACCGCCCGGTCGCAGGGAATGACAGCGCCATCGGCGGTTTTCAGTCCGGTGAGGCAGCCGTTTTCCGCGCACAGCCCGGTAACCTGGGTGTTGAACCGCACCTCGCCGCCCAGTGCGATGATCCGTTTGCGCAGATTCTGCACAACGCTGAGCAGCACGTCGGTGCCCACATGGGGCTTGGCGTCATAGAGAATATTCTCCCGCGCTCCTGCCTCCACGAACTGCTCCAGGATCCAGCCGATCCTGGGGTTATTCACCCCGGTGTTCAACTTGCCGTCGGAGAAGGTGCCCGCGCCGCCTTCGCCGAACTGGACGTTGCTTTTTGCGTCCAGCACGCCGGTCTCAAAGAATTTCTCCACCTTCGCATGGCGGGACACAGCATCCTCGCCCCGCTCCAGCACCAGCGGCTTCCAGCCTGCCAGCGCCAATATCAGAGCCGCGAACATCCCCGCAGGGCCGAAACCCACCACAACCGGGCGTTTTTCCGGCAGGCAGCCGGATTTGGGCGGCTGATAGCCGGAGACCGGGGCGATGGACGCTTTCCTGCAGCCGCTCTGCTTCAGGATTTTCTTCTCGCTGCCCTCCACCGCCAGGTCAATGGTGTAGATGATGCGCACATCGGGCTTCTTCCGGGCATCCACACTGCGGCGGACAATGCGCACATCGCGAATTTTGGAATTGGGCACCCGGAGCATCCGCGCCGCCTCGAACTGAAGCTGGTGCATATTGTGCTCCGGGGGCAGGGATATATCGTGAAGTCGGATCATGTGCCGCTCCTTCCGGCGCTGCGCCCGGCCAGACGGCCGGAGCTCCACGCCCACTGCAAATTATAGCCGCCGCAGTCGCCGTCAATGTCCAGCACCTCCCCGCAGGCGTACAGCCCGGGGACAAGGCGGCTTTCCATGGTTCTTTCGTCAAATTCCGATGTCAGGATGCCCCCCGCGGTTACCTGGGCGCAGTCCATACCCATAGGCTCGGTCAAAGACACGTCAAATTCCTTCACCGCCCGGACAGCCTGATCCAATTCATCGTCGGAAAGGGCGGCGATCCCACAGGCGGCGGAAATCCCCGCCGCCTGGGTCAGCACCCGACCAAGGCGGTTGTGAAGGATCCCGGTGAGCAGCTCCGAGGCGGGAAGGCCGGTATTCCTGCGCCGTGCCAATTCGGTTCTCAGGGTTTCTTCGTCAATTTCCGGGAGAAAATCCAGCCGGCACAGCCACACTCCCCCGCCCTGACAGACATCCCGGGAGACTTCAAAAATCACCGGCCCGCTGAGACCGTACTGGGTAAACTGCAGCTCCCCGGTGCTTTCCGAGAACAATTCTCCGTCGCGGAGGATCGCCGCACGGCAGTTTGCCCGAACGCCCTTCAGCCCCGCCACGCCGCTCCAGCTGCTTTTGAGCTGCACCAGGGCAGGACGCAGCCTGGTGCAGCGGTGACCAAGACTGCGCAGCAGCTGATAACCGGACATACTGCCTCCCAGCTTTGTCCCCGCAAGGCCGCCGCAGGCAATGATAAGCTTGTCACATTCCACCGCGCCCTCTTTGGACATGGCCCGGAAGCCGGAAGGGGTTTTCTTTACTTTTTCCACCTCAAAGCCCAGCATCACCCGGATATTCGGCTTTTCCAGTGCAAACCGAAGCACATCCACCACGGAATTGGCCTGATCGGAGTAGGGGTACACCCGCCCGGAATCCTCCGCCACGGTGAACAGGCCAAGACTGCGAAACCACGCCAGCAACCCTTCCGGGGAAAACTGCCGGATGGCGAACCCCGCAAAATCCGGGTGTTCCCCGTGATAGCCGCCGGACACCGCACGGAGGTTCGATAAATTGCAGCGCCCGTTGCCGGTGGCCTGGAGCTTCCGCCCCACCCGGGCCTGCCGCTCCATGAGGATGACCTGTGCGTTTTCGTTCTCCGCAGCGGACAGCGCCGCCGCCATCCCCGACGCGCCGCCGCCGATGATTCCAATTACCATGGCTGTTTCCTTTCTGTGCAGTGCAAAATCCACCCCATCCGCAAAAGGGTTCCATTTTTCCCTCTATTATACTCCACAACTTCCCGTCATACAAGAAAAACTTCTTCCCACCATGGAAAAGATATGCTATACTATACTGCGGTGATAGCATGGATCGAAGCAACATTGAAAAAATCGCCCAATCTGCCGGGGACAGGCTGCTTCTGGCAAAGCTTTGGGACAAAATAAACGGGGGGATGCGGAAAAATATTCCCGCCAGCACCTGCTTTCTCTCCCCCCGGGAACTGGAAATGGCAAAATACCTCTTTGGGGAACCGGAGGGACTGTACACCTTCGGCGGTTATGACGACGCCGAGCGGAAAATGCTGGTCTATCTTCCCGACTATCTGGACAGCAGCGCTCTGAACAGCGAGGACAGTCCCTGCGTGTGCCTGAGGGCCGCGTTTTTTCAGGGCGACAGCCCCAGCCACCGGGATTTTCTCGGGGCGCTGATGGGCGCGGGCATCGGACGGGAAACCGTAGGGGATATCTGCGTGGACAAGGGCAGCTGCGATTTTTTCGTCACGGCGGAAATTGCCCCCTATCTTCAGCAGAATTTCACCTCCGCCGGGCGGACAAAGCTGCATCTGACCCGAATTCCTCTGACAGACGCCAATATCCCGGCGCCGGAAGTAAAGGAGATCCGGGACACCCTGGCATCCATGCGTCTGGACAGCGTGATTTCCTCGGGCTTCCGCATCGGGCGGAGTCTGGCCGCCCAGTATGTTGCCGCAGGGAAAGCCGCCATTGACGGTCTGCCCTGCGAAAAGCCGGACAAACCCGTCCCGGTGGGCGCTAAGATCTCCGTCCGGGGACTGGGGAAAATCAGGCTGACAAGTGTCAGCGGACGGACGAAAAAGGACAGAATTTCGGTGGTCATCCACCGCTATGTGTGAGGTAGCTTATGAAAATGGACGAAGTCATCGCCAGAATCAACGTTCTGACAAAGAAAGCAAAAGCGGAGGGCCTGACCCCGGAGGAATTGACGGAGCGGGACAAGCTGCGGCGGATCTACATTGATTCCGTCAAAGCCAATCTGGTAGGCCAGCTGGAAAATACCTACATCGTCGGCCCAGACGGGAAAAAGAAAAAGCTGGAACGGAAGTAACCGCAAAATACCGAATACAGGCAAAATTGACCGCAGCCCCGGCACCCCCGTGCCGGGGCTGTTTTTTCCACTTCCCTTTCCCCGAAAAGTCTGCTATACTGTAGAAAACACGTTTTCATACTATTTCTCGATAAAATGGTTCATACCATTTTATCCTGCGCTTATCGCGCAGGCCGCCAGTGGCGGCGAGAAATGTATGGACTACGGTTTTAGCGGCGATGCCGCTGACCGCGAGACCGCGGTCTTATAATACTGTTTTCTGATAAAACTATAAAGTTTTATCAGAAAGACACCACCTTTGGCGTTGTCGTTTTCATGATTTTTGGGATAGAAAATCATGAAAACCCGTCTCATTATGATCTTCATATTAAAAACTTCAATTCTGACGAATGAAAGTTTTTAATTGAATATCAGTATAAAACGGAATTTACACGTTTTATGAAAAACTAGTATCAGGAGGCAGCACATGGAATTTCTGCCCATAACCAAACAGGAAATGCTTTCCCGGGGCTGGGAAGCCTGCGATTTTGTCTACGTCATCGGCGACGCTTACGTTGACCACCCTTCCTTCGGCCACGCGATTATCAGCAGGGTTTTGGAAAGCCACGGCTACAGCGTCGGCATCATCTCCCAGCCGGATTGGAAAAATCCTAAGTCCATTGACGTGTTCGGCCGCCCCAGGCTGGGTTTTCTGGTGTCCGGCGGCAATATGGACTCCATGGTGAACCACTATTCCGTCACCAAACACCGCCGGAAAACCGACGCCTTCACCCCCGGCGGCGTCATGGGCAGGCGTCCGGACTACGCAACCATCGTCTACTGCAACCTCATCCGGCAAACCTACAAGGATGTGCCCATTCTCATCGGCGGCATTGAGGCAAGTCTGCGGAGGCTTTCCCACTACGACTACTGGTCTGAGAGCATGAAGCGCTCCATTCTGTTAGACAGCCAGGCCGATCTTCTCATGTACGGTATGGGCGAACGCTCCATTGTGGAAATCGCCGACGCACTGAATTCCGGGCTGGATGTGAAGGACATCACCTATGTGGACGGTACGGTATTTAAAACCACAGAGCTGGACGACAGTCTGCCCACCATTGTTCTGCCTGCCTTTGACGAGCTGAAGACAAACAAGCGGCGGTACGCCGAGAGCTTCAAGATCCAGTACGGCAACTGCGATCCCTTCACCGCCAAGCGGCTGGCGGAGCCCTGCGGCAAAGAATTCGTGGTGCAGAATCCGCCCCAGAAGCCTCTGACCACCGGGGAAATGGATGCCGTTTATGATCTTCCCTATTGCCGCACCTATCACCCCAGCTACCAAAAGGCCGGGGGCGTGCCCGCCATTGAGGAGGTCAAATTCAGTCTGGTTTCCAACCGTGGCTGTTTCGGCGCCTGCTCCTTCTGCGCTTTGACCTTCCATCAGGGCAGGATCATTCAGACCCGGAGCCATGCCTCCATTCTGAAAGAAGCAGAGCGCATGGTGAAGGACAAGGATTTCAAGGGCTATATCCACGATGTGGGCGGCCCCACCGCAAATTTCCGGCATCCGGCCTGCGAAAAGCAGCTCACCAAAGGAGCCTGCGGCGGACGGCAGTGCCTGTACCCCACTCCCTGCAAAAACATGAACGCCGACCACTCGGACTATGTGGCGCTGCTGCGTAAGCTGCGGAAGATCCCCGGGGTGAAAAAGGTATTCGTCCGCAGCGGTATCCGCTTTGACTATCTGCTGGCAGATCAGAAGGACACGTTTTTCAAGGAGCTGGTGCAGTTCCATATTTCCGGTCAGCTGAAGGTTGCGCCGGAGCATGTATCCGATGCCGTCCTTTCCCGGATGGGCAAGCCCCGCAATGCGGTGTACAACCGGTTTGTGGAAAAGTATTTCGCCCTGAACAGGCAATACGGCATGAATCAGTACCTTGTCCCCTATCTCATGTCCAGCCACCCGGGCTCCACCATGAAGGAGGCTGTAGAGCTGGCCGAGTATATCCGGGATATGGGCTATAACCCGGAACAGGTGCAGGACTTCTACCCCACCCCCTCCACCCTCTCCACGGTGATGTACTATACCGGCCTTGATCCGCGCACCATGGACCGGGTCTACGTTCCCACCGATCCCCATGAAAAGGCCATGCAGAGGGCATTGATCCAATACCGGAATCCCAAAAATTACTATCTGGTGCGGGAGGCGCTGACCGCCGCCCACCGGGAGGATCTGATCGGCTCCGGCCCCAAATGCCTGATCCGGGCGGTGCCGCCCAAAGCCGGCGGGCAGTCCTCCTGTCCTCCCAGAGCAGGCGCGAAGCCTTCCGGGAAACGGAGCACGCCCAACCCCCCGGCGAAAAAGTCCGCAGCGAAAGCTGCATCCAAAAAGAGGCGCTGACAATGAAAAAATGCCGCCGCTCCGAATCAACCGGAGCGGCAGCGTTTTTTTACGCGGTTTTCCTCTTGTACAAACACATTTCGTAGGCGATTCCGTTTTCCTCGCCAGACTGCAGAATTTCCGCGAGATACCACGCCGCGTCCTCGTCCAGATTGGGAAAAAAAGTGTCGGACTTTGGCGCCGCGTGAACTTTGGTTACGTAGGCGGCATCGCAGTAGGGAAGCATTTGCCTATAGACGCTGCCGCCGCCGATGACGAAGCACCGTTCGGCGTCCTTTGCCAGCGCAAGGGCCTGCTCCGGGCTGCGGCAGACGGTGAAACCGGGAATTTCGGTTTCCTGCCTGGTCAGCGCCACGTTGATCCGCCCCGGCAGGGGCTGCTTTCCGGGAAAATCCTCAATGGTGCGTCTGCCCGCAATCACCATCGCGCCCCGGGTTGTCGCCCGGAAAAATTTCCGGTCGGCGGACAGGGCTACCGGCTGGGTGCCGTCTTTTCCAATGCCCCAGTCGTCATAAACCGCTACGATCAGTTCCATAGTCTAACCTCAAATTGCCATGGGAATCTCAAAATCAAAGGGATGATACCGGTAATCTTCCAGCATGAAGGAATCCTTGGTAAAAGCGTAGAAATCGGTGATGCTCTCGTCCATCCTGAACTTGGGTGCGTCAAAGCCCTCCAGCTCCAGCATGGCCTTCACGGCGGGAACATGCCGGTCGTAGATGTGACAATCCGCAATGACGTGGACCAGCTCGCCTACCTTCAGCCCCGCCACCTGTGCCATCATGTGAGTCAGCACAGCGTACTGCACCACATTCCAGTTGTTGGCAGTCAGCATATCCTGAGAGCGTTGATTGAGGATGGCGTTCAGTGTGTCGCCGGTGACGTTGAAGGTCATGGAGTAAGCGCAGGGATAGAGGTTCATTTCGTGAAGATCTTCAAAATTGTAAATGTTGGTCAGGATTCGGCGGGAGGCAGGATTGTGCTTCAAATCATAAATCACCCGGTCCACCTGATCGAACATGCCCTCTTTATACCGGTGCTTGATGCCCAACTGGTAGCCGTAGGCTTTGCCGATGGTGCCATCCTCCCCTGCCCACTCGTCCCAGACGTGGCTGCCCAGATCGGCAATGCGGTTGGACTTCTTCTGCCAGATCCACAGCAGCTCGTCCACGGCGCTTTTCCAGTAGGTGCGCCGCAGGGTCATGATGGGAAATTCCTCGGCAAGGTTATAGCGGTTCACCACGCCGAATTTCTTGATGGTATGGGCAGGCGTTCCGTCCGCCCAATGGGGACGGACTTCCAGCTTCTCGTCGGAAAAGCCGTTTTCCAGAATATCCCTGCAGGTTTTCTTGTACAGTTCGTCAGCGTAGCTCATGTTGGATACCTCCCAATTACAGTTGCGGATATCATAACACATCCCCGCCGTACTGGCAAGAAAAATATCCCCGCGGTTTCCCGCGGGGATATGGGATGCTGTATTACAGCAGGTTACCGGTGCTGACCCAGCCCAGATCGGTGCGGGCCATGTCGCCGACGTACTCGTAGATGTCGATAACAGCCATCCGGGAGTAGGTACCCGCGGTGCCGGAGCAGGCATTATCCGTATAGATAATGGTGTTGTCATTGAACACCACCCGGGCATCGATGGCGCTGCCGCTGGCGGGAGTCATGTCAACGTAGTACAGGTAAACCCAGCCTGCGTCGCAGCGGCCCCAGGCCATGTCCTCGGAGATCTTGGTCTCGTAAATCACCAGGTTTGCGTCGCCCTTCAGGGTGGTGGCCTTCGCCGCAGTGGTGGAAGGCGTGACACGGACGTTCAGAGAGGAGGTGTTGATGACCTTGCCGGTGTACTTATAGCCGCCGGTGCCTACGAAACCGCCGTCGCCGGTGTTGCCGCTGCTGCCGATAATGGGAGCAGGGGTAGTGGGAGCGGTGGTGGGCTCCTCTTCCTTCTCATACAGAGCGCCTTCGGACATGTAGCTCAGATCGCAGTAGCCGACGATGCCGTCGCTGGTTTCCACACGGCCCCAGACAGTGAGCTTTCTCTCTCCCGCGTATTTGTAGATCTTCAGCTCGGTAACGGGAACCTGATCGCCCATTCTCAGTCTGGCCAGCGCGCCGACGGTCGAGTCGGTGGGACTGTCGTTTGGAGCGGAAGCCACATTCAGGTTGGAAGCGCCGGTGACGGTGTGGACCTTCTCGTCCAGACCATTCAGCTGGATGCATTCCTGAGGATCCTTGACCCAGCCGTCATTGATCCGGGCCCAGTAAGAGGTCTGCTTCACGACGGTCTCAACATCGTTGACCTTGTTTTCATCTTCGGTTTTATCGGTCTTGCTGCCCTCGTAAATCTCCAGGGTAACAGCTGTCAGCTCATGGATGGTGATGTTCTCGCCGGAGCCGATGGTACGGACTTCATTGTCCTCCAGATTCGGATTGGGCGTCTTGTAAACGGTAGCGTTCTTCAGCATATAGCCGGTGTAAACAGCGGTGGTAGTGGTCTTTTCAACCTCATCGAAGGAATCCACTGCGGTACCCTTGCTGCTGTCGGTGCCGGTGGTACCGGAGGGAATATCGCTGTAGCTGATCATGGTGACGTAATCCATGCAGATCCAGCCCTGGGTCACACGGCCCCACTTGGCAGTACCAACGGTCTTGACCTCCAGGATCTCCACCTGGGTGCCGTTGAGCATCTTGCCAACGATGCCATTGCCGATGCCCGCGCCGCTGCGGACGTTGACGCCGGCGTAGGTGTTGGCGATGATGCCGGTGCCGGTACCGTCGGTCTTCTGGACAGTGCCGCTGCTGCCGGTGGTTCCGCTGGTATCCACAACGCCCATCTGGACTTCCAGATACTGGCCGTAAATCCAGCTGTCGGTTTCGGGGTTGCTGTCCAGATCATAGTCGATTCTGTACCAGCCATCCTTCTCTTCCAGAACAGCCACCCTGGTGCCGCGGTCGATGCTGCCCAGAGGCTGACCGTACAGAGCGCCGGTCATACGCACACGCACGGAATCCGCATTAACGACCGTGCCGGTGCCGATGGCAGCTTCGCTGGTGCCACTATCAATGGTAACCTCCTGGGAACGCTTGACATACTTGGAAGCCAGGTTGATAAAGCCATTGCCGTAGACGGTGAGCGAACCGTTCTGATACCCCTGGATATAACCCCAGATATCTTCGCCGTACAGAGCGACATAGTAAACCTCAACCTCAACGCCCTTGGTGAGCTTAAAGATGAATTCAGAAGCGCTGCCGACAAATTCCAAGCTGGAGTTGAAGCCCAATCTGACATTCAGCTCGTCGCTTACGACGGTAAACTTGACAGGATCGATCATCACGCTGCCGTCCGTACCGTATATGGCGGAGCCGTCTGCAGCAATACCGCACATGGGAATCCAGCCGGTCTTGGCGACCTTCTTGATCTTGCCGTCCGAATCCTTTTCCTCAACCGTCCAGTTTGCCTTGCCCCAGGTACGGCCGTCGGCTGCGGCCAGGTTGGTAACGGTAACGGCAGTGCCGTCATCCAGCTCATCGCCGGTCGTATTGGTGTTATAGCCGGGCTCCACATGGAATTCGGCAGGACCGTTGACAATTTTGCCGGTGAAGGCATATGCCAAAGCGCCCTGATCAGATACAGCCTTGTCGGTCAGCATGACCACTCTGGTATAGGTCAGGCAGATCCAGCCGGAGGTGGTACGGCCCCAGCGGTGACCGTTGACGGTGCGGATCTCAAAAATGTTAACGGTGGCGTCCTTCGCGTAGCCGCCGACGATCTTGTTGTCGGTGCCCGGATCGCTGCGGACATTCAGATAGCCGTTGTATGTAACGGTAGCCGTGGCAATGGGGGTGGTGTTGTTGGCGTCGCTGGCAGCGGAGCCGTCATAGACGGTGCTCCAGTTGGTGTACATCAGGGCAACCCAGCCCACAGTTACGCCGTTCTCCTCCACCTGGCCCCAGGTCTTGGCGTCGTTGGTTGCAACGATTTTCAGCTTCGCGCCTACAGTGTAGGAGCCGGTCAGCGCGCTGGAAGCGCTGGCGCTGGCACGTCTGTTGACGTAAGCGTTGGTGACGGTGACGGTCACATTGAGCTTCGCACCGGTATACTCGCCGGAATCATCCAGAGCAACGGAGTCAACCAGAACCCATTCCTTATCGCCGGACAGCTTGCACCATCTCTTGCCGTTGCTGTCAATAAAGTCTCTGACGGCATTGAACTTGGTTTCCTTCTCCGGGTCGATCCTGCGGACAACCTCGCCGTCCTTGCTGGGAATGCTGTAGACATTCTTGGTCGCCAGCTGATCCAGCACCAGAGTTTCGGTGATCTTATTCATTTTGCCGGCACCGCTGTTGGGCGTCACGTCAACGCTCTGCCAGTTGGCGTAAAGGGTCTTACCGTTGCTTTCCCATGTCAGGGAAGGAACCAGCTTGCCGTCGCTGTCCTTGGTATACCAGCCCATGAACACATAACCACTCTTGGTGGGAGCGGGAATGTGGCTGACCGTCTTGGTGATGTCATAGAGCATGGCATACTGGCTGCCGTTACCCTGAGCCAGAGTGCCGCCGTTGGCATTATAGGTAACCACGCCAAAGCTGCTGGGCACTACATCGGAGTACACGCCGTTCTTGTACATGTTGACTTCGACCATCCGCTTCCAGAGGCTGGCAGGATCATTGGCCCAATTTGCCATGGCATTGAGCAGGTCGTTGGTGCCGGCTTTGCTGACAATGGCGTTCTTCACAACACCACTGCCGCTCATCCAGGAATCTCCTGCGTTAAAGGAGAACAGAACCAGTGCGTCGTGCTGGCACTGGGACAGCGTCAGGCCATTGGAGGAGGCAAAGGAGTTGACCTTCGCGTCCAGATCCAGAATCACCTTACGCAGAGCCTGGTCAGCCTGTGTCTGGGTGACAGCGTGAGTCTCATGTCCCTCCACGATGGTTACTTTGCCGTTTTTATATGTAACCTTGTGCCCATCCTCGCTGCAGACTGTCCCGTAACCGATGCGGAACTCATTCGTACTGCCAACCTGATAGCACTCTTCCACAAAGGGAGTCAATTTCTTCATAATCGTGATCGCCGCTTCGCTGGTTTTCATGGCAGCGGCAGATGCGGTCAGAGCGGTGGCAGGCACCAGGCTGACCAGCATGATCAGAGTTAATAACACGCATACAATTCTCTTTTTCATAGCTACTTACTCCTTTGCTCTTATGTAAGTAACCGTATTATAACAGAGGTGTTTACAAATTGCAACCCCTTTTTTGAAAAAAATTACATTTTTGTTACTCTTTGTTTTTACAGGAAGGTTCTTCTTGCACGTTTTTCCACCATATTATACCGCTTCTGTTATAAAATCCGGTAAAGGCATTCTTTTTTGGCTGTAAATTTGTCATTCTTTTTCTTTTTTCTGGCAGGATTTCTCCGTTGACTTTCCAATCCCGCGCTGATATACTCCAATGGTAACGATTCAGCTGCACCTGAATCTCCCGCCTAAACAATCGTTTATGCTGGGATGGCTGCCGTAAGCGCGTCTGTTTGATTGGAAAGCGGAAGCCTGAAAGTTAGGGAAGCTCTGATTAAATCGGCAAGAGCTGATGGCGAGAGATTTTGCCACAGACGAAAGTGTTAAAAACGAAGGAATACTGGATGTATTTCTCGTTTTGAACACTGCACGGATGTGGCAAAAGATCCGCCACTCAGCCGCAGGCGATTTATTCAGAGCTTCCTTAGGATGTTGCTTTGCGACTGATTGAAATCCTTTCCGAAGGAAATACCATCAACTCTCCACTTTCCACTGATTTGCGAAACGATCATTCCTATGAGTGATTTGGGGTACAGATGAATCGTTACTGCCAATGTAAATAAGCTATGGGAGGAATTTCATGGACGGCAAAAAGGCGCTGATTGGCATGAGCGGCGGCGTAGACAGCTCCGTGGCAGCTTTTTTGATGCTGCGCTCGGGCTACAGCTGCATCGGCGCCACCATGCGGCTGTATGACAACGAAATGCTTGGACAGGAAAAGGGGCACACCTGCTGCAGCCTGGATGATGTGGAGGACGCCCGCAGCGTCGCCAGACGTCTGGGGATCCCCCATTACGTTTTTAATTTCAAGGATGATTTCGAGAATCAGGTCATTCGAAAATTTGTCAGCTGCTACGAATGCGGCGGTACACCCAACCCCTGCATTGACTGTAACCGGTACCTGAAGTTTGACCGGCTGCTCCGCCGGGCGCTGGAGCTGGGCTGCGACTGTGTGGCCTCCGGCCATTACGCCCGGATCCAAAAAGAGGGCGGCAGATACCTATTATATAAGGCGGCGGACAGAGCCAAGGATCAGACCTATTTCCTCGCCTGTCTGAACCAGTACCAGCTCGCCCACATCCGGTTCCCTCTCGGCGGTCTGACCAAGCAGGAGGTACGAAGCATTGCAGAGGAAAACGGCTTCGTCAACGCCCGGAAGCACGACTCTCAGGACATCTGCTTTGTGCCGGACGGGGATTACACGGCGTTTCTGGAACGCTACACCGGCAAGCGTTACCCCGCCGGAGATTTTCTGGATGAAGCAGGCAGCGTGGTGGGCACCCACCGGGGCGCGGTGTGCTACACACTGGGGCAGCGCAAGGGGCTCGGGCTTGCCATGGGGGCGCCGGTGTACGTCTGCGGCAAGGATATGCAGAAGAACACCGTCACCGTAGGGCCGAATGAAGCACTGTTTTCCTCTGCCCTGCGGGCAAAGGACTGGAGCTGGTACCCCTTCCCGGAGCTGACGGAGCCGGTCAAAGTAACCGTCAAAACCCGCCACAGCCAGACAGAGCAGCCCGGCACCGTGTATCCCGAAGCGGATGGCTTTGCCCGGGTAGAATTCGACGCCCCTCAGCGCGCCGTCACCCCGGGACAGGCGGTGGTTGTGTATCAGGGGGATCTGGTGGTCGGCGGAGGGACCATTACCCAGGCAATACGGTAAAGCACGCTGCCATCCCGGGTTTCGGGATGGCAGCGCAGATTGTCGAAAAACCCCTTCGGGCTTTTCCGCCAGATTTTTTGGAAGCTCTGATTAAATCGGCAAGAGCTGATGGCGAGAGATTTTGCCACAGACGAAAGTGTTAAAAACGAAGGAATACTGGATGTATTTCTCGTTTTGAACACTGCACGGATGTGGCAAAAGATCCGCCACTCAGCCGCAGGCGATTTATTCAGAGCTTCCTTTGCAGTCTGCTGCGCGCACTCCTTGTGCGCCAAAGGCGCACAACTCCCGCACTTGCAGCCTGAGAAGAATTTTCTGCCAGGTACACGCCCTGGCAGAAAATGGTTTTGACTTTATTTGCCGCATTCGCGGCAAACTCTGGGAGGCTTTTTTGACACGCTGTGCTGCTATCCGGGTTTCGGGATGGCAGCGTTTTTTATTTCTCAAACTTCCCTGCTTTTTTCCACTTGCTCACGTCCGGCTTGTAAATGCTCCACGCCAGCGCGCCGAAAACGGCGGCGCAGACGAGACTGATTTTCCAGCCCAGGCTGAAGGCGGCGTTGTGATAGGTCAGGCGAACGGTATGGGTCCCCTGGGTCAGATTCACGGCGACCATGCAGTCCCCTACCAGACAAATCTCGGCAGGCGCTCCGTCCACCTTGACACTCCAGCTCCCGTTCTGCGGGACGGAGGTATACAGCAGGCCGTCCCGGTTGCAGTCAATGATTCCTTCCACCAGCGTGGACTTGAATCGGGTCAGCTCCAGCGTGGATGCCGCCAGAATTTCATAGCCCTGTCGGAACCGCTCCTCATTGAGAATGGCGGCGCTGAGGGTCATGGTGCTGCTTTCGTCCTTGTCGCAGTTGATGCGGATGTCGATCACATCCCCGGCTTTCACATCCCCCACCGCGATCATCTGGGGCAGGCTGATGGTTTCCTTGTAAAGCTCAATACCATTCACGCTGACATAGTAATCATTCCGTTTGGGCAGATTCAGATGGATACACAGAAACCCATCCCGGTCAGCGGTGTAGGAATACGTCACGTCGGATCGGGTAGCGCAGTCTGAATATTTGCAGTAACCGCTGGAATTGCTTTCGGTGATGTTCACGCCGTTGCCGGTGATGGTCAGGTTCTCTCCCTGCAGCTTGTGCCAGACCTCCCCGGAGACACCCGTGGCGGCTGTGAACAGTTCATTCTGGAATTGGAAGGTTCCGGTGCTGGAGGAAAAGTCCACCTGTGCCAGCTCCGGTTCCGCCAGAAAGCCCAGCGGCAGATAGGCGGTGTTTTCCAGCAGGGACGCGTCCCCAAAGTGGTTGACCTCCGTGAAATAGGCGCTGGACTTGTCCTTCCCGTCCCGTTCGATCATATATTTGATTCCCAGAAACAGGTTCGCAACAGGAGAGCTTTCCTCGAAGCAGTAGCGGTTATAGGTGTTTTTCGCCCCGTACCCCAGGGCCTTCATGAACTCCGTGGTTCTGACGTTGGCGGAGCTGGTGAAGGCGGAAATGCCGTTGTAGCCGTTGAGGGCGCCGTCGTTCAGCGTCTGGGAATGGGTGGTCTCCGCCCGGAAGAAGAGGTTATTCCTCTCCCGCTCGTACATGTAGCGGATGACGGAGGCAGTGTAGGTGGTGCCCTTGGGATAATTGGACACGCCGGTCCCCGGAAAGTACAGCCCAAAGCACACCAGCGTGGAAATAAGTTCCACACCCATGACAGACAGCGCCAGCATTCTTGCCTGGGTACGCTGGCGGCTTCTCTTGCTCCGGACACGCTTCAGCTGCCGCGCCGTGGCTTCCTCCGGCACCGGCACTTCCAGCTGCCCGAAGAGCATGACGGCAAGGTACAGCGCCAGAAACACCAGATTATATATAAAGTAGAGCGGGACCTTCAGCGTCAGGCTTCCCAGCTCCAGCGGCACGGTTTCAAACAGCTCGTTGGAACAGGCCAGAACCGCGGCCGTCAGACTCCCCGCGAAAACGATCTGCACCGGACGGAATTTTCTGCGCATCAGCCAGGCCCGGTAAGCCATGTACAGTACCACAAAGCTGTACAGGAAGCTGAACCGGTAGGGAATCATATTGGTAAAGTGGAAGCCGTGCCAGATATAGTCCAGCTGCCGGATGATAAAGCTGACATTGAAAAACAGCAGCAGCCCCACGGCACAGCATTTGTCCCGGAGCTTCACATCCTTCGCCATGAGGTACAGGAACATCAGCGTAATGCTGAAAATGCCGCAGTAGACATTGGGCAGCCCTTCCTTGAAGGTGGGCTCAATGCTGCCGCCCATATTCCCTGCCACCTGCCGCATGGCGTCCAACAGTCCTTTGAGGGTGTTTTCCTTTGCAATATTCAGCCGGAAGCCGGTGGGGAAATTGTTGACGCTGGACTGGGTGGTTTGCAGCGCCGCCAGCGCCGGCAGGGTCAGAATGACGCTCATGCCGATAGCAAGAACAGAAAACAGGGCGATCCTGCCAAAATCGGCGGCAAACTTTTTCACCCCGCCCCAGCGGCAGATCTCATACACGAAGAACAGCAGGAAAACAAAGATGCAGGTAAAAAACCCGATATAGTAGTTGGAATAGATGGAGAGGAACAGGGTCAGGGTGTAAAGGACAAACTTTTTCTCCTTCAGCAGACTCACCATACCCAGCACCACCAGCGGCAGCAGGGCAAAGGTGTCCAGCCACATCACATTCCACTGATATCCCAGCGCCCAGGCACACAGCCCGTAAAACGCTCCGAACACCGCAATGGACAAATCGTTCTTACCGAAGATTTTTTTGAGGAAAATCGCGAAGAACAGCCCCGCAAGCCCCAGCTTCACAGGCACCAGCAGGGAAAAGAATTCCAGCAGCCAGGCTTCCGGCACCAGCACGCTGAGCAGGTTCAGCGGCGACGCCAGATAATAAGAGATCAGCCCCAGATAATCCATGCCCATGCCGATACTCCAGGTGTACAGCAGCCCGCTGCCGCTGCGAATTGCCCGGCGAAAGGCCACAAAGAAGGGATAGTACTGGTGGTACATATCCGAATACAGCATGGAATATTTGCCAAAGGGCTCATATTTGCTGATGAGCATAACAAACAGCATTCCCACGCAGGGCATGGCAAAAGCCAGCGCAGGATAATTCCATTTGAATGGTTTGCCGATCCGTTTCATAGGGACTCCCCTTAATTTCAATAGTAAATCATATTGTACCACGATTTCCACCGGGGGTAAAGCGTTCTGTCCATTTATTTTTACCGGGAAAAGGTTAAGGAAGCTCTGATTAAATCGGCAAGAGCTGATGGCGAGAGATTTTGCCACAGACGAAAGTGTTAAAAACGAAGGAATACTGGATGTATTTCTCGTTTTTTACACTGCACGGATGTGGCAAAAGATCCGCCACTCAGCCGCAGGCAATTTATTCAGAGCTTCCTTAAGTTTTTCTGAACACGAAAAAAATTCCCCGCCGCTTCAAAGCGGCGGGGAAGCTAAGGGAAGCTCTGATACTTTTTCTTGACAAAAATGTTTCATTTTTATCAAGAGGGCAAGGGCTGGCAGCGAGAGTTTTTCTCTCAGCCGAAGGTTCCCAAGTATCACTGGTCGTCATCCAGATCATCCTGGTCATCGTCGGAACTGGTAGTGGCAATCTCGCCGAAGCGAACCCGGCGCTTGATCTTCATTTCCTCTACCTGCCGGTGAATCAGCTCCTTGACGAAAACGGGATCCTTGACGTTTTTCAGCACCAGGGTTGGCATGGTCTTGTCGGAGGACATGACTGTTATGGTGCCCACGCCGAAAATCCGCTGCCACAGGCTGCGTCTGGTATCAATGTCCCGCACCCGGTACAGAAGGACTTCGTCATCCTTGATATTCAGAAACCCTTCGGACAGAAACAGCCGGTCCTCGGAAAGCTGGTAGCGGGTAAAGGAAAGGGGCATCCCCAGATGACGCTTGCGGTCTTTCCAGAGATATTCAATGGTAATGGACATAAGCAGGTTCCTCCCTTGCTTTTTTCTTCGGAAGCTCCGAATCCATCGACTGCTTCTGAGCAGTCGATGGATTCAGAGACTTTCTTATAGTTTACCCCCACACAAACGGAATGTCAAGGGAGGAATCCGTTTAGAAGAATGTGAAATGCTGAATGACGGTATGGGGTAATTTGAAATAAGACCCGGATAGACGCCTGATTTTCTAAAGGATCAGGCAGATCAGACCTGTAGCCCCTTCGTTGACGATCCTCGTCAGGGTGCCCCGGAATTTGTCCCGGACATCCTCAGGCATTCCCAGCAGCTTGGTGGTCAGTCCCTCCTGAATCAGGTCGTATACGGATTTGCCGAAAATATTGCTCTGCCACAGTTTCTCCGGATCCTCCCCCATGAGGGAATTGACCAGATCCTGAGACTGCTTTTCGTCGCCTACCATGGGGTTGATCTCCGTATCGATGTCCACCCGCACCATATGGATGGAGGGAGCTCCCGCTTTCAGCTTCACCCCGTATGCCCCGCCCTTGCGGATGATCTCCGGGGTTTCCAGCTTCATTTCCTCCGCCGCCGGCATTACGACGCCGTAGCCCGTGGCTTTGACGGCGGAAAGGGCATCGGAAATTTTGTCATATTCCTGCTTGATTTTGGAAAGCTCCGTCAGCAGCTGCAGCAGCTGGGCGTCGCTGCGGATGGGAATTCCCGCTCTGGCGCTCAGGATCTCATAAAACAGCGCCTCCGGGAACACGATGGCACACACTACGCTCCCGCTTCCCAGATCCACGCTGCGCAGGCTGTAATCCTGCACCTGAGGCAGCTCCCGCAGTCCGGTGAGTACCCCTTCTGCCTGCCCCAGGTTGTGGATTTCCCCGGCCTTTTCCAGCAGCGTCTGATACAGCGCCGCTTTTACCGGATGCTCCGGCTCCAGTGCGTCCATCCACCGGGGCAGGTGCACCCGGAGCTCGCTCATGGGGAAGGTATACAGCAGTGCCTTCATCAGCTTTCCGATTCCCTCAGCATCCAATGCCTGACAGTCCGCCACGATGGGCTCCACGGAAAACTCCTTCTGAAGATAGCTTTTGACCGCTCCCGCCGCCTCCCCTGCCGGATTGCGGGAATTGATGATGACAAGAAAGGGCTTTCCCGTCTTCTGCATATCGGTGATCGCCCGTTTTTCCGCCTGAACGTAATCCTCCCGGGGGATCTCCGTGATGGTGCCGTCGGTGGTCACCACCATGCCGATGGAGCAGTGCCCCTCCATGACCTTTTTGGTCCCCAGCTCCGCCGCTTCCGTCATGGGGATCTCATGGTCAAACCAGGGGGTGGTGACCATCCTCGGCACGCCGTCCTCCTCTGCCCCCACCGCGCCGGAAACCATGTAGCCCACGGAGTCAATCAGTCGCACCCGCAGCTTTGTTACGCCGTCGGGAGAAATTTCCACCGCCTCCTCAGGGACGAATTTCGGCTCTGAGGTCATGATGGTCTTACCGGAACCGCTTTGGGGCAGTTCATCCCTGGCCCGTTCCTTGCGGTAGGGGTCGGAAATTCCGGGAATTACCAGTTCCTCCATGATTCGCTTGATCAACGTTGATTTGCCGGTGCGCACCGGCCCCACCACGCCCACATAAATATTGCCGCCGGTTCGCGCGGCGATGTCTGCATAAATCTGATCCATAGCCAGCCTCCTTCTCGGCAGGAGAAAGGCTCCTGCGCTTGGTTGGTGTATGGTATGTCCGAGGCAGAGAGATTAGAACCGGGAAGCGGCGTTCGCATCGGATAATCACTGCGCAAATCGCCTGATTCTGAGGAAAGCTCTCCCGCCGTCAGCTTTTGCTGATTTTTCAGAGTTCATCAGAACCAGGCATACCGGTATGATGATATGACGGCATTTATCTTCCGCTTTCTGTTTTTCCCATATTTCCAATTGCCACAAGATGCTGTGTTTTTTCTGCGGAAAACCCAAAGATTTTGTAAAAAAATCATTTGACAAATGGGGCAAAAGCCTATATAATATCTAGGCACGACTGTGAGGAGGGGAAAAGTATGCTGCTGGGGCTTTCCAAAATGATTGACAGTCCGGGCGCGTCGGTTCCCTTTTCCACCAGTGTTGACCTGAGTGATCTTTGTTACGGTGTCAGCTACCCCGTGTCCGAGCCGGTTCTGGCGGAGGGTACGGTGCGGAACACCGCCGGCGTTCTGGTGATGACGGGGGAAATTTCCACCTGCATCCACGGCACCTGCGACCGCTGCGCCAGAGACTTTGACCGGGAAGTTCACTTCCCCATTGACGTTGTTCTGGTTACGGAAATGGCCGACGAAGAGAACGAAGACGAATGGGTATTCCCTCTGGAGGGAGACAGCGCCGATCTGGATGACATTGTGCGGACGGTTTTTGTCCTGAATCTGGATTCCAAGCTGCTGTGCAAGGAGGACTGCAAGGGGCTTTGCCACCGCTGCGGCAAGAACCTCAACGACGGTCCCTGCAATTGCCAGAAGGAGCTCGATCCCCGATTTGCTGCTTTGAAGCAGCTTCTTGAGAAGTAGATCCAAAATGAATGCTGTAAAAAGCAGTTTGACCAAGGAGGTGTCACCATGGCTGTTCCTAAGTGTAAAGTGTC
>JBJDYG010000120.1:0-29285 GCA_051867075.1 Faecousia sp. | reverse complement strand
ACGAGAGCCTGTCCCGGCAGAACGCGCGGGAGAAGCTGATGCGCCAGACAGAGGACTTCTGCCGGGCCACCTATGAATCCGTATACGGCATACCGCTGCACTACGAAGGACGATAAAGCGGATAGAAAAACATCAAAGCACACCAGTGAACTGCACCCCATTTCTTAGCGCAAGTATGATATCATACTTGTACTAAGGAACCCACATAGTAGTAACAAATGCAATAGTTTGAATAATAATCTTCAATCGCCTGTTCAAGTTTGGGCATAATATCATCAGGGCAATCAGCAAGGCTAAAAAGGAAGCACGTTTTTATTCATTCGCCCTCGTTCTGTTTTATAAGCACAACTGTACTATCATGTCATTTTAACATTATAGTTCTGTATTTACAATACACCTGTATACACAAAATACAGAAGGGCGAGCAGCTTATGGCAATCGACTACAAAGACATCGGTCAAAGAATTAAACAGAATCGAGTGGAGCAAGGCCTCACCCAAGAACGGCTGTCCGAACTTGTCGGAATTGGGCCTTCTCACATGAGTCATATCGAGTCGGGATCTACTATCCCCAGTTTTGAAGTCTTCATTTCAATTCTGAACGCTTTGGGATGTTCGGTTGATGAATTGCTATGCCGAGAAACAACCACCGCAAAACCATTGCCTAGTAGCTGGCTCTCCGACCTTATTGCAGACTGTGACCAAACGGAAACAAAAATCTTGTCGGATATTCTGATAGCTACAAAGCAGACACTTCAGAAGAACAAAGTAACAGACTAGAGGGGCATTATGTGCCCCTTTTCTTTGTTTTGCAGAGAATGGACACAAAAAAGAGGAAGCGGAATTATCCGCTTCCTCAATTATATTCGCTTAGTCCAGAATCTCCATCAGTCTGCCGCAGCAGAAGGGGATAGGCTCGCCGGCCTTGACGTGCTGGGTCTTGTTGCAGGTAACGCAATAGACATCGGTGTCGTAAGGGGCACGGATCACAGGAACCTCTTTGGCTTCCTGCTCAGACAGACCATCAATGTGGAATACAGCGGTTTTGTTCTCACTGGGGACATACACGCCGATGGGGGACAGGGTTTTGTTCCCGCCGACGCAGTTGCCCATCTTGATCCACAGGGCCTCCAGCTCGGCAGCCTCTGCAGCGTGCTCGGGAGTGAACTCTACCACATCTTTGTTGATACGAATTTTCATGGCTTATTCCTCCGGACTGAAATCATCTTTGCCTACGCCGCACAGTTCACAGGTGAAATCCTCGGGCAGGTCTTCCCACTTGACGCCGGCCTCGTCCTCATCATAGACCCAGCCGCAGACATTGCAAACGTATTTCATAGCAAATATTTCCCTTTCAAAATTGATATCTGCCTCGACTGAGCCAGCTTATTTGAAATAACGATCCAGCAGACCCTTCAGAGCCTTGCCGTGACGGGCCTCGTCGCGAGCCATCTCGTGGACGGTGTCATGGATGGCGTCCAGGCCGTTCTTCTTGGCGCACTTGGCCAGGTCGAACTTGCCGGCGGTGGCGCCGAACTCGCAGTCAACACGCCATGCCAGGTTGTCCTTGGTGGTGGCCTTCATGTTGGGCTCCAGATCTTCGCCCAGCAGCTCGGCAAACTTGGCGGCGTGCTCAGCTTCTTCATAGGCTGCCTTCTCCCAGTACAGGCCGATCTCGGGATAGCCCTCGCGATGAGCGATCCGGGCCATGCACAGATACATGCCGACCTCGCTGCACTCGCCGTTGAAATTGGCCATCAGCTGCTCGAAGATGAACTTCTTGTCCTCCTCAGAGATGTCAGGGTTGTTCTTCACGGTCTTGGCGTAGATGCCGTACTCATGCTCGGCAGCCAGCTTGCCCTCTTCCATGACCTTGAACTTGGATCCGTCAACCTTGCACACGGGGCACTTGAAGCCTTCGGGGATGGACTCGCCTTCGTAGACGTAGCCGCAAACGGGACAGACATACTTTTTCATAATTAATTCCTCCAAAATTTATTTTTTAAATATGATATGGGCAAATTTGCCCGGGATTATGGGATTACTCCTGCTCTTCGAACAGCTCAGGGCCAACGCCGCAGAGAGGACAGACATAGTCTTCGGGCAGCTCGTCGCCTTCGTAGACGTAACCGCAGACGGTGCAGACATACTTCTTCATATGGTTTCCTCCTTCATTTTAGATTTGCAGCTGCCGCACAGACCGGCGAAGGTTAGCTGACAGCTCTGCACCCGGCATCCGGCGCTTTTTTCAGCAGCAGAACCCAGAGACAGGGGAATCGCCACCTCGGGCAAGTCGATGACCGCGTCGCAGCAGGTGCAGACAAAATGGACATGGGGATGTGTGTCGGCGTCGAAGCGCTCACTTCCGTTCACCGTGCCCAGGCTCCGGATCAGGCCCTGGCTCTTGAACAGCGCGAGGTTGCGGTACACTGTCGCCA
The DNA here is from genome assembly GCA_051867075.1 of Faecousia sp. Classification (GTDB taxonomy): domain Bacteria; phylum Bacillota; class Clostridia; order Oscillospirales; family Oscillospiraceae; genus Faecousia. The sequence goes on along the minus strand of JBJDYG010000120.1, from coordinate 26,848 downwards.
GAGAAATATCCGGGTGTTCTTCCCGCAGCATCTGGTGTACCATCTCCGCCGAGGGGTGCAGCGTTGTGCCGCGCAGGCAGGTCAGGATGGCGTTGCGCTTCCTGAATTGCTTGGTGGTCGCTTCCATGCACACCTCCTATATTTCAATTGAGAATCATTATTGTTTCCGATCAAAGTATACCACATGTATTCGCGGTTGTCAACATAAATGAGAATGATTTGCATTTAAATTTTTAAATCACTGCTGAGCAGATTCCCGCAAAGGCGGAGTCTCCCCGTCCAATGGGAAACACCCGGACGATCCACAGGGCGGGACGGGAACCTCTTCCCCTGCGAACAGAGTGGAATCTTCTTTTCCCGGCAATTGCGGCTTACTTTTTTTCCTCCGCGTTTAACTCGTCCACCACGATATCCGGGTAGGGATTGGCAATGACGGTGCGGTAGGTGTGGTAAATCACCATGCCGGGCTTCCCGTTGGGAATTTTCTTGACCTGCTTTACCGGGGTAACGTCCACAGGAATATTCTGTCCGCCAACCGTTTCGGCGTAGTAGGCGGCAAGCTGGGCCGCCTGGGTGACGGTGTTGTCCGGGGGCGTGGTTCCGCCGCAGGAGATGATAACGTGAGATCCGTGTACTTTAGAGGCGTGGCACCAGATGTCGTCCTTTCTGGCAAGCCTGAAGGTCAGTTCATCGTTCTGACAGTTGTTGCGCCCAACATAAATTGGATATCCGTCGGTGCTTTCAAAGCGCATGGGGGGCAGCTTACCCTGCTTGAGACGCTTTCTGCCGGCATCGGAGCGGAGGTAGCCGCCCTCCTGAAGCTCCCGGCGGATTTCTTCCAGCTCTGGGTCGGAGCCTGCGCGGTTCAGCTCTTCCAGCACGCTTTTCAGGTAGTCCAGCTCCGCCTGCCCCAGCTCCAGCTGCCGCGTCAGCTCTTTTTCTGCGTTTTTCATTCGGGCATAGTCCTTATAATATTTGGCGGCATTCTGCTGGGGCGAGAGAATGGGGGAAATGGGGATGTCAACAATCTTCATTTCCTCGTCGTAAAAGTCCTCGCACTGTACCACGACCTGACCCTTTATGATCCTGTGCAGGTTGGCGGTAAGGATATCCCCCAGCTGGCGCAGGCGCTCTCGGTCGAAGGTGGCTTCCAGCTCTTTTTCCTGAATGGCAAGCTTCCGGGTCAGGCGGGTACACAGATTCTGGACGGTTTTGCGAACCGCCTGACTTTTTTGACGCATGGCGTCCTTCCGGTCGCGGACGGTGTAGTACATATCCAGCAGTGCCCCGAAGGATTCCGCCCGTCGGCACTCGCCGTACTCCCGGATGGGACAGAGGGCGAACTGCTTTGGCGTGCCGTCGGGGAGGGCGTAATAATACGGCGCGGGATGGTTCAGGTGCTCATGGAAAAACAGGGACAGTTTGTCGGCGGCAGAGTCTAAGTCCAGCGCATCGACGCGGGCATCCGTACTTCCGGCGGCGTACAGTGCCGCCTCCCGGCACACCAGCGGGGACAGGCCGCCCAGGGTATCCATCAGCCGGTCAGCCAGCACATCCGCCCCGGGGCCGGCGAGCAGGTTTGCATAATATTGGACGCTCCCGCTTTCCCAGCTGGTGAGGGGACTTTGCTTTCCGACAGGTTCCGGCTCCTGATACATAAGACCCGGCAGTGCTGCCCGTTTGGCGCTTTCGTCCAGACCGATCCTGCGCAGACAGTCAAGGATCCGTCCCTCGGGTGACAGTAGGTACAAATTACAGGTGCGTCCCATCAGCTCGGCAACCAGCTTTTTCTGAACGGGAAAGCCCATCTCATCGGTGCAGTCAAAGGTAAAGGCGGCGGCCCGCTCCATGGAGGGCTGGGAAATGCCCGTCAGCTTTGCCCCCAGAAGGTGCTTGCGCAGAAGCATACAGAACATGGGCGGCTCCGCCGGGTTTTCCGGGGAGGCGGCAGTCAGATGCAGACGGGGGGCGGTGGGGTTGGCAGCGAAGAGCAGTTTCTCCCGTCCCTCCCGGCAGCGAAGGTGCAGAATAACTGTGTCCCGGCTGGGCTGGTGAATTTTGTCCACCCGGGCGCCGATGCACCGCCCGCGGATTTCATCCAGCACGGCAGATAAGAAAAAAGCGTCAAAAGCCATAGCGATCCTCCCAAAATACCTGTTGGGGGAGGAGCGCTGCCCCTCCCCTGCGGTAATCATTGCAAATTACGGTTCCTTTTCCATTACGATACAGAACAATTCATTCAGCCGTTCCGTTTTCCCCGCCAGATACAGCGCCCCGAACAGGGCTTCCAAGCCGGTGGCTTTCGCGTATTCGGCGGGGGTGGCGGATTTGGGTACTGCGTGGACGTGGGCGTTTTTGCCCCGGCGGTAGTAGGCCAGCTCATCCTCTGTGAGCAGGGGCAGCAGCTTGTCCACAAATTTTGCCTGGGACGTGGCCTTTACCATCTGAATTGTGTCGTGGTGCAGCTGCCCCACAGTTTTCTCCCCTTTGGCGCAGAGGTACCCCCGGCAGAGGATTTCAAATACGCAGTCCCCCATATGGGCAAGTCCCAGATTGGAAATGGCGTCGATTTCCGCCTGGGACAGATTCATTTTGAAATAATTTTCCATAATTTCTCCCGATTCACCAGAAATTGAGCGCACAGCCCGGTGAACAGCCCGGTGACGATGCTGATGACGATCATCACCGGCAGATAAACGGCAAGCCCCGGCGTTCCCGTCAGGGCAATCGCCATTGCCATCTGCCCGATGGAGTGGGCAACGGCACCCAGACACCCGGCGACCCACAGCTGCTTCTTATTAAGAATTTTCCGCAGTAAGATTGTCACGCCGATGGCGCATGCTCCCCCTGCGGCAGAGTAAAAAATCGTGCTGAAATTCCCGGCGAACACCGCCCCGAGAAACACACGCACAGCCAGCACCGCCGCGCCCTCCTTCGGCCCCAGCACAAAGACGGTGAACACCGTCACAATATTGGCAAGTCCCAGCTTCACGCCGGGGATTGGTACCGGGGAGGGGATCTGGGCTTCCACCATGAAAATGGTCAGGGCGATGGCAGTCAGCAGCGCCAGCGTGGTTAACCGTTTGGTTTTCAAGACGACACCGCCTTTCTTGCTATAGGATATCAGATTTTTGGGAGAAAGTAAAGAAGCTGTGGTGGAAATTGAACGTGGAGCCGGGTGACCCAAAGCGGTTGTCCGGAGTAAGTGCCTTATTTTGTGCCGTTGGGCGAATCCCTACCCCGATGAAATAGACAGGGCCGCGGTTTCCCACAGCCCTGATGCTCATATCCGATACAGCCGCTTCCCGTTTTCCATGGTGACGGTGTGCACGTTTTCTACGCTGATTCCCCGGATTTCCGCCAGGTGCTCTGCCATGCGGTAGAGCTTTCCGGGGTCGTTTCGCCTGCCCCGGAAGGGTTCCGGGGACATGTAGGGACAGTCGGTTTCCAAAACGATGCGATCCAGTGGAATGGCTGCGGCGGTTTCCACCGCTTTCCGGGCGTTTTTAAAGGTCAGAACCCCGGTAAAGCCGATGTACCAGCCCCGCGCTGTCAGCCATTTTGCCATTTCCGCCGAGCCGGAATAGCAGTGGAATACTCCGGTGACCTCCGGGAATTCCTCCACGATCTTCATACCGTCCTCGTGTGCTTCCCGCTCGTGGACGATGACAGGGAGGTTCAATTCCCGCGCCAGCGACATCTGGGCCCGGAACGCATCCTGCTGACAGTCTCTGGGAATGTCCTCGTAGTGGTAGTCCAGGCCGATTTCACCAATGGCTCTGATTTTGGGATTTAGTCTACATAACTTCCGGTACTCTTCCAGAACGCCGTCGTCCACCTCGTCGGCGGCGTCGGGATGGGAGCCAACGGCAGCATAGATGTAGTCATAGCGCGAAGCCAGAGCCGAGGCGTTCCGGGAGGATGCGAGACTGCATCCGGGATTCATCAGCAGACCAATGCCCTGCCCCGGCAGGGCGGACAAAAGTTCCTCCCGGTCAGGATCAAAAGCGCGGTCGTCCATATGGGCGTGGGTGTCAAACAGCATAGTGTCTCCTCATTCGATGACGGCTACCAGACAGCCGTCCATTTCCGCAACCCGGGGATCGTCCAAAGAAAAATCCGTCCCATTGGGATACCCACGCAGCCCCTCCCCGGTGCGTTTGACCTGCGCTTCTTTCAGTACCCAGAAGGTCAGCAGCGCCCGGCGCTTGTCCAGGGCGGCGTCAAATTGGTCTTTTTCCCGGGGAGATAGAATTTTCTCCGCCAGATCGAGATTCACTTTCCGGTCCAATTCCTCAGCGTCGATGCCGACTTCCCGGTCTGACAAAGCACAGAAGGCGTGACGGCGGGTGTGGGATATGGAAAAATACCAGGGACTGTCCGGAAAATAGGGCTTTCCCCGCTCTTTTGTAACGATAGGCGGCAGATTTTCCCCGGTTTCCTCCCAGTAAAGCACTGCCAGAAGCGTTCGCCCGGCGTCATGGCCGCTTTGTCCGGCGAGTTCACAGGACGCGATTCTCACAGGGCGTCAATAATGTTGAAATCGTCCGGCTCATCCAGTCGGCGGCGGTTTCTCAGCCGGTCAATCAGTATGGCGGCGCCCACGATGAGCACCAGAAGGCCGCACAGGCTCATCACAACCCGGGAGGTGGTCATGGGCAGGGCAATGAGCACGGCGCCCAGAACCGTTGTAATGATGGCGGGAAGCATTCCGTAATGGCGCTGGGCGGCGTCGATCATGTCCCGGATACCCCGGGTTGCCAGAAGAATGCCTGCGAACCGGCCCAGTCCTGCTGCCAGCATCAGAGGATTGCGCAACAGCCAGAGCCCCAGCGCAAAGCAGGCAATGGCGGACAGCACCTTCCCCGCTGTACCGATGGGGCTGGCAATGGCGGCGGCGCCGAAGCCCACGCCGGAGGCGATCAGCACCCAGCCCAGGATCTTCGCCACCAACGCGGAAGCGGAATCCGGGTGGATCACCAGAATCAGACCCAGCACCATCAGCAGCACCGGGGTGGCAATCAGCCGAAGCAGGGATAGAATACCGTGTTTCTTCATAGAAATCAGCTCCTTTATGGAAATAGTATAGCCGGATTCCGCCGCCGTGTCAATGAAAGAGTGCGGTGTCAAGCTTAACGCCCCACGGATAATGGAACATGTGCTTATACTGGTTTTAGCAGGCCGCTGTCAAAACAGCCAGCGGCTTGGCTGCTCAAAACGAAATGAATATATTCCTTGCCGCCATTGACGGCAAGGAATGTCAATCGTATGATAAAATGGTTTTAACCATTTTATCAGGAAACAGAATTATCAGGTTAAGCCGGCGTTGTTCAGAGACTTTTCGGCTGCGTCCCCCATGGAAACAAAATGCCAACCGAATAACACACATAGGGGAGGGCCTGCACCCCCCATATCTTGTGATTTTTCTGCAAATTCTCACCCCGCATCTTGTGTTTCGACAGATTTCGCGCAGTGAATGTGCTACTATGATTCCAAGCTCGTGGGGCGAAGACGGATAACCGCCGCTGTAGCGTCGTCCGTCTGTCTCCCCCGGCCATACTCCAGAATCTTTGCTGCCAGCTCCCCAGGCGGCATGTCCGGAGTCAAGTCAGACCGGCGCGGAATCCCCTCTCCATCCACGCCGTCGCTGAGCAATACCAGCGCTTCCCCCCGACGCAGGGACAGCTTCTCCACCGTTTCCCGGGCCTCCGTCACGGAGATCCCCGGCGGTGGGGTGGCTGTCCCTATTTTTTCCGCGCCGCCCCGGCGAATCAGCCAGCTTGGGGCAGCGCCCCATTTATACAGGATGGCGTGGCCGGTGTCCAAAAAGATTTCCGCCAAATCCACCGTCACCGCCCCGGCGCTGCCCCGCAGGGCCAGGATGCTGTTGACGGTACGGAGGGCGTGGGCCGCGGGGAACCCGGCGGTGAGCATCTGCCGCAGCAGGGAAAGGGCCGACAGCCCCTCCTGGGCAGCTCCCAGTCCGGTGCCCATCCCGTCGCACAGCACCACAAAATAGCGGCACTCCGGCCCGGGAAAGGCCTGACACCGGTCGCCGTTGGCGGTTTCCTTACTTCGGCTGCGGGCGGTGGCCTCGGCGCGAAACCAGGCCCGGGGCCGTTGCCCCCGGCGGGGCAGGCTGTCGGCGAGGCTTCGAAGAAAGTCTCCCAGAAACTGGTACTGCTGCACCAGCGCCGAGCGGTATTCTTTCTGCCGGGCGCTGTCGGCTTTCAGCAGCTTTAGCTGCTCCTGTCCCCGGCGCAGCTCCGGAATCAGCCGCCCGGATTTGCGGCATTGGGCGTCCAGAGGATTCTGCAGCAGCGATACATCCAAAGCCGATTGCTGGGGGCAGCTGTTTCGGGCAGAGCAGCTGCCGCAGGCCCGCTGACGTACTTTCTGCAATACAGCGGCAGCGTCAATGGGAGGCGGCGCGGTTTCCAGAAGGAGCTGCTGGGTGACACCAAGCACCTCCGCGCCCAGCTCCAGCCGCACCTGGGCCAGCCCCGTCTCTCCCCGGCGGCGGGGATTTTCCGTCGCCGGCGGCAGCACAATTCCCAGCGCGCCCCCCAGTACCAACCCCGGCAGGGGGGTAAAATCCCAAATTCCGCACACCGCCATCACGATAAGACACGCCGTCCCCGGCGTTAAGTACCGCATCCACTTGCGCTCAAAGGGGATCATGCGGACAAAGCCTGCCAGACACAGCACCGCTGTCATGGGAATGCTTGTCACCTGCGCCAGATCCAGCCCCAGCCCCCCCAATACCGCGGCGGGAAAGGCGCTGCCCACCGCCAGCAGCCCTGCCGCCAGGTACCCCAGTCCAAGATAAGGAAACGGCGATGCCTGAGCCAGTGCCAGCACCGCTATGCCTCCCACCAGCCAGTCGGTGACGGTATCCCGTTTCCGAAGCGCCTGTGGAAACAGAAGCCCCGCTCCGGCGGCGATAACGATCCGCAGAAAATACACTGCTACCGGTACGGCGTCCCGGAGCACCAATTGGAACAGCAGCCCGGTCAATGCCGTAAGGAAGGCGGCGATGGCCGGAATGATCAACGGCTGTTCCTCCGGTTTATGCCTGACCAGAAGCAGCGCCAGCAGCCCGCCTGCCGCTGACCACACCAGTCCCTGCAGTCCCGCCATGCCCCAGAAAACCCAGTAGCCCAGCATCGCCCCCAGGCTCATCACTGCCGCCTGCCAGCCGTTCATTGCCAGAATCAGCCCCATTGCCAGCGGCTGGGCGTAATTTCCCAGGCTTGCCGCACTGAGGACAAAGGCGCTGCCGCCGCAGGCGAGGATCATCCCCCCGGTGTGGATTTTTGGATTCAGCAGCAGCCGCTGACACGTCCGCCGTCCCCGCCGCAGATACGTTTCCATGGATGCCATCATTTCCACCACAGCCTTTCCTTAGTGATAGGGACCCTCTGAACAAATCGTCTGGGGCAGAGCGGCGGACCCTTTTCCTCATCTGCGCAGCTTAACAAACTACAAAATCTCTGAACAAATCGTCTGTGGCTGAGTGGTGAATCTTTTGTCCCAAACCTGCAGTTTGAAAATCGGGAAGTACATCCGGTATTCCCTCGTCTTTCACACTTTCGGCTGTGACAGGATATTCTGCCATAAGCACTTGCCGATTGAATCAGAGCATTCCTACAGTATTCCTCCGTTTTTGAGTCTTCGGATGAGAAAAATTTCCCGCTGCCAGCTTTTGCCGGTTTCTTCAGAGCTTCCATAGCAAAATCCTACCACGCCCGAAAAAATAATGCTGTCGGATTCGCAATGGCGCGAAAGATTCTTGCATCGAAGGTTGGGAGGGTGTATAATGGCGTTGAGTTTAGCGCGGAATCGAAGGAAGCGCGTGGATGCGGGAGGCGCAATGGGCCGAGAATTTGAACTGAAATACCGGGCGGATTCGGAGAAAATCGCCGCCATCCGGGCAGAGTTTGGGGACTTTGCCGAAATTGCCATGGAAACCGCCTATTACGACGCCCCGGACGGCGCTCTGCGGCGACGGAAATGGACGCTGCGGCGGCGGTATGAAAACGGAAAATCCGTCTGCACCCTGAAAATACCTCTCCCCGACGGGGGCCGGGGCGAATGGGAGACGGAGTGCGGCGATATCAGAGAAGCGATTCCGAAGTTATGTAAACTAGGCGGCCCGAAAGAGCTGCTGACCCTCACCGGGAACAGCCTTGCCGAAACCTGCGCTGCCCGATTCACCCGGCTGGCAAAGGTTCTTATCCTCGAAAACTGCACCGTAGAGTTGGCGCTGGATCAGGGGATGCTGCTGGGCGGCGGGAAGGAACTTGCTTTTGCCGAGGTGGAGGTGGAACTGAAATCCGGCGAAGAAGCTGCCGCAGTCTCCTTTGCAGGGACGCTGGCACGGGAATTCGGTCTGGTCCCGGAACATAAAAGTAAGGTGCAGCGAGCCATGGAGCTGGCGCAGCCATAACATACAGGAGATAGAGATATGCCCAATTTTGAAACGCTGTTTTCCAAATACGACCGTCTGGTTCTCTTTGATACCGAGACCACGGGGCTGTTTTACAGCCGGGATGAGATCATCGAGTTCGCCGCCGTGGTCCTGGAGCGTGTGGACGGCGGACCCAAGGTGGTGCGGGAGTACGACGAGCTGGTAGCGCTGTCCCCCGGTGGGTTTGTACCGCCGAAAATTCAGGAGCTGACCGGTATCTCCACCCAGGACCTGCGGGAACGGGGACTGCCCAAGACCCGGGTTTGCCGGGACATTGCCGAGATGATTCAGGGAAGCACCCTTCTGCTTGCCTACAACGCCCATTTTGATCTGAGCTTTTTATTTTACATGCTGCTGCGGGACGGCGATCCCGCCATTCTCAAAGGGAAGGACAAGCTGGATCTGCTCACCGTCTACCGTGACCGCCACAGCTACCCCCACCGGCTGTGCAGCGCCATCGAAACCTATGGCCTGACCGGAAAGGTGGTCAATTCCCACCGGGCAGTGGATGACGTTCTGGCTACCGTGGCGGTGATGGAGGAAATGGAAAAGGAGCGGGATGATCTGGAGCGTTATGTAAACTTGTTCGGCTACAATCCCAAATACGGCATTGAGGGTAAGCCCATCAGCTCCATTACATACAAGCCTCAGCCCTATAACCCCCGCAAACCCCTGTACGAAACGTAAATAAATGCGGCGGCCGCCGCCCGCAGACCGTGCTTTTTGGGAGGAATGCGCGGGTATCAGGCGGGACCGGAGGAACGCATGCCCTCTGGAAGCCATTTGCCGGGAAGCGGTTCCAGCGGTTTCCCATCGCGTCCAGGTGGGTGCAGAAATTATACGCCTATGTTCCCTTTGCCCGGGTAAAGCAGAAGGCCGAGCTGGACGAAGAGGTGTTCGCGTGGGTGGCGCAAGCCTGCGCTTTCTCGGAAAATAAAAAACTCTGTTTGTTAGGAGGCAATCTTATGCTGAACCAATCCGCTTACGCCCTTGGTGCAAACCGTTCCTGTATCCGCGATTTGTTTGAGTACGGGCGCGCCCGGGCTGCCATTGTTGGTGGGGAGAACGTCTACGACTATTCTCTGGGCAATCCGTCCATTCCCTCGCCCAAAGAAGTAGACGACACCGTGCGCCAGATTCTCAGTGACACCGATTCTCTGCTGATTCACGGCTACACCTCCGCCGTGGGCGACTACGATACCCGCAAGGCCATCTCTGATGATCTAAATGCCCGGTACGGCGCGGATACCGCACCGGAGGAATTCTTTATCGGCTGCGGTGCGGCGCCGGAGCTGGTGAGTGTGTTCCGTGCGCTGGCTGTCCCGGAGGCGGAAATTCTGGCGGTGGCGCCCTATTTCCCGGAATACAAGCCCTTTGCCGAAGAAGCGGGGCTGAAATTTAAGGTGGTTTCCCCGGACATTCCCTCCTTCCAGATCAATCTTGCCGCTGTGGAGAAGATGGTTACCGCCAATACCCAGGCCATCATCATCAATTCCCCCAACAATCCCTCCGGCGTGGTCTACACCCGGGAGACCTACCAGAAGCTGGCGCAGATTCTTATGGACAAGGCCGCGCAGTATGCGCACCCGATTTACATCGTTTCCGATGAGCCTTACCGGGAGCTGGCCTACGGCGTGGAGGTTCCCTTCCTGCCGGAGATTTACCGGGACACCGTCATTTGCTATTCCTATTCCAAGTCGTTGTCTCTCCCCGGCGAACGAATCGGCTATATTTATGTGCCGAAGGATGCCACAGAAAGCAAGAAGCTGTACGCTGCCATTGCCGGCGGCGCCCGGGCGGGCGGACACGTCTGCGCCCCCAGCCTGTGGCAGAAGGTCATTGCCCGCTGCGCCCATCTGCGCCCGGACCTGGTGAGTTATGACCGCAACCGGAAAGCTCTTTATGAGGGATTGACCCGGATGGGTTACGAAATGGCGAAACCCGACGGAGCATTCTACCTGTTTATCAAGGCTCCCGGTGGGGACGCCAATGCATTCTCCGAGGCGGCGAAGAAAAAAGATCTGCTGGTAGTGCCCGGGGACGGCTTTGGTTGTCCGGGATATTTCCGTATCTGCTATTGCGTGAGCTATGAAATGATCCAAAGAAGTCTGCCGGTGTTCGGGGAGCTTATGCAGGAGTTTGCGGAAAAATAATGGGTCATTTGCTGTTTCACATGTTGACAAACGCCCCCTGCTTCAGCAGCAGGGGGTGTTCCCTTCGCATCAAAAATCCGGAATAAACCCGGCATCCGCCGCCCCAGCCTCCTGGGTAAAGCCCTCCAGCTTGTTCAGGTACATCCAGCTAAGCACTGCGTCGTATTCCTCGTCGGTGACCCGGCGGTCAAAGGGTTCGGGGAGTTCTCCCATGGGAGTATACTGCCGCATCAGACTCACCAGCACCTGCCCCGGCGCAAAGGTTTCCCCGATCCAGTCCAGAACCCGCAGGGAATTGTCCACGTTCCCGGGGAGGATCAGATGGCGGATGATGACGCCGCCGGTGATCTTCTCCCCTTCCCACCGCACCGGCCCGACCTGCCGAACCATCTCCCGGATGGCGGCAGCGGCAGTGGGGAAATAATCCTCTGCCCCGGACAGCGCTTTGGAAAGACGGGAATCGGCGTATTTGAGATCCGGCAGATAAATGTCAACGCTCCCTTCCAGTACCCGTAAGGTCTCCACCCGTTCATAGCCGCCGCAGTTGTACACTACCGGCACCGGCAGCTTCGGCGACAGAGCCGGGACAATGGTGGGCAGGAAATGGGTCGGAGTCACAAGGTCAATGTTTTCCGCTCCCCGGGCGATCAGGTCTTCAAACAGCTGCCGAAGCTCGGCGGAATCCATCGCCCTGCCTGCGGCGCCGCTGCTGATGGCGGCGTTCTGGCAATATTTGCATCCCAGTGTGCAGCCGCCGAAAAACACCGCGCCGCTGCCGCCGGAACCTGCGAGAGCAGGCTCCTCCCATTTATGGAGCATAGCCTTTGCCACAAGGGCAGTATCCGGGCAGCTGCAGAAGCCCCGCTGCCCTGCGGCACGATTCACGCCGCACCGCCTTGGGCAGAGCATGCAGTTTTCATAATCCACGTTCATCCCATCCTTTTGGGTTATCATATCAGTTTTTTCGCCTTTTCTCAACCCCGGACTTTACCGAAGGGAAAAAATGTGGTAGGATACATGAAAAAAGTTGTGGGATATTACACTGTAGTTTTGTGTCAGATACGCACCGCGCATGGCAGCCTTCGCCATACAAACCACAGCTTCCATCCTGGAAGGAGCATGTTTATGGAAATCCGTTTTGCTGAAACCCGGGATATTCCCGGTATGATCGAGCTTTTGATGCAGGTGGGGGAAGTCCACCACCGCATCCGTCCCGACCTGTTCCGGGCCGGGGCGCAGAAATATGATGAAGCAGATCTTGCGCAGCTGCTCACCGACAAAACCCGCCCTATCTTCATTGCCGCCGAGGACGGCAGAGTGCTGGGCTATTGCTTCTGCATTCTGCAGGTCACGGAAAATAACCCGGTGCTCATGGACGACCGCACGCTGTACATCGACGATCTGTGCGTGGATGAGAACTGCCGGGGCAAGCACGTTGGTAAGACTCTGTATGACTGCGCCGTGGCTTATGCCCGGGAAATCGGCTGCCACACGGTGACATTGAATGTCTGGTGCGGCAATGACAGCGCCATGCGCTTTTACGAAAAGCAGGGGCTCAAGCCCCGGAATATCCACATGGAAACCATTTTGTGAGGAACGTCATGCTCGTCAAAAATCAGATTTACGAAGCCGTCATCACGGATTATACCGCCGAAGGCCAGGGTGTCGCCCACATTGAGGGCTGCGCCGTCTTTGTCCCCAATGCCGTCGCCGGAGAGAAGGTGCGCTTACGCATCGAAAAAGCCCAGAAGACCTGGGCAGCGGGAAAGATTGTGGAGCTGCTGGAAAAGTCTTCTCACCGGATCAATCGGGAATGCCCTGTGGCAAAGCTCTGCGGCGGCTGTGACTTCTGGCACATGGATTATGCCGAGGAGACTCGACTGAAAGCCGAGCGCGTCCGCGCCTGCCTGAACCGCATTGGCGGCGAAAATCTGACGGAGGTTCCCATTCTTGCCGCGCCCACCTGCTATGGTTACCGCAATAAGGCCCAGTATCCTGTGTCTGTGAAAAAAGGCCGCGCCTATGCAGGCTTCTACCGGGCGGGCACCCACGATGTGGTGGAAAATACCCGCTGTCTGATCCTTCCCAGGGAGGCAGACGCCGTGAAGGATACAGTGATAGATTATGTAAACCAAAACCGGGTCAGTGTCTACGACGAAACCACAGGCAGGGGGCTCCTGCGGCATATTTACGTCCGCCGGGGCGCGGTGTCGGGGCAGATCCTTGTGTGTCTGGCAGTAAACGGCAGCGCTCTGCCCAAGGCGGAAGCGCTTATCCGGCAGCTGAAGGCCATTCCGGGCTTTACGACCCTTGTGCTGTCGGTAAATACCAAAAAGGGCAATGCCGTCCTTGGGGACAAATTCATCACCCTCCATGGCCCCGGCTATATTGAGGATACTCTCTGCGGTCTGAATTTCCGGCTGTCTCCCCGGTCATTCTATCAGGTGAACCACCATCAGGCGCAGCGGCTGTACCAGGCCGCCATTTCTCAGGCGGGGATCACGAAAAACGACACGGTACTGGATCTGTACTGCGGCGTGGGTACGATTACCCTTGCCATGGCCCGGGCGGCGGGAAAGGTCATCGGCGTGGAGGTCATACCCCAGGCGGTGGAGGATGCGAAGGAAAACGCGGTGAGAAACGGTATCGAAAACGCGGAATTTTTCTGCGGCGATGCAGGCCAGGCGGCGCTGGAGCTGGAGAAGAACGGGGTAAAGCCCGATGTTGTGGTGGTTGATCCGCCGAGGAAGGGCCTGAATGCGGACACCATTGAAGCGCTCCGCCGGATGTCCCCCAGGCGAATTGTCTACGTCTCCTGCGACCCCGCCACTCTGGCGCGGGATGTTGCTCTGCTGAAGGAGCGGGGATACTGCCTGAAAAACGCCATGGCTGCGGATCTATTCCCAAGGTGCGCACATGTAGAGACGGTTGTCTTGCTTTCCAAGGGGGAAATCGACTCCAAGAAGGTGCGGGTGGAGTTCTCGTTGGAGGATATGGATACTTCTGGATTTCAGCAGGGAGCTACCTATGGACAGATCAAAGAGTGGGTGCTGGAGCAGACCGGATTAAAGGTGTCTTCCCTGTATATCTCCCAGGTCAAACGGAAGTGCGGGCTGGATGTGGGGCAGAATTATAACATGTCAAAGAAGGAAAATGCCAAAGTGCCGCAGTGCCCGCCGGAAAAGGAAGCTGCGATTATGGAGGCTCTCAAACGGTTTCAGATGTTGTAAAAAATAATAATAGCAAAACGAACGATTGCTTTTGTCGCAATCGTTCGTTTTGCTATCAGAATGTTTGAAGAACCTCTAAAAATATTGATAAAAATCTATTTAATACGGTCCATACTTTTGAAGCTCATTTCTTAGAGAAACTGCATATTTACGTGCACGACCCAAATCATAGTAGTGATCCTGAAGATAACGACTAACAGTACGAGCCTTTCGTAAATATCCCAGGTGTTTATTTCTGTTTTCCAGATACAGCTTTAAATACGACCATCCAAGAAGTGTTGTACATTGATAGTACTGATCGTCACACCTTTCGATGGCTTCAAAGGCTGCTTTTGCATCTTCTAAATTCTTTTCATTCCAAAGCGCTTGGTATGCCTTTGCCGGACTTTGAAGTTCTACCACCAATTCAAGATAGCGTGCAAGATCGGCGATGACCTCTTTCTGATAAGATTGGGGGTGTTCTTCTCCGTTTCCGCTTTTGACTCTCTGGGACAGGGAATAAAATAAGAAAAGATGGGCAGCACCTGTACATTTGGGTACTGCCCATTGTGATCACCGTTCCTCTTCTGAGCTTCCTTTCTCCATCATATACGCCCCTGCACGTTTCTGAAAAAAACCTGAGAAACCATCGCACCACGAACCATGAAAGCAGCTCGTGCATGGGGGTTATGTGCATCAGTGACGGCTGCCCTGCCAGGGACGAGGAACTGGCACTGTGATCTAAGGAAGCTCTGCATAAATCATCTGCGGATTAAGCGTCGGGCCTTTTGCTCCCCAGGTACGGTTTGAAAACAGGAAATACATTCAATATTCCGCTGTTTTCCAAACTTCCGGGGAAACAACAGCTCTTGCCGATTTACTCAGGGCCTTCTCAGAAAGAAAGCGCCTCGGAAATTTCCGTAAAGATAACGCCAAGCGCATATGCGCCTGCATCAGGATAGCCGATGCTGCGCTCACCAACGGTGCCTGCACGACCCATACGGGCAACAATCTGCTTCGTTTTCTCAGCACCCTGAACCGCTGCCTGGGCGCCCTTTACCAGGGCCTCCTGAAGGGAAGCTCCCTCCTGAGCGCACTGCAGCAGGGCATGGACACAGGGATCCAGGGCATCGACCAGCGTCTTATCGCCGACGACTGCGCCGCGTCCAAAGGAGCGTTCACCTGTCTTCTGCACACCAAGCAGGGCGGCTTCCATCAGTTCGGAAAACTCCTGCAGGGACAGTTCGGTTTTGCTGCCTGCGGAAAAACCTGCCGCGCGGAAGGCAGAGCCCCAGATGGGTCCGGAGGCGCCGCCGCAGTGTTCCATAATAATCAGGGAGCAGGCGTTCAGGAAGGTTCCGATGGTATCGCTTTCCTTGTCAAGAATGTGAGACCATTCCTGCTTCAGGCGGCGGAAGCCCTTTGCGATGCTCATTCCGAAGTCGCCGTCGCCGGCATAGGAGTCCAGCGTGCAGAAGGGTACCTCATTTTTCATGATGCACTTGGTCATGGCCTGTACCAGGAACTGAAGATTCTTCAGTGAAAGCCTGCCGCCGTGAACCTGATTGGCATCCTGCGGCAGCGCGGTCTGGGAAGCGTTCCGGCTGGATCTGTCAGCCAGATCCACGTAGCTGGTGGTACAGACAGGGCCGTTTACACAAAATGCAGGCGCGTCACAGGGCGCATCCAGATAGCGCTTCAGTGCTTCATCCAATTTCAGGATGGACACAGAACCGCCGGCCATATCAAGGCTGGTCATATAGTTGCCGACGAAGGTGCGGTAAACGGGAATGTTTCTGCTGCTGAGCGCCTTGCGGACGGCGGTATTCAGCACATAAAGCTCTTGCAGCGGGGTAGCGCCGAAGCCGTTGATCAGCAGCGCCACATCCTGATCTGCGGAAACCTCCAGATCCTTCACCAGCGCCTCGGTCATGCGTTCTGCCAGAACATCGGCAGATACCAGAGCTTCGCGGCTTCTTCCGGGTTCTCCGTGGATGCCTACGCCATACTCCATCTGCTGATCTTCCAGTGTGAAAATGGGACTGCCCTTGGCGGGAACGGTGCAGGAAGAAAGCGCAAAGCCGATGCTGCGTACATTGTCCGCTGCGTGCTGGGCGACTTGCTTTACTTCGGGCAGCGTCAGACCCTCTGCCGCTGCGGCACCGGCAATTTTGTGGACAAAAACGGTTCCGGCGACGCCTCGGCGGCCTACGGTATAAAGGCTGTCCTGAACTGCGATATCGTCATTGACCTTGACATAATCCACTTCATAGCCCTCTTCCTGTGCCATGCTGAGGGCGCTCAGGAAGTTCATAACATCGCCGCTGTAATTCTTGATAATGAGCAGGGTGCCTTTTTTGCCGGCAACCGCACGGATGGCCTGATAGACCTGGATCTGGGAAGGCGAGGCGAAAACATCGCCGCAGACAGCGGCATCCAGCATGCCATTGCCGACAAAGCCGGCGTGCGCCGGTTCATGACCGCTGCCGCCGCCGCTGATCAGTGACACTTTGTTATCCTGATCGTGGGATTTCTTGTAAATGACACGGCTCTGGGACAGCAGACCCAGAGAAGAATGCGCCAGAACAATACCCTGACACATCTCGTCTACGAGCGTTGCGGCAGAGTTAAGGATTTTCTTCATTTGTGGATCCTCCAAAATAATTATTCTTTGCGCAGTCTAATTATTTGGGGTTGGGGAGGTTTTTCTGGTTCCTTATACCTGGTTTTTATAAAACGGTTCAGACCCGCTCTATCAGGCCGCTGTCAAAGCAGTCGGCGGCAAGGAACGCCAATGGTATGATAAAATGGTTTCAGCCATTTTATCAAGGCACAGTATTATATCGCCGGAACCTCCAGATCCGGATAGAAAAGGCGCAGCTGATGCAGAAGGATCCTGCAATTCATTTTTGCGGGGAGAGACAATCCAAAGAACAGCAGCAGCGGAAAAAGCCGCACAGAAATCTGAACATCTAACAGCAGGATACAGAATGGAAACAGGGAAATCGTGCACATCAGCAAAACGAGAGGGATATTCTTCACGCACAGCAGGAAGGCGTTTCGGATCAGCTGCTTGTTGGGTACGGAAAACAGGGTACAGGAAACGGAAAGAAACATCCCTGTGCCTGTAAGCAGAATCAGCAATGTGCTGTAAAGAGCGATTCCGGCATACCAGATTGCGGTGCCCGACGGAACGAGGAAAATGCAGATATACAGGCTTCCCAACAGCAGCAAAAAGCACAGCGGGACAAGGAGCATGAACAGGAAATGTTCCCTGATATACGTTCGGAATACCTTCCAGTATGCCCCGGCAATACTGCCGCAGGCATTTTCAGGTGTGCGGGGCAGCAGAAGTGTGCGCATGGTACACATGGCCGGATATATCGTAATTATAGGAAGGGAGAACAGGATCGTCAGAAGATTGACCAGTGCAAGATCAGAAACCCTGGAAAGTTTTACAAAAAAAGAATTTGAAGAATGTTCTGGTTTCATAAGAACTCCTGGAATATAATCGACGGGCTGAAAGGCAAATCAGGACGTACAGTATTATAACACGGAAAATTTTTGATTGTCAATAACACCTAATTCACAAGTCAGTATTCCAGCGCAAGATTGTGTATTGTGCTAAATATTGAAAATGAATCTTTGTATATTAAGTCAATTTACAATGGGAGTTTTTTCGATTATAATCCAATTAGTAATACGTATTAGTTCTTGCGCAGTCGAACTAATACGTATTAGAAAAACAAAAATGGAGGAATAAAAAATGAAGGCTCTGCAGAAAATCGTATGCTGCTTGCTGACCCTGGTAATGCTCTTCGCTTTGACAGCTTGCGGCTCCGCCAACAACACCACCACCAACACGGAACCTGCAAAAAAGGCAGATCCCACTCAGAGCGCAGCTCCCGCGGAAAAGACCACGCTTCGCCTGCTCACATGGGGCGCAACGGAGGATGAGGCGATCGCCAAGCGCGCTGTCGCCCGTTTTAACGAAATCTATCCAGATGTGACCGTAGAAATCACCATCCTGCCTGTGGTTGACTGGAATGACTTCATCACCAAGTGGTCTACCATGATTACCTCCGGCGAAGCTCCCGATGTTATCAACTACGCAGTCGAAGCCTTCCCCATGGCTGTTGACAATGACCTGCTGATCCCCCTGGATGATATCGTTGCAGGCAGCGATTCCCTGAGCATGGATGGCTATCCTCAGGCCCTGCTGGACGGCTTCTCCAGAGACGGCAAGACCTACGGTATTCCCAGCGGCACACAGACCATGGTTATGTACTACAATAAGGAAATGCTGGATGCAGCCGGCCTGGATTATCCTCAGGATGGCTGGACCTGGGATGAGTTCTACGCTTATGCAGAAGCTCTGACCAAGGACGGCGTTTACGGCTTCGGTCTGGCCAACTCCTACTTCCAGCTGTTCCCCTGGTTCAGCACCAACGGCACTTCCCCCACCACTGCTGACCTGTCCGCTCCCGCGATGACTTCTCCCGAAGTTCTGGAGTCCGTGGAATTTACCAACAAGCTGGTCGTCAACAAGCTGACGCCCGATCCCATCTCCTCCGACGTCTACACCATGTTCGCAAACCGCGAGGTTGCTATGGTTGGCGCGGGCCGTTGGTGCCTGGATACCTGGAAGGATGCCGGCATGAACAATGACAATTTCGATTGCGTCCAGTGGCCTGTTTCCGGTACTGACAGCTCCTCTTCCGCTTCCGTCTTTGGCGGCGCTGCCTACGGCGTCAGCTCCACCACCAAGCACCAGGACCTGGCTATTGAACTTCTGGCAGTTCTGACCAGCGAAGAGACCCAGATCGACACCGCTTCCGGCGGCCAGCAGATCCCTCCCACCAGCGAACTGGCCAACGATCCTGAGATCATGGGCACCACTCCCGATAATATCGGCGGCCTGTGGGTTGCAATCGAAGGCAGCGTTGCCGTTGCATGTCCTTCCTACTACGGCGATCTGAGTGTTGCCCTGCTGGGTGCTCTGGAAAGCATCTGGTCCGGTGCGGCATCCGTTGAAGATGCTATGAATCAGGCGCAGAGTCAGGTGGAAGCAGCGATCGGCTGATCTCGAATTTACCAATACTGCCCTGCGATAAAAAGCAGACACTTTTTATCGCAGGGACATCGCAAGGCCGCGATGTCGTTTCCATGATTTTGGTGATAGAAAATCATGGAAACCCGCCTCATGATGATCTCCATATGAAAAGCAGTCATTTGAAAAAATCTGCTTTTCATTGGAGGTCAGTATTAATTGTTCGGTTCCTGTATGCTGTCATTCTTGAATGCCGCAACGCTGCATGCTTTACAGAATGCTGTGAGCAGAAAAGAACCCGATCAGATTCATTCAAGATACGTCAGCATGAACCACGCTTCGCAGGCTATCTGATGCTATTTCTTATTAAAAATCTTTGATTTTTAATAAGAAGACACCGCCTTACGGCGTTGCCGATTCTGTGATTTTGGGAAAGAAAAATCACAGAATCCCGTCTCATATGATTCTCTAACAAAAAACTTCAATTCTTGCGAATTAAAGTTTTTTATTGAGAATCAGTATGACCATTCAGCAAATGGCAGCGGGTTGACATGATAATTCTGTCAACCCGCTGTGTCTGAATCATGCTGTTGTGTATGAAAGGGTAATTTCATGAAAAAAAGCAAAGCATAAACGAGGAAACCAGCTTCGCAGAGGCGAAGCATTTACAGGTTATCTCTTTACGATGCCCTCGTTCCTGGGCTTTATCGGGTTTGTTCTGATCCCGATTGTTTGGGCGGCCGTGATTTCCTTCCAGAAATACAACATCTTCACCGCGGAAACATCCTTTGTTGGACTGAATAATTACACCGCCCTTCTTACATCTCAGCGTACGCTCAAGGCTCTGACGAATACGCTAATCTACTGTGTGTTCTGTACCTTCTTTAACACCGCCATTGGTTTGGCGCTGGCCATTGCGGTAAACAATCGGCTGGGCAAAAAGCTCAGTGTTCTGTTCCGATCTGTTTATTTCTTCCCCTCTCTGGTTGGCCTGACGTTCGTGGCCATTATCTGGCAGGTGTTTTTCCAGACGGATTCCGGTGTTGTCAACTACTATCTGGGATTATTAGGCATAAATAGGATTGCATGGCTGAGCGACGCAAAAATGGCAAAGGTAGCAGTTATCATTCTGGACGTTTGGAAAAACTGCGGTATGTCTATGCTGCTTCTGCTCGCGGGCCTTCAAAATATTGATAATAATGTTCTGGAGGCTGCCAGCATTGATGGTGCCAATGGAATGCAAAGATTCTTTCGGGTTACGTTTCCCCTTCTGTCCCCGCAGCTGTTTTTTGTCGTAGTACTCCATATGACGGGTGCTCTGCGGATTTACGAGTCCGTTTATGTGCTGACCGGCGGCGGTCCCGGAGACGCCACGATCAGTCTCGTTCAGCTGATCGCAGAAAAGGCATTTACGTCCTGGAACTATGGCCAGGCAAGTGCGCTTTCCATGATGCTGCTGGTGTTGGTTATTCTGGTAACTGCGTTCCAGTTTGTCGGAAGTAAGTGGTGGGTGAATTATGACTAAGATAATGAAGATCCGGATTGGCAGCAAAAAAATCCCGGTGTCCAGGATTTTCCTGTTCATTGGAATGTGCTGTATGGCACTGCTGATGATCGCACCCTTCCTGTGGGTATTTTCCGCTTCGGTCAGGACCTACGCCGATGCCGTTGCCCTGCCGCCAAAGTGGCTGCTGCCTGTGCCAGGCGAATGGCGGCTGGAGTATATCACAAAGCTCTTTGACGGGTCCATCCAGTTCTTTAACTGGATGAAAAACAGCCTGACTACCAGCGCGGTCATCACCCTGGGCATGACCATTCATGGCTGTGCTGCCGGTTACGCTTATGCCCGTCTGAAATTCCGCGGCAAAAATCTGTTTTTCTCTACCATGCTTGTGGGCATGATGGTGCCGATTCAGGTCACGATCGTTCCGCTGTACCGCATTATGAGCGGCCTTGGCCTTGCGAACACCCACTGGGCGCTGACGCTGCCATCTATTTTCGGTGCGCTTTGTCCTGGGCTGGCCGGCGCTTTCGGAATTTTCATGATGCGGCAATTTTTCCTGACGGTTCCAAAGGAACTGGAGGAGTCCGCCAGAATCGACGGTGCAAGTCCCCTGCGGACCTTTGCATCCATTATGCTTCCCATGGCAAAGTCCAGCATGGTTTCTCTGGCCATTGTTGTGTTTACTTATGCCTGGAATGATTTCTTCACCGCGTTTATCATGATGCATTCTTCTGAGAAGCTGACGCTTCCCGTTGGCATTCTGCAGATCAAAACGCCGCTGTCCACCGGTGACAATGTGGTGTTTGCGGCTGTGACCTTATCGATTGTGCCGGTGCTGCTGGTCTATGTGGTTGCCCAGAAATGGATCACAGAAAGCATGACGCACGTTGGCATCAAAGGCTGATCCGTAAAAGGCCGCTGTAAAATGCTGGCTTACCCCAATATTCGAAACGAAAATTTTTTCACTTTATAGATATGAGGTAACATGATCATGTGTAATAATGTTTCTTATCCCAAAGTAGCGCTGTACGAGACAGGAAAAGAAATTTCGTACCAGGCAGACGCATCCGTGGCAAAATTTCTGCTTGGCGGCATTGGTACGGGCAATATTTCTGTAGGCGCCCGGGGTGAGCTCCGGGACTGGGAGATTTTTAACTGGCCCGGCAAGAATCAGTTTGCGCCCTTCTCGTTTTTTGCGATCTGGGCAAAGGCGGAGGGTGAGACTCCCGTATCCAAAATTCTGGAGTCCAGGATCAGGCCGCCCTTCTACAAGTCCCATGGTTTCCTGAACGGTGAGCTCGCGGGTATTCCCCGCTTTGCTTCCTCCCGTATGGTAGGCAAGCAGCCCTTCGTATATATTGACTTTACGGATGATCAGGTCCCGGTCAAGGTCAGTATGGAGGCATTTACACCGTTTATTCCTTTGGATGCGGATAATTCCGGGATCCCTACGGCCATTATCCGTTACCATGTATCCAATCCCTCTTCCAAAAAGGTGGACGTGTCCGTAGCCGGTACGCTGGCCAATATTGTTGGTTTCGACGGTTATGATGTGTTCAATAACGTAAAACTGGTGGACGAAGTGCAGAATGAATTCCGCCGACAGGATGGCCTGACAGGCTGGTATTACACTGCAAAACATCTGAAAGAGGATCATCTGAAGTTCGGCAGTATGTCCATTTCCACCACGGGTACCGGGAACGTGACCCATAAGAAGTGGCTTCACGGTCAGTGGACGGATAATGCGCAGGATTTCTGGGATGATTTCTCATCAGACGGCCTTCTGGAAGAGGAGCCGGAGATTGAATCCAAAGGCTGTGATCTGCTGGACCACTATGATTTCAGCTTCCTGAACCTGAAGGAGCGGATCAGTTCCATTGCCAATCAGGTGACGCTGGCACCGGGTGAAACCAAAACCTTTGAATTTATTCTTTCCTGGTACTTCCCCAACCGGCCGAAGGGCTGGATCGAGTATGATGCTGATCTGGAGCGTTACCGCAACGGCGGCTACGAAGGGATCCGCAACTATTACGCGACAAAATTCCATGACGCATGGCACGTTGCGGCTTATGTGAAAGAAAATATGGATTATCTGGAGGGAAAGTCCAGAAAATTTGAGGATGCTCTGTTTGGCACAACGCTTCCCGGGTATGTCCTGGATGCTGTGGCTTCCAATATCATGTCTATGAAGAGCCATTGCTGCTTCCGGATCGAGAATGGTAATTTCATGGGATGGGAAGGTATTCGTGACTATGTAGGCTGCGGACAGGGAAATGTCAACCATGTCTGGAATTATGCCAACGCGGTCGCGTGTCTGTTCCCGGAACTGGAAATGACCATGCGTGAGGTGGAATTTAATATCGAGATCGATGATGACGGGGGTATGCCCTTCCGGGCAAGAAAGTGCCTGGGAGAGTCCCGATGGGACATGATCCCTGCCTGCGACGGTCAGTTCGGCTCCATCCTCCGGGTCTACAGAGAATGGAAATATACCGGTGACGACGAATTTCTGCGCAGAGTGTGGGACAATGTGAAAAAGGCGCTGGAATATGCCATCAAAGAGTGGGACACCGATGGTGACGGCGTTCTGGACGGAAAGCAGCACGTGACCTATGATATTGAGTTCTACGGACCCAATACCATGACAAATACCATTTATCTGGGTGCCATTAAAGGCTTTGCGGAAATGGCAGAGCACCTGGGAGAGCAGGAAACGGCACAGCATTACCGTGCATTGTATGAAAAGGCTTCCGCGGCAGTGGACAAGCTCCTGTTCAATGGATCGTACTATATCCAGCAGCTGGAGGATGTGGATGCATACCGTTACCAGTACGGGAAGGGCTGCCTGACCGATCAGCTCCTGGGCCAGTTCATGGCGCATACTGCGGGACTGGGGTATGTATTACCGAAGGAGCACGTGAAGAAAGCACTGGAATCTATCTTCCGTTACAACTTCAGAAGCTGCATGGACGATGTGCCCAATGTCCAGAGGACCTACGCACTGAATGACGAAGCAGGATTGGTTCTGTGTTCCTGGCCGGATGGCGGACGGCCTCGGTTCCCCTTTGCCTATTGCGATGAAGTGTGGACAGGCGTGGAATACCAGGTGGCGGTATGTATGGTAATGGAGGGCATGTTTGACGAGGCACTGACCATCGTCAAGTCCATCCGTGACAGATATGACGGCTATAAGCGCTGCCCCTGGAGCGAAACCGAGGCAGGCCACCATTATGTGCGCCCGATGTCCAGCTTTTCCCTGATCCCCGCGTTTGCCGGTTTCCACTGCGACATGCAGGCCAGGACACTTTCCTTCGAACCGGTCATCAATCAGGATCACTACAGGACGTTCTGGATCTGCGGGAAGGCATGGGGTGTCTATACGCAGGATAAAACGGAAACCGGAGAGCTCCTGCGGCATGTCGAAGTGCTTCACGGTGATCTGGAAGGCGTTGCGATTGTATAAGTATTCAACATAAATTGTTTTACAAATATTGCACAAACCGGAAAAAACTGTTATAATGCGGAGGATAAGTATTGAATTAACGCAGACGGAAGGGGAGTTCTGTGGTGAACCATAAAACACCAACCATGATGGACGTTGCAAAAGCAGCGGGCGTTTCCCAGTCGACAGTTTCGCTGGTACTGAACGGAAAGGCGGAGCAAAGTATTCCGGAAGCAACCAAACTGAAGGTGTTTCAGGCCTGTGAAACCTTGGGCTACCAAATGAACTATCTGGCGCGGGCGTTGAACCGTGCGGAGAGTGGTATGATCGGAATGCTGGCCGATGAATTGCTGACGGCAAACTTTGCAGGCGCAATCGTAAGCGGTGCACAGGATATGTCCCGTCAGGAAGGGAAAATTCTGATGCTTTCCGCAGTCGACCATCAGGATGATGAAATGTCCAGACGCGCCATTGAATACCTGAAGGGCTTCCGCGTGGAAAGTATCGTCTATGCGGCCAAGTATCATCATCAGATCCGCTTCCCAGAGTCGCTGAAAAGTATTCCGACAGTCCTCGTTAACTGCTATGAACCCTCCCATACGATTCCCTGTATTCTCCCGGACGATTACTGGGGAGGATACCAATTAACAAAATACCTTCTGGATCACGGACATAGAAACATCTTTTATATCAGCTCGAATCTGAAGGACGAGGCAACCGGAGAAAACATTCCCGCCACATCTGCCCGTGTAGCTGGCTTTATGGCGGCAATGCAGGATTACGGTCTATCTCCCAGAGAAGAGGATTGTGTTATCTATGTTCCCATCGAATGGGAAGGTGTTGTACAGGAAGCTACCAGATTGCTGCAATCTCCCAATCCACCGACAGCGATCATGTGCTATAACGACAGAATGGCACTGAGCGTCTATTGTGCCGCATCTATATTGAATGTCAGAATTCCGGAAGACCTCTCCGTTGTAGGCTATGACAACCAGCTGGAGATTACGGAATTCCTTTATCCAAGACTTACCACAATGGAACTGCCGCACTATGAACTGGGAGCGCAGGGAATCAAATTTCTGGAAAACCAGAAATATCCATTCGAATACGAACAATATTTTATTCGTCCAAAACTCGTGATTCGGCAATCTGTTGCCAAAGTATAACATCTTCTAAATATCTTATTTAGGAGAATATCTATGGACAGCATTACCCAATTCCTGGTACCGCGGGAAAAAACGCAAAGCAGCGGTCATTTCCGTCCCAATTATCACTTTTCCGCTCCGAAGGGAT
Source organism: Faecousia sp. (assembly GCA_051867075.1). Taxonomy (GTDB): domain Bacteria; phylum Bacillota; class Clostridia; order Oscillospirales; family Oscillospiraceae; genus Faecousia. Next base: position 1,727 of record JBJDYG010000120.1, on the reverse strand, counting down.
GGATCAATGATCCCAACGGACTGGTATATTTCAATGGCTGGTACCACCTGTTTTACCAGTACAATCCCAGCCATTTGGAATGGGCGTCCATGTTCTGGGGACATGCCGTCAGCAAGGATATGCTACACTGGAAGGACCTCCCCATTGCCCTGACACCGGATATGCCTTATGACAAGAGCGAAGAGGGCGGCTGCTTCTCGGGCTCTGCCGTTGTTCATGATGGGAAATTGTACCTGTTTTACACAGGCAGCATTCCCCACGACGGGACAGTAACACAAACACAGAATCTGGCCATATCGGAAGACGGGGTGCATTTTACAAAATTTGAGGGAAATCCCCTTATCAGCACGCCGCCTGCCGGCGCAAACGGCAATTTCCGGGATCCCAAGGTTTTTCGGGAAGGCAGCCTCTGGTATATGGTGGTCGGCGGATGCCTCGGTGATGATTATGCTGCCGCGGCCGGCCGTGTGTTTCTGTACCGCTCCGAAGATCTGCTTCATTGGGAATTCTTCAGCACGCTGTATGCCTGCGAGCCGGAAGATGCCACGATGCTGGAATGTCCTGATTTCTTTCCTCTCAACGGACAGTGGGTCCTGACGACCTCTCCCATCAGCACAAAAGAAGCCTGCCCGGCACTGTGTATTGTCGGCGATATGGACTTCAGCTCCGGTAAGTTCACCCCCAAAAAGAAACAGCCTTTGGATTTCGGCGGCTATTGGTATGCGCCCCAGTCTTTTTTGGGACCAGAGGGGCAGAGGATCCAGATCTCATGGCAAAACACATGGCAGTTTCTCCCCTGGTTTAACGACTGGGGCCCCACTAAGCAGGAAAATTGGCGCGGCGCATTGAGCGTACCGCACATTTTATCACTGGATGAGGACTGCAGCCTGCGCTCGGCTCCGATCTCTCTGGAACCGCTGTATATTGGGAAGAAAACAGAACATCAGCTGCAGCTCACCGCTGAGCGCTTAATGCTGCAGCCGGAAAATCCTTTTTCCTTCGAACTGAAGGCAGTGATCTGCCCGAATCAATGCCCCTCAAGGTGTATTGAGATCGGTCTGCTGGATGACGGCATAAAGTACACGAACCTGATCCTGGATATGGTAAACAATATGGCGGTGCTGTGCCTGTTTGATTCCAGATCCGACCATCTGGTTCGAAATGCGTCGCTTCCTCTGCCCGGTGACCGGGAATTTACAATCCGGATCCAGTTGGATAAAAGCAGTGTGGAAGTGATTGTGGATGACCGGATCCATATGACAGAAACGGTGTATCCTTCCGTAGAGCAGAGACGGCTGTGGATGCGTACACCGTATCAGTCGGCGGTTGTAAAAACATTGACAATTGCGTCTGTTGCCAACACCTGGGAATAGGCAGAGTGGCTTGCCAAACTGAGCGCTGCCGAAGCTCACATTCCAGAAGGCGCGGAGCGGATGCAAACTCAAGAGTCCTGCGGAGCCTGACGTTGATTAACGCCGGGCTCCGTTTGGCTGACCTTGAACATTTTTTCGGATAAAACTCCAGCTGCGCTACGGTGCAGTTTTTATCGCGGCCATTTAAACAGCAAAGCACACCGGCTGAACCGGTGTGCTTTCTTGCTTGTTATCCGGCTTACTGCCCTTCGTAGTGCAGCGGTATGCCGTATACGGATTCATAGGTGGCCCGGTAGAAATCCTCTGTCTGGCGCATCAGCTTCTCCCGCGCGTTCTGCCGGGACAGGCTCTCGT
>JBJDYG010000119.1:0-29449 GCA_051867075.1 Faecousia sp. | reverse complement strand
TACTATTTCTCGATAAAATGGTTAACACCATTTTATCCTGCGATGGAATCGCAGGCCATCGGTTGCGACGAGGAATGTATGGACTGCGTTTTATAGCGGCGATGCCGCTGACCGCTTGTTAGCGGTCTCATAAACCGGTATTTAACCGTTTTATGAAAAACCAGGGAAGCCCTGAATAAATCGTTTGCGGCTGAGTGGCGGATCTTTTGCCATCAGCGCTTGCCGATTGAATCAGAGTTTCCCTAGTACCAGATACGCTTTGGTATTCGAGGCTGCCAAACATTTTCCGGAAAGCAGGCAGATTCCATGCAGAATGTTGTCATAACCGGCGGTTCCAGGGGCATCGGCGCAGCGGCGGTGGAGCTGTTCGCTGCCCGGGGCGACCGGGTATTTTTCCTGTACGAAAAAAATCACGCTGATGCAAAAGCGGTGGCGGAAAAAACCGGGGCTATCCCCATCTGCTGCGACGTGGCGGATGCGCAGGCTGTGAACCTGGCGTTTTCCCGGATCGGGGATGTGGATATCCTCATCTGCAACGCCGGGATTATGCACTTCGGCCTGATGTCGCAGATGTCGGAGGCAGAGTGGAACCGGCTGTTTGCCGTCAACGTGGGGGGGATCTATCACTGTGTCAACGCCGCCATGCCGTCCTTCCTCAAAAACCACCGGGGCAGCGTCGTCACGGTGTCCAGCATGTGGGGACAGGTAGGCGCATCCTGCGAGGCAGCCTATTCCGCGACCAAGGGGGCGGTAATCGCCCTGACGAAAGCGTTGGCCAAGGAGCTTGGCCCCAGCGGTATCCGGGTCAACTGTGTGGCGCCCGGGGTGATTCTGACGGATATGTGCGCGGGCGTGGAACCCGGTATCCTCGCGGAAATGGCGGAGGAAGCGCCAGTGGGGCGCAACGGAACTCCCATGGATGCGGCCAAGGCCATGGTGTATCTGGCGGACGCGGACTTCATCACCGGACAGGTGCTGGGTGTAAACGGCGGATATGTTATTTGAGTACACCAAAACGCAGGGGAGAGGGCAGCGCCCACCTCTGTGTAACAAAATAAGGAGGCAGAATTATGAAAATTGCCATCGGCTGTGACCACGGTGCGTTCGCGCTGAAAAACAAGGTGATTGACCATCTGAAAAAACAGGGGCATGAGGTGGAGGATTTCGGCACCTATTCCACTTCCAGCTGCGACTACCCGGACTTCGCCGCCGCCGCCGCAAAAGCGGTTGCCGGCGGGGACTGCCAGCGGGGCATCGTGCTGTGCACCACCGGCATCGGTGTGTCCATTTCCGCAAATAAGATCGACGGCGTCCGCTGCGCCCTGCTGTCCGACCCCTGGTCCGCGAAAATGACCCGGCTGCACAACGATACCAACATGATGGCGCTGGGCGCTGGGGTCGTGGGGGAGAATCTGGCGCTGGAAATCGTGGATACCTGGCTGGGGACGGAGTTCTCCGGGGAGGAACGGCATCAGCGCCGGATCGACAAGGTCATGGCGCTGGAAAAATAGGTGGGCGCCATGATTTGTATTCGGCAGGAAAGGGCGGAGGACTTCCGCGAGGTGGAGCAGCTGCACCGGAATGCGTTCTGGGACGTACAGGTTCCGGGCTGCGCGGAACATTATCTGGCACACATTCTGCGCGGACATCCGGATTTTATTCCGGAGCTGGATTTTGTTTATGAGCTGGATGGGCGAATTGCTGCCAATGTTATGTATACCAAATCTAACCTGACAGACGAACAGGGAAACAGGGAAACCATCCTGACCTTCGGCCCCGTTGGTGTGGAGCCGGAGTATCAGCGCAGGGGCATCGGAAAGGCGCTGCTGGAAAAATCCTTTGAAAAAGCGGCGGAGCTGGGGTATCCGGCCATCGTGATTTTCGGCGACCCGGACAACTATGTGGCAAGAGGCTTCCGGAGCTGCAAAAAATATAATGTCTGTCTGGAGGGGGACGTTTTCCCAACCGCGCTGCTGGTAAAAGAGCTGAGACCGGGCTTCTTTGACGGAAGAAAGTATTTTTTTCGGGAGTCCCCGGCCTACGAAATCCAGGAGGAGGATGCGGAAGCCTTTGACAGGGAGTTTCCTCCCAGGGAAAAGGCGTACCGCCCCAGCCAGGAGGCATTTTTCATCCACAGCCATTCCATCATTCGGTAAAAACAGAAGAGGAAGCACATGTCGGCTTCCTCTTCTTGTCGTTATGGGCTATCCGGCAAAGTAGCCAGCTTCCAGAAGCCGTGTCAGGGCTTCGTTGGCCTCCTCGTCGGTAAACAGGGAGGTAAAGCGCTTGTCCACAGCCAGCGCTTCCAGCGTCAGATCCAGACGCCCCTTTTGCTGCAGAAGGTTGAACCCGTCGCTGAGACGGCGGCCGGACAGGGCACGATGGGCGGACTTCATGGCGTCCTGGGCCGGGACGGGACGCATCCGGATACCAAGGGCTTCCGCTTTTTCCCGGCTTGCCGACCAGGCGGCGATGAATTTTTCTTCCATATTTTCTCCTTTTTTATCGCAGGAAAGTATCAGATGACGGCGTAAACGTACCGGTAAACCAGCCGCAGATACCAGGGCTTCTGCCGCAGCTGCCGCCGGGCGCCGCGCAGGTATTCGCTGAACCGGCTCAGCTCCTCCGATGTCAGGGTATGTTGGCTGAATTTGGCCTTCTGAGCCAGCGCTTCCAGTGCTTCCGGGGGCGTCTGCCGCAGAAGCTTGGACAGCAGCTCCGTTTCCTGCCACAGCGCCAGACCCCGGGCATTGGGCGAGGCGCTCTGCTGCCCCAGGCGGCGAAGGCGGATGCGGACAAACCTCTGGGCTGCCGCCAGCAGAAGCAACAGCACCGCCGGAAACAGAATGGTCAGAACGGTTCCGCCGCTGTGCTGTTCCGGAGGGAACTGCTGGGAAGGAATGGACTCGGCGGGGGAGTCCGGTGTCGATGGCAGGGTCGTGGGCGTGTTTGTGGGAGCGGGCTCAGGCAGGGTGGGGGCGGCGGTTTCCGGCACTGTTTCCGGGGTGGGGGCCTGCTCTGCGGCAGCGTCCGCCGGGGTGGCTTCCAGTACCAGCCAGGTGTTCAGTGCCGGCTCATAGTATTCTGCCCAGGCGTGGGCATTTTTCCCGGTGACAGCGGCGGTGACTCCGGGATGGGTTTTCACGAGATAGCCGCTGACGTAGCGGGCTTCAATTCCGGCTGCCCGGAGCAGCACCGCCGCCGCCGTGGCGAAGTGAACGCAGTAGCCCGCCTCGCCGCTTTCCAGAAACCACAGGGCGAAATCCGTCTCCCCGGTGTCCATCCGGGAGGGATTCAGGTCATACCGGGCGGAAGAACATACAAAAGCCCCGATTTTTTCCGCCTTTTCCACGGTGGAGGAGGCTCCCGCCAGAATGTCCGGCAGAAGCGCTTCGGCTCGGGAACGGGCTTCGTCCGGCAATGACAGATAGGGAGAATCCGGATTGGCCGGACTTCCGGTCGCCGAAACTGCCGTCTTTCGCCAGTCATCCGGCAGGCCGGAGCGGGGGATGACGTACTCGGTATATTCCCAAGTGTTCTCCATTTTGCCGTCGATGAGGGTCATGCCCCGGGCGGGATAGTAGGGCAGATACAGCAGCGCCTGCTGCTTCGCGGTGCGGATGGCTACGTCGCCATAGTCCTCCCCGGCATAGGAAAAATCCTCTGTCCGGTGGTTGGAGGAGGTCCAGATTGTGCCGTCGTAGCTGTCGTAGTCCTGACCCCGGAGGTAGAGGGAGCCGCCGATTTCTGCCGTGACTTCCATAATCGTGGCGGGAGACTCTACCCTGCGGCCGAGAGACGCCAGATTCACCCGCTCCGGTTCGCTGACCGGGGGAGCAGCGACGGTCATGTTCTGCGCCGCGCTTTCCACCTTCTGCGGAATGCTCTGGAACCAGGATAAAATGGCTTCCCGGGTTGCTTTCGACTGGTTTACATAACTTTCCTGAGGAACCGCCCAGAACAGAGCCAGCAGCGCCAGAGCCGCCGGAAGCGCTGCCATGGCGGTCAGACGATTTCCCTGGGATGGGCTGTAGGCACGAACCCGGCCCGTAAGGATCAGAATCACCAGCCCCAGAATCAGGGAGAACAGATACCTTACTTCCGGCACGGTATCCGTTACCACCAGACAGGTGCACAGAGGGAGCAAAGACACCGTGACCGGGAAAACCGGGCCTTTCCTCCGGCAGACCGCCCAGGTTACGGCGATGCTCAGAATGACGCCCAGAACAGCCATGGGAATATCGGCGATTCCCCCGTTCCAGGGGGTGTCCGTCAGCTGGAGAACGCCCCAGCCGTAGGCCCTGTTGTAAATGCAGGTCACATGGTACAATAGCGCAAACAGCTGCTCCGCCGCCTCACCCCGGCGCCAGAGATAGCCGGCGGTCAGCGCCAGAACACACAGCACCGCGATGCCGCCCCATTTCAGGCTGAAAGCGGCGGCACAGAAAACCGATGCAAGGCTCCAGGCCAGTACCACCCCGTGGACGTTTTGCACCGTCAGATCAAATCCGCTGATGACGCAGCCCACAGCGCCGAAGCAGATCAGAAAGGACAGCGCTGCGGCAATTCCGGCGGTGACCCAGGCTTCACGCTTCATCCGGCTCACCTCCAATGTGGTATTGCCAGGAGGCGGCGAAAACAAAGTCCCGGATGGAACCTTCCCGGGCACCTGCGCTGCACAGCAGGGTGTTGATCGCCTTGCTTAGCTCCTGCTCGGTGCAGACCGGAAGGGACTGAATGCCATCCCCGGTCAGGGCCCGGATTTCAAAGGGAACGTTCTTTTCCGCAAGATACTGTCCCAACCACAGGAGCCGTCCGAATTTTCGGTCCAGCTCCTCCGGGCTTCCCCTCAGGGTCATAGTCAGCAGCACCAGTCCCCGCTGGGGCTCCATACTCTGTCGAACCATCCATTTGCCGGTTTTGGCGCTGAGCTTCCAGTGCACCTGATTCAGGCTGTCTCCGGGGTGGTAGAGCCGCAGCTCATAGTTCTCCGCAAAGCCGCCGCCGAATTTTGGCCTCCAGGAGCGGGCAATGTAGCGGTCCAGATCCGGAAGGGTGGGTACCGGCAGGGGCTTGGGGCGGACGAGGACGGTTTTGGTTTCTGCCTGCCTTACCGGAAAGGCGAACAGCCCCAGATAGTCGCAGACCCGCGGCCTTGCTATTGTGACGCGGATGCCGCCGCAGTGCCCGGTGGGCAGACCGGAGCTTGCCTGATAGCGCCGGATCTGCCCGGTGATGCAGTGGGAAAGCCGGATTTTGCCTTTGAAGGGAGGCAGGGGAAAACCGCTGCTGCCCAGCAGCCAGACCTCCGCCTCCGTGCCCATGGTTACAGCGTCTGCTCCGCCCGGCGCCAGGCGGAAGCGGAGCATGGCAGGAATGCTCAAAAGCAGCGACAGCCAGGGAAGCCCTGCCACAATCAGCAGGGCAAGATAGGAAAACCACTCGCCGTATGCAATGTAAAACACCCAGCAGCCGAATAAAGCTGTCAGGTACCACAATCTGCGCCCAACCATATCAGCGCAGCCGTGGAGCGGGGGTGGCAGCGAGGATGTCCTGCAGCACAGCCTGAGGCTGCTTGCCCTGGGCTTCGGCCTTGGGGGAGAGAATCAGCCGGTGGGCAATGGTGTGGACAAAGACCTCCTTCACATCTGCCGGGGTCACATAATCCCGACCACGGAGCCGGGCCACAGACTTCGCCATGGCGGTGACGGCGAGGGTAGCCCGGGGACTGGCGCCCCGGAGGATGTCGGCACTGCTCCGGGTGGCGCCGATGAGGGCGACGATGTAATTCACTACGCTGTCGTTGAGGTAGGTCGCTTCCACTGCATCCTGAATGGTTACCAGATCCTCCCGGGTCATGAGGGAGGACAAGTCATGCAGAGGGTTGCTCCCCTGCCGGTTCAGAACCATGGCGGCCTCGTCCCTGGGGCTGGGATAGCCCATGGAAAGCCGCACCATAAACCGGTCCATCTGGCTGTCGGGCAGAAGCTGGGTACCGGCGGCACCGGTGGGATTCTGGGTGGCGATGACCGTAAAGGGCTGCGGCAGGGGATGGCTCACGCCGTCCACGGTGACCTGTCCTTCCTCCATGGCCTCCAGCAGGGCGGACTGGGTGCGGGAGGTAGCCCGGTTCAGTTCGTCGGCGAGAAACAGGTTGCACAGCACCGCGCCGGGCTGATAACGCATGCCGCCGGCCTGGTCGGGTACGGAGTAGCCCGTCACGTCAGAAGGCAGCACGTCCGGGGTGAACTGGACACGGCTGCAGCTTAAGCTGAGCACCCGGGAAAAAGCCAGCGCCATGGTGGTTTTACCCACGCCGGGGATGTCCTCCAGCAGAATGTGGCCCCGGGCAAGAATCGCCGCCAGCACCCACAGCAGCACCGGGTCCTTGCCGACGACCACTTTTTTCACCTGTGTGAGAATCTGCTGGGCATAGCCGGCAACGGCGTTGTCTTTGGTTTGCATCAAACCACCTCTTTCATGGGGATTTATTTCGGAATGTAAATTGCGGTTTGCGGGGATGCCCTCGCAGGCAATGACGTTACGAGCTTTGGGTGGTCATTGTACAGCCTTTGGGCACCTCGACCGGTACCGCTCAGGAAATTGCGTTTGACGCACAACCATAACAAATCGAAAAATGCGGTCATCCCGGGCAAGCGAAGCGCGTCGATGGATTCTGAACCGCAAATGGCAGCGAAATGCGCAGATCCGTCGACTCGCTGGCTCGGGATGACAGCATCGGTGGATATATTCACACGAACGACAATTCATGCATCGTATTACTGCGCAGTGTCATTTCACCCATTGTACCCGTTTTCGTATAAAAAAACAAGTCGAAGGTTTTCAGGAAGCCTTAAGATTTCCTTGCGATGCACCTGACTGTAAGCATGTTCGCCAATTCGGGACGTTTGTCCGCCGGAGAATTGCATAAAATTGAGAAAAACCAGATTATTGTTGCAAACTCACAAAAATGTGTTATCTTATATGTATGAAATTACCTTTCTCAGGAGGCTGCCATGTCGATTCAAACCGCAACCGACGAATATATTCTGGCGCTGAGGCAGGGCCAAAAGGAATACCGGGAGCTCGTGATGGCGGACCGGGATCCTTACCCCGCTGTGCTGGACGAGATTTTGCCGGAAAACAATACCGATTCGGTGGTGGATGTGGGATTGGTGGAGATCCCTTCGGAGCGGATTATCGGTACCAAATCCGCCGGACGCATTACCGCTTTTACCGCGTCCTTCCACCCCCTTCTGGACAGCAAGTCAGAATTTGCCGTGAAGTGGATCAACCTCTGCGACGCACATCTGGGGGAGACCGGCATCACCGATCCCATCATGTGCTATGAGTATCTGGGCAATTTTTATGTGCAGGAGGGCAATAAACGGGTCAGCGTCCTGCGGCATTTTGGCTCGCCCCGTATCCCCGGCACCGTCAAGCGCATCGTGCCGCCCCAGTCTGACGAGCCCCGCATCCGTGCCTATTACGAATTCATGGATTTCTATAAAGTCTCCCGGCTGTACTGCGTCCAGTTCCGCCGCCCCGGCGACTATGCCAAGCTCCTGTCCCACCTGGGCAAGAAGAGCGGCGAAAAGTGGGAGGAGGCGGAGAGGCGCACATTTAACGCCTATTTCCACTATTTCCGGGACGCTTTCTGCGCCCTGCAGGTGCCGCCGGAGGAGGTGCTTCCCGAGGAAGCGCTGCTGCTGTGGCTGGAATTATACCCGTTTCAGGATCTGGGGCGGCTGTCCACGGCGGAGCTGAAAAAGAGCGTAACCGCCCTGCGGGAGGATATGGTCGCGAGCATGAAGAAGGAAGAGGCCGTCAAGGTGCAGACCAAGGCGGAGGATACCACCAAGGCTACCCTGCTGGAGCGGTTTATCTCCTCCGGACCGGATCATCTGAATGTGGCCTTTGTCCACCAGCTGGACCCGGCACAGAGTGCATGGGTGCTGGGCCATGAGGAAGGCCGGGAGCATTTGCAGCGGATCTTCGGCGACCGGATCACCGTCCGCAGCTACTTTGGCGCCTGTAACCCCGAGCTTGCTGAGCAAACCATTGAGCTGGCTGTGGCGGAGGGCGCTCAGGTTGTCTTTACTACTGCGCCGCCCCTGAGCCGTGCCACATTGAAGGCCGCAGTAAAGTATCCTAAGGTGCGCTTCCTCAACTGCTCTGTGGATCAGGCATATTCCAGCATCCGCACCTATTACGGGCGGATTTACGAGGCAAAGTTTATTACCGGAGCCATTGCCGGCGCTATGGCACAAAATAACCGCATCGGCTATATCGCGTCGTACCCCATTTTCGGCGTTCCCGCCTCCATCAATGCCTTCGCGCTGGGTGCCCAGTTGACAAATCCCCGGGCGCAGATTGAACTGCGATGGTCCTGCGTCGAGGGAACGCCCCAGGCGGATCTGCTGGCAGACGGTATCCGGGTCGTGTCCAACCGGGACGCACCTACCCCGGCGAAAATGTTTCTGGACTTCTGCAACTACGGCACTTACCTGATGAACGACCGGGGGGATATGATCCCCCTGGGTGCTCCCATCTGGGTCTGGGGCAAGTTCTATGAATTTGTCATCCGCAGCATTTTCGCCGGAGGCTGGAAGCGGGACAAGGGCGAATCCACTGCCCTGAACTACTGGCTGGGCATGGACAGCGGCGTCATCGGCGTCCGCCTGTCTGAAAAGCTCCCGGAGGGTGTCAGGCAGATGGCGAAAATTCTGGAAAAAGGCTTGAAAGACGGTACACTTGACCCCTTCCGCCGCCGCATTACCGCTCAGGACGGGAGTATCAAATCCGACAGCACCCACTGGTTTTCTCCGGAGGAACTGCTGCACATGGACTGGCTGTGTGACAACATCATAGGCACCATCCCTGCCTTTGAGGAAATCCTGCCCATTTCCCAGAACATGGTGCGGGAACTGGGCATTTACCGAGATAAAATCCCCGCGGAGAAGGAGGGCAAACCCCGTGAAGATTTTGACCGTATCCGATGAGGAATGCGGAGCGTTCTGGGACAATTACGTCCCCGGGCGGCTGAAGGAATACGACCTGATCCTCTCCTGCGGCGATTTGAATGCCAAATATCTGAGCTTTCTTGTAACCATGGCCCGGTGTCCCCTGCTCTATGTCCACGGAAATCACGACGTTAACTACGATCAGGTGCCTCCGGAGGGCTGCGACTGCATCGATGACCAAATCGTTGTTTACAACGGTGTCCGGATTCTGGGTCTGGGGGGCTGCCGCCAATACCATCGCGGCCCCCACCAGTACACCGATGCCCAGATGCGGCGGCGCATCCTGAAGCTGCGGTGGAAGCTGAAGCGCCTGGGGGGCGTGGACATTGTGGTGACCCACGCTCCGCCCTACGGCCTGGGGGATGGGGAGGATCCGGCACACTGGGGCTTTGAGGCTCTGGTGGAGCTGCTGGATATATATCATCCCCAATACCTCATCCACGGGCACGTCCATACACGCTATGGTTCCGGCGAACGTGTGCGGGACTATCACGGTACCACCCTCATCAACGCCACCGAGCGCTATGTGTTTGAAATTCCCGACCGGACAGTGGATGGAAAGCACTACGGTCAGGTGATTTACAAGACCCGCCAGAGGCGGGAAGAATACTGCGGTCAGGGGCTTTTCTGACACGGGAGGTGATTCCATGTTTACCGGCTTTACCCCGGAAACCATTGATTTTCTCTGGGGCATCCGCATGAACAACAACCGGGAGTGGTTTCTGGAGCACAAAAAGCAATATGTGGATACCCTGTACGAGCCGATGAAGGCCCTGGGAAAGGATTTGTTTGAACCTTTTCTGGAAACTCCGGGCAGCATTCTGAAGGTCAGCCGTATCTACCGGGACGCCCGGCTCCACCACCCGGAGCCCTATAAGGAAAGCCTGTGGATCTGCATCCGGCAGGACGTGGAATGGTGGGCGGAAAATCCCTGTCTGTTCTTTGAGATTAATCCCGAGGGCGTGGACTACGGCTTTTCCCTCTGGCGTCCCCGGACGGCGGCGATGGAGGCGTTCCGAAAACACATTACCGCGTATCCCGAAGAATTTCTGCAGCTGATCCGGTCAACGGAGGAAGCGGTTGGGCAGCCAGTCACGGCGCAGGTGTACAAGCGCCCCAAAATGGCAGACAACCCCGTCTTGGCGCCCTACTTTGCCTGGAAGTGCGACATTGGCTGTATCCGGCACAAGGACGCCAGCCCGGAAATCTTCGGCCCTGAACTGGAGCGGGAGGTGGCGGACTTTTTCGCCGGACTCACGCCCCTCTACACGTATTTTAACCGGTTCAAGGTATAGCGCAGCTGCTCTTCCCCAACACCCCAGCAAACGCAATCTGAGAGTTAAGGAGAAAAACATCATGAAGAACACCATTTTTACCGGCATGGCCACAGCCATTGTCACACCCATGACCTCTGCCGGTATTGACTATGATGCCCTGGCCCGCTTCATCGACTTCCAGATCGAAAGCGGTATCAACGCCATCGTGGTCATGGGAACCACCGGCGAAAATGCTACCATTGAGCCGGAGGATCAGAAGGAAGTCATCCGCTTTACCGTGGAGCGGGTTGCCCACCGGGTCCCCGTCATTGCAGGAACCGGCACCAATAACACCGAGCATGTCCTGCGGGGTACGAAAAACGCCTGTGAGGTGGGCGCGGACGCGGTGCTGGTTGTGACTCCTTACTACAACAAGGCCACGCAGAACGGCCTGATTCGGCACTTTACCGCCATCGCCGATGCCTCCACTGTGCCGGTGATCCTGTACAATGTCCCCGGACGCACCGGCGTGAACCTGCTGCCCAAAACCGTGGCTGTCCTGGCGGAGCACCCCAACATTGTAGCGGTGAAGGAGGCCACCGGCAATGTGGCTCAGATGGTGGAGATCATGACGCTGTGCGGCGATAAGATCGACGTGTATTCCGGTGAAGACGCCCTGACGGTGCCCATGATGGCCATGGGCGCGGCGGGAACCATCAGCGTGCTGTCCAATGTGGTTCCCAGAGAGGCCGTCGCCATGACCGACGCCTGCAAGGCCGGAGATTTCAAGACTGCCGCCCGTTGGCAGTGCAGGCTCCTGCCCCTGACCAATGCCCTGTTCAGCGAGGTGAATCCTATCCCCGCCAAGGCGGCCGTCTCCGCCATGGGCTTTGGTGAGGACTATCTGCGCCTGCCGCTGACGCCTATGGAGGACGCAAGCCGGGCAAAGCTGTATGAAGAAATGAGAAAGCTGGGGATCAACGTATGAAGGCAGTCATCTGCGGCGCCAACGGTGCCATGGGCAAGCTGATCTGCGGCATTCTGGGAGATGAAGTGGCGGGCCGGGTCAGTATCCTCGGGGAGGATGGAGCGGCAAAAACCTTTTCCGAGCTGGGCAGCGTGGAAGCGGACGTGGTGATTGACTTTTCTCACCATACCGCTGTTGCTGACGTGCTTTCCTACGCAAAGAAGCTCGGCGCTGCCGCCGTGATCGGCACCACCGGTCACACCCCGGAGGAAAAAGCGCTGATTTTTGCCGCTGCCGAAGAGATTCCCGTTTTCTACAGCGGAAATATGAGTCTGGGCATCGCGGTTCTGTGCCGTCTGGCAAAGGAAGCCGCGGGGTATTTCCCCGATTCGGACATTGAGATTGTGGAAGTCCACCACAACCGTAAGGTGGATGCACCCAGCGGCACCGCCATGATGCTTTTCGATGCTGTCAAACAGGTTCGCCCCGAGGCAACAGCCAACTGCGGCCGCAGCGGTGAGGGAAAGCGGACAAAAGAAGAAATCGGCATTTCGTCGCTGCGGATGGGCAGCGTGGTGGGTGTCCACGAGGTTCACATCCACACCGGCACCCAGTGCCTGACGCTGCGTCACGAAGCCGTTACCCGGGCCATGCTGGCAGAGGGGGCGGTGGATGCTGCCCGGTTTATGGCGGGCAAAGGCAAGGGCCTTTACAATATGGAAAGTATGCTGGGATGAATCATCAATGCGAATGATGGCACCGCCACTGGCAGGATTCCCGTTCGCTGCAAAGGGATGCCATCATTCAGCATTACCAATTGGGGGGATTTTATGAAGGTCTGCTATATGAACGGCGCGGGAAATGACTTTATGGTCATCGACGCCCGGGGACTGTCCCCGGACTTTCCGAAGCTGGCCCGGGACTATTGCAAAATTACCGGCGCGGACGGATTTATGGCGGTGGATTTCTCGGATCAGGCGGATTTCCGGCTGCATTTTTATAATTCCGACGGTACCCGGGGAGAGATGTGCGGCAACGGCGCTCGGTGCATCTGCCGGTTTGCCTACGACATGGGCATTGCCGGGGCGGAGATGACGGTTCAGACCGATGCGGGGCTGGTGCCCGGCTGGCGTTTGGACGAAAACCAATACAAGGTCAGGCTGAATAACCCCTCCGTACTGGACTTAAACCGCAAAGGCGACGTTGCCTATGTGGAGCTGGGAAACCCGGGAGTACCCCATGCGGTGGCGGAATACCGGGGCGACCTGTGGGCAGATGCGGAGGGCCTTTTGGAAACACTGCGCGCCCTGCGTTTTGACCCCGCGTTTCCCAAGGGCGCCAATGTGAATTTCTATCAGGTGCTGACACCCGGGGAAATCCGGATACTGACCTTCGAGCGCGGCGTGGAGGACTACACCCTCGCCTGCGGTACCGGCTGCGGTTCCGTCGCTTCCGTACTGTGGACGAAAGGACAGCTGCCGGGTAACGTCCTCACTGCCCACAACCGGGGCGGCACGCTGAAGGTCGCCATCGGCGGGGAAAATGGGAAGGTTGATTCCATTTTGCTGGAAGGACCGACGGAAGTGGTTCGGGTCTATGAGCTGTAAGCGGGGCAGGATGGACTCCGCCTCACGAAATACCCCGATTGCAACTTTCCACTTCCGATTTTCCCCTTTCAGCGAAAAAATACTTGACAATTTTACAATAATCCTGTAAACTAAACTGGTCTGCGAATGCGGACATATCCTTGCTCCCGGCGCGTCCGGGGGCCAAAAGTCCAAAAGGAGGTGCAATCAACATGGCTAAGATCACCGGTAAGTATGAGGTGCTCTACATCATCGATCCCAACGCGGGCGAGGAGGGTACCGCAGCACTTGTGGAAAAGTTCAAGGCAATGGTGGAGGCGGAGGGTACTCTCGCTTCTGTCGATGAGTGGGGTAAGCGTCGTCTGGCGTATCCCATCAACGACCTGAACGAGGGCTACTACGTCCTGATGAACTTCGAGAGCAAGCCCGAGTTCCCTGCGGAGCTGGAGCGTGTGATGAAGATCACCGAGGGTGTTATGCGCTGCCTGACCACCGCTGTGGAGGAGTAAAGTATGCTCAACCACATTGTCATCATGGGCCGTCTGACCCGTGATCCCGAGCTTCGCCGTACCGGCAGCGGCATCGCCGTTGCCAGCTTTACCGTGGCTGTTGACCGTGACTTCGGTGGCAGAGACGGCGGCGAAAAGGAAACCGACTTCATCGATTGTGTTGCCTGGCGTCAGACCGGAGAGTTTGTCTCCAAGTATTTCACCAAGGGTTCCATGATCGTGGTTTCCGGCCGGCTCCAGATCCGCAACTGGACCGACAAAGAAGGCAACAAGCGCCGCTCCGCCGAGGTTGTCGCTGACAACGTCTATTTCGGCGAAAGCAAGCGGAGCAATGAGGGTAATTCCAATTATGGCAGCAGCTACGCTAACAGCAATTACGGCGGCAGCTATAATAGTAACCCCGCTCCTGCGCCCAGCTACGGCGGCTATTCCGCCCCCGCCAGCGCTCCTGCGTCCGATTTCGCGATGCTGGAGGACGACGACGCACAGCTGCCCTTCTAACAATTCTTGACTTTTCTACCAGACTTACAAGGAGGGAAAACCCATGGCTAACGAACAGCGTATGCGTCCCCGCAAGCGCAAGAAGGTTTGCGCGTTCTGCGTGGATAAGGTGACCAGCATCGATTACAAGGACACCGCCAAGCTCCGCCGTTACCTGTCCGAGCGCGGCAAGATTCTGCCCCGCCGTACCACCGGTACCTGCGCCGCTCACCAGCGTGACCTGACCACCGCCATCAAGCGCGCCCGTCAGATCGCCCTGCTGCCCTACGTCGCTGACTGATTGACAAGCTGACCTACACCCCGGAAGTTGCTTTCCGGGGTGTTATTTTTCTTGCTATTTTCCACAGGGGAAGGTATAATAGGAACAGATTGCTATGCAGGGACTTGCGGAAGGGAAACGAAATCCAAAATGCTGAATGGCGGCAAATTGTTATTGATCTAGTAGCTATTCAGTCGCACCTCAAATTCCGATTCAGGTCGATATGCATGAAATTCATTTCCGCCTGAATCCTTTCCAAAGGAAATTCTTTCATTTTGCGTTTTTTCCAACCGAATACCATTTCAGAGGTTCAGCCCATGACCGTAAAGAAAAAGATTCTCCTGCTTACCACCGGCGGAACCATCGCATCGGTTCCCGGCGGAGAGGGGCTGGAGCCCCGGCGCGCAGAGGTGATGGAGCGGGAGCTGGAACAGCTGCGCACCTATTATGATATCTGCGTCCGGGATGTGATATGCCTGGATTCCTCCAATATCCGCCCGGAGGAATGGCAGCTGATCGCCCGTCATATTTTTGAGGATCGTTTTGGCTTTGACGGCGTAGTGGTTTCTCACGGTACCGACACCATGGCCTATACCGCCTCTGCGGTGACCTACATGCTGCCGAACATCGATGTTCCTGTGGTGTTCACCGGCTCGCAGCTGCCGCTGACGGATATGCTCAGTGACGGCCCGGACAACCTGCGCACCGCCTTCGCAATGGCGGCTTCCGGATGTCCCGGCGTGTTTCTGGCATTTGACCGTAAGGTCATGCTGGGCTGCCGGGCGGTGAAGGTGCGGGCTTCCGGCTTTTCCGCCTTTGAAAGCGTCAATGCCCGCTATGCCGCGCTGGTCAGCAACCGGGGGCTGGTGGCGGATCCGCGTGTCCTGCCCAGGCGGAGCGGGGAGCCCAGACTGCTTTGCGACATCAGCAAAAATGTGTTTCTGCTGAAGCTGACCCCCGGACTCAACCCGGCGGTTTTTGACATGCTGGCAGCCATGGGCTATAAGGGAATCGTCATTGAAGCCTTCGGCCTTGGCGGTGTCAATGTTCTGCACCGCGGACTGAGGGGCATCCGCCGCTGCGTGGAGGACGGCGTCAGTGTGGTGGTCACCACCCAGTGCCTGTATGACAGCGCCGACCTGCAGGTGTATCAAGTAGGCAGCAAGCTGCTGGAGCTGGGGGTCATTCAGGGACGGGACATGACCTCCGAGGCCGCCATGACCAAGCTCATGTGGGCCATCGGTCAGGGAATGGAGCAGGAGCAGATTTCGGAAATTTTCAGACAGAGCCTGGCGGGAGAAGTTACCATCTGAACGCCCCGCGGCGAACAAAGGAGGTTACACCTATGGATCCCATCTACGTTACCGGCCACCGCAATCCGGACACGGATTCCATTGTGGCTGCCATCGCTTACGCGGCCTTGCGCAACGCCTGCGGAGACCGGGAATACGAAGCCGCCTGCCTGGGACGGGTTTCCGACGAGACCCAGATCGTGCTGGACCGGTTTGGCTTCCAGCCCCCCAAGCGAATCACCGACCTGTATAACCAGGTGCGGGACCTGGATTTTGACAAGCCGCCCATCCTGAATGCAGGGGTTACTGTTGGGCGGGCCTGGGACGAGTTTCAGGCGTATCCCGCCATTGCCGCCATACCGGTGGCCAGGGAGGACGGGACGCTTTGCGGCATCCTGTCCCGGACGGATATTGCCAATTACAACATGTCCCGCATCAACACCGGTGTGCTGGAGGATGTACCGCTGTTCAACGTGATGTCCGTGCTGGAGGGCAAAATCCTCAACGAGGCGGGGGAAAATATCGATACCGTCTCCGGTGAGGTTACCATTGCCCTGCCCCAGAGCCGGGAGAACCTGCTGTTTCAGTCCCGGGAGAGCATTGTTCTGTGCGGGCATCAGCCGGACATGATCCGCCGGGCGCTGGAAATGAACGTCAACTGTCTGGTCTTGTGCCAGGCGGAGATATCCGAGGAACTGCGCAAGCTTCCCACCCGGACCTGCATTGTTTCCACCCCCCTTGACGCCTACCGGGCGGCACGGCTGATTTTCCAGTCCACGCCGGTGGGACGCATCTGCAATACCCAGGGGCTGGTCTGCTTCCACCTGGACGACAGGGTGGACACCGTCCGGGACATGGTGCTGAAATACCGTCATCCAAGCTATCCCATTCTAGACAGCGAGGAAAGGGCTGTGGGTATTCTGACCCGGTACCATCTGCTGCGGCCCCGCCGGAAGCAGGTGGTTTTGGTGGATCACAACGAGGCATCCCAGTCCGTCCCCGGATTGGAAGAGGCAGAGATTCTGGCAATCATCGATCACCACCGGCTGGCGGACATCCAGACCAGCAATCCGATCTACGTCCGCAACGAACCGGTGGGCTCCACCAACACCATCATTGCCGGCATGTATCAGGACCGGGGGCTGATGCCCTCGGCAAAGCTGGCGGGCATGATGGCGGCGGCAATCCTGTCCGACACCGTCATGTTCAAGTCTCCCACCTGCACCCAGCGGGACATCCGCACGGCGGAGCGCATGGCGCGGATCGCCAATGTGTCTCTGGACGAACTGGGGCGGGAAATCTTCTCTGCTGCCGTAGTCAACAAGACGGCGGAGGAAGTGTTTTTCACGGATTACAAGGAATTCCACATTGCGGGTCACTCTCTGGCTGTGTCCCAGCTGACCTGTGTGGACAGCGCCGGTGTATTGCAGCGCAGAGAGGATTTTCTGAAGCTGATGGAGAAAACCGCAAAGGAAAAGAAATTCGATCTGGTGATTCTGATGCTCACCGACGTGCTGATGGAAGGCACCCAGATCCTCTATGTGGGCGATGATGACACCATTCGGCAGGCGTTCAACGTGACGCCCAAGGACAACACCGCGTTCCTGCCCCGGATTATGAGCCGGAAAAAGCAGGTCATTCCCATGCTGTCCGTCCTGTGGGGCTAAGGGAAACGCTGATTCAATCGGCAAGAGCTGATGGCAAACGATCCGCCACTCAGCCGCAGGCGATTTATTCATACTGATTCTCTTTTAAAATGTTTAATCAATTCGGATGAAACATTTTCATTAGAGAATCATATGAGACGGGAATATGTGATTTTCTATCCCGAAAATCACATATTCGGCAACGCCGTAAGGCGGTGCCTTCTTGATAAAAATGAAACATTTTTATCAAGAAATAGTATCAGAGGTTCCCTCAGATTTGAAATACAAAATGCTGAATGTGAAATGCGGAATGAAGGCGTCATTTTCGGAATGATTTTGCTTGTCCACAGGGGGCACGCCAGGTTCACTGTTATCATTCAAATGTTTTTTGGAGGGAAGTATGGGATTTGAAGCGCTGCTGGGCAACGACCGGCTGAAACGAAATCTGACGGAAAGCCTTGCCCGGGGGCATATTTCCCACTTTTACCTGATATCCGGCCCGGAAGGGTCTGGAAAGCACACCCTAGCCAAACTTCTGGCGGCGGCGATCCTCTGCCAGGGCAGTTCAAAGCCCTGTGGCAGATGCACCCCCTGCCGCAAGGTAATGGACGGCAATCATCCGGACTTCATCACCGTGGACGATCCGGAGAAAAAGACCGTTACGGTAGACTTGATCCGGCAGGCCAGGGCGGATATGTATGTTCAGCCCAACGAGTCGGAGCACACAATTTACCTGTTTCCCCGGGCCCAGGACATGGGACTGCCGGGGCAGAACGCCCTTTTGAAGGTCCTTGAGGAACCGCCGAAATACGGCGTATTTCTTCTGCTCACGGACAACCCGGACAAGCTGCTGCCGACCGTCCGTTCCCGGTGTACGGAACTGAATATGCAGGCACTGCCGGAGGATATTCTGGGCAGTCAGCTGCGCCGGGAATTTCCTCAGGCGCAGGAGGAAGATCTTGCCGCTGCCGTTCAAAGAAGCGGAGGCTTTTTGGGACAGGCGCGCTCGCTGCTGAAAAGCGGCGGCGAACTGCCGCCTCAGACACAGGAGTTTGTCCGGGCGTTTTCTGCCCGGGACGCGCTGGGACTGATGCATACCCTCACGCCCATGGAGAAGTGGAAGAGGGACGCCCTGGCAGGTATTCTGGAGAGTTGGCTGGAGCTGACGGAAAGCGCTCTTGCCAGCCGCAGTGGTGTCCGGGCGGTATCCCCTCTGGCGCGCAAAATGGCCCAGAGCCGCAGCAGCCCCGAGCTGCTCTGCGCTGTCCGGAGCCTGAAAAAAGCGGTGGATTATACGATGAGCAACGTCTCCCCCGCCGCCGTATGCGGCTGGCTTGTGTGGGCGCTGCGCTGAAATTGGAACCAGACGGCTTTCAGCCGCCCAGATATAAGGAGCAAAACCAATGGAAGAAGTAATCAACACGAAACCCCAGACGGATGTGGAAGTGGTGGATATCCAGTTCCGTCCCGGGCAGAAAATCTATTTTTTTGATCCCGATGGCCTGAACCTGGCCGAGGGAGATCATGTCATCATGGACACAGCCCGGGGCGAGGAGTTCGGCATCTGTGCCGGCGGCAATCACCGTATCCCGCCGAAGGATGTGGTGGCACCGCTGCGGAAGGTCCTGCGCAAGGCCAATGCCCAGGACGAAAAAACGGTGCAGGACAACCGGGCAAAGGAGAAACGGGCCTTTGACGTTTGCCTGCAGAAAATCGCGGAGCACGGACTTGACATGCAGCTGGTGAGCGCGGAGGTTGCCTTTGACGGCAGCAAGATTCTGTTCTATTTTACCGCCGACGAGCGGGTGGATTTCCGGGAGCTGGTGAAGAATCTGGCCTCGGTGTTCCACACCCGCATTGAGCTGCGCCAGATCGGCGTCCGGGACAAGGCGAGAATGGTAGGGGGCCTTGGCATCTGCGGACGGCCCTTCTGCTGCGCAAGTTTTCTTGAGGATTTCCAACCCGTGTCCATCAAAATGGCAAAGACCCAGAACCTTTCCCTGAATCCCACCAAGATTTCTGGCACCTGCGGACGTCTGATGTGCTGCCTGAAATACGAGCAGGACGCCTATGAGGATCTGATCCGCACCAGCCCCAGAATGGACTCCTTTGTGGATACCCCGGAGGGCCGTGGCACTGTGGTGGAGGTGGATCTGCTGCGCCAGCGTGTGAAGGTTCGCATGGAGGACAATCCCGAGACGGTTTCCGCCTTTGCCAATGAGGACATTGCCGTTTTGCGCAGCGGCAAGGCCAGAAAGAACGACCCTCCTATTCCTGCGGATCTGGCGCCGATTTCCGGCGTCGGCAAGCGTGTCCGCCGGGAGCAGACCGAAGAAAAACCTCTTCTGGAGCCTATCCGCTTCCGCTACAGTACCGAAAAAATCGTGGAGGAGCCGGAGGAGCAGACGCCTGAGAGCGCCGAAAACCCGGAGACCAAAGCCCCCCACCCCCGCACCCGCCGCCGTAAGCCCCGCCCCCAGACAGAGACTGCAGTCGCCCCCGAGCAGGCGCAGCCGGCTCCTCAGCAGGATAGGGGAGAAAAGCCTGAGACTGCCGGTGAGAGATCCCGGCGCCGCCCCAACCACCGCCGCCGCAAGCCCCGGCCCTCCGGTGACGCTCAGTAAACGGTTATCACGTTTTTTCGGAGGAGACTACGGAATCATGAACGCTATAAAGAAAAACCTGGCGAAACTCAGACAGAAAATCGGAAATGTCCCCGTCCCCGGCTGGCTGTTTGCCCTGGCGGCGGTGGTGTACTGCGAAACGCTGCTCCACCTTTGGACCATGGAGAGCTTTTCCTTCGGACGGTTTGCCGCAGTGACGCTGTTTGCCATTGGCTTCGGCGGCCTGTTGGGACAGCTTGCCTGTTTCATCGGTCATACGAAATGGGGCAAATGGATCACCGCAGCGCTGGTGGCGGTGGTGTCGGTATTTTACATTGTGGAATACTTTGTCAATGACGCCTACCAGACCTTTATGCCCATGGGCACGCTCCTGGGCGGCGCAAAAGGTGTCGCTACGGATTTTGCGGATGTTGTGGTGATGTTGATCCTGAAGGATTTCTGGCGGATTTTGGTTGTGCTGCTGCCGGTGATCCTGTTTGCCGTATTTGCGCGCCCCGTCACCACCAGCTGGAAGGTTCGCTGGTTTGTGCTGGCGGGTGCTGTAGCAGGGTATCTTTTGGGCTATGGCGTTGTTCAGGGGGTTGGCACGGATGTTGCCCGGTTCTCCGACGCTTATAATTTTGACAGCGCCGTCCGGGTGTTCGGACTGAATATCGCCCTGCCGCTGGATGTGATCAACAGCGGCGGCGCTGAGGAAAAGTCGGCGGGATTTGTCATGGTGGAGCCTGCTCCGGCACCCACGGAAGCAGTTCCGGAAACCCAGGCGCCGGAGAGGGAATCCGCACCGGAAGAAACGGAACCGGTGGTCTACGGTGACAACGTAATGGATATCGATTTTGATGCCCTGATTGCAAACACTAAAAACAGCCGTGTCAACGCCATCAGCCAGTATGTCGCTTCTCTGAGACCCTCCAGGAAGAATGAATATACCGGGATGTTCGCCGGTAAGAACCTGATTGTCATTACAGCGGAGGCATTTTCCGCCGAGGTTATTGACCCGGAGCTGACGCCGACGCTGTACCGGCTTGCCAACGAGGGTATTCATTTCACGGATTTCTATCAGCCCATGTGGGGCGGCAGCACCAGCAGCGGCGAATTCTCCGTGCTGACCGGTCTGGTGTCCGCCAGCGGCACCAACTCCATCCACGAGTCCCATCAGCAGGATCTTTTCCTGTCCATCGGCAAACAGCTGCAGAAGCAGGGATACTTTTCCGCTGCCTACCACAACCACCTCTATAATTTCTATGACCGGAACAAGACCCACACCTTCTACGGCTACGACACCTTTACCGGTATGCGTAACGGTATGGAGGAGGGCGTGAAGGATCAGTGGCCGGAAAGCGATCTGGAAATGATGGATTTCACGGTACCCCAGTATATCGACAAGCAGCCCTTCAGCATTTACTATATGACAGTCAGCGGCCATTGCCGGTATAATTACCTGGGCAACGCCATGTCCAAGAAGAACTACGAGGTCGTGGAAAATCTGGACTGCTCCAAAACCATCAAATGCTACCTCGCCTGTCAGCTAGAGCTGGAATATGCCATGGAATCCCTGGTGCGGCAGCTGGAGGAGGCGGGCATTGCTGACGACACCGTTATCGTCCTGACGGCTGATCATTACCCCTACGGTCTGGAACAGGGCAGCACTTGGAACAACGATAAGGACTATGTCGCTGAGCTTTACGGCTTTAAGTACAAGAATATCATTGAACGGGATCACAACGCCCTGATTATCTGGAGCGGCTGCCTGGAGGGAAAGAACATCGAGATTACCGATCCGACGTACAGCCTGGACATCCTGCCCACCATTTCCAATCTGTTTGGCGTGGAGTACGACTCCCGGCTGCTGGTGGGACGGGACGTGTTCTCGGAGGAAGAGCCGATTGTTCTGTGGTATGACCACACCTGGAAAACAGACAAGGGCTATTACGATGCCTCAAAATCCCAGTTCACCCCTGCCGAGGGCGTGGAAATTGAGGACGGCTATGTAGACCGGATCAAAGCCATTGTATCCAACAAGATCAGCTATTCCCGGGAAGTACAGACGATGGACTACTTCCAGACGCTGTCCGATTTCCTGAACGGAGCATAATTCGGTTTCTTGAAAAGACAGTTGAAACCATTTTATCATGTAATTGACATTCCTTGCCGCCTATGGCGGCAAGGAATGTATTGACTTTGGCTTCAGCGGCAATGCCGCCGGCTGGTTATTCTGATACAATTTCTTATTAAAAATCTTTGATTTTAATAAGAAGACACCGCCTTACGGCGTTGTCGATTCTGTGATTTTGGGAAAGAAAAATCACCCAATCCCGTCTCATATGATTCTCTAACAAAAACTTCAATTCTTGCGAATGATAGTTTTTTATTGAGAATCAGTATGATATTCAAAAAACCTTTTGACCACGAAATAGACAGCAGCCTGATAAAGCGGCTTATAAGACCGGGGAAAACGCCCCCCTGTGAAAACAGGGGGGCGCTGCGGTATGTCTGCAGAGCAGCGCACAGGGAGCAGCGCAGGCATCCTTGGCTTCTGCTTTCCAATACGGGCGTATCATGGGCGTTCCGGGAAGCCTTGCATGGATGGGACTGCCGCCCAACTGCCGGTTGCGTGAAATCCAACCGGGGAATCAACTTACGCGTTATGGATTCAACCGCCTCAATGTGGTATTGTGAGCCTATCAAACGGGAAAGGAATCACTCTAATGCACAAGAAATTATGGAATAAAGATACTATCCTCATGCTCCAGGGCCATGCGGTCAGCGCACTGGGGGACATTCTCTACAGCGTTGCAATCGGTTACTGGGTCTATGAAAAAACAGGCTCCAGCGCTCTGATGGGTATTATGTCCTCCATCTCCATGTTCATGACCATGTTTGTCATGCCCTTCAGCGGCAGCATCATCGACAAATGCAGCCGCAAGGCCATCATTTGCGGAATGGACGCTCTCCGGGGAGCGATCATGCTGGTGCTGGGCGTGCTGGCCTTCGCGGACAGTCTCAGCGTTCCAGTCGTACTGCTGGCAGCCTTTCTGGCCTCGGCTTGCTCGGTATTTTTTAATCCGGCGGTGAGCACCCTGATGCTGGACATTATCCCCCATGACGATATGGTGCGGGGACAGTCGATGTTCTCCGGCGTAAATTCATTTCTCAATCTGGTGGGGAAGGCTCTCAGCGGTGCGCTGGTAGCCTTTCTGGGGGTTCCGCTGATTATCCTGCTCAACGGTGTCAGCTATCTGATTTCCGCCTTCACGGAGCTGTTTATCACCGTGCCGAAAACCGTGCATCAGGGGGAGAAAATTACGCTCCGGGGGATCCTGAGGGACTTTCAGGTGGCGGCACGGGAGATTTTTAAGAACCGCTACCTGAAGCTGTTCATCCCCAGCGCCCTGATTTTGAATCTGCTGGCCGCCGGTCCTATGACGCTGATGCTGCCTTTTGTGCTGGAAAAGGGCTTTACCGTGGATATGTACGGCTATCTCATGAGTGTGGAAACTGCGGCGTCCTTGCTGTGCGTGTGCCTGCTTGGCATTGTGAAGCTGAAGCCAAAAACCCGTTATTTCGGTATGAGTATCGGATTTATTGGCTCGATCCTGTTCTATATTCTGGCATACCTTACCAAAAACTATGGCGTCATGTGCGTGATGCTGTTTCTCGGAGGCTTTGCAAATTCTCTTGGCAACAGTATATTCAACGCGTCTTTGATGCTGGCGCTGCCGGAGGAAAACCGGGGGGCAATTCTGGGCTTTGTCAGCTCCTTCTCTACCGGCGGCTGCGCCCTGTCGGCGGTGATCTTCGGCATACTGGGAGATATTTTCCCCCTGTATCTGGTGTTTATCGCGGGAAACCTGTTGTCCGTAATCCCCATGGTGTACATGTGCCTGCACAAAAACACCCGGGAATTTGTACTTACAAATTGAAATCCAACGCCCTGCCAAAGCAGAAGGCGGGAAAGAATTAGAGAAGCGTCCGAAACGAAGCTATGACTTTTTCGGGCGTTTCTTTGCGCATGCGGCGGACTAAATAAAGGCAGGCATATACGCTGCCAATAAACCGGTGGGAGATGGCAGAAAAAGTTCCTGCAGGACCAAAAATCCTGCAGGAACACTTGCTATGGGGTGGATAATGGGACTCGAACCCAGAATAAAAATTGTCAAATCGCTTGCGGCTCTAGTCTGTTTTATTTTTCGTTTCCAATTTCGTTTCCAATTTCCGCTTTTCTTTTTCTTCCTCCGGCAGGAAGAAATCCGAAAATTCTTGTGACCTTTTGGCAATATCCTTCTTGGCAAGGTGGGTATATATGTCGTGCATGACCTTGCTGTCTTCCCATCCGCCGATTTCCATAGCTATTTTTTCCGGGATTCCAAGATGGTATGCCAGGGAAGCAAAGCTGTGTCTGAGACCGTGGTTTCCCACCTGCGGCAAGTCCTATGGAAAAGGGACTGTTGAGTATAAAGCTGCAATGTATATCAAGACGCACCCAGAAGGAAGAAAACTCTTGCTGAGAGGCGACTTCATGTCCTCCAGAGGCTTCGACGCGGTGAAGTCCCAGAATAAGAACATCCTGTCACTGTACAATTCCAAGAAGGGAACCGGCGGACCGAAGGCTGCTTTCGGTGATGCGCAGTATCTGAACGAGGTCATCAAGAGAGCCAAAACATGGACTCCTGCAAAGGCTTATGCAGTTGGCGGTGTCCGCATCCAGTCCTTCTCTGACTACGTTCCCAGAATGGTGTTCGACTATACCCAGATGATCTATGACCTCGCGGCAACGAAACTACCGGCTCACGCTTACACCAAGGAGGCGCTATTCGCCAAGCAGTTCGGCCTGACCGGTGTCAAAATCAACATGAGCCTGATCCCGGCTATCGCAGATGGCGGTATTGCGGCCGGCCTTGACGCCAATGGCAATTATGTCTGGGCTGGTGAGTCCTTTGACTACGAGACAGCCAAGGAGATCCAGAACGCAGAAGGATACACAGAAAACTGCGGTACTGTCTGTGTCGGTGTCTCTGACTTACACATCAGAAAGCTGATTTCTGATCCAGACATCCGTATGGTCATCCCTTACCACAAGTCCGGTTTGAACCCCATCGTGGCACACATGAACCGCATTGATGGTTTTACCGACTACACCGGCAGCCAGAACACTCTCGACAGAAACGGTAAGAAAATTGAAAAGGACTTCGATTTCAACAAATCCCTCCGATCCAATGGTGACCCGAAGGCGGCAATTGAAGAGTATCTGACATGGTGCGACAGCAATGGCTACACACCGAAGTTCTCTCAATTCCGGGATAATCCAAACTACTATAAGCTGATCGAGGACTTCACTCTGTACGACAAGGATGGTCAGTACGTTCCACAGCGTGAGGTAAGAGCTGTGTTCCCCAATGCTGATTCTGCGTTCGGTTCCATGAAGTCCCTCATTGAAGCTGGTCTTCAGGAGGACGCAGTGATTGAGGGCAAGAGGGATAATAGCCTTGGTTCTATCGTGGATGAGATTGAACAGACTCTGCCCAAGACAGAAGCGCAGATTGCTGATACGCAGGTTACACAGGCATACTGGGATCTGGAGAGTACGGCGACTGACAACATGCAATCCGCTATACATGATGCTGGCGTGAAATATTCTGAAAGAGTAACCGATAAGGATACGCTTAATTTCCTAGATGGGCAGGATACTGTGAAGACTTATAAGACCATGCAGTTGGTTGACGGAAAATTGTATCCTCCCATGGCATCCAGAATCGAAGGAAGATATGAGGACTGCAGTGTTCTTGGACAGTGGGAGCAGGCAACTGAGCACCCGGAACTTATTCGTGAGAATGGTAAGTTCAAACTCGACAAAGGGAAAGGGCAAGGTAGTATCGAGGCTGCATACAATCCGTATATGCACTCGTCCAATCTTGTACTTAACGATCAGTTCAGCGGTGCTTATGCAAGGGACAATCTGGTTACCGTAGAATGCGAGGTTCCATCAAGCGAGCTTACAAGTGGATATAGGGCTGAGTATGCCAAGGACGCAGTCGGCTGGCACGAATGGCATACCGGCACTGTTGCAGGTTCTCTGAGGAAAGCAAAGGGAATCGAGCGGCAGGTGTTCCTGTCACGATGGATAAAACCTGTTCGAATTGTTTCTGATGCGGAAGTTGCTTCCATGTATAAGAATTTGCTTGACGGAACAGATATTGCTGTCCCTGATAACGTTGTCACTCAAAACCTTCTTTCTGAGCTAAAAAAAGCTGGTGTACCAATAAAGGAAAGTGGGAAGGTGAAGTATTCTGAACGAGACTTTACCTATAAAGAGTTGACGGCAAAGAGTGACTTGAAAGGCAGCATGATTAAAGCAAGCAGGACTGTTAAGCTCCAGAGTGACGGTTCCATTGATAGCCACTGGGTTGTATCCGAAGTGTTTAGCCAATGCAAATCCATTAAGACAAATTCCCCAACACCGACATATTATGTGTCTGTGCCTAGCATTGGGAAAAATGTACAGGTAACAAGCAGGGGAATTGGGCATGGCTTTATTAAATTCCAGACAAAAAACGGGAAAACCGTTCCGCAAAGGTCTATGATAAATGCCAGAGTTGCTTTGGATCTACCAAATATCCTCAGAAATTCTATTGAGGTAAATCGATCCTATCGGGGAAACAATATTGATGTTGATTTTTCCCATATATTGCTTGGCGTAACTGCTTTGGAAGACGCAAACGGAAACGTTGAATATTACGCTGTTCGATCCGTTGTTGAGTCCAGAAAAAATCAAGGCGCAATACTTACGGAAGCAAATATCCTTGGAAAGCTTCATGCAGTTAACGCAAAAAAAATAGGGAAACCTAATGCTAAGGTCGGTGCAAATAACACCGTTGCCCGTGCAAACAGTTCCCTATTTGAGTACAGTGTAGCAGACCTGCTGAATGATGTCAAGCTTGATTTCGATGATACATTCTCAAATGATGTTTACAGCCATTTTGGTATTACCAGAACATCAAATGACTTCTCAAAGTATCTGCTGAAATCTGACCGTGACCCTGAAATGGCGAAGGTGAACCGGGTTCTGGAACAGGAGAACGCCAAACTCCGGGAGGATGTGGTAAGCCTGAAGGAGCTGCTGAAGCTCCAGCGGCAGGTTACCGGCGGGACGAAGTTCACCAGATCCTCTGTTGAGGCTGCCGCAGGTGTGCTGATGAAGGCCGAGAGCGCCAAGGGTAACAAGGCGGAGTTTGCCGGAATTCTGAACGGATTCTATGAGTACATCGCCAAAAGCGATGAGCTGAGCTGGGAGGACATCCGGGAACAGGCCAAGCCGGTGGTGCAGTGGCTTCAGGAGCATGCGGACTGGAGACCCGCGCAGGATTATGCCTACGATTCGGACTTGACGCAGCAGGACATGACGCGGCAGGTCTATGAAAGCTATTGGAATGTTTCGACGCTGCACACCGTTGCCGACGTGAAGCAGATGCAGATTGACCGGCTGCGGGGAGAGCACCTCGCCCGGATGGAGAAAGTGAAAACCACCCACAAGGAACAGGTAGCCAAACTGAAGCAGGAGCATAGGGACGAGCTGCAGAAGGTGCGGAAGGAGTACCGGGACAGAGCGGAAAAGAAGCAGAATGAGATTATCGATAAGTACCAGAAGGCCAGAGAGAAGGGAATCGAGAGCCGGAACAAAACCGCTATGCGGCACTAAATTCAGAATGTGGTGAAGGAACTGAATGCTTTGCTTCAGGGAAAGCGCGGTGGTCTGGAGGGACGCAGGCACTGCCGCAGGGCGATCGGCGCTGTAGTGGCTGCCCAGATCCTGAACGCCGTTCTGGTGTCCTTCGTGAACGCCGCCCGGGATGATGACGACGATGAAACCTACCTGGAGAAGTACTTGGGTTCTTTCACAGCCGAGGTGATCGATGGGCTGAATCCTGCGACTTACATTCCATTTGCAAAGGACATTGTGTCCATTGTACAGGGGTATGATGTGGAAAGAAGCGATGTTTCCATTATCAGCGATCTGTGGAAAGCGTGGGAGATGCTGCAAAGCGACGAGGTTTCCTCGTGGAGAAAGGTAGAGGAATTTGCAGGAAGCATTTGCCAAATGTTCGGACTACCCCTGAAAAATATCATGCGGGATGCCAGGTCAATTTATCAGGTAGTCGATACATTTACCAATGGAGAAAAGGCAACGCTTGCTGGATTGCGATATACTGCGCAGGAGGCACTTACCGGGAAGAACGTGTCCGACAAAGAGCAGTTGTATCAGGCTTATATTTCCGGGGATGAATCGCATCTGGAGCGTGTCAGAAATCGCTATGAGGACGAGGATTCTTACAATGCCGGTATGCGGTCTGCTATCCGGGAACACTTTATCGGTGAGGATATTGACGAGGAAACGGCTAAAAACTATCTGGTTCTGTATGGCGGGAAGGACGGCAGTGAAGCGCATTGGACTGTTGATGAATGGAAGTATGCAAAAGAAAACGGTTCCAGTGATGGATACGGGAAGTATGAGAAACTGTATTCCGCCGTTCGAACCGGCGAGGATTTGAAAGCCGTTATCGAAGAGTATACCGAGAATGGTGTGAAGCCGTCCACTCTGTCCGGCCAAATTACGGAATACTTCAAAAGTGAGTATGCCAAAATGCCCGCATCAGAAAGGAATGAATTCAGGAAGTATCTCGTTGACGCTTATGAACTGTGCGGAGCAGAGCGGGATGCAGCAATGGATCGAATTGATGCATGGGATTTTGAAGTGGAGCACGGGTTTGCATATTCTGACCGGAAACAGGCATGGATGTTCTATATGCGTTTAACGCAAAGACGGAGCCGCACTTGAGAATAAAAAAAGGAACCGGGCGGGAGACAGTCCCCAATGGCCCACAGCAAAATGCTGCTACCATTACCGATTCCACTATCAGTATATCCGAACTTCTGGACTATGTCAATGACTATTTCCCGGATATTTTGTCGGAGGGTGTACTGAAGCACTACGGGTATGATGCAAGGCCGGAAGGAAAGCTGGGAGAAAGCGCCCTGTACTCCGACCGCGACCCGGAGATGGCGAAGGTGAACCGGGTTCTGGAGAAGGAGAACGCAAAACTCCGGGAGGATGTGGTAAGCCTGAAGGAGCTGCTGAAGATCCAGCGGCAGGTTACCGGCGGGACGAAGTTCACCAGATCCTCTGTTGAGGCTGCCGCAGGTGTGCTGATGAAGGCAGAGAGCGCCAACGGCACCATGCCACTGTGGGACTGCGGGGAGGACTACATCGTGGTGGTGGGGATTCTGGACGCCGTCACCACCCAGACCCTGTCGGAGGGGAGCGTCACCATTCAGCGGAAGATACCTGGATGGAGAGGTCAGTGCCGGGGATCTTAAGAGCATTCTCATCAAACAGGGCGGTTACACACAAGAGGAAGCCGCTGCGCAGATTGAGGCATACGACTGGGAGAAGGAAGGAATTTCTGATGTTACAAAGGAAGCAGTACAGGATTATATCGAGTACTGCAAGGACGCCGGAGTATCCAGAGAGGACTTCATCAGGATTCGAAGGTTTTCCAACAACACCAGAAATGACGTGGACGAAAACGGCCAGACGATCTACTATTCTGCCATGAAGAAGGTTATGTCCGAAATCGACAGCCTCAATATTTCCAATGCACAGAAAACCGCACTTGCCAGAAGTCTTGGATGGAAGGAATCCAATATCGAAAAGTACAAGCTCTGGTAACACAGAAGGGGGGGATTACAAAATCCTCCCCTGTTGTGCTATTCTGACAGCAAACAAATGGG
>JBJDYG010000118.1:0-5883 GCA_051867075.1 Faecousia sp. | reverse complement strand
CGTACCATAATTTGATACTATTTCTTGATACAAATGTTTCATTTTTACTATGAAAGTCTCAAAAACAATGGTAAAAATCAAACATTTTTTGATGACTTTCATTTTTGGTAGCGCTGTACTCAGCATGGGGATTTATCAAGAAGGCATCGCCTTACGGCGTTGCCGAATACGTGATTTTCCGGATAGAAAATCACATATTCCCGTCTCATATGATTCTCTAATTAAAATGTTTAATCCGAATTGATTAAACGTAACTATTCAGTCGTGGGTATTGGTTAGAACAAATATCCCCAATAATCTCGGTAGTTTCCCTGGGTTTGAACAAACTAAGAAACATTTCAGACGGCAAAACAAGGGGCGACTGAATAGTTACCTACATTTTACACAAATCAGCTCTGATTGGGCGGGACGACTGAATAGTTACCAAAGATTTTTAATAAGAAATAGACAACTGCAGAAAAATTATGCGGTAAAAGACGGCACTCCTTCCGGTTTCTTGATAGGGATGCATTACACCTATTAACGAAAGGTAATAAATAGTTGCACTTGACTTGACAATCCAAATAACAAAAGAAACTATATTGCCGCAGCGTCACTGACTGCATAGGAGTAGTGACACAAAATAATCTTTAGGGGAAAGATACAATGAAAAAACGAGTATTTAGTATAATGCTTGCACTATGTATGGCGCTTACATTTATACTAATTACTCAAACTTCGCACCTTGCTGAACCCGATATTATCAGTTTGAGAAATGACTTTTTTGCAATTGGGCTGTAAATACTACAACTTTTCTGCTCGGATTCTAAGAAGGTATTTCTTGTTTGAAAAGCGATTGCAGTCGGCTTTTGCTGAATTGCTGGCTATTCAAACTGTCATTGGGAAGAACAAGTATCCCTGGGAACCCAGATTATTGGGGAAATTCCAAACTTTTTCGAGGAATCAGGGGTGCGAAGTTTGAGGCTTTAACACGTTCGTCTGTGACAAAATCTCTCGCCATCAGCTCTTGCCGATTTCATCAGAGCTTCCTTAAACTTTTTTGTTGAGAATCAGTATAAACCGTCTGCGGCTTAAGCGGCGAATCTTTTGCCCCAGACCTGCAGTTCCGAACACAGGAAACACATAATCCGCACGGAATGGGGGGAGAGGAGGCGTATTATCCATTTCGGGTTTATCAAAATCGATCTTGAAAGAATATTTGGTGCCGGGAAATAGCACGGTTTTTCATCCGTTCGTATCTAAATCAGCACTACCGGGAATTTGGCGATTTGCACAATTCATATTTTGTTCATTTGTTGCTATACGCCAAAAACATGCCGCAAACCCCTTTCTTCGTTGACAAACGCCGCTTATATTGGTATGCTTATGTCAGGTATTCGTCCAGTCGCGCCCTCCGCGATGTTTTCTTGTTTTTGTCCGGGGGCCGTATATCACGAAAGAGGGTAATACATATGGGATTTTTTAAGAAGCTGTTTTCCAAGCCGATGGACGCGCTGTGCGCCCCCGTTGCCGGCAACGCCGTGCCTGTAAGCCAGGTTCCCGACCCTACCTTTGCTGAGGAGATCCTGGGCAAGGGCATTGCTGTGGAACCCACCGAGGGAAAGGTCTATGCTCCCTGCGACGCGACGGTGGACATGATGTTCGAGACAGGCCATGCCGTCAGCCTGGTGGCTGATTTCGGTGCCGAGGTGCTGATCCATGTGGGTCTGGAAACCGTCAGCCTGAAGGGTAAACATTTTACCGTTCATGCAGCCAGCGGCGATAAGGTCAAGAAGGGCGATCTGCTCATTGAGTTTGATCTGGACGCCATCAAGGCCGAGGGTTTCAATACCATCACGCCCATGCTGGTGTGCAACAGCGGCGATTATGCCACATTCAAGACCAATGTAGGAAAGGCCGTCACCAATGCCGATGTGGTCATCGAGCTGGCAAAGTAAGAGGTAGACAATGAAACAAGGTATTGGTCTTCCTGTATTTCCCGGCATTGCCATCGGCCCTGCCGTGGTTTACCGCAAGTCCGAGCGAACCCTGCCTGTTTCCAGCGGAGATCCCGCCATTGAGCAGACCAAGTTCGATGCCGCGCGGGAAACTGCCCGGACGCAACTGTCCAGCCTGTACGAAAAAGCCAAGACAGAGCTGGGCGAGGATAAGGCTGCCATTGTGGAAGTCCAGATGCTGATGCTGGATGACCTGGACTATCTGGACGGCGTTGCAGCTGCCATCGAAGGCGGCGCCGCAGCCGCTATCGCGGCTCTGGACACCGGAGAGGAATTTGCTCAGGTCTTTGCCGCTATGGACGACGAGTATATGAATGCCCGTTCTGCGGATATTCGGGATATGTCCCACCGCATTTATGACATTCTCTGCGGCAATGTGGGCTTCCAGCTGCCGGATGGCGCTTTTTTGCTGGTGGCGGAGGATCTGGCTCCCAGCGAGACCATCCAGCTGCCGAGAGAGCGGATTCTGGCCTTTGTGACCCGGCAAGGTTCCTCCTCCAGCCACACCGCGATCCTCGCCCGTACGCTGAACATTCCGTCGCTGGTGCAGTCCAACATCGCTTTGGAGGACGCGGAAAGCTGCTCGGTTCTGGCTGTGGACGGCTTTACCGGCAGCTGGTACATTGACCCCGACCCGGAAACCCTGGCAATGCTGTGCAAGAAGCAGAATGAAGCTGCCAGTGCCCGCGCTGCGCTGGATGCGTACCGGGGTAAGGAAAGCGTTACAAAATCCGGCAAAAAGGTGCTTCTGTGCGCCAATATCGGCTGCCCGGAGGATGCCGAGGCTGCTGTTGCCGCCGATGCCGAGGGCATCGGCCTGATGCGCAGCGAATTTCTGTATCTGGGCCGGGACAGCCTGCCTACCGAGGATGAGCTGTTTGAAGCCTACAAAAAAGTCGGCGAGATCATGGGGCAGCGTCCCGTAGTTATCCGTACGCTGGATATCGGCGCGGACAAGCAGGTTTCCTACATGGGCTTAGAGCAGGAGGAGAATCCTGCTTTGGGTCTGCGGGGGCTTCGTATTTGCCTGACTCGGGAGGAGATTTTCCGTCCCCAGCTCCGTGCCATCTACCGGGCGTCCGCCTATGGCAATCTGAATGTCATGTTCCCCATGGTCGCCTCTGTCTGGGAACTGAAGGCCGCGAAAGCCCTGTGCGCCAAGGTGCGCTCTGAGCTGGAAGCGGAGGGTATCCCTACGAAGGAAGTTCCCATCGGCGTGATGGTGGAAACTCCCGCCGCTGCCGTACTGGCTCCCGAGCTTGCCAAAGAGGCCGCTTTCTTCAGCGTGGGCACCAATGATCTGACCCAGTACACCTTGGCAGTTGACCGCCAGAATGCCAAATTGGGCGCGTTCTACGACCCCTATCACCCGGCCCTTCTGGCGCTGCTGGCTCATATCGCCAAGTCTGCCAGCGATGCCGGTATCTGGGCAGGCATCTGCGGAGAGCTGGGCGCCGACCCCAAGATGACAGAGACCTTCCTGAAAATGGGATACACCGAGCTGAGCATGGCTCCCGGACGGATTCTGGAGACCAGAAAGCTCGTATGTGAAAGTGAGGTATAAACCATGAAAGAATTCACCCATGTAATCAAGGACCCTCTGGGTCTGCACGCCCGCCCCGCCGGCATGCTGGTAAAGGCCTGCGCTCCTTATGCCAGCACCGTCACAGTCACCGCCCCCACAGGCAAGGCTGACGCGAAGCGCCTGATGGCGATTATGCGGCTTGCTGCCAAGCAGGGGATGGAGCTGACCGTCACCGTCAGCGGTGCTGACGAGGATAAGGCCGCTGCCGAACTGAAGGCTTTCCTGGAGGCCAACCTGTAATTTATTTTGTGTCAATCTGCCACAAAGCGGGCATGCCCGCTTTGTGCTGCCAAACAGCAGCACAATGGCTTATTGAAAGCAGTCTGCATTCGGCGGACTTGCGCACTCAGTAACCTATAACCGTTGTGGGCCGACGGCTTAAAATAGGCGAATTGAGGAACATTAGAGATTTTTAAGGAGGATATTCTTAATGAAGCATTTGCAGAAATTGGGCAGTGCTATGATGCTGCCCGTGGCATGTCTTCCCATCTGCGGCATCCTGATGGGTCTGGGCTATGCCCTGGCTCCCGCCGTCATGGGCGCCGCCGGCGCCACTGAGGGCTTTGCCTACGTCCTGGGCTTCTTCCTGATTAAGGCAGGCGCTGCCCTGATCGACAACATGGCTATCCTGTTCGCCATCGGCGTTGCCGTCGGTCTGGCTAAGGAGACCAATGGTACTGCCGGTCTGGCTGGCCTGGTTTCCTGGCTGATGATCACCACCCTGCTGAACCCCGGCACCGTGGGCACCATCGCCCCCAAGCTGGTTGAGAGCGAAGTCAACGCCGTGGCTTTCAGCAAGATCGCCAACCCCTTCATCGGCATCCTGTCCGGTCTGATCGGCGCTATCTGCTACAACAAGTTTAAGGACACCAAGCTGCCCGACGTGCTGGCCTTCTTCTCCGGCAAGCGCTCCGTCGCTATCGTCACTGCGGTTGTCTCCATTGTTGTTTCCGCTATCCTGCTGTTCGTATGGCCCGTGGTCTTTGGCGCACTGGTCGCTATCGGCAAGGGCATCGTCAAGCTGGGTGCTGTGGGTGCCGGTATCTACGCATTCCTGAACCGTCTGCTGATCCCCACCGGTCTGCATCACGCTCTGAACAACGTGTTCTGGTTTGACACCATCGGCCTGGGTGACCTGACCGCTTACTGGGGCGCCAAGACCGAGGCTGACATGGGCTGGTCCGTCGGTATGTACATGGCTGGCTTCTTCCCCTGCATGATGTTCGGTATCCCCGGCGCTGCTGTGGCTATGATCCAGAGTGCTAAGACCGCCAAGCGGAAGGCCACCATCGGTATCATCGGCTCCGCTGCTGTCTGTGCTGTTCTCTGCGGCGTCACCGAGCCCTTCGAGTTTGCCTTCATGTTCCTGGCATTCCCCCTGTACATTGTCTACGCTGCTCTGTACGGCATCTTCACCATCGTCACCGTCGCTCTGGGCTTCCGCGCCGGCTTCTGCTTCTCCGCTGGCCTGACCGACCTGATCTTCTCCGCTTCTCTGCCTGCGGCTGCCAAGACCTGGCTGATCCTGCCTCTGGGCATTGCTGCTTTCGTCGTGTTCTATCTGGTGTTCCGTTTCGCCATCACCAAGTGGGATCTGAAGACCCCCGGCCGTGAGGACGATCAGGAAGGCGAGCTGAAGATTGAGCTGGCCAACGACGACTTCACCTCCATGGCTGCAATCATCCTCGAGGGTGTTGGCGGCAAGGAGAACGTCACCTCCATCGATCACTGCATCACCCGTCTGAGACTGGAAGTCAAGGACCGTTACCAGGTGGACGAGAAGAAGATCAAGTCCTCCGGTGCAGCCGGCGTCATCCGTCCCGGTAAGACCTCTGTTCAGGTTGTTATCGGACCCAAGGTTCAGTTCGTCTACGACGAGTTCAGAAAGCTGGCCCAGCAGTAATGTCCCGGCTTCACACGGATATTCAATGAGAGTAGACTTTTAAAAAAGACTGCTTTTGTTGACTGTCTGGGAACCTCTGAACCAATCGCCTGCGGCTGACCAGCGGATCTTTTTCCCCAGCCCCGCGGTTCCGAAGGCGGGTAATACATACAGTAGTTCTCCTCTGTTGGAACCTTCGGCTGAGAGAAAATCTCTTGCCGTCAGCTCTTACCGATTTCTTCAGAGCTTCCCCAGTATTGGATCACGCCATGGCCCACATGGTTCACGGTCGCTGCCCCCGGATTTCCGGGGGCAGTTTTTATACTGATATTCAATTAAAAACTTTAATTCGTCAGAATTGAAATTTTTAATATGAAGATCATAATGAGACGGGTTTTCATGATTTTCTATCCCAAAAA
>JBJDYG010000117.1:0-30267 GCA_051867075.1 Faecousia sp. | reverse complement strand
CACGTCCAGCCCCGGCGGAACCAGCATACATTGCTGCTGCAAACGATCATTTACCGCATAAATATAGGCACGACTGAATAGCTACGAAGTATTTAATAAACAAAAAGAGGGAGATCCTGCAAAGAAGTTCCCGGCGACTAGGCCGTTCGCTATTGAACAGGATTCCCTCAACGAAAGGGTATCACAAACAGCGCAAGATGTCAACGTAACGTTTTCTGACCGCGAAACTGGAAGCCCGTACTCCTACGAAAACGGAAACGTTGAATACTACGCTGTTCGATCCGTTGTTGAGTCCAGAAAGAATCAAGGCGCAATACTTACGGAAGCAAATATCCTTGAAAAGCTTCATGCAGATAACGCAAAAAATAGGGAAACCTAATGCTAAGGTCGGTGCAAACAACACCGTTGCCCGTGCAAACAGTTCCCTATTCGAGTACAGGGTAGCAGACCTGCTGAATGATGTCAAGCTTGATTTAGATGATACATTCTCAAATTCTGTACTTGGGAGAAAATAAAAAAGAGACCAACAACTGGTTCAATGCCTTAGGGCGCTCTACGCCGTTCGGGGGAATCAGATGTGGCCTCATGCGCAGCATATCATTTGACGCAGGTAAAGTCAATGAAAACCTTTCTTGAGTTTCGGTTTATCTACCAGATAAAATAAAGAAACCTGTGGCTGTATTTGTTTCACAGACTAAAAAGAACACAAGCGTAGTGGCACTGCTTCCGCTTACTGTAAACGCAAAACAAATAGTTTCGCCAATCGCCATTGACGGATTTGGAGTGAACAATAGAATCGTATTCAACAGCAATTCTATTACCAGCGGGTACGGGAAAACCACGGCAATCAAACAGCTGAATCAGGCAGTTCAAGATGAGGCAAATGGTAAATTTTCTTTGCTGTATATAATGAAAAACGAAGCCATAACGCTTCTTCAGCGGGCCGGGCTCCAGTTGCCCGGTGGGCTGATACCTCACGATGGCTTCATACATAGTATACGCGAGAATGCTTCCCCTGTCAAGGCGAAATTCAAAAATGCCACTGAAACGAAGCAGTTCAAGCGATGGCTGCGTGATTTTTCTTTCCCAAAATCACAGAATCGACAACGCCGTAAGGCGGTGTCTTCTTATTAGAAATCAAAGATTTTTCATAAGAAATAGTATGAGAATCCGTATGAGCTGTACCGGTCGAGGGGCCCAAAGGATGCACGACCGCCGGTGTGCAGGAACAGAGCACCCTCAGCGGGACGGGACTTCCTTGAGGAAAATCTATAAAATTGACACACTCTGCTGTAAATCCGGTCTGTTCATCCCGGGAAAAATCTGCTATTATATGGGCAGAGCACACTGTTCGGGAAGGAGAAAAGCGGCACCATGCACATGACCCGGGCGCTTCTATTCCATGCTCCATGCGCGCAGGCGGCTGCGGTGACAAGGCCTTTCCCGGAGGTGGTTCGGCAGGCAGGGCGGGAATATGGCAAAACCGGCGGGAGCGGACCGCAACGGTGTTCCCTTGATTCCCGAAGAAATAGTAAACGGAGGTATCTGATTATGAAAAAATGTCTGTATAAGTCCAATGTCAACAAAATGCTGGACGGTGTCTGCGGCGGCATTGCCGAATATTTTGATGTGGATCCCACGCTGGTGCGGCTGGCCTGGGTGGTGTTCTGCTGCATAGGCGGCAGCGGTTTTCTCGCCTACATCATCGCCGCGATCATCATTCCCCGGAACCCCTCGGAGCTTTGAGGCCGCGTATGCAGGTACTGGTTTTAATGGGAAGCCCCCGGCTCCAGGGCAACACCGCCGAGCTGTGCAAGCCGTTCATCGCCCAGCTGAAGGAGGACGGCGCGGCGGTGCGCTATGTGACGCTGGCGGATAAGAAAATTGCCCCCTGCAAAGGCTGCTACGTCTGCCAGGATGTGGCGGGGGAATACGGATGCGTGCAGCACGACGATATGTACGCCATTGTGGAGGACATTGTGTGGGCGGACTGCATTGTGCTGGCGACGCCGATCTATTCCTGGTACTGCACCTCCCAGATGAAAGCGGTGCTCGACCGTCATTACGGGATGAACAAGTTTTACGGGCGGGCGGAAGGCTCCCTGTGGGCGGGGAAGGCAGTGGCGATTCTTGCGACCCATGGCTATGACCGGGAGTATGGCGCCGGCCCCTTTGAAACCGGCATCCGGCGGCTGTGCGGGCACTCCGGCCTGCGCTATCTCGGCATGTACTCCGTCCGGGACGAGGACAATCTGGCGTCCTTCCGGACGGAAGAAGCCGTGACCGGCGCAAGAGCCTTTGCCCGCTCGCTGCTGGAATAATATTGTGCGCGCCGCGAGACTGCTGCGGTGCGTTTGCCTGTTGATTTTTGGCGAATTTTAGGAAGAAAAAGCCCTTGACTTATCCGGATGCAAAGTCCATAATAATATGGTGTCTGGAGAACCGGGGAGGAAATAAAAATGTATCAAAGACGTACAAAGATAAATCCGGTGGTGCCCATTGTGCTGGCAGTGGTGCTTCTGGCGGCGGGAGCCGCCGTCTGGTTTCTGCTGACCCATGTCCGGGTGGCGGGACGGTTTTACTCCCGAAACGCGGAGGTGCTGGATCTGCGCTTCTCTGATATTACTGCGGAGGATTATGAGAAGCTGCGGGAAAAGGCGCCGGACAGCGAGATCCTCTGGCGGATCCCGTTTCAGGGGAAAGCCTATGATCAGAATACCAAAGTTTTGACTGTCTCCGTTCTCACGGATGAGGATGTGGGGATGTTGGACTACTTCACGGCGCTGGAGCGGGTGGAGGCGCAGGGCTGCACGGACTATGCCCAGCTGGCTTCGCTCGCTGCCCGCCGCCCGGAGGTGACGGTGGACTACACGGTGACCATCGACGGCCGGGATTACGACAAGGATGCCGCCGTGGTGACCGTTTCCGGCATTACCGGGGAGGAGATCGGCTTTTTGCAGTACCTGCCGGAGCTGACGGCGGTGACGGCGGACGGCTGCCGGACGCCGGAGCAGATGGCGCAGCTGCAGGAAATCTGCCATGAAAAAGGGCTTGCTTTTGCCATTCGGATCGGTACCAAGACCTATCCCGATACCACGGAGGAATTGCATGTCACCGGCATCACCGATGAGGAGCTGGCGCTGCTGCAGCTGCTGCCGGGGCTGAAAACGGTGCATCTGGTGAATCCCGCGGCATCCGCGGAGGCGGTTGTTCAGCTGCGGAGCGCCTATCCGAAGGCTGCCATTACCTGGGAGCAGGAGATCGCCGGAATTTCCTTCCCCGATGATACGAAGGAAGTGGATCTTTCCGCCGCGCTGGAGAAGCAGCCAGCTGCCCCGGCTGCCCAGACTGCGGCGCAGGGTGCGGAAGACGCCCAGACCGCGGAGCCTGCCGTCACGCTGGATCTGCAGGAGCTGGGAAAGAAGATGGCCTATTTCCCCAATGCGGAGCTGCTGTTTCTGGGTAAGTGCGGCCTGGATAACGAACAGCTGGCTGCGTTCCGGGAGGAAAACCGGGAAAACTACAAGGTCGTCTGGACGGTGCAGCTGGGCAAAAAGCTGACCGCGCGGACAGACGACACCACCTTTATGCCCGTCCGGGAGCATGTGTACTATTTCCTGGATGACGACGCCTACAATCTGCGCTACTGCGAGGAATTGGTCTGTATCGACGTTGGACACATGGGCCTGACCAATATTGATTTTGTGGCGAACATGCCCCATCTAAAGTATCTGATCCTCGCCCACAACGGACAGCTGCAGGACATCTCTCCCATCAGCAGCTGCAAGGAGCTGGTTTTCCTGGAGCTGGACTGGAGCGCCGTGAAGGACTTTTCCCCGCTGGTGGGCTGCACCGCGCTGGAGGATCTGAACATTGGCCTGACCTATCCCAGCGTGGAGCCTCTGAGCCAGATGACTTGGCTGAAAAACCTGTGGATGGTGGACCGGGGCGGCGGATACCAGCTGTCGCAGGCGCTGCCCGATACCAGAATTGTGGCCACAGCCAACGCCACCGTGGGCGCCGGCTGGCGGACTCTGCAGAATTACTATGACATGCGGGATCTGCTGGGCATGGAGTACATGAGCGGCTGACAGCTTAAGTAAATCTTAATGGATTCTTTAGAATATCCTTACAAACCCCGCCGCCCGGGAGCCTTGACAGGGGAACAGGGCTGAACTATAATGATGAAGGAGGTAATTGCCATGAAAAAAGCGCTTTACATAATTGTGATTATTATCCTGCTTATCGCCTTCTGCGTCAGCGCGTTCCTGGTGGGCAGCTATCTGCTGGAAGGAAAAAAGCAGGCGGACCGCTATGACGATCTGGCGGATATCAAAAATCAGGCGCAGACCAGCGCGCCCACGGAGGCGAAGGAGCCTTCGACTGAGCCGGAGGTCACAAAGCCCGGCTTTGAGGTTACGCCCGAGCCTACCACGGCAGACGGCATCCTGATGGATTACGCCGAGCTGCACCAAATGAACCCGGATCTGGTGGGCTGGATCCAGATCGAGGGCACCAGGGTGGACTATCCCGTCATGCAGACGTCCACGGACAATAAGGATTTCTACCTGTACCGGAATTTTGACAAGCAGGACAGCAACCGGGGCTGCATCTACGCCCGGGAGGAATGCGACCTGGAGAGGCCCAGCGACAACATCACCATTTACGGCCACCATATGGCCGACGGCAGCATGTTTGCCGGACTGAAGGTCTACACCGAGAAGGAAGCCTGGGACTACAACAGCCTGATCTTCTTCGACACCCTGAAGGAACGCCATATTTATAAGATCTTCGCGGTGTTTAAGACCACCGCCAACCTTGGCAAGGGCTTTGCCTACCACCAGTTTGTGGATGCACAGAACGAGACGGAATTCAATGAGTTCGTCTCCACCTGCAAGCGCCTGGCGTTCTACGACACCGGCATCACTCCCAAGTACGGCGACAAGCTCATCTGCCTGTCCACCTGCGAGTATAC
Organism: Faecousia sp.; assembly: GCA_051867075.1. Classification (GTDB taxonomy): domain Bacteria; phylum Bacillota; class Clostridia; order Oscillospirales; family Oscillospiraceae; genus Faecousia. The sequence goes on along the minus strand of JBJDYG010000117.1, from coordinate 25,292 downwards.
CCTGGACAACGGCCGCCTGGTGGTGGCGGCGGTGCGCATCAGTTAACCGGAAAAATCCTCAGACCATGCTGTCTGGGGATTTTTTATTCCGGGTAACCATATTTCTCATATCAATGACCGTTGGCGAATCGGTTGAAAGCGGAAAGCTGAAAGGGGAAAGTGAATGGTATTTCCTTCGGAAATGATTCAAATCAGCCGCAAAGCGATACCTTCACTTTTACCTTTCCACTTTCCACTCACACAGACGCGCTTACAGCAGCCATTGCAGCATAAACGATAATTCAGGTGCGACCGAATCGTTGCTTTCCGGAAATATTTTCCCTCCGGGGCTTTCTTCCCGGAAGAATTGTGGTATAATGCATCCCGGAAGCAGTGAAAGAAAAAGGAGGCTTTTGCCATGCAGAGTCTTTGTAATAATTGGGAATTTACCCCCGTCTGGTTCGATGGGTTTGCCCTGGGGGAGGGGACGGGGGAGCCGGTTCGGCTGCCCCATACCGTGAAGGAAGTCCCCCAGCACTATGCCGACAGCGCAGCCTATCAGATGGTCTGCGGTTACCGCCGGAGGCTGAAGCTGGGAAGGGAACTGGCGGGAAAGCACCTGTTTGTCCAGTTCGACGGTGCGGCCCATATCGCCACGGTGTACATAAACGGAAAAGAGCTGGCATCCCACCGCTGCGGCTACACCGCTTTCCGTGTGGAAATGACCGATGCGGTGACTTTGGGCGGGGAGAACTGGCTTTCCGTGAAGCTGGACACCAGGGAGAACCCGGAGGTGCCGCCCTTCGGATTTGTCATCGACTATCTGACCTACGGTGGACTGTACCGGGAGGTCTGGCTGGACGTAAAGGAAAAAAGCTATATTGAAGACCTGTATATCACCACCCCCGATCTCACCACACTGAAAATCAAGCCCACCATGCACAACGCGGAAGGCTGCATTCTGCTGGTGGAGCTGTACAAGGGGGAGCGGCAGCTGGTGAAAAAAGCCTATACCGCCGGGGGCGTGATTACCATCGACTGCCCCGGGGTCAAGCCCTGGGACACGGAGCACCCCATCCTCTACGCCTGTCGGGTGACCTTGCTGAAAATCGGCAGGGTAATGGATGCCCGGGAAATCAGGGTGGGCTTCCGCACCGCGGAATTTAAGGCGGACGGCTTTTACTTAAACGGAAAGAAAACCTTCCTTCGGGGCTTGAATCGGCACCAATGCTACCCTTATGTGGGCTATGCCGTTCCCGAAGCGCTCCAGCGGGAGGACGCCCGCATCCTGAAGCAGGAATTAAGCTGCGTGGCGGTGCGTACTTCCCACTACCCCCAAAGCCGGTATTTTATTGACGAATGCGACCGGCTGGGACTGCTGGTGTTCACGGAGATTCCCGGCTGGCAGCACATCGGCGGCGAAAACTGGAAGGAACAGGCAGTAAAAAACACCCGGGAGATGGTGCTGCAGTACCGCAGCCATCCCAGCATCATCCTCTGGGGCGTTCGGATCAACGAAAGCCAGGACGATGACGAGCTGTACCGCCGTACCAATGCTGCGGCTCACGAGCTGGATCCCAGCCGGGCTACCTCCGGCGTGCGGTTCCTGGAAAAGAGCAGCCTTTTGGAGGATGTCTACGCCTACAACGATTTTTCCCACACCGGAGACAACCCCGGCTGCAAGCCCAAAAGAGCGGTTACGCCTGACGGGAAAAAGCCGCTGCTGATCTCCGAGCACAACGGTCATATGTTCCCCACCAAGCCTTACGACTCCTGGCAGCACCGTCAGGAGCAGGCGCTGCGCCACGCGAAGGTGCTCAGCGATGCCGCCGCCGACGGCGGTCATGCGGGCTGCTTCGGCTGGTGCATGTTTGACTACCCCACCCACAAGGATTTCGGCTCCGGCGACCGGGTATGCTATCACGGCGTTCTGGACGCGTTCCGCAATCCCAAGCTGGCGGCGGCCCTGTATGCCAGCCAGGGCGACGGAAAGCCCGTGCTGGCGGTTGGCTCTACCATGGATATCGGGGACTACCCCGGCGGTCAGGTGGGAGAGGTTGCCGTGTTCACCAACGCCGATTCCGTATCCCTGTATAAAAACGGAGCCTTCGTCACCAGACTGCGCGCAGGGCAGTGGAAGGGGCTTGCCCACCCGCCCATGCTTCTCGATGACATCATCGGTGAGCTGCTGGAAACCCAGGAGGGCTTCGACAAAAAGAAGGCGGAGCTGATTCGCGCCTGCCTGCTAGCGGTGCGCAGGCACGGCCTTGCCCATCTGCCCCCGGCGGATGCGGCCCTGATGGGGGTTGCCATGGCAAAGTACGGCATGACCTATGCCGCTGCCATGGCGCTGTACGGAAAATATGTGGGCAACTGGGGCGGCGAGGCCACCGTATGGCGTCTGGACGGGGAAAAGAACGGGGAAGTGGCGGCCTCCGTTACCTGCTGCCCCGGCACGAAGCTCCATCTGGAGCTTACCCCCAGCCACACCGCGCTGACGGAGGGGAACACCTACGACATGGCAGCCGTGCGCGTCCGGATTCTGGATGAGTTCGGCAATCCGGCTCCCTACGCACAGCTCCCTGTGACCTTCCGGCTGGAGGGTGCGGCGGAGCTGGTGGGGCCGGAGACGGTGACCGCTGAGGGCGGCATGACGGGCACCTACGTCAAGACCACCGGGGAAACCGGCACGGCAGTACTCACCGTTGCCGCTGCCCAAACCGAGCCGATCAGCATTCGCTTCACCGTGGAACAATCCTCAGCAATTTATTCTCAGTTTTGACAGGGAAATCCATAACTGCATATTGACAATTCCCGCCAGAAGTGCTATCCTTAATTCGGTACTTAAGTACTGATAAAACTGTGCAGTGAGCCATTACAACGGCAGCTGCATAAATCCTGTATGGGCCGATCCTCACAAAACGGTAGGCACCAACAAATTACAAGGAGTGTATTAACATGGGATTCAAATCTGACATCGAAATCGCACAGGAAACCGAAATGCAGCACATCCGCGAGGTCGCCAAGACCGCGGGCGTGGACGAGAAGTATCTGGAACAGTACGGCAACTACAAGGCAAAGGTTGACTACAACATCCTGAAGGACATGGCGGACAAGCCCAACGGCAAGCTGGTTCTGGTCACTGCCATCAACCCCACTCCTGCCGGCGAAGGCAAGACCACCACTACCGTGGGTCTGGCTGACGGTATGCGCCGCATCGGCAAGAATGTCATGGTCGCTCTCCGGGAGCCTTCTCTGGGCCCCGTGTTCGGCGTCAAGGGCGGCGCTGCCGGCGGCGGCTACGCGCAGGTCGTCCCCATGGAGGACATCAACCTGCACTTCACCGGTGACTTCCACGCCATCGGCGCTGCCAACAACCTGCTGGCTGCGATGCTCGACAACCATATTTACCAGGGCAACGCTCTGGGCATCGACCCCCGTCAGATCACTTGGCGCCGCTGCGTCGATATGAACGACCGTCAGCTCCGCTTCGTGGTGGACGGCCTGGGCGGCAAGGTCAACGGTACGCCCCGTGAGGACGGCTACGACATCACTGTGGCTTCCGAAATCATGGCGGTTCTGTGCCTGGCCTCCGACATCAATGACCTGAAGGAAAGACTGGCCCGCCTGGTGGTTGGCTATACTTACGCCGGCAAGCCCGTTACCGCCGGTGACCTCCACGCCCAGGGCGCCATGGCTGCTCTGCTGAAGGACGCTCTGAAGCCCAACCTGGTGCAGACGCTGGAGCACACCCCCGCCTTTGTCCACGGCGGCCCCTTCGCCAACATCGCCCACGGCTGCAACTCCGTCACCGCTACCAAGATCGCTCTGAAGCTGGGCGATTACGCCATCACCGAGGCCGGCTTCGGCGCTGACCTGGGCGCTGAGAAGTTCCTGGACATCAAGTGCCGTATGGCGGGCCTGAAGCCCTCCTGCGTGGTTCTGGTTGCCACCGCCCGGGCGCTGAAGTACAACGGCGGCGTGCCCAAGGCCGAGACCGGCAAGGAGAACCTGGAGGCTCTGGAGAAGGGTCTGCCCAACCTGCTGCAGCACGTTTCTAATATCACCACCGTTTACAAGCTGCCCTGCGTGGTCGCCATCAACCGCTTCCCCACCGATACCGAGGCCGAGCTGAAGCTCATCGAGACCAAGTGCAAGGAGCTGGGCGTCAACGTTGCTCTGTCCGAGGTTTGGGGCAAGGGCGGCGAAGGCGGCATTGAGCTTGCCAAGGAGGTTGTCCGCCTGTGCGAGCAGCCCAACGACTTCAGCTTCGCCTACGAGCTGGACTGCTCCATCAAGGAGAAGATCGAAGCCATTGCCAAGCGCATCTACCACGCTGACGGCGTGAACTTCACTGCCAACGCCGAGAAGCAGATCAAGACCCTGACCGATCTGGGCTACGATCATATGCCCATCTGCATGGCGAAGACCCAGTACTCCTTCACCGACGACCAGACCAAGCTGGGCGCGCCCCGGGGCTTTACCATCACCGTGCGCAACGTGAAGGTTTCCGCCGGCGCCGGCTTCCTGGTTGCCCTGACCGGTGAGATCATGACCATGCCCGGTCTGCCCAAGGTGCCCGCCGCTGAGCGCATCGACGTGGATGAGGACGGCAAGATCTCCGGCCTGTTCTAATTCATAGTACCGAAAAAAGCGCAGGCGGCCACCCGCCTGTGCTTTTGCGGTTTTCTCAATTTCTTTAAAACAGGAGAAGGTATGGCAGGCGTGCGTTATTTATCCATTCTTCCTGCGGAGGATCCGGTTCACCGGAGCAAAGGGCTGAACCTGCTGCTGATGGTGGATAACCCGGGGGAGGATACCGTTGCTACGGTTCGCTTTTATGGCTCCGACGGCTCAGCCTGGCGGGAAATCTTTTCGCAGGAGCAGAGGTTCCGGGGGCACAGCCACATTCACGCCTATTTCCACCTCCCGGCCTCCTGCTTCGCACCGGAAAACTGGAACGGGGAAGCGTTGGAGGAGCTGAGCCTCTGGGCGGGGGAAGCACCCCCCGCACCCACGGAACCAGGAAGGCTCCTGTTTTTGGAACCATAATCAATTTCGGAAAGGAAATAAAACCTATGGACATGACATTGGAATCCTGCCGCAAGTTCGTGGAGGTGCTTGCCTCTGATGCCCCCGCCCCCGGCGGCGGCGGTGCGGCTGCTCTGGTGGGCGCCATCGGCACCGCTTTGGGCAACATGGTTGGCTCGCTGACCGTGGGCAAGAAGAAATACGCCGACGTGCAGGATGAGATCATCGCCCTGAAGGCAAAGTGCGACGCGCTGCAGAAGGAGCTGCTGGATCAGGTGGAGGCCGACGACAAGGGCTTCGTACCGCTGGCAAAGGCCTACGGCATTCCCAAGGACGACCCCAACCGGGACCGCATTCTGGAGGAGGCTACCATCACTGCCTGCGCCGTGCCCATGCACATCATGGAGCTGTGCTGCGAGGCCATCGACTGTGTCGCCGTGTTCGCCGCCAAGGGCTCCCGGCTGGCAGTTTCCGATGCCGGCTGCGCCGCCGTCTGCTGCAAGGCCGCTCTGCAGGCTGCTTCCCTGAATGTGTTCATCAACACCAAGTCCCTGAAAAACCGGGAAGTGGCGGAGGATATGAACCGTCACGCCAACGTGATGCTGAACAAGTACTGTTCTCTGGCGGACGATATTTTTGAGGAAGTCAAGGCAGGCTTCGGTCAGTAACCGGCAAGCTGCCGCAGACAATTCACAGCGGGCGGGTCTGTAGCCGAGAAGTCTTTGACTGCCGCCCGATGCGTTTATTTTCTGTTTCACAACACTAAATTTGGAGGAAATACATTATGGCAAAACTGCTCCTGGGCAAGGAAGTTACCGATGCCCTGAACGCGAATCTGCAGACCCGTACCGCCGCCCTGCGGGAAAAGAGCATCGTCCCCACTCTGGGTATCATCCGGGTTGGCGCCGATCCTTCCGACCTTTCCTACGAGAAGGGCGCTACCAAGCGCGGTGAGCTGGTGGGCGTGGAGGTTAAGAAGTTTGAACTGCCTGCCGACGCTTCCAAGGACGATGTTTTGGCTGTCATCGATCAGGTCAACGCCGACGACACCATCCACGGCGTGCTGATGTTCCGTCCTCTGCCCAAGCACCTGAAGGCTGACCAGAACGAGATCTGCAACCGTCTGGATCCGAAGAAGGACGTGGATTGCATGACCCATATGTCCAACGCCGGTGTGTTTGAGGGCCTGAAGGATCTGGGCTTCGCCCCCTGCACCCCCTCTGCCTGCATGGAGATTCTGGACTACTACGGCATCGACTGCAAGGGCAAGAATGCTGTCGTCATCGGCCGCAGTCTGGTAGTCGGCAAGCCCGCCGCCATGATGCTCATGGGCAAGAATGCCACCGTCACCACCTGCCACACCAAGACCGTGAACACCGCTGAGATCTGCCGCAATGCGGACATCATCGTCTCTGCCGCCGGTGTGCTGAACAGCCTTACCAAGGACTATGTCCGCCCCGGTCAGGTGGTCATCGATGTTTCCATCAACTGGGACGAGAACAAGCCCAATGCCAAGGGCGGCAAGGGCGGCATTGCGGGTGACGCCAAATTCGACGAGGTGGAGCCCATTGTGGATGCCATCACCCCCGTTCCCGGCGGCGTTGGCTCCGTTACCACCAGCGTTCTGATGAAGCATGTGGTGGAGGCTGCCGAGAAGGCGTAAATCCATAGGAATTCCTGCGTGACTGACGGATAGGCGGGGGTTACCCCGGTGGAGCGCGGGAAAATACAGCCGACCGTCTGGGCGATTCAGTTTCCAAACTGGGTCGCCCTTTTTTGTTCATCCGGACTATGGACACCCGGCGGACGGCATGGTATACTGTATAAAAAATGCATTATACTGATTCTCTTTTAAAATGTTTCATCATTTTTGATTAAACATTTTAATTAGAGAACTGTAAATGAGCAAATCCAAATTTTACACAAATATACGTTGGCTGTTCTGGTGCGGAAGCACCCCAAAGCCTCCCTTGTGTAAAGGGAGGTGGCACGGCGTAAGCCGTGACGGAGGGATTGTTGCGGTACAAAGTTGCCATTTCGCCGGTATTTTATGTGAATCCGCAGCTTTTCCTGCACAATCCCTCAGTCAGCTGGCGCTGACAGCTCCCTTTACACAAGGGAGCCTTGAGCGCTCCCGCGCCAGTGCAAGCACGAAATTTGTTCAATTTTCAGATTTGCGCATTTATAGTAGAGAATCATATGAGACGGGAATATGTGATTTTCTATCCCGAAAATCGCATATTCGGCAACGCCATCAGGCGGTGTCTTCTCAATAAAAATGAAGCATTTTTATTGAGAAATAGTATCAAAATATCGAAAGCATGAGGTGTGCTTATGAAAAATCTGAAAAACTTAAGTGAAAGCGCGTTTCTGAAACGCTTTTTCGGCTTCTTTTCCGCTGCCTTTCTCATCGCGGCGGTGTGTATGCCCGACCGGAGCGCCATGTTCTGCGGATTGTGGCAGATCCTCAGTCAACCCGGGAAAATCAGCACCAACTATTTCGCGGTGGGCGGCTATGCGGCGACGTTTCTGAACATGGGACTGGTGGGTGTGTGCTGCCTTGTGCTGTTCGTCATCTGCAAGGCCGCGCCCAATAACGTCTCCACTCTGGCCTTTATTCTGACGCTGGGCTTCAGTTCCTGGGGCATCAACATTCTGAATATCTGGCCCACTGTTCTGGGTGTGGTCATATACTGCCTGGTGAAAAAGGAGAAGCTCTCCGCCAACGTCAACGCCATGCTCTTCTCCACCGGCATCGCGCCGCTGATCAGCGACCTGCTGGTCCGTTATCCCCATGCCGAGGTGGTGGGCTTCAACCTGCCCGGCTTGTGCGTGACGCTACTGGTGGGCTTCTGTATCGGCTTCCTGCTGCCGGCGGGGCTGACCCATTCCCCCAAGGTACATAAGGGCTTTGACCTGTACTCCGCCGCCGTTCCCGTGTGCCTGATGGCCTTCTTCCTCAATGCCACGCTGTATAAGACGCTGGGCATTGACCTGCCTGCCGCCCCTTCGGCGGACACCCTGCAGGTGGCCTCCCGGCTGACAGTGAATGTGTTCTGCTGCGTGCTGTTCGGGCTGTGCATTGTTATAGCGCTGGCGATGGGCTGCAAGCCGGAGCGGTACTGGAAGCTGCTCACCGCTGAGGAGCACGTTCCCTCCGTCTCCGCCCAGTTGGGTACGGATGTGTTTTTGATGAACGTCGGCGTGTTCGGCCTGTTTATTCTGGCCTACTATAACCTCATCGGCGCTTCCTTCAACGGTGTGACCCTGGGTATTATCTTCTGTATGCTCTGCACCTGCAATTCCGGCTCCCATCCCGGCAACGTCTGGCCCATTATGCTGGGCTATGTGGCGGCATCCTTCCTTGCCGGGCTTCTGTCCAAACTCGCAGGGGGCAATTTCGCCATGGTGATCAACGCCCAGGCCATCGCTGTGGGACTGTGCTTCGCCAACGGCCTGAGCCCCATCACCAGCAAATACGGCTGGTTCTGGGGTATGGTGGCGGCCATGATGCACTATCTGCTGGTCACCTCTGTGCCCAATCTCCACGGCGGCTATTGCCTGTATAACGGCGGCTTCACCGCTGCGGTGATCTGCATCCTTCTGGTGCCGCAGCTGGAGCGGTTCTGCAGGACCAAGGCCGAACGGAAAGCGCTGAGAGTGAAATAAGCGGGGATGCCCCCGTGGGCAGTGCGTTACGGGCTTTGGGTGGTTGTCATACATCCTTTGGGCCCCTCGACCGGTACAGCTCAGGAGACTGTGTTTGACGGGGATGCCCCCGTGGGCAGCGCGTTACGGGCTTTGAGTGGTTGTCATACATCCTTTGGGCCCCTCGATCGGTACAGCTCAGGACTGTGTTTGACGGGGATGCCCCCGCGGGCAGTGCGTTACGGGCTTTGGGTGGTTGTCATACATCCTTTGGGCCCCCTCGACTGCGTCAGGTCGATATGCATTTGGGAGATTACTGAAAAAACTGCGGCAAGCCCGGAAACCATCCCCGGCTTGCCGCAGCTTTTTGCCATTTCCCGTACCGCGCCTGAATTTAAGGAATCCTTAAACGGCAGGCGGTTGATTTCTACATGGAATCCCTGTATAATACAGATTACAAAATGAAACATTTTACCTGTGGAGGACAATACTATGAAATTGCGAACATGGCTGGCTTTGGCGCTGAGTCTGTGCCTGACCGCTTCCCTGACAGGCTGCGGCGGGGAGACAACGGCAGTGTATGTTCAGCCTGTTTCCACCCTCGTGGGGATGGGCAGCCTTGCCGCCGGCGACCGGTTTGCCGGAATGGTGGTTTCGGAAAACGTTACGGAGATTAAGAAGGATTCGGAAAAGACCATCAAGGAGGTGATGGTCAAGGAAGGTGACGACGTAAACGAAGGCGACGCGCTGTTCGCCTATGATACCGACGAATTGCAGCTGACTCTGGACAAGCAGCGTCTGGAGCTGGAGCAGCTGAACGCCACCATTGAGAATTACAAACAGCAGATCACGGAGCTGGAAAAAGAACGCAGCTGGGCGGCAGCTTCGGACAAGCTCCAGTACACCATTCAGATTCAGACCACCCAGGTGGACTTAAAGGAAGCGGAGCTGAAGATCAAGGCCAAGGAGACGGAGGTCAAGCAGTCGGAGACTCTGCTGGAAAATTCCACCGTGGTATCTCCGGTGAAGGGCCGGGTTCAGTCCATCAACGAGAGCGGAACCGATAACCAAGGCAATCCCGAGGCTTATATCACCATCCAGCAGGCCGGCTCCTACCGTGTCAAGGGCACGCTGGGAGAGCTGCAGCGGGGCGGTATCGTGGAAGGCACCCGTATGAAGATTTTTTCCCGGACGGATGAGAATGCTGTCTGGACGGGCACCGTTACGCTGGTGGACTATGAAAATCCCGCTCAGGGCAGCGATTACGACCGGTATTACGGCATGGGAACCGACGAGATGTCGGCGTCCAGCAAGTATCCGTTCTACGTGGAGCTGGACAGCACCGATGGCCTGATTCTGGGGCAGCATCTGTATCTGGAAATCCTGACGGAGAACGGCGAAGGCCCGGACTTCAGCATCAGCAGCGCGTTCTTCTGCTTTGAGGAGGACGGCTCGGCTTACGTTTGGGCAGAGCAGAAGGGTAAGCTGGAAAGAAGAAGCGTCACCCTGGGAGCCTACGATGAGCTGATGGATACTTACGAGGTGCTGGAGGGGTTGAGCGCGCAGGACTATATCGCCTTCCCCAACGAGCAGCTGTGCCGCAGCGGCGCGCCTACCACCCATGAGATGCCACAGGAGGAAATGCCTGTGGAGGGTATGGGTGAAGAAGGCATGGACATGCCCATGGAGGACATGGGTATGGACGGCATGGACATGCCCATGGAGGACATGGGCGTGGACGGTATGGATATGCCGCCCGATGCCATGCCGGAGGAAGGTATGGAAACGCCCATGGAGGCTGCCACGGCGGAAGCCGGGGAAGAAGCAACGGAAGGCGGGGTGGGATAAGTGGCCATCCTGAAGCTGACCGATATCTGCAAGGACTACCAGCAGGGCAAGGAGCCTGTCCGGGTGCTGAAAAACATTAACCTGACGGTGGAAAAAGGGGACTATCTTGCCATCATGGGCCCCTCCGGCTCCGGCAAAACCACGCTGATGAACATCATCGGCTGTCTGGACGTGCCCACCTCCGGCACCTACGAGCTGGACGGGCAGAATCTGAAGGACATGAATGACGACGCTCTGGCGGATATCCGAAATAAGCATCTGGGCTTTGTGTTCCAGAGCTTTTACCTGATGCCAAAGCTCACCGCGCTGGACAACGTGGCGCTGCCGCTGCTGTACGCCGGGGTGAGCCTGAAGGAGCGCCGGGAGCGGGCGGCGGAGGCGCTGAAGGCGGTGGGGCTGGAGGAACGGATGGATTTTCTTCCCAACCAGCTTTCCGGCGGTCAGTGCCAGCGTGTCGCCATCGCCCGGGCCATGGTGGGAAAACCCGACCTGCTGCTGGCGGACGAGCCTACCGGCGCCCTGGACACCAAAGCGGGCAACCAGATCATGGAGATTTTCCGCCGCCTCAGCGATGAGGGCATGACCATCCTCATGATTACCCACGAGCCGGCCATCGCCCGGTGCGCCGACAAGATCTATCACATTCTGGACGGACAGCTCCGCACTGACGCAGAGCCGCAGGAGGGAGGCGCCGGGAATGAAGAAGCGTAATGGGAAAAAGCTCCTCATTGGATCCATTGCCGCCGTATTGGTAATAGCCATGGGCCTTGGAATCTGGTTCGGCGTGAGCCGGGGCAGGGCGGAGCCGGTGAAGGTGTTTCCCTTTTCCTACATCGGCATGACGGAGTACTGGGGCGACTCTCAGGAGAGCTACGGCCCCGTCACCACCGATAAAATCCAGACCGTGTTCCTGTCCTCCACCCAGACGGTGACGGAAATGAAGGTTTCTCAGGGCGACATGGTGAAAAAGGGCGACGTGCTGATGACCTTTGACACCACCCTGTCCGACCTGCAGCTGGAGCGCAAGCGGCTGGAGGTGGAAAAGCTGAAGCTGGATCTGGAAAATGCCCAGAAAAAGCTGAAGGAAATCCAGAATATGAAGCCTATGGCCATTATGGATTCCGGCGATTCCTACACAGACGAGGAGGACGCGAATCTGGGTGAGAAATTGAGGGATTGCTATCGTCTCTCCACCGATTCAAGCTACGACGGCAGCACTCCGGAGAAGGCGCTGATCTGCTGGCTCAACAGCACCACTGCCATCGATGACGGTCTGCTGGAAGTGATCCGTAAGCAGGCGGAGATATTCCAAAACGAGAACTATGTTCCGGAACCGACGGAAACCACAGAGGAAACCACCGGGGAAACCACCGGGGAAACCACCGGGGAAACTACGGAGCAGACCACCGCAGAAAACAGGGAGGAGACGGACGAGGAATCCAGGGAGGACGAGGAATCCAGGGAGGACGAGGAATCCAGGGAGGACGAGGAATCCATGCAGGACGAGGAATCCATGCAGGACGAGGACAACGGTCACTCCAGCCCCTCCGCCGATACGGAGGAGCCCGGCGAGATTCCCTCCATTTCTGTCAATTCCTACTATGTGGTATTCAAGGTAACCGAGGGCGACATGTCCCTTGGGGTCCGGAAAGTCTGGCAGGGACTTCGTGTCTCCGGAGGGGGCAGCGATTTCCGGTTCCAGTTCTTCGACGCCGCGGTGGTTCCCGACCACAGCATCCTGACAGAGGACGATGACTACGAGTTCGTGGACACGGATCTTCCGGGCTTCGACTTCGGCAGCGGCTACACCGCCGCTCAGATCGCCCAGCTGCGCTCCGAGCAGGAAAAGAAGATCAAGGAGCTGAAGTTCAACATCAAGATAGCGGAAGCGGACTACAAGATCATGCAGACCGAGATCAGCGACGGCAACGTCTACGCCGACATCGACGGCGAGGTGGTTTCCGTCCTGACGGAGGACGAGGCCAAGACACAGAACCAGCCCATTGTGAAGGTTTCCGGCGGCGGCGGGTTCTACATCGAGGGCAGTATCAGCGAGCTGGAGAAGGACAAAATGCAGATCGGGCAGGAGGTCACCGTCAACGACTGGAACTCCGGCATGACCTATTCCGGCACGGTGGTGTCCATGGGGGACTTCCCCAGCGACAGCGATGGCTGGAACGGCATGAACAATCCCAACGTGTCGTACTATCCCTTCACGGTTTTCGTGGACGAAACCGCGGATCTGCAGGCGGGGCAGTATGCCAATATCCAGTATTCCGCCGCTTCCGGCGAAAACGGTATCTATCTGGAAAATCCCTTTGTGCGCACCGAGCAGGGCCAGTCCTACGTCTATGTGCAGGGAGACAGCGGCAAGCTGGAAAAGCGGCCGGTCACCACCGGCAAGTCCCTTTGGGGCAGCTACACGGAGATATTAAGCGGCCTGAGGGAGGATGATCTCATCGCCTTCCCCTACGGCAAGAACCTGAAGCAGGGCGCACCGACGGTGGAAAGCGACCTCAGAAGCCTGTACGAATAAGAAAGGAGGGCAATTTCATGATAGAAAATATCCGGCTTGCCTTCCAGGGAATCTGGGGACATAAGCTGCGGAGCGTTTTGACCATGCTGGGCATTATCATCGGCATCGCGGCGATCATCACCATTGTTTCCACCATTCAGGGTACCAATGAGCAGATCAAGGAAAACCTCATCGGCGCGGGCAACAACGTGGTCACCGTTCAGCTCAATCAGGCGGGCTACCCCTACGATATGAGCTGGAGTTCTATCCCCGACGGGGTGCGGGTCATTACGGAGGACACCCGGGCGGAGCTTGCGGAACTGGCCGGCGTGGAAGAGGTGTCGCTGTACCATTCCCGGAATTATTCCAATTTCGTGTTCTATCTGAACACCGGGTTCAACGGGGAGACCTACGGCATCGACGAGCATTATCTGTCGGTATACGGCTATCAGGTCAAGTCCGGACGGGGCTTCACCCAGGCGGATTACGACAATTTCCGTAAGGTGGCGCTGGTGAACACCAACACGGTGACCAACCTCTTTGGCGGGGAAAATCCTGTGGGAAAGTCCCTGGAGATCAAGGGGGAGGTCTTTACCGTAGTGGGCGTGGTGGCGCTTTCCAAGGAATTCACCCCGACCATTGAAACCATCAATGATTACTATCTCTACGCGGACACCTCCTCCGGCTGCCTGTACATCCCAGACACGGTTTGGCCCACGGCCTTCCAGTTTGACGAGCCCCAGAATGTGGCGATCAAGGTGAAAAATACCGACTCCATGACCACGGCGGGGAAGGCGGCGGCGGATCTGCTGACCCAGAAGCAGATTGCGGATCCGGACAATTCGGATTTTGATTACCGCAGTCAGGATATGCTGGAGCAGGCGCAGCAGCTGCAGAAAATGTCCCAGTCCACCAACACCCAGCTGGTGTGGATTGCCAGCATCTCCCTGCTGGTAGGCGGCATCGGCGTTATGAACATCATGCTGGTGTCCGTCACCGAGCGAACCGCCGAAATCGGCCTGAAAAAGGCCATCGGCGCCAGAAAGAAGCGGATTTTGCTGCAGTTTCTGACGGAATCGGCGGTGCTGACCAGCTTGGGGGGCATCATCGGCGTCATCAGCGGCGTGATTCTGGCGGAGCTGATCTCCAACATGATGCAGATCCCCGTGTCCATCAGCGCTCCGGCCATCGCCGTGGCGGTGGTGTTCTCCACGCTGATCGGTGTGATTTTCGGTATGCTCCCTGCCTACAAGGCCGCCAACCTGAACCCCATTGAAGCATTGCGCAGAGATTAATTCTATTTCTTATGAAAAATCTTTGATTTTTCATAAGAAGACACCGCCTTACGGCGTTGTCGATTCTGTGATTTTGGGAAAGAAAAATCACGCAGTCCCGTCTCATATGATTCTCTAACAAAAAACTTCAATTCTTGCGAATGAAAGTTTTTTATTGAGAATCAGTATAAGCCAAACGCCGCCGGTTTCCGAAAAGGAAACCGGCGGCGTTTGGCAGCCAGGCGTTATGATAGTGCAGCATGTGACGCGGGTGAAGTCTATGCTGCGCCCAGATATTCTTCCAGGCACAGCCCGGAGTTCTTCATGTCCATGGAAACCTCCCTGCCCACATAGCGGAAGTGCCACGGCTCGTCAATGATGCCGGTGATCGGCTCTTTCTCCGCGGTGTAGCGCAGAATAAACCCGTATTCCCAGCAGTGCTCCTGCAGCCAGACGATGGCCTCATCTCCCAGAATGTCCACCGCCAGCCCCAGATGATGCTCGCTGGTTCCGGGGATTGCCACCGTCTCCAGAGCTTTTTCCCGGGCCTCCTCGTAGTCCAGCTCATACTTCGCCATGTGCTCCAGAGTCCGCTTTTCCAGAATTTCCGTCTGCTCCCGAACGGTGCGGTAGCCGGAATTGAAAATGTACTCGATTCCCGTGTCGGTGCAGTCGGCAAGCATCTTCATCAGCGGCTCATAGCACCGGTGGTCTACCTGATGCCAGTCTGCCACGGTAACCAGATCCCGTTCGTAGTAGTCCGGAACCGGGTGATTGGCATTGACCAGAATGACCTCGATGCCTCTTGGAGTAAAAAAGTGAACCTCACCGTCGATTTCCGTGGGACCAACGGCGGCGGAGCCGTCCTCCAAAAAGTAATAGCTGTATTCTCCCTCCTGATACCAGCCGGTGGCCGCCGTGCCGTTTTCGCCGAAATAATACCGTTTCCCGCCGATTTCCTGCCAGAGCGTCGCCATGGTGCCGTCCGGCAGATAGTACTGCATGCCGTCCTCACGGGCAAGCCAGCCGGTGTGCATCACGCCCTCGTCGGAGAAGCAGTAGCGGTTTTCCCCGATGACCGCATCCCCGATGAGAGGCTGTCCTTCCGCATCCAGATAATAGATGTCTCCGTTTACATTGGTAAAGCCGGTTTTCATTCCGCCGTCGTCGCCGAAATAGTACCGCTTCCCTTCAATTTCCTGCCAGCCTGTAGCGAGGATGCCGTCAGGCAGATAGCACAGCTGCCCGTCCAGCTCCTGCCAGCCGGTTTTCATTATGCCGTTTTCATCAAAGCAGTATGTATCGCCGTCAATGGTCTGCCAGCCGGTTCTCATCACGCCGTCATCGCCCAGATACCGGGTGACGCCGTTCTGCTCCAGCCAGAATGTGGCGGGAATGCCGCCGTCCAGAAAAAAGTACCGCTGACCCGCGATATCCAGCCATCCGGTGACGGGATTTGCGTGAAAGTCCCGGTAATAGCGCACGCCGTCCTTTTCCGCCCAGCCGCTGCGGTCCACCCGACTGTCGTACAGAATCCATGCGGCGCAGGACAGAAACACAAGCAGCTGAACAATCAGAACCACCGTCAGAATCCGGTAGGTTTTTGTTTTCATATCGTTCCCTCCGAAAAAAGTGACAATAGTATACCACCGGTCCGGAAAAAATGCAAGCTGCTTAAGAAAGCGCTGAATCAATCGCCTGGGGCCGATTGAATCAGGAAAAGGATCATAATCTTCCAACAACAATCCCCTCTGGAAGTGTTGCAATTTTGGGCGTAATATGGTATTATCAATCACAGTTTGATGCTTACAGGAGGTAAGAAACTTGGCAAAGAAAATACTGTGGATTCTGTTTGCCGTGGTTTTGGTTCTGGCGCTGGCGGTAGCCGGATGCGCAGGCTATTTCTGGTATCAGAATAACCACATTTTTGTGGAGGACGCGGTCTATCCCATCGACGCGCAGACTCTGGATCTGCGGGGGCAGGACATTTCCTTCGAGCACTATAACGCCGTCCATTCCCAGCTGCCGGGCTGCGAAATCTACTGGGATGTTCCCTTCCAGGGCAGCAGATATTCCAACGATACCCAGAAGCTGACGGTCTCCGACCTGACGGACAAGGACATCCAGATTATTCTGAATTATTTCCCCAGGCTGAAAACCCTGGATGCCAGCGGCTGCGGTAACTACGCAATTCTGGAAGCCTTTCAGCAGCAGCTGCCGGGCTGCGAGGTCATTTATGAAGTCACCCTGGGGGGGCGGTCTTTTGCCCCGGATGTCAGCGAGCTGACCCTGGAAAACGGGGACTATGACTATGACACCCTGATGGAGAATCTGCCCCACCTGCCCGGGCTGCAGGCTGTTACGCTGAAAAAGCCTGCGCTGTCTCTGGAGCAGATTGATGCACTGAAAGCGGCCTTTGAAAATATCACCTTCAGCTGCACCGTGGAAATCGGCGGCGTGGAGTACACCATGGACACCACCCAGCTGGATCTGTCCGGTATCACCTCTGCCGATGTGGCGGAGGTCAGTGAAAAGCTGGCGATGCTCCCCGGACTGACCAGCGTGGAGCTGATGACCGCCGGCGGCAGCAGCAATTTGACAAAAGAGGACGTCAAGACCCTGAAGGAAGCCGCGCCGGAGGCGTCCTTCCATTACACCTTTGATTTCTACGGCCAGACCCTTTCCACCACCGAAACCACGGAGGTGCAGATCAAGAACGTCAAGATCGGCGACGACGCTCTGGAAGAGGCAAGGCTTGCGCTGGATCTGATGGAGAACTGCAGCCGCTTTGTGCTGGACAACTGCCAGATTTCCAACGAGAATATGGCCCAGCTCCGGGAGGATTACCGGGGAAAAACCAAGGTGGTCTGGCGGGTTCCCTACGGCGGCGGCAGCTGCCTGACCGATTCGGAGGTGATCCGCTGCACCTATGAGCTGACGGACAAAAACAGCAAGAACCTCATCTACTGTGAGGACGTGCGGTTCATGGACGTGGGACATAACGATGTGACCTTCCTGTCGGACTTTTCCTTTGTGACGGGGATGCCCAATCTGGAAGCTGTCATTATTTCCAGTGCCTATGTCAAGGATTTGACGCCCTTCGCAAGCTGCAAGAACCTGAAGTTCTTCGAGGCCGCCTTCTGCGGCCTGCTGGAGGATATTTCCCCGCTGGCTGCGTGTGAGAAGCTGGAAATGGTAAACATCAGCTTCACCAAGGTCAAGGATATTTCTCCGCTGTATGAGCTGCCCATCACCAATCTTTGCGCCAAAAACTATTCCGACTACCGGGTTTCCCCGGAGGATCAGGCGAAATTTGCCGAGCTGCACCCTGACAGCTGGGCTATGTATACCGGAGAGCAGCCCTACGGCGCCGGCTGGCGGTATACCGAGGATGAGAAGGGCTACCTGCCCTACTACGCCATGCTCCGCAAGGTTTTCCGCCTTGACGACAGCGTGATCCCCAACAGCGTGGGCTGGTACTTAAGAGAGGGAGACACGGATCTTCCCGAAGCCTGATCGGAATATGAAAAAAGGAGACAGTCTATGAATCAGCCTGTTCACACAGAAAACGCCCCCGCCGCCATCGGGCCCTACTCTCAGGCGGTGAAGGCCGGAAACCTGCTTTTCGTCTCCGGGCAGCTGCCCATCGATCCCGCCACCGGCGCCTTTGCCGGCAGCGACATCGCGGCCCAGACCCGTCAGGCGCTGACCAACATCCGAAACATTCTGGCAGCGGCGGGCTACAGCTGTGCCGATGTGGTAAAGACCACGGTACTGCTGGCGAACATGGAAGATTTTGCCCCTATGAACGCGGTCTACGCCGAGTTTTTCACGGAGAACTGCCCCGCCCGGGCCGCCTTTGCCGTGAAAGACATCCCCAAGGGCGCGCTGGTGGAAATCGAGGCCATTGCCTGTAAATAATGCGTACCGAACAACGCAAGAAGCCTTGCACCTGCCGATTTACATGGTGCGCCATGCAAATCGGATACGCATTGATTGCTGCCTGAATTCCATAAAAACGGTTTCAAAGGGCCGTTTTTATGGAATTACGCACCTGATGGTGCGTGAATAAGCAGCTTTAGCAGCTTATTCAGCAGATATGAAATAACGCAAGCAGCAAAACTCCCCCGGAACGCCCGGGGGAGTTTTGCTGCATGCAGGGGCTTTGGTGGGAAAATGTCTCTCTGCCGCCCAAACAACCGACAGCATCGGTGCAGATTCTCATACTATTTCTCAATAAAAATGTTTCATTTTTATTGAGAAGGCACCGCCTGATGGCGTTGCCAAATATGTGATTTTCGGGATAGAAAATCACATATTCCCGTCTCATAGGATTCTCTAACAAAAAACTTCGATTCTTGCGAATGAAAGTTTTTTGTTAGAGAATCAGTATGAGCTGTACCGGTCGAGGGGCCCAAAGGATGTACGACGATCGCCCAGAGCCCGTAACGCATTGCCCACGGGGGCATCAGCGTACCGGTCGAGGGGCCCAAAGGATGTACGACGATCACCCGAAGTCCGTAACGTATTGCCCACGGGGGCATCAGCGTACCGGTCGAGGGGCCCAAAGGATGTACGACGATCACCCGAAACCCGTAACGCATTGCCTGCGGGGGCATCCCCGCATTACAATTTCTCTTCCCAAAAGCCCTATGTTATGATATAATCGGCGCAAAAGGAGGGATTCCCATGAATCTGGAAGAATTAAAGAGGAAAATGGACGCGGCCAAATATGTCTATGACGACACCTTGGCAACGGTGCTGTTTGTTGCCCTGCAGCTGGGACGGCCGCTGCTGATCGAGGGCGCGGCAGGCGTGGGCAAAACCGAGGTCGCCAAGGTCATGGCCGCCGCCCTTGACCGGGAGCTGGTGCGGTTGCAGTGCTACGAGGGGCTGGACGAGAGTAAGGCGCTTTACGAGTGGAACTACCAGAAGCAGCTGCTTTCCATTCAGGTGAACATGAACGCCCAGGACAGGGAGGCGTTGACCCGTTCCCTGTTCAGCGACGAATACCTGCTGGAGCGGCCGCTGCTGAAGTCCATCCGCTCTGAAAAGCCGGTGGTGCTGCTGATTGACGAAATTGACAAGGCTGACGAGGAATTTGAAGCCTTCCTTCTGGAGCTGCTGTCGGAAATGCAGGTGACAATCCCTGAGGTGGGCACGGTGCAGGCAAACTCCGTTCCCTTCGTGGTACTCACCTCCAACCGGGCGCGGCCGCTGTCCGAGGCCCTGCGGCGGCGGTGCGCTTACCTGTACATTGAGTACCCGGACATGGAAAAGGAACTGGCTATCCTGAGGGCAAAGCTGCCCCATGTGGACGACCGGCTGTGCGCTCAGGTGGCACTGGCGGTGCAGAAGCTGCGTTCCAACGAGGCCATTCTGAAAAAGCCCTCCATTGCCGAGACGCTGGACTGGGCGGCGGCGCTGGACGCTCTGGGCATCCGGGAGCTGACCCCTGACGCGCTGCGCAGGACCGCCGGATTCGTGCTGAAAAACAACGAGGACATGGCGGCGCTGGACGGGGAGGATGACAGCGGCTGCCATTGCGGCGGCTGCGGGGGCCACCACCATGGCTGAGCCGGAGGCCTATCTGGAGAAGCTGTCTGCTTTTTCCAGAATGCTCCGTTTGGAGGGCTTAACCGTCAGCCCCAGGGAGACGGAGGACGCTGCCCGGCTGCTGATTGCCCTCGGCATGGACGACCGGGAGCGGGTGAAAACCGCCCTTCGCACCGTTTACGCCAAGTCCCGGGAGGAGCAGATCACCTTTGACCGGGTGTTCGACGGCTTCTTTCTTTCCGAGGAGCAGATGCGCCGGCAGGCCAGAGAGCAGCTGGAACGGGAAAAGGAGCTGCAGCAGCACCGAAAAGAGGCGGAGGAGGAGCTGCAGCTGGGCGGAAAGCCCATGGATTTAAACGAAAAGCAGCGGGAAGCCTACGCCGCCATGCCGGAGGAAGCCCGGCAGCGGCTGCGGAATTTCATGGACAAGTACCGGGGCACCGCCGAGCGAAACCCCAAGCTCTACGGCGAGTTTATTCACTCCGTGTTCACCCGGGCCATTTTGGAGCAGCAGCTGCTCATGGAAAACGCCGGGGCAGGGGGACAGGAGCTGGACCCGGAAATCGGAATCCTCTACCGGGATATTTCGCAGTTCAGGGATACGGAGATCCCCAAGGCCATCGAGCTGATCCAGTCTGTTGCCAGAGCCATCAACGGGGAGCTCTCCGCCAGGAAACAATCCGGCGGTCACATGGGAAAGCTGGACTTCCGGCGCACCATCCGCAAGGGACTGGAAACCGGCGGCAGCTTTTACCGCCTGCGTTACCGGAAAAAACGTGCCAGGCGGAAGCGTCTGGTGCTGCTTTGCGACGTGTCCGGCTCCATGGTTCAGTTTTCGGAGTTCGCCCTGCGGTTTATTCAGAGTCTGAATCAGGTGTCGGAAAGCTCCCGGGTGTTCCTGTTTTCTGAGACGGCGGTGGAGGCGGACCCCTTCCGGCTGCAGAATATGGACTTGTTCCGCAGCTATGTGAAGGATTCCGGCATCTACGGACGGGGTACGGATCTGGGTACGGCGCTGGAAACCCTGTGCGCTCTGAGGCCTCCTGTGCTGGGCGCCTCCGCCACCTTGCTGATTCTCTCCGACACCAAAACCATCGACCAGCCCCGGGCCATCGCGGCTGTGCAGGAGGCGAAGCGGCAGGCGGGGCGGGTGATCTTTCTCAACCCCATCCCGGAGGGGAAGTGGCAGTACATCCGAAGCGTGCAGACCATGGCCTCCATCTGTCCCATGGTGTCGTGCAGCACTCTGCGGGAGCTGGCAGCCGCCTGCCGAAAGCTGGCGCAGGTGTAGAAATACAAAATGAGGGCGTCTCATCGGGACGCCCTCATTTTGCATTTTGCATTTCATTTTTTGAATTTTCTGTCCGTAACTGCCTGAAAAATACCGAAATCGGTAGAATCATACCGACACTGTGGGGGTTTACAAAAATATATGCACAATTATGGGAAATTAGTGCATGGATAATTTGTATATTTATGCTATAATAGGTATTGGTGGATACCACTCCCAAAATCGCGTGTAACAGCGCAAGGAGGTAAAGAAATATGCTGGATGCATCCTACTATCGCAAAACGGACGAGATTATTTCCCGTTACGTCCGGGATGCGAGATCCCTGATTCCTATCATGCAGGATATTCAGGCAGAGTATCGCTATCTTCCCGCCGAACTGCTGAGCTATGTTGCCGGGCAGATCGGGATCACAGAGGCAAAGGCCTACTCTGTGGCCACATTCTACGAGAATTTCTCCTTCGAGGCCAAGGGCAAGTACGTCATCAAGGTTTGTGACGGCACCGCCTGTCACGTCCGTCATTCCACCCCGGTTCTGGAAGCGCTGTGGAAGGAACTGGGCCTGAGCAAGAAGAAACATACCACCGACGATATGCTCTTTACCGTGGAAACGGTGTCCTGCCTGGGCGCCTGCGGTCTGGCGCCCACCATGATGGTCAACGAGCAGGTACACCCCTCCATGACGCCGGAGAAAGCGTTGGCGCTGATTGCGGAATTGAGAGGTAACGGCTGATGATGAAAACTTGTGAAGAATTGAATCAGGCCCGGATCCAGGCACAGCAGGAAATCCGTGGCTATGCCTGCCGGATCCTGGTCTGCTCCGGCACCGGCTGTATTGCCACCGGTTCCAATCAGATTCATGAGATCTTTGAAAAACTGGTGAAGCAGACCCCCGGCGTGGAGCTGGTGTTCTCCCCCTGCGGCGGTCATGAGGATGAAAAGGTCATCGGCGTCAAGAAAACCGGCTGTCAGGGCTTCTGCGAGCTGGGCCCGTTGGTCCGTATCCAGAAGGGCGACAGGGTCATCCAGTACGTCAAGGTGCAGCCCGAGGACTGTGGGGACATTCTGGAAAAGAGCGTCCTGGGAGACGAGGTCATTGAGCGGCTGCTTTATAAGAAGGGTGACAAGCAGTACGTTCAGCCCGACGAGATCCCCTTCATGGCCAAGCAGACCCGGATTGTTCTGGAAAACTGCGGCAAATTTGACGCGGAATCCCTGGATGAGTACTTAGCCTCCGGCGGCTTTGAGGCGCTGAAAAAGGCAATGTTCTCCATGACCCGGGACGAGGTCATCGACGAAGTGGACCGCTCCGGTCTCCGGGGCAGGGGTGGCGGCGGATTCCCCACCGGCCGCAAGTGGAAGCAGGTTGCCCGTCAGAAGGAAACCGAGCGGTATGTGGTCTGCAACGGCGACGAGGGCGACCCCGGCGCGTTTATGGATGGCTCCGTCATGGAAGGCGACCCCTTCAAGCTCATTGAGGGCATGATGATCGCGGCCTACGCCGTCAGGGCGGAAAACGGCTATATCTACGTCCGCGCCGAGTACCCCATGTCTGTGGCGCGGCTGAAGAACACCATCTGTCAGCTGGAGCAGCAGGGACTGCTGGGCGATCACATTCTCGGCTCCGATTTCTCCTTCCACATGCATATCAACCGGGGCGCCGGCGCGTTCGTATGCGGCGAAGGCTCCGCGCTGACCGCATCCATCGAGGGCAACCGCGGTATGCCCAGAACCAAGCCCCCCAGAACCGTGGAAAAGGGCCTGTGGGAGAAGCCTACGGTGCTCAATAACGTGGAAACCTACGCCAACGTGCCCAAGATCATTCTGCAGGGGGCGGACTGGTTTAGATCCATCGGCACCCCCGGCAGCCCCGGCTGCAAGACCTTCTCCCTCACCGGTGCCATTGAAAATACCGGCCTGATCGAGGTGCCCATGGGCTCGACCCTGCGGCAGATCATCTTCGACATCGGCGGCGGCCTGAAAAACGGTGCCGAGTTCAAGGCCGTGCAGATCGGCGGCCCCTCCGGCGGCTGCCTGACGGAAAAGCACTTAGACGAGCCGCTGGACTTTGACTCCGTGAAGAAATTCAATGCCATCGTCGGCTCCGGCGGCATGGTGGTCATGGGGCAGGACACCTGTATGGTGGAGGTCGCCCGGTTCTTTATGAGCTTTACCCAGCGGGAATCCTGCGGCAAGTGTACGCCCTGCCGTGAGGGCACCAAGCGGATGCTGGAGATTCTGGAGCGCATCGTGAACGGTCAGGGCAAGCTGGAGGATCTGGATACACTGGAAGAGCTGGCAAAGATGATCCAGACCATGGCTCTGTGCGGCCTGGGCAAATCCGCGCCGCTGCCGGTGCTGTCCACCTTAAGCGCCTTCCGGGATGAGTACATCGAGCACATTGTGGACAAGAAGTGCCGCGCCAAGGCCTGCACCGCCCTGCGCCGGTATGTGATTAACCCCGCGTTCTGCAAGGGCTGCAGCAAGTGCGCCCGAAACTGCCCCGTCAATGCCATCTCCGGTGTGGTGAAGAAGCCCTACACCATCGATTCCAACAAGTGTATCAAGTGCGGCGCCTGTAAGGAAAACTGCGCCTTTGATGCCATCTACGTCGAAGCATAAGGAGGGCAATCATGGGTACGATTACAATTAACGGTAAAAAAGTTGAATTTACCAATGAAAAAAATCTTTTGACCATCATCCGCAACGCCGGCATCGAGGTTCCCACGCTGTGCTACCAGCCGGAGCTGTCCATTTTCGGCGCCTGCCGGCTTTGCATGGTGGAGGACGATAAGGGCCGCTGCTTTGCCTCCTGCTCCGAAGAGCCCCGGGACGGCATGGTGATCTACACCCACACCGAGCGCCTGCGGAAAAACCGCAAGCTCATCGTGGAGCTGCTGCTGGCGGCTCACTGCCGGGACTGCACCACCTGCGATAAGCACGGTCAGTGCACGCTGCAGAAGCTGGCCTACCAGCTGGGCGTAAACAACGTCCGGTTTGAAAACCACCGGGAGGTTCAGCCGGTGGACTTCTCCTCCCCCTCCATTGTCCGGGATCCCAACAAGTGCATTCTCTGCGGCTGCTGTGTCCGGGCCTGCTCGGAGCTTCAGGGCATCGGCGTGCTGGGCTTTGCCCATCGCGGCACCGACGCCATGGTGACCCCCGCCTTTGACCGCAGGCTTGCCCAGACCGACTGCGTCGGCTGCGGACAGTGCCGGGCGGTCTGCCCCACCGGCGCGCTGACCATCCGCCACAATATGACCGAGGTCTGGCAGGCCCTGGGGGACAAGAATACCCGTGTGGTTGCCCAGATTGCCCCTGCCGTCCGTGTGGCGGTGGGCGAGGCCTTCGGCTTGCCCAGAGGAGAAAACACCATGGGCAAGATTGTGGCTGCCCTGCACCGCATGGGCTTCGACGAGGTGTTTGATACCTCTTACTCCGCCGACCTGACCATCATGGAAGAGTCTGCCGAGTTCCTGGACCGGGTGAAAAACGGCGGCACCCTGCCTCTGCTCACCTCCTGCTGCCCCGCCTGGGTCAAGTTCGTGGATAACGAGTATCCGGAATTCAAGCCCAACGTCTCCACCTGCCGCTCTCCTCAGGGAATGTTCTCCGCCGTGCTGAAGGACTACTACCGGGACGAGGCCAACGCCAAGGGCAAAAAGACCGTTGTGGTCTCCATTATGCCCTGTACCGCCAAGAAGATGGAAGCCGAGCGGCCCAATTCCTACACCTACGGCGAGAAGGACACCGATGTGGTGCTGACCACGGCGGAGCTGATCCGCATGATCGATGCCCACGGCATCAGCTTTGAGACCATGCCCAGCGAGTCCTGCGACATGCCCTTCGGCATCGCTTCCGGCGGCGGTGTGATCTTCGGCGCCACCGGCGGCGTCACGGAGGCCGTCCTGCGCAGGCTCATCGAGGGTCACGATCCCGCCACCCTTTCCGCCATCGCCGAATGCGGCGTCCGGGGAGACGAGGGTATCAAGGAGTTCACCGTGCCCTACAACGGCATGGACGTGAAGATCTGCGTGGCTTCCGGCCTGGCCAACGCGCGGAAGGTGCTGGAGGCTGTGAAGTCCGGGGAAAAGCAGTACCACTTCATCGAAGTCATGGCCTGCCCCGGCGGCTGCGTCATGGGCGGCGGTC
>JBJDYG010000116.1:0-6142 GCA_051867075.1 Faecousia sp. | reverse complement strand
AGGAATAGTATACACAGTTTCCTCTAAATAATCAACGATAAATTTTACGATAAATAAGACAGGGTGTAGCAAAACACGCCACCCTTATCCCGGATTGCTTTTTAAATCATCCCGGGATTGGAGTGTTTTTTTCATTTCCTGACATAACGTTATTGGAGAGAGTGGATTACTTCCGCTTCTTTCGATTCCCTTTCCCATGCACCTGATACGGGGCAGTTTTCCCACGCTGGTTGTTGGGGCTTTTCAGGTGCTCGGACTTCTTCAGAATATTGATCTGTGTGACAAATTCCTCCGGGGTCAGTTTGTCGTAGTCAATGCCGAGGGTAGCCAAGAACAGCCGGGCTTTCTTTTCTTCCTCGGTGCCCTCGTAGTGCATGGCGGTTTCCATCTGCTTTTGAATTTCGGCAACGGGAGAAGCGGTGTCAGCGGTGGTGGAATCAGTTCTATGGGCATCCCGAATATCCTGCATGATACCGTCAATGTCTTTATGGACGACATGGGCAAAATAATCTTCTTCCCTGACCTGCGCCAGTTCCAGGGTGCGCACATACAGATCATTCTCGCCAGTATTGTATTTTTCCATGATTTGCCTCCGGTTGGCTTCCAGAATGGCGTTCATGTCGTTGATCCGCATATCTGCAATCCTGTCAACGAAGATCTCAATGTCCACCAGAAAGCGCTGGAAGTCCGTGTGCAGTACCATCTCAGACAGCAGCCTGTTGTTGAGCTTTCCACTTTTCAAAAGATCGATCATATCATCACTCAAATGCAGACTTTGCAGGTCTGTGTTTGGGTGATTTTTTGTTTCCGTTAGCCCCAGCAGATAGTCTGTGGACACACCATAGTATTTCGCCAGCGTGACGATGCTGAAGGGGCTGATGTCCTTGAAATCGTCGGATTCATACTTGCCCAGCGCGGATTTGGAAATGCCGGTTTCCTCCGCAAGCTGCTCCAAAGTCAGGTGCCGTTCCACCCGCAGATCTTTCAGTTTCTCCTGTATGGTCAGTTTTGTGTTCATAAAAGCAGTCTCCAAAACAGTTTTCTTCCATTATATCACGGCTGTCTATAACCGTGGAAATATAAAATTTCAAGGGCCTTTTCCATCCTTTTGGATATCCGGGAAAGGCCCTTTTTCTGTTGTAGAATACGGACAGATTTGCCTGTATTTGAGGCTACGGGTGAAGCTTGAAAACTGAATGACCGTCCGAAAGGGATATGCCCTCCGGGGAAGCATCGCGGTGACTATGAGCGTGCCAAGGGGGAGAAAACGCCGGGTGAAACTCCGGGCAGGAACTGGTTCGGGGAGAGCGGCAAGTACATATGGGGCTGTCCTGTTTTTTTGAAATGGGCTTGTCCAGTGAATAGCCTGTTTTCCGAAAATTTCCCCATAACCATAGTGAGAGGGTAAGCCCGGCAGCTTACCCTCTCCAAAAATGAAGAAAGGAGGATGACTGCCTATGGCAAAAACAGAACGAGAACTGACCGCACCGGAACGACGATTCATTCGGAAGCTGGTAACCGGAAGCTGCGCCAACTACGACAGAGAATACGGCTGTCTGCCGCTGGACTGCGAATGCCCCATGTTGGGCATCTGCTACACGAACAGCGCCATGTGCCGGTACTTCCGGGAATCGGTTCTGCCCAACGCCCCGGAACTGGAAGCAGCCTTGCAGGCGCTGCCCACGAAACGCTGCCAGTACTGTGGGAAACCCTTTCCGGTCAGCGGTCGAAGAGTGTACTGCTCCGACAAATGTGCAGACACAGCCCGGAAAAAGCAGACCGCTGCCAGAGTGCGAAAGTACAGAAACAAAGCGGCGGTGTAACGCTTTGACCCAGAAAAAGCATTGTGGCACAACGGCTTTTCGGGTCAGACTCAGAAAGGTGGTACAGTTATATTCCCTACCCCCAAATTGCCCTGCCAATGGTTACAGGGCGCAAAACAAGAATCAGGAGATAAGAAAATGAACCAATTTGAAAGCGTAAAGGTAACCGTCAATTTACGGCAGGCTGCCGAACACTACGGGTTGACAGTGAGCCGAAACGGCATGACCTGCTGCCTATTTCACAAGGACAGGCACCCCAGTTTGAAGCTGAATGAGGATTATTTCTTCTGCTTCGGCTGCGGAGCCAGCGGAGATGTCATCGACTTTACCGGCAGGCTGTTTGGCATCAGCCTAAAGGACGCCGCGCAAAAGCTGGCCGCGGATTTTGGCATCTCGGCGGATACAAAGCAGGTTTTTATCCGGCAGAATCCATCCCGGCTGGACGAACTGCGATACCGCCGGGCGCTGACAGACTATCTGCATCTATTGAAGGAATGGAAAACCCGATATGCACCCAACACGCCAGAGGACAGTATGGATGACCGGTTTGTGGTAAGCTGCCAGCAGTACGACCGCATTGCGGGGCTTCTGGAAATGTTGGACGAAGCCTGCGGGAGCGAGCGCAGCCACGCAGTATCTGCCCTGATCGCTGACGGCAGCATTGCTTTCTGGGAACGTGTCGTGGCAGAGAATCGAAAGGAGGCAAGATACCGTGAAAAAGAACCAGCAATCGCCTGAGACGGGTCTTCCCATCTGGTTTGACGGAAAGAACATTAACGAGGCTCTGTTCTGCGAGGAGTTTCTGCGTGAGCACAGAATCATCTTTACAAACAGAGCTTTTTTCACGCCGGATGGTCGGGTGACAGACGATCTTTCCCTCCGGGGAGAAATTTACGAAGAATTGAAATGCTGTGCGGTGAACAGCATCCCGCAGAAGATCGGCAACATTCTGGAAGTGCTGAAACTGGAAGCCCAAGTGGAGGACTTTCCACCGGAGCCGGATCGCATTCACCTCGCCAACGGCACGCTCCTCCTGGATGGGACATTTACCGAGGGTAGACCGCAGATCGTTCGCAACCGCTTGCCAGTTGCATATCGCCCGGATGCACGGTCGCCGGTTTTATGGCTTCAGTTTCTGAGAGACCTACTGTACCCGGAGGACATTCCCACCTTGCAGGAATTTCTCGGCTACTGCTTGATTCCCAGCAACAAGGGTCAGCGCATGATGATCATAAAGGGCAGCGGCGGTGAGGGGAAATCTCAGATCGGCGCAATGCTCGGCAGTATCTTCGGAACGAATATGAAAGACGGGAGCATTGGGAAAATATCCGAGGATCGGTTTGCCCGTGCCGACTTAGAACACATTCTGCTGTGTGTGGATGACGATATGCAAATGAATGCGCTGCGGAAAACCAACTATGTCAAATCCATTGTCACCGCGCAGGGCAAAATGGATTTGGAGCGCAAGCGCACACAGAGCTATCAAGGATGGATGTTCGCCCGCCTGCTGGCATTCAGCAACGGCGACTTGCAGGCACTCTATGACCGCAGCGATGGTTTTTATCGCAGACAGCTTTTGCTGGCAACAAAGGGAAAGCCTGCCGGGCGGGTGGATGATCCTGACCTTGCGGAAAAGCTGAAAGCCGAGGCAGAGGGTATTTTCCTTTGGGCGTTTGCAGGACTTAGGCGGCTGGTCGCCAACAACTTCAAGTTCACGGAAAGTGACCGCATCAAAGAAAACCGGGAAGCGGTGAAGCGGGATAACAACAACATCTTTTCTTTTTTGGAATCCGATGGATATATCCGGCTCAAGGCGGATGCTTCCATCAGTTCCAAAGACCTGTATTCCATTTACCGAATGTGGTGTGACGAAAACAATCTGGCACCGCTGAAATCCCGGAGCTTCAGTGATGCGGTAGTCGCCAATGCCGGCAAGTACAATCTGGAGCACTGCAACAATGTGACCAATCCTGCCGGACGGCGGGTATGGGGCTTCATGGGTATTGAGGCAATCGCAAGACCTGATATAAATGGTTTTTGCGGTGATTCGCTGCGTACGTACGTACCAGGGGGCTGGGACAACTAATGTCCCGCCGTACGTATGTACGCAGCAAAAAGCGCAAATATCTCTCTTTTGAAGCAGATAACCGAATGGTCACCACTTGCAATACCGTATCAAGCAGCGATTGGCGGTAATATGGGGAAATCCCTTAGGAACTTAAGGGCGCACTTCTATACGGGGTTTCCCCGTATGTGCGCTCTGAGAGGCAGCCCCCCCGGACACCTAAGTGTCCGGGGCATTTTGCGTCACTGCGTTCCGAACAAGGGGCTGCACCCCTTGCGCCGCTATGCGGCTATCCTTACAGACCGACAGTAAATGCTGCCGGTCATTATTATCCAAATCTATCAGGGGGTCATTCTCATTGTCAAAACAGAAATCTCTATCTGAATTGGAAGCCGAACGTGCCGCCTGTGAACGGCAGCTTGTTCAGCTTCAACACAAAGTGCAGCAGTATGAAAACCGGATTGCCTATTGTGAGAAAGGCGAACGGCGAAAGCGCACGCACCGGCTCATCACCCGTGGCGCTGCCGTGGAGAGTGTCGCTCCCACGGTGAAAGCTCTGACGGAGGTGGAGTTCTATGCCGTTGCAGAATCAATTTTTGCTCTACCCGAGGTTCAGACTTTGCTTGCGGAAGCCGTTCGTTCTCACGACCAAGGGAGGACTTGACCATCGCACTGTTTCATTTCCATGTCACCCAAATCAAACGCAGCGCCGGACAGTCCGCCGTTGCCGCAGCCGCCTACCGTTCCGGCGAAAAGCTCCACAGTGAATACTACGGCGAAGACAGCGACTACACCCACAGAGGCGGCGTGATCTATTCGGAAATCCTGCTGCCCGCCCACGCCCCGCCGGAGTACGCCGACCGGGAAACCCTTTGGAACGCCGTGGAAAAAGTGGAGCGTGGAAAGAAAGCCCAGCTTGCATACAGCTTTGACATTGCCTTGCAGAACGAGTTCTCCATGGAGGAGAACATCACACTTGCAAGGCAGTTTTTGTTGGAGCAGTTTGTGAGCCGGGGCATGATCGTGGACTATGCCGTCCATTCGTCGGACAAGGAAGATGGCGGCATTTCCAATCCCCACTTTCATGTGATGTGCCCCATCCGTCCCATAGAGCCGAACGGCAAGTGGGGCAACAAACAGCGACGGGAATATGTGCTGGACGAGGACGGCAACTGCATCCCGGATGGAACTGGGGACTATGTGTTCAACGCCGTTCCCACCACCGACTGGGGTAGTTCCGAAACGCTGGAGTACTGGCGGAAGGCGTGGGCGGAATTGTGCAATGTCAAGTTTTCTGAAAAGGAACTGCCCTGCCGTATCGACCACCGCAGTTATGAGCGGCAGGGCATGGATTTGCTTCCCACTGTTCACGAAGGCCCCACCGTCCGGGCAATGGAGCGCAAGGGCATCTCCACTGAGAAGGGCGAGTTCAACCGCTGGGTGAAAGCAACCAACGCAGCCATTCGGGACATCCGAAGGAAGATTGCTGCTCTTGTTGAGTGGCTCAAAGAGGTAAAGGACGAACTGTCCAAACCGAAATCCCCGGATTTGATTTCTCTGCTGCAAGCCTATTATGATCGGCGCAATGCCGGAGCATTTTCCCAGAAAGCCCGAATCAAGAATTTAAAGGAAATGAATGCCCTGTTTAACTACCTCATGGAAAACGGGATTCACGATTTGTACACGCTGGAAGATCGTGTGGGTGCTCTCCAGGAGTCTTCAGATGCTTTGAAAACGAAGCTGGACAGCCAGACTGCCTGCATGAAAGAGATCCGCAAGCTTCCGCAGTATCTGAGCACCTATCGTGAGATGAAGCCCGTGTACGATGGTTTGCAGAAAATCAAGTTCACCCGCTCCAAAGAGAAGTACAAAGCAGACCACGCCGCAGAGCTGAAACAGTTCTATGAAGCCCGCCGCAAACTGTCCGCCCAATTCCCGGACGGCAAATTTGACCGCCATAAGTTGGATGCAGAGTATGCCAGATTGGAACAGGAGCACGAGGAAACCTATGCCCAGTTCAAATCCATCCGGGAGGATTCTCAGAAGCTTTGGAAAATCAAATCCTGTGTGGATTCCGCCCGCAAGAATCTGGAACAAGACCAGCAACAAACACCCCGTAAACAGGAACAGGAAATCTGATTCCTGCATCCGGTCATTCCATATAGAAAGGACGATATTTATGAAAGAACAACACAATTACCATGCACAGCAGTACGCCGAGCGCATGGAAATCTGAGAAAGGATATTTCTGCCT
>JBJDYG010000115.1:0-31835 GCA_051867075.1 Faecousia sp. | reverse complement strand
TGGTGCCGGTGGCCGGGCTCGAACCGGCACGGTATCGCTACCGGTGGATTTTGAGTCCACTACGTCTACCAATTCCATCACACCGGCTTGGTGCCTAAATAGTATAGTACACTTTTATAAAAAAAGCAAGAGAAAGTTTTACATTCTCATTCAGCAGATTGTCTCTGCCCGTTCCGTTTGGCGTTGTCTACACAGAAAAGGCGTTACTCCCCGGCGATCTCCTCGATGAGGTACACATCCGAACCAAAATCCCCCTGGGTGCGTTGGCTCGGATCGTAGCCGGTACCCCGAAACAGGGGAGCGAGCGGGACGCCGCCTGCCAGCGCCGCGCCGGAGGCAGTCAGCGTTTCTGACCTGCCCGGCAGGGTCATGTGGCGATCGGCAATGCGCAGCAGCATGCCGTTGGGGTCCACGTTCACCGGAGCCACATGCTTGAGAAGGCTGCCGAACTGCCCCACCCGAATGGCCTGAGCCAGCGAGGTCACACGGTAGTCCGCATTCGCTTTCAGTCCCTTCACCCGCAGCCGCTCGTAGCCGGGAGCGGCGTGGACAAGGCGGTGGAATACGCCAGCCAGGGTGGTCGTTCCGTCCGACACCTGCCAGCCCAGCGCCGTACGACGAAATGTGCCAAACTGGAACACCTCCCGGTAACGCTTGTAGAACGCGATCTGCCCCCGTATTTCCTTGATTTCCACGGGGAGCAGGTGCTTTAAGTCCAGCTCATAGCCAAGACAGCCATAGAACGCCACATTCCCCCGGGTGCTCAGGGAGGTATTGCGCAGAGTCTGTCCGTGAGGTGCGGCGGAGACGTGTGATCCCACGGTAGACTGGGGATAGAGGTAGGAAATGCCGCTCTGGATGGTCAGCCGCTCCACGGGATCGGTATCATCCGACGCCCAGACCTGGGGAGAAAAGCACAGCATACCAAGATCAAACCGGTTGCCGCCGGAGGAGCAGCTTTCCAGCAGGATGCCGGGACGGGGTTCAAAAATCCGACGAAGCACGTCATACAGTCCCAGAATAAAATCGTGGGCTTTGGCGCCCAGGGCAACGGAGTGGCGGTTCATGTCCCACTTGACATAGGAAATTCTGGCGCTGTCCAGAATCCGGGAGACATTCTCCACGATATAATCCCGGACCTCCTGCCTGGTCAGATCCAGCAGCAGCTGATTCCGCCCCAGCACCGGCTGGAATTCGTCCGTCAGCGCCCAGTCCGGGTGGGTACGGTAGAGATCGGAATCTGGATTCACGGACTCCGGTTCAAACCACAGGCCGAACTGAAGGCCCTTATCCCGGATGCGGCGGGACAGACCTTCCAGCCCCTCAGGCAGCTTCTTCCGGTTCACAGTATAGTCTCCGAGTCCTGCCTTGTCGTTGTTCCTCTCTCCAAACCATCCATCGTCCAGTACAAACAGCTCGCACCCCAGATTTTTAGCCCGGTTCGCCAGATCCAGCAGGCGGTGCTGGTTGAAATCGAACATGCAGCCCTCCCAGCTGTTGTATAGCACCGGGCGGGGGCGATTTCGCCAATATTCCGGGATGATGTGATCGCTGACGAAGGCGTGCATATTCCGGGACAATCCGCCGAACCCCGTATCCGAATGGCACAGCACCGCCTCCGGGGTCTCAAAAACTTCACCGGGCGCCAGCTCTCTGGATAAATTGCTGCTGTTGATACCCTGCATCACCCGGGTCAGCCCCTGCAGGGACTGCTGGGCGGCGGCGTAATGGTTTCCAGAGTAGATCAGATTGAAGCCGTAGACGGTTCCCTCGTCCTCCGTAGTCTCCGGCTCAAAAAGGAGAAAGCCGGGGTTGTGGCGGTTGGAGGACGATCCGGTGAGACTTTCGTTCACCACTTTTGCCGCTCCCACGGGGGTGTCGCAGCGGCGCATTTCCGCTATCCAGCCGCCGTTGAAGGTTGCCATGGTATAGCTCCCGGGCAGATCAACGGAAAAACTCATGAGCTTATTCACCTGGATAGGAGCATCGCCTGTGTTTTTCAGCACCGTCCGGCGAACAACTGCAGTGGGATACGCCGAGTAGAAAAGGGTCAGCTCTGCACCGGGCTGCCGCAGGGTAATTTCCAGGGTTTCCAAAGCGCCGTGGGCCTGGGGCAGTCCGCAGGTCATAGATACGGCACCTTCCAAAATCCGATACCCGGCGCAGCGAAAATCCGTGGATTTTCCCGCCAGCTCCAGTGGACTTTCCCGGTAATCCCCTCGTCCGCTGCCGCTCCATTCCAGAGGCAAAACGTCCGGGCAGCTGGCCGGGTCACTGTCCTTCAGCACAATACCGGAACCCCAGCCAAGCCCCGGGCGGCAGCTCAGTGCGTCGGCATCCCCGGTTTTCACCGGCGCGCCGAAATGCACATGCTCCGGCAGCCCGTAGGAATCGACTTTGAAGAGGTAGGAATAGGCCTCTGTTTGGATGTGATATACTCCATTTTCTTCGGTAATCATTTTAAGCCCGCCCTTTGTCTGTTTTCTTTGGAAGCCATACAGGATTTTCTTTCATTGTATATGGCGGAATCATCACTGTCAACGAGATTTTTTAATGACGAACGCGGTTTCCTGTGATATAATGAAAACAAATTCCTAAAAAGGAGTGTACTGCATGGAACGCAAACGATGGTACAAGGACAGAGTATTCTACCAGATCTGGCCCCGGTCTTTCAAGGACGGCGACGGGGACGGCATGGGCGACCTGTGGGGTGTTTACGAAAAGCTGGACTATATCAAAAGTCTGGGCTGCGATGGCATCTGGTTCTCTCCCCTCTACCCCTCCCCCGGCGCGGACTGCGGTTATGACATCTCCAACTATATGGACATCGCCCCGGAATTCGGCGGCATGGAGGCATTCCAGAAAGTGCTGCAGGGCGCCCATGAACGGGACATGAAGGTGGTCATGGATCTGGTGGTAAACCACACCAGCGACGAGCACGAGTGGTTTCAGAAAAGCCGTCAGCGTATCGAACCCTACACCGACTACTACATCTGGCGTCCCGCGAAACCCAACGGCAAGCTCCCCAACAACTGGGACTCCCTCTTTGAGGGAAAGGCCTGGACCTTCGACGAGGTGCGGGGCGAATACTATCTGCATCTGTTCGCCGTAAAACAGCCCGACCTGAATATGGACAACCCGAAGGTGCGGGAGGAAGTGAAGAAAATCCTCCGCTTCTGGCTGGACATGGGTGTGGACGGCTTCCGGGAGGACGTCATCACCTTCATCTCCAAAAAGGAGGGGCTGCCCGACGACCATCTGATGCCCGCCAGCAAGGGGATGCCTTGCTACAACCATGGCCCCCATATCCATGAATATTTAAGCGAGTTCAAGCGAGACGTTCTTGACCACTACGACTGCTTCACCCTGGCCGAGGCGCCCATGGTAACACCAAAGCGGGCACTGACGTATATCGACGAGGATGACGGTCAGCTGGACATGATGATCCAGTTCCAGTGCGTTGCCGCCGACTGTCTGTTTACCGACTATATTCCCACGAAATTCAGCCTGCGGCGAATGAAAAAGGCCTTTTCCTCCTGGCAGAAGAAGCTCTATGGCCGGGGCTGGAACTCCCTTTACATCGAAAACCACGACCATCCCAGAATCGTTTCCCGGTACGGAAGCGAGGAATACCGGGTGGAAAGCGCCAAGTGTCTTGCTGCCATGTACCTGTTCCAGCAGGGTACGCCTATTATCTATCAGGGGCAGGAAATCGGCATGACCAACTGGCGTCCGGAAAGCGCCGACATGTACGAGGACGTGCAGACCCGGTACAATTACGAGCACAGCGCCCTGAACAAAACCCCGGAACAGCGCTTACACCGCCTGTGGCGTTCCTCCCGGGATTCCGCCCGCACCCCGGTGCAGTGGGACGACAGCGAAAATGCTGGCTTCACCACCGGTAAACCATGGTTTTATGTCAACCAGAACTACAAAGAAATCAACGTTGCCCAGCAGGAGGACGACCCGGACTCCGTGCTGAATTTCTACCGCAAAGCAATCAGGCTGCGCCAAAGTCTCTCCTGCGTCCGCCGCGGCGAATACCGGGAGTATCGGAAGTACTCCGGCAGACACTACCTGTATTCCATGCGCGATGACCGGCAGAAGATTCTGGTGGTCTGCTCCTTCTCCAAAAAAAGCACCCGGTTCCACGCTCCCAAAGACTGCTATCTGGATGGCGGGGAGCTGATCCTGTGCAATTATCCGGAGCCGAAGGGGAACTGTATGCAGCCCTATGAGTGCCGGGTGTACTTGTGGAAGTAATATGGACATCAGATGAAAGACAGCGCTTCTGCGCACTTGTCATACCGATATCCAATGAAAAGCAGACACTTTTCAAATAGCTGCTTTTCATACAGAAATTATTATGAGACGGGTTTCCATGATTTTCTATCCCCAAAATTATGGGAACCTCTGAACAAATCGTCTGCGGCTAAGCAGCAGATCTTTTTCCTCAGCCGCGCGGCTCCAAAAGCGGGAAATACATACAATACTCCCCCACTTTTGGAACCTTCGTCTGAAAGAAAATCTCTCGCTGTCAGCGCTTTCCGCTTTATTCAGAACTTCCCTTGGAAACGACATCGCAGATAAACGATGTCCCTGGGATAAAAAGTGTCTGCTTTTTATCCCAGAGCAGTATCAAAAGCAGTTCGGGCGGCTTCCAAAGGAGCCGCCCGTTCATGCGTTATTTTTCCAGAATCACCGCGCCGGTTTCCGCATCCAGCGCCGCTTTGATGCGGGCGCCAGCCTCAGCAGGCGTTAGCTTTACCTGTTCGCCGGTTTTCATGTTCTTGACGCTGCACTTACCCTCGGCAATTTCGTCCTCACCCAGCAGAACGGCGTAGGGAACCCCCAGCTTGTCGGCGTAGGCCATTTTCTGCTTGAACTTCTTCTGCTCGCAGTACAGCTGCACCCGCAGGCCGGAAGCGCGCAGCTGCTCCGCCAGCGCAATGGCAGGAGCGGGATCCGCAGTCATGGGCAATACCAGCGCATCGGCAGGAGCGGCGGGAAGTTCGGGATTGATAAGCCCTTGCTCGTCCAGAACGTAGAAAAGTCTCGTCAGGCCGATGGAAATACCCACGCCGGGGAGCTGCTTTTCAATGTAATAGCCAGCCAGATTGTCATACCGTCCGCCGGAACAGACGGAGCCAATCTCAGGATGATCCAGCAGCGTGGTCTCGTACACGGTGCCAGTATAGTAGTCCAGACCTCTGGCAATCGTCAGGTCCACGGCGAAATTCTCCTCGGGGACACCGAAAGCTGTGAGGTTCGCAGTGACGGCCTTCAGCTCGGAAAGACCCACATCAAAGGTCTCATTGCGGCCGGCATAGCCCTCCAGCGCGGCAATGACTTCCGCATTGCTGCCCTTGATGGAAATGAACTTCAGGATTTCCTCAGCCTGGGCCTGGGTCAGCGCAATGTCCTCCACCAGAATGGCCTTGACCTTTTCGGCGCCGATCTTATCCAGCTTGTCCACGGTGCGCATGATGTCGCCGCTCTTTTCCGCCAGATTCAGCATGGCGTAGAAGCCGTTGAGGACCTTGCGGTTATTCACATGTATCTGGAAGCGGCTCAGGCCGAAGCCACGGAACACCTTGTAGATAATGGCAGGGATTTCCGCCTCGTTAAGAATATCCAGCTTCCCATCGCCGATGATATCGATATCCGCCTGATAGAACTCCCGGAACCGTCCCCGCTGGGCACGCTCGCCCCGGTAAACCTTGCTGATCTGAAAGCGCCGGAAGGGGAACGCCAGCTCGTTATAGTGCAGGGCAACATACTTTGCCAGCGGCACCGTCAAATCAAAGCGCAGCGCCAAATCGCTGTCGCCCTTGGTGAAGCGATAGATCTGCTTTTCGGTTTCACCGCCGCCCTTGGCGAGCAGGATCTGGGCGTCCTCGATGACGGGGGTGTCCAGAGGAGCAAAGCCATAGGAAGCGTAGGTTTTGCGCAGAATCTCCACCATTTTTTCAAAACGGATCTGCTTGCCGGGCAGCAGCTCCATAAAGCCGGACAGCGTCCGGGGCTTAATGATTTCCATTGTATTTTTCCTTTCGGATTTTCTTCTTAATATTTCTGTTTTGCGTGGAGCATTTCTCTCCAGTCCAGATCGCCCCGCTGCAGACCCATGATAAGCATTTCCGCCGACGCCAGATTGGTGGCGATGGGGACGTTATGCTTGTCACAGTGACGGATGGTTTCGATCATCTGGGCGTCGTCCCAGGGCTCAGTGGTGTTGGGGTCGGTAAACAGCAGCACCAGATCGATCTCGTTGTAAGCGATGCGGGCGTTGATCTGCTGGTGACCGCCCTGCTTATGGGAAAGCAGCAGGGTGATGGGCAGGCCGGTATTGTCCGCAATCAGCCGGCCTGTGGTGGCCGTGGCAAACAGGCTGTGCTTCATGAGGACGCTCTTATAGGCGGTGCAGAACTGAACCATCAGTTCCTTTTTCTTATCATGCGCCAAAAATGCGATATTCACAGCAGTCACTCCTTGATTTTAGTTAAAAGTGAGTTTTTCTAGGGAAACTCTGATTAAATCGGCAAGCGCTGATGGCGAGAGATTGCATCTCAGTCGAAGTACCGGTCTAATAGGGAAAAACAGCCGTTCAGCCGCAGACGATTTGTTCGGAGGTTCCCCAATCAGCGCAGGGCAATGGGCTCGTGAAAGCCCTGAATGCGTTTGGCGATTCTGCGGCAGGCCTTTGCTGCGGCACAGCGCGGGGCATAGCGCAGCAGAGGCTGACCGAAGGACGCTGCCAGCGTGACATGCTGATCCTCCGGGATGATGCCCGCGAGAGGCAGTCCCGCAGTGTCCATCACGTCATCAATGGTGAGGCAAACCGCACCCAGCATACTTTTGTCCACCCGGTTGACAATAAGCCGTACATTCTTCTTACCCATCAGTTCCAGCAGATCGCCCACCCGGGCAGCATCCCGCACGGCAGCGGGACCGGCACCGGTGACCAGCAGAAAACGGTCTGCCGCCTGAGATACCAGCCGGAAACCGGAATCCACTCCGGCGGGGGCATCCAGAAAGACATAATCAAAGGCCTGACGGGTCTTACCCAGCAACCCCAGGAAAGCGCCGGCATCTATTGTTTCCACCGGGCAGTTCATGGGAGCCGTCAGGAAGGCAAGGGTCGGGTAATCCGGATGCCGGACGGCGTTTTCCAGCGGATAGCCCCCCTCGGAAACATCCAGAAAGGACAGCGCGCCGCTGTCGGAAAGCCCCAGCGAAATGTCCAGATTTCTCAGTCCCACATCGCAGTCGATGCACAGGACCTTCTTTCCTTCTCCGGCCAGAGCCGTGGCAAGGGCAGCGCAGACGGAGGTTTTTCCCGTTCCGCCCTTCCCGGACAGAACCGCGAAGAGTTCACCCAAACGCCATCGCCCCCAATGCCAAAGTTTGATATCATTATAAAGGGATTTTCCACAAAAAGCAAGAGGAATTTCGCCGTTTTTGAAATGGTTTTCATCACAATGAACAAAAAACGATTTCACTCGCAGATCTCTGTCTCCGGCAGGGGAAAAGACCTCCGATCTCGCTTCCGGACGTCGTCCCATTTCCCGTCCAAACCCGAAATATGTCAAAGCTGGAGAAAAAAGGGGTTGCACCCGGCAAGAAGGTGATATATAATTACCGTGTAGAAATACGGGCGGATGCCCGAATATTGGAGGTAGATTCCCATGTTCAATGCAATGATCGAGACTCTGAAGGCAAATCCCAGAAAGATCGTTTTCACCGAGGGCCCTGACGCCCGCATTCTGGAGGCCACTTCCCGCCTGGTGGAAGGCGGCTTTCTGACCCCCATCCTTATCGGCAATGTGGAGGAAGTCAAGGCCAACGCTGCCAAGGGCGGTTTCAACATTGAAGGCGTGGAGATCCTGGATCCCGCGACCTACGAAGGCATGGACGCCATGGTTGAAAAGATGGTGGAGCTGCGCAAGGGCAAGATGACTCCCGAGGAGTGCCGCAAGGCTCTTTCCAAGGGCAACTACTTCGGCACCATGCTGGTGAAGATGGGATATGCCGATTCCCTGCTGGGCGGCGCCACCTATTCCACCGCCGACACCGTCCGTCCGGCTCTGCAGCTGGTCAAGACCAAGAAGGGCGCCCATCTGGTGTCCTCCTGCTT
Organism: Faecousia sp.; assembly: GCA_051867075.1. GTDB lineage: Bacteria > Bacillota > Clostridia > Oscillospirales > Oscillospiraceae > Faecousia. The sequence goes on along the minus strand of JBJDYG010000115.1, from coordinate 23,698 downwards.
CATTCTGGTTCGGGGTGATGAGAAGCTGGCCATGGGCGACTGCGCCATCAATCTGAGCTATGAGGACAGCGTGGACAAGGACGGCAACGTGACCCTTTCCGCCGCTCAGAAGCTGGCCGAGGTTGCCATTGAGACCGCTAAGACTGCCAAGGTTTTTGGCATTGATCCCAAGGTTGCCATGCTGAGCTTCTCCACCAACGGCTCCGGCAAGGGCGGCACCGTGAAGCTGAGCCACGACGCCACCATCGTCGCCAAGGAGATGGATCCCGAGCTGAAGATCGACGGCGAGATGCAGTTCGACGCCGCCGTGGCTCCCGAGGTCGGTCAGCTGAAGTTCCCCGGCTCCCCTGTCGCCGGTCATGCCAACACCTTCATCTTCCCCACCATTGAGGCCGGCAACATCGGCTACAAGATTGCCCAGCGTCTGGGCGGCTTCGAGGCCTACGGCCCCATCCTGCAAGGTCTGGCGGCTCCCATCAACGATCTGTCCCGGGGCTGCAACGCCGACGAGGTCTACAAGATGGCCATCATCACCGCCGCTCTGGTGTAATTCTCCCGTTGATCCCCAAAATGCCGGCTCTGTTGAGCCGGCATTTTCCTGTAGGCAGAACAATTTTTTCGGACGCCTGTAACCTTTCCTAAAAAAATCCCTCTTACAGGGTGAGGAGCTAAGGAACCTCTGAATAATTCTTCTGCGGCTGGACAGCGGATCTTTTCCCCCGTCCGTGCGGTTCAAAAAACGGGAAATACATACAGTATTTTGCCGTTTTTTGAACCTTCGGCTGGAGAAAAATCTCTCGCTGCCAGCTCTTGCCGAATGAATCAGAGCTCCCCTAAAAAAAGAAACGGAGGTGTTCCTTCATTGGAAGACGAAAAAATCATCGACCTGTATTGGGAAAGGAAGGATGAAGCCATCATGGAAACCCAGAGGGCTTACGGGCGGCAGCTTCAGACTATCGCAGAGCGCATCGTCCAGAGCTACGAGGACGCGGAGGAAAGCGTGAACGACACCTATCTTGCGGTCTGGCGGACAATTCCGCCCAAGCGTCCCAGATACTTTTTCGCATATTTGGCGAAAATCTGCCGGAATTTTGCCTTCGGCAGGCTGGACTGGCGGGACGCCGCCAAGCGCAGGGCCGAGGTAGTTACGCTGAGCGAGGAAATGGCTATGTGCATCCCGGACACCAAGCGGGAGCAAGCCGCCGAGGGTAAGGAAATCGCCCGTGCGCTGAACGCGTTTCTCGGAACACTGTCTCAGGAAAACCGGGTGCTGTTCGTGCGGCGGTACTGGTATGTGGACACCGTGGCAGAAATTGCCCAGCGCTTTGGCACGAGCGAAAGTAAGGTCAAGACCCGTCTGCATCGCATCCGGGAAAAATTACGCGCCTATCTGGCACAGGAGGGGATTGCCGTATGACCGGAAAAGATTTGCTCACCGCTTTCAGCGGCATCGACGAAAAGTACATAGAAGAAGCTGCCGCGCAGGAAGCCCAGAGCCAGCGCCGTCCGCTGTACATCGCCGACCCACCAAGATCCACGCATATGCGCCGGAAGCTGATAACCCTTATCATAGCCGCCTGCCTGATTCTGGGGCTGAGTATTACGGCGTATGCCACCGGAGTCGTCCAGTCCCTGCTGGCAAAATTTGCCAACGGATTTGTTCTGGAAACGCCGACGGACGAGCTTCGGGAATCCCGCCCGGATTATGCCGAATGGCTGGACGAGCAGTGGGATACCCGAGCCGCTCTGGAGGAAATTGCCGGAAAAGCCCAGCAGGTTCACGAAGAAAAAAAGGCGGAGGGGCTTGACGACGCGAGCATCACCCTGCTGGAATCCTACTACGACGGCGAGAAATTCTCCATGGCCTGCCGGTTTGACGCACCTGTGTCCCCTGTGACCTTTGATGTGGATAAAGATGATCCGCAGTTCGCCGAGCTGCGGGAGCAGCGCGAGGGCTATTGGGTCGATGCAAAAGACTGGCTCAGCTATGTACGGGTGACGGATCAGGCGGATCAACAGCTGATTCAGCAGAAGCTGGAAGCAGACGGCTGCGTGGGATTTACTACCTACGAATTCTTCATCGGCGATCATGTCCTTGTAAACGGGGAAGACCCGGGATTTTTCCACACGGAGCCGAATGACAATGACGGCATTTTTTACGTCGATCCGTACTATACCAGCGTCTTCGGTTCCGAGCTGCCGGAAACCTGCCAGAATCTTTCGTCGCTGGAAATCACCTTTACGGTTCGCTGCGCCGTGACCCACTACTGGCTGGAAGAAGACGTTCTCACCTGGATGAACGGTGAGCGCACAGATCATCCTGTCAGCTTCACCCTCGAAAATATCAATGGCTGAATTTGAGCCGGCTTCCCCCGCGGGAAGCCGGCGTTTTATTCACTGTTGCGCCGCCTTTCCTTTCTTCAGCAGCTTGTGGAAGAAGGTCAGGAACGTGACGGTGGTCACCGCAGCGGCCAGAATGTCGGAGACCGGCTCCGCCAGAAATACCGCAAAGGCTTTGTTCGTGAAGAAATGCGGCAGGATGAAAATCAGGGGAATCAGCAGAATCAGCTTTCGCAGGCATGCCATAAACAGACTGATCTTCGCCTGTCCCAGAGCCATGAATGCCTGCTGGCAGCTGTTCTGGAAGCCCACGGAGAACGCCCCCGCCAGGAAAATCCGAATGGCCCAGGCGGTGTAGTCCACCAGCGCCGCGTTGTTGGTGAAGATGCCTGCGAAGGCTCCCGGGAAAAGCATCAGCAGCAGCCAGAACAGGGTAGAATAGCCTACGCAGACACAGAACTGACAGGCAAACGCTTCCTTCACTCGGTCGAACTTCTTGGCGCCGTAGTTGAAGCTGATCAGCGGCTGTCCGCCCTGACAGATGCCCTGCATGGGCATAACCACCAGCTGGTTGATGGAGGTCAGCACCGTCATGGCGCCCACCGCCACGTCGCCGCCGTAGCGGGACAGAGAAGAGGTAAAGCTGACGGAAAGAATGCTCTCGGTGGAGACCATAACAAAGCTGGAAATGCCCAGAGACAGGCAGGGCATGATGACGCCGCGCTCCAGCTTCATGTTGCGTCCTCTCAGATGCAGCACGGTTTTCTTCCCGGTAAGAAATTTCAGGATCCACACCGCGCTGACCGCCTGGCTCAGAACAGTGGCGGTCGCCGCGCCGGAGACGCCCATGTCAAAGGCGAAGATGAAAATGGGATCGAGAACGATATTGATGAGCGCGCCGATCACGGTGGTGAGCATGCTGATCCTGGCAAAGCCCTGGGTGGTGATGAAGGGGTTCATACCCATCACCACCAGAACGAACACACTGCCCAGAATGTAAATCCTTCCATATTCCACAGCGTAGGGCAGTGTCGCGCCGCTTCCGCCGAACAGCCGGACAAGGTCGGGCAGGGTGACATAGAATACGGCGGTAAGCAGTACCGCCAGAAGCAGCAGTACAGTAAAGCAGTTCGCCACGATTTTTTCAGCGGTGTCCCTGTCCCCCCGCCCCATGGCAATGGCCGCCCGGGGCGCGCCGCCGGCGCCCGCCAGCATGGCAAAGGCGGTAATGAGCATCAAAATGGGCATAAACAGCCCCACGCCGGTCAGCGCCGCGCCGCCGATTTCCGGGATATGCCCGATGTAAATCCTGTCTACTACATTATAAAGCAGGTTGATGACCTGCGCCACCACTGCGGGAACCGCCAGCTGTACCATCAGCCGTTTGACACTGCCGGTTCCCATATCCTGCTTTGCCGCTTTTGACATAAAAGGTCCCTTTCTTACATGTTTTTTATTGGTTACAGCTCCCGCTCCAGCTGCCGGATATTCTCGCCTATCTTCCGGGTGACCGCCCATATGATTTCACTTTCTTCCGGGGTGATCCCCCGGTTGACGCGGGAGAAGAAATACCGCTGGGCTTCCTGCCCGTCTTTTGCAATCTCCCCGGCGGCGCTGGTCAGCGCCAGGTGAACGGTCCGGCGATCCGATCCGTCCTCCCGCCGGGTCACCAGTCCCCGTTCCTCCAGACTCCGCAGGGACAGGGAAACGTGGCCCTTGGATATGCCCCGCCCCCGGGCGATATCCACCGCCCGATCCTGTCCCGGGTTATTCGCGAGGAACATCAGAACATCCAGCTCATTGTGAGTCAGGCTCCACTTTCTGCAGACCGGCTCCATCAGACGGTTATAGCTCTTCTGCGCCCGAAGCGCAGTTTCAAAAAAGTTGAACTGCATATTCTCCCTCCATTGGTTCATTTTTGAACTAAGTTACTATAGCATGCAGTATAGGAACTGTCAAGCAAAATGTTCAAAAATGAACCAAAAATCATCCCCCTGCACGAAGTGCCAGGGGGATGACCAGCGTGTCAAAAAAGCCTCGCAGAGTTTGCCGCGAATGCGGCAAATAAAGTCAAAATCATTTTCTGCCGGGGCGTGTACCTGGCAGAAAATACAGCTCAGGCTGCAAGTGCGGGAGTTGTGCGCCTGTGGCGCACAAGGAGTGCGCGCAGCAGACTGCGAAAATCTGTCGGAAAAGCCCGAAGGGGTTTTTCGACAATCTGATCATCCCCCTGCACGAAGTGCCAGGGGGATGGCAGCACACTATACATCAGGCCGTCTCATTCTTCCACCGGAGTCATGGCAATCTGCTCCGGGGTGATGGGGATTTCCCGGTGCCAGACGCCGGTGGCCCGGTAGATGGCGTGGGCAATGGCCGGTGCGGGGGTGTTGATGACGATCTCACCGATGGATTTTGCTCCGAAGGGGCCGGTGGGCTCGAAGCTCGTCTCAAATTCCACCTTCAGTTTTCCCATATCCAACCGGGTAGGCAGCTTGTACTGCATGAATGAGGACTCCATGGGGCGTCCCTTTCCATCGTAGGTCACGTTCTCCATGAGGGTATGTCCGATACCCTGAACGATGCCGCCCTCGGTCTGAATCCGCGCCAGCGCCGGGTTGATGGGGATGCCGCAGTCTACCACCGCCATGTAATCCAGAATGGTGACCTGCCCCGTCAGCTTGTCCAGCTCGATCTCCACCATACCCACCATGTAGGGCGGAGGCGACACGGGAGAGGAGTGGGTGGCAGTGGCTTCCGCCGACCGGGTGCTGCCAAGCTGGGTCTTGTACGCAATGTCCGCCAGAGACACCGTCTGCTCCGTTCCGGCGCGGCGCACCTGCCTGCCCGCAAAGACCATTTCCTCCCCGCCACAGCCCAGAATCTCTGCCGCAATGGCGCAGATCCGCTGTTTCAGCTCGGTGCAGGCTTTTTCCACGGCTTTTCCGGTAATGTAGGTGGTGGAAGAAGCGTAGGAACCGGAATCGTAGGGAGAAGCATCGGTATCCGCACCGAACACCGCCACATCGTCCACCGAGCAGTCCATGCACTCGGCTACCATCTGGGACAAAATGGTGTCGCAGCCGGTGCCCATGTCCGCTGCGCCGATGAGCAGATTATAGCCCCCGTCCTCATTGAGCTTCACCGTCGCGGAGCCAACATCGACATTGGAAATACAGGAGCCCTGCATAGCCATAGCGACGCCGGCGCAGCGTACCTTCCCATTGCCCATATCCCGGACGGGATATTTTTCGTCCCAGCCGAACATTTTCTTGCAGTGTTCCATACACTTATCCAAAGCGCAGGCATTGGCGGTTTCCCCGTAGTAGGCGGGCATGACCATGCCCTGCCGCACCATGTTTTTCTCCCGGAGCACTGTAGGATCCATTCCCAGCTTCTCCGCCAGCTCGTTGACGGCGGATTCCAGGGCGAAAATACCCTGTGTCGCGCCGTAACCACGGTAAGCGCCTGCTGCCATGGTGTTCGTGTAGACCACATCGTAGGCAAAGCGCCAGGCTTCCAGGGAACCGGTGTACAAGGGGATGGACTTATGCCCGGACAGGCCCACAGTGGTGGGGCCGTGCTCGCCGTAAGCACCGGTGTTGGAAAGGGTGTACAGGTCGAGAACCCGGATTTTCCCCTCTTTGCTTGCCCCAAGGCGCACCCGGACATCCATTTCATGCCGGGGAGAACCGGCAATCTGTGCTTCCTCCCGGGTATAGATGAGCTTGGCGGGGCGCCCGGTTTTCATCGTCACGAAAGCAGGGTACACCTCGCACACCGCCGTCTGTTTGGCTCCGAAGCCGCCGCCGATGCGGGGCTTTTCCACCCGGATCCGGCTTTTGGGAATGCCCAGCGCCCGGGACAGAATGCGCCGACAGTGGAATACGATCTGCGTGGAAGACACCACATGCAGCCGTCCGTAGCGGTCAAGCTCCGTATAGGTGCGGAAGGTTTCCATCATGGCCTGATTAAAGGACTTGGTATGGTAGGTATGGTCAATCACGATGTCACAGCCGGCAAGGGTGCCGTCCACGTCTCCGTCGGCGCTGACCTCGGAGGCCACCAGATTCCGCCTGTTGTCGCCGCCCACCGGGCAGGGCGGGAACCAATCGTCTTCAGGGTGAACGAGGATGGGATTATCCTTGGCTGCGCGGAAATCCAGCACCGGCTCCAGCACCTCGTATTGAACCTTGATGAGCTTCATGGCCTTCAGAGCCGCTTTTTCCGTCTCGGCAGCGACGATGGCAACCACATCTCCCGCAAAGCGCACATGGCGGTCAATAATGAGCCTGTCATAGGGCGACGGCTCAGGATAAGTCTGCCCCGCGATGGCAAACCGGGTGGCAGGCACGTCCTCCCAGGTGTAGATATCCACGACACCGGGAACTTTCTTTGCCACAGTGGTGTTGATTTCCCGAACCAACGCATTGGCGTGGGGGCTGCGCAGCAGCTTCACCACCAGTGCATCCCGGGGCGTGATGTCGTCGGTGTAGACCGGCTTCCCCAAAAGCAGCTGCATGGCGTCCTTCTTGCGGACGGGCTTGTTGATGGCGGTATAGTCTCTGTGTTCCATTGTCTTATCCCCTCCGGCTGTTCAGGAAATTACGGATGCCCCGGAGCTGACCGTCGTAGCCGGAGCAGCGGCAGAGATTGCCCGCCAGATAGGCACGGATCTCGTCATCCGTTGGATCGGGATTTTCCCGGAGCAAGGCGATGGTGTTCATCACAAAGCCCGGATTGCAGAAGCCGCACTGGTCGGCGCCCTGATCGGCAATGAAGCCCACGAAGGCTTCCGCCTCCGCCTGGAGACCTTCCAGAGTCTGGACCTCATGTCCGTCTGCCCGGGCGGTAAGCACAGAGCAGGAAAGCACGGGCTTCCCGTCCATCAGCACGGTGCAAAGCCCGCAGTTGGAGGTCTCACATCCCCGTTTTACACTGTAACAGCCGTGGGCACGGAGAAAATCGATCAGCAGCAAATCGGGATCAACATGGTCACAAAGGGCTTTTCCATTGAGCTTGAGCTTGACTTCCATCAGACAATCCCTCCCAGTTCCAGCACGGCACGCCGGGTAAGTATTTTAACCAAATGGGTCCGGTAGGCGGCGCTGCCCCGGAGGTTGCTTCCGGTGCTGACATGCTGCGCCACATATTCGGCGAAAGCTGCGGCGCTTTGCTCCGTAATACTGCCGCACAGCAGGTTTTCTTCATCCCGGATGACCACAGCCCGGTCAGGTCTTGCGCCGATGACCGCCCGGTATTTTCCATCCAGCTGAGATACGGCGCAGGTCAGGACAGGGAAATCTGTCCGCTGATTCCGCATGGCCTGATAAACGAACTTTCCGGGGGTTTTCTTCACAATCAGCCGCACCAGAATATCCCGGTCATGCTTCATGGAAGCGAACTGTTCCAGCGGGACGATACCGCCCTTATAAAGCTCCACCGCGCAGTCCATGGCGAGAAAAACCGTCAATACATCGGAAAAACCGAAGCGTCCCCACAGACTTCCCCCCACGGTGGCAAGATTGCGAAACTGTACGCCCACAATATCCTTCACAGCAGCGGCGGCAGCCCCCCGGGTATAGGCGTTCAGCCCGGCGTGCTGTTCTAACTGCCGCAAGGTCACCATGGCGCCGATGGAGAAAGCCTCCTGCGTTTCCTCAATGGCATCCAGTCCCAAACCGCACAGGTCAATGGCGGTGCCGACCGTCCCTCTGCCCTGCTTCAGCCAGAGCATTCCCCCCAGGATCCGGCTGCGGCGGCTCTGGTTTAACTGATAGGCTTCCTCCAGAGACTGGGGGCGGACGTATTTCTGTATGGTAATCATCGAAAGCTCCTCCCGATTCATGTTCTTTCTTTTGTCATTATATCAGCAACCCTTGATTTTGAAAAGAGATATTGTTATAATCCCGTTGTACTTTCCAAACTACAACGATAAGGAGAAAGAAAATGAAAAAAATCCTGACTTTTCTGCTTGCTTTGGCCATGACCCTGCCCCTGATGGCCTGCGGTCAGACCGAAAAAACGGAGACCGCCCCGGAAACCACAGCAGTAGAAACCGCAGCCGCCGAAACTACAGCGCAAATCACTGAAGCCGCCAGCCACTATCCTGTCACCCTCACCGATCAGGCGGGCCGGGAAGTGACTATTTCCGCACAGCCCCAAAAAATCGTCAGCGGCTACTACATTTCCACCAGCGCCCTGATTGCTTTGGGGCAGAAGGAAAAGCTGGTGGGCATTGAGGCCAAGGCAGATAAGCGGGCAATTTATCGTCTCAGCGCTCCGGAACTGATCGATCTTCCATCCGTAGGTACCGCCAAGGAATTCGATCTGGAAGGCTGCGCCGCGCTGGAGCCGGAGCTGGTAATCCTGCCTCTGAAGCTGAAGGAAGCCGCCGCCACGTTGGAAGGACTGGGAATTCCTGTCATCCTTGTAAATCCCGAGAACCGGGAGCTGCTGGCTCAGGCCATCGGTCTGATGGCTCAGGCGCTGGACTGTGAGGAAGCTGCCGCGGATCTGGAAGCGTTCACACAGTCCCAGCAGGCGAATCTGGAGGAACAGCTGAAAGACGCGCCCAAGCCCCGTGTGTATCTGGCGGGCAATTCCGACTTCTTATCCACCGCCGGTGGGAACATGTACCAGAGCGATCTGATTTCCCTCGCAGGGGGCGAAAATGTTGCTGGGGAGCTGGAGGATACCTACTGGACGGAAGTATCCTATGAGCAGGTTTTGACCTGGGGTCCGGAGTTTATTGTTCTGGCCTCCGACGCCTCTTACACCGCTGAGGATGTTCTGAGCGACCCCAATCTGGCGGACTGCGCCGCTGTCATCAACGGAAATGTGTACCAGATGCCGAGTAAGGCCGAGGCCTGGGACAGTCCCGTTCCCGGCGGTATTTTAGGCGCCCAGTGGCTGGCATCCACCCTCCACCCGGATTTGATCGATGCGGGCACCTGCAGCGCGGTCATTGACCAGTTCTATGAAACCTTCTATGGCTTTGTCTACAGCGAAAACTAAATGGCTCTGCATCGCCGGTGCGGCGGTGCTGCTTGTCCTGAGCGCTGCCAGCCTGTTTGTGGGGAAGTATCCGTTGTCTGTTCGGGCGCTTCTGGGAGGCGATGTCATGCACCGGCGGGTGTTCTGGACGCTCCGGGTCAGCCGGACGGTGGTTGGCGCAGTGGGCGGATTTGCCCTGGGAACAGCAGGATTCGTGTATCAGACAGTGTTCCGCAACCCTCTGGCCTCTCCGGATATCATCGGGGTATCCTCGGGAGCCAGCGCAGGCGCGGCGGCGGGTATTCTGTTTTTCTCCGGTGCTGCGGCGGTAACGGTGTCCGCCTTCGCCGGGGCGCTGGCGGCGGTTGCCGTGGTGCTGGGACTTTCCGCACTGGACAAAACCGGCAAAAGCAGCACCATCGTGCTGGCAGGCATTGCCGTTCACGCCCTTGCCCAGACGGCTCTGATGTGCCTGAAGCTCATCGCCGATCCTGAGCGGGAGCTGGCTTCCATTGAATACTGGATCATGGGCAGCCTGAACGGGATCAACGCCTATGCCATCGGCGAAAACCTGATCCTCTGCATACTTTGCCTGATGGTGCTGTTTCCCCTTCACCGGCAGGTACTTCTGCTGTCTGCCGAGGAAGGAGAAGCCCGGATGCTGGGGGTCAGCGTAGGCAAACTGCGGCTTTTCATTCTCCTGACCGCTACGCTGGCGGTGGCGTCGGTGGTAAGCCTGACCGGGCTTATCAGCTTCGTTGGACTGCTCGCTCCCCATGGGGCGCGGCTTCTGACAAAAAGCAACCGTCTGGGAACCATGCTGCTGGGCGGCTTGTTGGGGAGCATTGTGCTTCTTGGCGCGGACATTCTCGCCCGGAGTGTCGCGGCCACGGAGCTGCCGGTGAGCATTTTCACCAGTGCGCTGGGCGCTCCGTTTCTGATCTGGCTGATTTTTCGGGGGAGGAAAACGGTATGAGTTTTTTCTCCGCGTCCCATGTGACTGCCGGGTATGGAAAACGGGCAGTGGCAGAGGACATATCCTTTGATTTGGAACAGGGTTGTCTGCTGGGTATCCTGGGTGCCAACGGAAGCGGCAAGACTACCTTGCTCAAAGCCCTCTGTGGTATTCTTCCCCACAGCGGCGCGTGCGAACTGGAGGGTATCCGGCTGGAAACATGTTCACCCCGGCAGATCGCAAGGCTGTGCAGCTATATTCCCCAGAGAAGCGGCATTTCCATCGACCTTTCCGTTCTGGACGTGGTGCTCATGGGCTTCAATCCCAATCTGGACCTCCTGGAGCGGCCCAGCGCCGCCATGCGCCGGCAGGCACTGCAGGCACTGCAGCAGGTTGGACTGGCGGGAAAAGAGGAAGAAAACTACCAAACCTTAAGCGAGGGGCAAAAGCAGCTTTGCATTCTGGCAAGGACCCTCTGCTCCGGCGGGAAACTTCTGCTGCTGGACGAACCGGAAAGCGCGCTGGATTTCCGGTTTCGCCATTCGGCGCTGGAACTGCTTCATACCTGGCTGGCAAAACAGCGGGGAGCCGCTATTGTGACGCTCCACGATCCCATGCTGGCGCTGAACGCCTGCGATCAGCTTCTTTTGCTCTCGGAAGGAACGATACTGGGCACCCTCTTCCCCCGTTCAGATTCCCCCGAAGCAATGCAGACGCTTCTGTGCCGGATCTACGGCCCGGTCAGTCTGACCCGGTGCCGCAGCCAAAGCGGAAAGGAACAGCTGGTGATGCTGAAGGAGGACGGCGAATGGAAAGCGTAACGCGGATTTTTCTGCTGGATGATACCCGGCAGAAATTCTTTGGGGAGGGGCCTGCCCGTCTGCTTCACGCCGTGGAGAAAACCGGCTCCCTGCGGGCAGCGGCAGCCGACATGGGCATGGCATACACCAAGGCGCTGAAACTGATAAAAAACGCGGAAGCTGCCCTGGGTTTTTCCCTGACCACCCGCGCCGCAGGCGGAAAGGACGGCGGCGGCAGTACCCTGACGCCGGAAGGAAAGGAGTGGCTTAAGCGGTATGAAGCCTACCGGGACGCCTGCGTGGCGGCTAACCAGCAGCTGTATCTGGAGTTCTTTCCGCAGCAGCGGTAAACGGCACCTGATTCTCACCGGGTCGCGGGGATCCGGGAAAACTACCCTGCTTTCCCGCCTGGTTCCTGCGCCGCTTCCCGGTATCACCACCTGGGCAGAACCGGGAAAGGGCGTGTATCTGCGGGACAACGCCACGGGAAAAACAGCGCGAATCGGCACTTTTGACGGTTCCCTTCCGGGAAAAGAAAACAAAATGCGCCTTAGCCCCACCGGCTTTTCCGCCTTGGGGATCCCCACGCTGGAGCGGTGCGGCGAGGCGGAAAGCGCCTTTGTTTCCGTCGACGAGATTGGCTATCTGGACGTTCAATGCCCGGAATACTGCCGTCATGTGCAGCGTCTGATGGAAAAAAAGCGCTTGATTGCCGTGGTTCGGAAGCAGTCACTTCCATTTCTGCAGGAGCTGTGCCGCCGGGAGGACATATTCATCATAGATATGGACAATCCCTTTGGCAGCTTCGGCTGCGTCATCATGGCCTCCGGTCTGGGACGGCGGTTCGGAAGAAATAAGCTCATGGCGGAATTTCAGGGCAAACCCATGATTCATTGGTCTGTGGAAGCAACAGAGGATATCTTTGCCCAGCGGGTGGTGGTCACCCGGCATGAGGACGTGGCGGCATACTGCCGTGAACAGGGTGTGGCTGTGCTCCTTCACGACCTCCCGCACCGCAGCGATACCGTCCGTCTGGGGCTGGAGACTCTGGGCCAGGATTTGGACGGCTGCATGTTCTGCCCCGCAGACCAGCCCCTGCTGCGCTGGGACACCCCGGCGGCACTGGCATTGTGTGCAGTCAATGGGCAAGCTGCCATCTGGCGTCCGTCCTTTGCGGATACCCCCGGCAGCCCCGTTCTGTTTCCCAAATGGGCATTCCCCGAATTGCTGACTCTCCCGGAGGGAAAGGGCGGCGGTTTTTTGGCGAAAAAATATCCCGAACGGGTCAAAACCGTACCCGTCCGGAAGGAATATGAACTGAAGGATGTGGACACGCCGGAAGATCTGGCGTTCCTGACGGCTTGCAATAGGGCGGGGTCATGACCCCGCCCTTAAAAATGGAGCATTACTGCTCTTTGCTGTCCCTGGGCAGCAGAATGTTCAGCAAAATCGCTACCATGGCGGCAGGGACGATGCCGGAGCCGCCGAAGATCAGCTGAATTGCCTGGGGTGCCTGAGCCAGAATACCGGCATTGGCACCCATGCCGTAGCCCACGCCCAGGGCCACCGCCACGATGGACAGGTTCCGGGGCGTCAAGGGTTCCTTGACAATCAGCTGAATGCCGCTGATGACGATGGATGAGAACATCATCACCGCTGCGCCGCCCAGCACCGGCTGAGGCATAATGGACACCACTGCTCCCAGCTTGGGGCAAAGGCCGCACAGGATCAGAAACACCGCGCCGGTGGCCAGGGCGAACCGGTTGACCACCTTGGTCATGGCGACCAGACCCACGTTCTGACTGAAAGAGGTGTTGGGCAGCACACCGAACAGGGCGGCAAAAGAAGAACCAAGGCCGTCGCAGACCACGCCGCCGGACAGCTCCTTATCTGTAGCCTCCCGGCCAAGGCCGCCCTCCATCACCCCGGAGATATCGCCCACGGTCTCCACGGCGGTGACCACAAACATGATGAGCACCGGCAGAATTGCCCGCAGGTCAAATACGGGCTTCACGGGTATCAGTTTCGGGATCTCAAACCAGGCAGCAGAAGAAACCTTCTGCCAGTTCAGCACCCACGCCTTGGTATATTCCACCCCATCGACAGTGACGCCGGTGGTGGGCAGCACCAGTCCCATAACGAAGGCCGCCGCATAGCCGCAGAGAATACCCAGCAGAATGGCGGATGAGCTGGCAAAGCCCTTGGTGCCATGCTTGAACACCAGAATCATCATCAGCACAAACAGAGCAAGCAGCAGGTTTTCCATGGATCCAAAGTCCCTGGCGTTATTGCCGCCGCCGAAAGAATTGATGCCCACGGAAATCAGGCTCAGGCCGATGGACATAACCACGGTACCGGTAACCACAGAGGGAAAGAACTTCCGCAGAGGCTTCAGGAAAAAGCCCAGCACCGTCTCAAACAGTCCGCCGATGATAGACGCACCCATGATCGCGCCGTAAGCAATCACGCCGCCTCCCATGGTTGCCGCCACACTGTTGAACACGCCGATGAAACCGGAGGAAGTACCCATGATGATGGGCACTCTTCCGCCCACAGGACCAATGGCAAACAGCTGAACAAGCGTAACGATGCCCGCAACCAGCATGGCGTTCTGCAGCAGGCTCAGCTGCAGTGATGCAAACTCGCCGCCTGCAATACCGCATGCGCCGGTGATAATCAGCAGGGGCGTCAGGTTGCCCACAAACATGGCAAGAACGTGCTGCAGTCCCAGGGGAATGGCCTGCTTCAGCGGCATTTTTCCGTCCAGCTGGAAGGCCGTTTCGGATAATCGGTAGGTCGTTTTCACTTCTGAATCCTCTCTTATGTACAATTTATTGCGGATATTTCCGCGCGAGTAACAATAATGCGTACTGAACAACGCAAGAAGTCTTGTAAGCCAAGGCTTTCCAGTCTCTTATGCGTTGTTCTGGTGCAAGGTTTTGGCGCTGTCTTGCGCCAAAACCTTGCACCTGCCGATTTGCATGGTGCGCCATGCAAATCGGATACACATTGATTGCTGTCTGAATTCCATAAAAACGGTTTCAAAGAGCCGTTTTTATGGGATTACGCACCTAACGGCGGGTGAATAAGCCGCTAAAGCGGCTTATTCAGCAGACATTACTATAGCATAGGAATGCTGATTTGTCACCTGTTTTCTGTGGTTTCGCCAAGAGAAGACAAGTCCGGCGCGAATCTGCCGGGCGATTTCCATCAGGCTCCGCGGTCGGCCTGAACTATGGGTTGGATGTAATCCCTGTGAACATAGCCCCGAAGCCCCTGATACTCCGCCAACGCGAACTTGCCGCAAAGCGCCAGCACAGTAAATTCGCCGTCCCTGGGGATCCGGGTGATGACCTCAGCGGCGGTGTCCGGCTGAGCGCGAAGGCTGATGAATTCATTACACTCGGCATAGTACTCCGCTGCGGCCACCGGTTCAAAGACCTCCTCCACCGGATAGGACTGGTTGTCCTGAAAATGCCACCATTCTCCAAAATATCCGGTAAAGCCGTGCTTCTCCATGGTATTCTGCAGGAGCAAAGCGTGCTGTGTGGGAATTTCAGGAACGTCGGAATAGTCCCGGTCGGCTTTTGCGGAAAAATCGTCAAAGCCCGTCGGCATTTCCAATTCCTTGCCCGCCATGTCCACCAGCGTCACGTCCACAGTGTTGCCCCGGCTGTGGGCGCTGAAGCCCCTGTTGGGATTGGCAACATAGGTGTCATCGGGACAGACCTCCCAGAGCTTAAACTGGGCGCTCACCGGACGGAAGCCGTCCCAGATTTTCAGGGTCAGTCCCAGTTCCGCCAGCTCTTCGCAGACGGACTGCAGTTTTTTCACAGTGCCGTAACGAAGATATGCCTCCGTAAATTCATAGATCCGGTGTCCGGTAAAGTTCTCCGCCGTGGCGTAGGGCAGCTCCTGCGGCACATTGGGAAGATAATCACCCACCCGGACAAAATCAGCATTCTCCGGCTCGGGAAGCCGCTGATCCTGGGTCTCGGGGATTGGCTGGGCTCGTTCTGTGGCTTGGGCCGCCGTCTCCTGCGTGGACGGCGAGGGCGCGCCGTCAGTATCCACCGGAGCGCGGCAGCCGGTCATCCCCAGCAAAAGCAGGGAAATCAAAACCATGGAAATCAGTCCTTTCATAAGATCTCCTCCTGCGTATTTTCCGGCACATTATACCACGGCATTATGAAAAAAGCAAAATATATGTATTCCTTGCGGGGAAGCTTTTCCAAGAAAGCTCTGAATTAATCGGCAAGAGCTGACTGCGAGAGGTTTTTCCTCAGCCGAAGGTTCCAAAAGCGGAGAAATACTGTACATATTTCCCGCTTTTGGGACCGTACGGATAGGGAGAAATCCGCTGCTCAGCCGCAGACGTTTTGTTCAACAGTTCCCCAAGGAACCTCCGAAAGCCCGAAACCGCTGTCACATTTCATTTTCCTATTCCCACGGTTGATTTTCTTCCAGATTCTGGTATACTTCTATTATCTGACAATGAAAGAGGACAAATGCGCATGATCATCAAGCGGGACTTTATCTATTCACCCAAGAGGAAAAACCGTCCCCTGCATATTTATCTGCCTGATAGGTATTCCCACCGGGAGGAACGCTGCCCCGTCATGTATTTCTTTGACGGGCACAATCTCTTTTCCGACGAGGACGCCACCTATGGCAAGTCCTGGGGGCTGAAGGACTTTCTGGACGGCTGGGATAAGAATATGATCGTGGTGGGTATCGAGTGCGGCCACGAGGGAGACGAGCGGCTCAGTGAGTATCTGCCTTACCCTGCGGACAAAGGCAGTTGGTTCGATCGGTTCGCGCCCATGGGGGATCAAACCATGGCGTGGATCGTAAACGAGGTCAAGCCTCTGATCGACAGAGAATACCGCACCATACCCTTTCGGGAGTGCACCGGCATCGCCGGCTCAAGCATGGGAGGGCTGATGGCGCTGTATGCCGCAGTTCAGTATAACCGCTGGTTTTCCAAAGCCGGGTGCCTGTCCAGTGCCATCGGCTTCTGCATGAATCCTCTTTTGGCGGACATGCGCCGCTGCTCAATGAGCCCCGATACCCGGATCTACCTGTCCTGGGGCACCCGGGAGGCACAGGGAGTAAAAGACCCGGCAAAGGACGACCGCAGCAGCCGCACCTACGGCTGGAACAAAACGGTTGCAGACTGCGCCGCCCGGAATGGCGCGGCAGTGAAGCTGCGCTGTCAAGTTGGCGGCGCTCATTGCGAAGCGGATTGGGAAAAGCTGGTGCCGGATTTCATGGACTTTCTCTGGATGGAATAAGGTTCAAAACACAATGCGCTCTTCCCCGAGAAATTTCCGGAGGGTGCGCGAAAGGGCTGTAAAGTTCTCCTTATCCCTGGAATCAGCGATGCCCGCGGCGTTATTGGAGGGGTATTATGCCATCCAGCTAAGGAACCTCTGAATAAACCGTGTGCGGCTGAGTGGCGGATCTTTTGCCATCAGCTCTTGCCGATTTATTCAGAGCTTCCCTTGGTATGTAAAACACACAAGTTTTTTCATTGAACCAAAAATTATCCGGCAAACTGCCGGGAGGGGAGAGAATCAAAGATGATCAAATTTGGTACCGGTGGATGGCGGGCGGTCATCGCTGACGAATTCACCAAGGAAAACATCCGTCTGGTGGTGGCAGGACTGTGCAAGCTGATGCTGCTGGAAGGTCATGAGGGAAAGGAAATCTGCGTGGGCTATGACCGGCGGTTCCTCTCCAAGGAGTCCACCCACTGGGTGGCAGAGGTTTTGGCCGGCTATGGCTTCCATGTTTTTGTCGTCGCCCGTTCCTCACCGACTCCGCTGATCATGTTCACCGTCAAGCAGATGCAAAATCCCTATGGTTTGGCAATCACCGCCAGCCATAACCCCGCAATTTACAACGGCATCAAAGTGTTCACCGCCGGCGGCCGGGACGCGGATCAGGTTGTCACCGGGAAGATTGAGGAGCAGATTGCCCTTCTGAAGCCCGAGGACGTGAAGTCCATCGATTATGACCAGGCCATGGACATGGGTCTGATTCGGGAAGGCTATCCCTTCAACGAGTACATCGACAGCATCCTGCAGGTGGTGGACACCAAGAAGATCAAGCGTGCCCGTCTGCGCATCGCCATCGATCCCATGTACGGTGTCAGCCAGAGCAGTCTGCGTACCATTCTGCTCACCTGCCGCTGTGACGTGGACGTGATCCATGAGCAGCACGATACCCTCTTTGGCGGCAAGATGCCCGCTCCCAGCGCCGATACCCTGAAGCTGCTGAGCAATTATGTGGTAGACAACGGCTGCAGCCTTGGCATCGCCACTGACGGCGACGCCGACCGTCTGGGCGTCATTGACGAAAAGGGCGAGTTCCTTCATGCGAATACTCTGCTGGTTCTGCTTTACTACTACCTGCTGAAATACCGCGGCTGGTCCGGCCCCTGCGTGCGCAACAATTCCACCACCCATCTGCTGGATCGGGTGGCAAAGGATATGGGTCAGGTATGCTATGAGGTGCCCGTAGGCTTTAAGTTCATTTCTGCCAAAATGGCGGAAACCGACGCCATCATCGGCGGCGAGTCCTCCGGCGGTCTGGCTGTCCGGGGTCACATTGCCGGCAAGGACGGAATATACGCCGCGGCGCTACTGGTGGAGATGCTGGCAGTCACCGGTAAGTCCGTATCCCAGCTGTATCAGGAGATTACGGACAAATACGGCAAGCTGTATTACGAGGAAACCGCCTTCACCATAACCCATACCAGGAAGGCTGAGCTGCAGGAGAAGCTGTTCGTAAAGCAGGAGATGCCGGATTTCGGCAACGCTGTTGAGAAGGTCAACCGCACCGACGGCTGCAAGGTTTACTTTGCTGACGGAAGCTGGGTGATCTGCCGCTTCTCCGGAACAGAGCCGCTGCTGCGTATGGCAGCCGAAGGCGAGAGCCAGTCTCAGGCCAAGGCCTATATCCGCACCTGGCGGGAAGCACTGGAACTGTAAAAAAGCAAAGCACCCGGGCGGCTTGGCTGAGCCGCCCGGGTTTCTGCGCAGATAACAGTCGGTTGCCCAAGAGACACAGGCCAGGTTTTCCCCTCCGTTTCCGGATCCTCTTATGTTCTAAGGAAGCTCTGAAGAAAGCAGCAAGCGCTGACAGCGAGGGATTTTTTCAGGCGAAGGTTTCAAAAGTGGGGGAATGCTGTATGTATTTCCCCCTTTTGGAGTCGCACGGCTGAGGAAAAAGATCCTCTTCTCAGCCGCAGACATCTGTTCAGAGACTACCTAATACTGACCTGCGATAAAAAGCAAACACTTTTTATCGCGGAGACATCGCGAGGCCGCGATGTCGTTTCCATAATTTAGGGGATAGAAAACTATGGAAACCCGTCTCATAATGATCTCCATATGAAAAGCAGCTATTAGAAAAATGGCTGCTTTTCATTGGAGATCATACTAATCTCTAAATTAAAATGTCTTTGCAACATTTTCATCAGCGTTCAGTACAATTTTTTAGCGAAGTTCAAATGCGGAAATACGCAGCACTTTCGCCCCGGGCCGGGAGCCATCCCCACCGGGCTTCGCACTCAGCAGCAGAAGATGCCCCGTCCGCCGCAGCACATCAGCTGGGCAAAATAGCACAGACAAAGGCTGGCGCAGGGACTGCCGCCCATGGCAAAGCCCCGGAAATTGCCCGCCTGCCTGCGGTAGGCCGCGCCGCCGTGTTCGATTGCGTTCAGCGCGCTTAAATACTCCGGGTTGTCCGGCTCCATGCTCACCGCCCTGCGGATATGCTCCAGCGCCGTCACCTGATTGCCGACGCCGTCATTTGCCAGAGCGCTGAGGTAATACCACCGGGCAGAGCGCTGCTGTGAGCTGTTCAGGGCGTTCAGGGCCTCCTGATACCGGCCGAACTGGATGTAACGTGCCGCAGCCTGCTGGTACTGGTCTCCTGCCTGCTCGCTGTAGGACTGCTGGCGGTAGCCTCCGCCAAAGCCGCCGAAGGGGTCGCCATAGCCGCTGTAGCTGCCATAGCTGCCGTAACCGCCGCCTGTCTCCGGCTGCTGAGCCTTCTCCGGATTCTTGATCTGCTCGTAGGCCGCATTGACCTCCCGCATTTTCTGGGCGGCTGCCGCATCACCGGGATTCAGGTCCGGGTGATATTTTTTTGCCAATTTCCGGTATGCCCGTTTGATTTCTTCGTCAGAGGCATCTGGGCTGACCCCCAGCACCTTATAAGGATCGTCAATCATGGGCGTCCTCCTCTTTCCGCTTCCCTCTGTAATTCACCCACACGCCGCTGTAAAGAATGTTATCCAGCAGCGCTTTATCCTGCACCAGCGGCAGCTTTTCGTAGCTTTCCGTGCACCTGCCCATGGCGAGAATCAGGTATTCTTCCCATCGTTTTTCGTCCTTGCCTGTTCCCATGGCAAGGTAGGGGTTATACTTTCCTTTTCGTTTGTCCTTATCATAATCCACCGCCGCGTCCAGCAGATAAATGAACCGACCCAAACAGAAGCCCATCTGCCCCAAATCCCTCGCCCACAGATCTTCCTGATAAATCAGGAGCTGCGCCATCAGCTCTCCAAAGCAGGAGGCCGGCTCGTCGGGATTGGCACAGTTTTCCTTTTCCAGCTGGGAAAGCCGGGCAACACAGGTGCGGATCGCAGTACACTGCCGGGGCCAGCGGGCTTCCAGCTCAGGCAAATGCTTTTCCAGTACATCCGCCATGAATTTTGCTGAGCGTTTCCCGTCATCCTGCCAGTCGTCCAGACAGTTATAGTAGCTCAGCGCCACATTCATATCCGCGGCGTAGCGAATGTACCCATTGTCCACCCAAGGCCGGGGCCTGATAGAATGCAAATGGCAGGCTTTTTTACCGCTGTCCTCCTCCGGCTCGTAAAGACTCATGAGCAGCAGCGCAAGAAATGCCATGTCATAGCTTAAGCCCATCCGGGCGATTCCCGAGGTTCGGGTACGGATTTCTCTGCAGATGCCGCAGTAAACTGCGCCGTAGCGTTCCTGCTGTTCCTTCGTCAGCTCTTTCCAGCTGGCGGTGACATACCCAAACATCCGCATCCCTCCTTTTGGGCTTCATCCTACTGAGAAACTGTGAACAGGGCATAAACAACCCCAAAATTTACAAATTTTTCTTATTTTCCCCCATCAGGTACCGGTTCAGCGCGCCGCCGTAAAACAGGATACTCAGACAGCAATACAGCCACAGCATACTGATTGCCACAGCATAAACTGACCCATAAATATTGGAATAGTTGGAAAAATTCTCTACATAGATGGAGTAGATATCCGAAAACACCAGCCAGCCAAGGCTGGTGAGCACTCCCCCTGGGAGACTGGCAAGGAACCGGTTGCGCTTATTGGGCAGCGCCATAAACATTACGGTAAAAATCAGGCTCTGCAAAATCAGCAGCAGGAAAAACCGCAGATCAATCAGGTCGATCAGAAAGATCAGCACCGGATTGTCCACCATGGTCAGCAGGCTGATGATGGAGTTTCCAAAAACGTGGAGCACCAGCGTCAGCAGCAGAATCAGGAAAAACACGAAGGTATACACCACACTGATGGATCGGGTATAGATATATCCCCGGTTTTCCGACACCCCGTAGACCGCATTCAATCCCGTGAGCAGGCCGTAAATTCCCCGGCTGGCAGACCACAGCGCCGTCACGGCGGACAATCCCACCACGGCTCCGGAGGAATTGCGGTAGGTGCTGTAAATCAGCCCTTCCGCTCCATCCATCAGCGCCCCGGGCAGGAAATCCCGCACCAGATCAATAAGGCTCTCCACCTGCAGCCCCGTGTAGCGCAGCACGCTGAGAAGCAGCACCAGCGCCGGGAACAATGACAACACGATAAAGTATCCGGCATAGGCGGCATGAAGAGGAATATGCATTTGTTTGATTGTGTTTGCAGCATCAACCGCTTTGCCGATGATACCGCCTTTGGGAAATTCCCGCATATCGTCCCCTCCTGAAAAGGGCAGTCCGCACCAGGGAAACTCTGATGAAATCGGCAAGAGCGGATGGCGAGAGAGTTTGTCACAGACGAAAGCGTTAAAAACGGAGGAATACTGGATGTATTTCTCGTTTTGAACACTGCACGGATGTGGCAAAAGATCCGCCACTCAGCCGCAGGCGATTTATTCAGAGGTTCCCCAGTTTTGTGAAAGATTTCGTGTGTCATGAATGCCATCGACGGAAAAGCTGCCCTAGGTCCCTGCGCGCAGGAACCTTCCTCCGCAAAGCGGTCAGCCCGCAGCCCTCCGGGCTGCGGGCTGGCTGTGTTTCTTTCCTGCGTTATTCGGCGGAGATCAGATAATAGTACACAGGCTGTCCGCCGCTGAGCAAATTCACATCCGCATTGGGGCAGATGTCCGCGAACAGGTCAGCCGCCTTCTGGGCATGCTTTTCCTTCACGTCCTCGCCGTAGTAAATTGTGATATACTCCTTGCCGTCATCCCGAACCTTTTCCGCCAGAGACTTAAGGAGCACCTTGATATCCTGGCTGGTACCAAACAGCTGGCTGCCGCACAGAGCCAGATAGTCGCCCTCGTGGATGTCGTAACCGTCAAAATCGGAGTTCCGGGCGGCATAGGTGATCTGCATAGTGTCCACGGTGTCCAGCGCCTCAGTCAGGGCAGCGGTGTTTTCCTCAACGCTCCCCTCGGGGGCAAAGCTCAGCATTGCCGTAATGCCCTGAGGAACGGTCTTGGAGGGAATGACCACCACGGTCTTGGGTGTCAGAGCATCCACCTGCTGGGCAGCCATGATGATGTTCTTATTGTTGGGCAGCACAAAAACGGTCTCGGCGGGAACCTTGTTCACCGCTTCCAGAATGTCCTGGGTGCTGGGGTTCATGGTCTGGCCGCCGGAGATGATCTGATCCACGCCCAGATTCTGGAACACGTCCGCCAGCCCCGCGCCGGCGCAGACGGAGACAACGCCCAGGGGCTTCTCCGGTTCCGCGATCTTGGGGGCAATCTCCTGCTCGGAGAGCACCTTTTCCGTATGCTGCAGGCGCATGTTCTCGATCTTCACGGTGACGAAGGAGCCGTAGTTCAGCGCCTCGCTGAGGGCTTTGCCGGGGTCGTTGGTATGGACGTGCACCTTGATGATCTCATCGTCGTCCACCAGCACCAGACTGTCGCCCAGCTCAGACAGGAAAGCGCGAAGATTTTCGGGATCCTTGTCATTCTCCCGGGAGATGATGAATTCGGTACAGTAGGAGAAGGTGATGTCCTCAGTGTTAAACTCAGAGAAATCAGCGCTCTGCTTGGTTCCCACAGCTTCGCCGCCCTCGGGAACTACGATGTCCTCTCCCTGCAGGGCGCTGAGCATGGCCTCCAGAGCCACAACCCAGCCCTTGCCGCCGGCGTCCACAACACCGGCCTTTTTCAGCACGGGATTCTGGTTTACGGTGTTGGCAAGAGCCACTCTGGCCTCCTCAATGGCAGCCTCTTGGACGAACTCGATAAAGTTATTCTCCCGGGCAGCCTCGGCAGCTTTGGCGGCAGCCAACCGGGCAACGGTGAGGATGGTTCCCTCTGCAGGCTTCATGACGGCCTTATAGGCGGCGTCCACGCCCTCCTGCAGTGCCTCGGCCCACAGCACGCCGTCGCAGTCCTCACAGCCCTTCAGCCGCTTGGAAATGCCCCGGAACAGCAGCGAAAGGATGACGCCGGAATTTCCCCGGGCGCCCCGAAGCATGGCAGAAGCGGCAACCTTGGACGCTTTGTCCAGATTGGGATCCTCGGTCTTGCGCAGGTCGGACGCGGCGGAATTGATGGTCATGGACATATTGGTGCCGGTGTCTCCATCGGGCACGGGGAACACATTCAGCTCGTTGAGAGCCTGCTTGTTGATTTCGATGGCGGCAGCCGCGCTGATGATCATTCTGCGAAGATCGGCTCCGTTGATGGTTTCTCTCAATTTATTTCCCTCCGAACATTAACCGATCATCATAGAATCGATATAGACATTTACGGCACGGACTTCGGTGCCGGTGCAGTTGGTCACCACATAGCGGACCTCGGAAATGATGGAAGCACCCACGGCGTTCAGGTTCACGTTGTTATCCACAACAATGTGTAAATCGATGGAAATGGTGTTGTCCTCGTTGAACTGGACATGAACGCCCTTGCCCACGGATTCCCGGCGCAGCAGGTGGTAGACCCCGTCGGTCAGGCTGCGGGCAGCCATGCCCTTGACGCCGAAGCAGTTGATAACCGCAGTGCCGACGATCTCCGTGTAAACACTGGTGCTGACATTGACGCTGCCGTTTTCAGTTTCATGACGGATCATAGATCAGTACCCTCCTCGTAGTTAATTCAAAATGATAAATGCGAAATGATTTCCCATGATGAACGCAGCATTGCGCCCATGGGTGCGTTATACCATGCTGTCTTCCCAGCAGTCGGGGGCAGTCAGGCCCATCATTTTAACAATGGTGGGAGCCACGTTGGCAAGGCCATAATGGCCTTCTCTGATGACCCAGTCATGATCCTTGTCGTAGATGATGAAGGGGACGGGGTTCAGGGAATGGGCGGTGCGGACGGAGGTCTTGCCCTTCTTGGTCTCGGTCATCTGGTCGGCGTTGCCGTG
>JBJDYG010000114.1:0-6508 GCA_051867075.1 Faecousia sp. | reverse complement strand
CCCATTCTTCTCAGTCTGATCTTAACCATGAGAGTTTCACCTCCATAAATAATCTGTAAATCTATATCGCAAAGCAAATTGCTTACAGCGAACCATTTTGAAGCCTCAGAGCACAGGCTTGCCCTGCTCTTTGCATTGCCCTCAGAACCCCGGGAATCCGCCGCCAAAGCCGCCCATACGGCCCATGCGTTTCATCTTCTTCCCTGCACCGGGGCCGGAGAACTGCTTAATCAGCTTGCGCATCTGTTCAAAGGATTTGAGAAGACGGTTAACATCCTCCACCTTCACTCCCGCACCGGCGGCAATCCGCTTCTTCCGGCTGGCACCAATGATCTCAGGCTTCTCCCGTTCCCTGGGCGTCATGGACAGGATAATGGCTTCGGTATGCGCCATGGCCTTTTCGTCCAGCTTGACACCCTTCAGGTTGGCGCCGCCGGGCATCTGGGCAAGGATTTCCTCCATGGAGCCCATGGACTTCATCTGCACCATCTGATCATAAAAATCCTGGAGGGTGAAACGGTTGGTTTTCAGCTTTTCCTCCATCTCGGCAGCCTTCTTGGCATCATACGCCTTTTCGGCTTTCTCGATGAGGGTCAGCACATCGCCCATACCTAGGATCCGGCTGGCCATCCGGTCGGGATGGAAAGGCTCAATATCCTCCAGCTTTTCGCCGATGCCGGCAAACTTGATGGGTTTCCCGGTGATGGCGCGGACAGACAGGGCAGCGCCGCCTCTGGCGTCGCCGTCCAGCTTACTGAGCATCACGGAGTCAATGTCCAGCCACTCGTTGAAGCTCTGTGCGGCGTTTACCGCGTCCTGACCGGTCATGGCATCCACAACCAGCATGATTTCATCGGGTTTGACGGTGGCCTTGATGTTTTTCAGCTCATTCATCAGCGCTTCGTCTACATGAAGCCGGCCGGCGGTATCCAGGAACACCATATCGTGACCGTGCTGGCGGGCAAAGAGAACCGCTTCCTTCGCCGTCTGAACCGGATCCTGCGTTCCCTTCTCAAAAACCGGGATGCCCAGCTTATCGCCGCAGACCTTCAGCTGCTGAATGGCGGCGGGGCGGTAAATATCGCAGGCAACCAGCAGCGGGTTTTTCCCCTGCCGCTTCATAAGCCCAGCCAGCTTAGAGCCGTTGGTGGTCTTACCCGCGCCCTGCAGGCCCACCAGCATGACAACCGTGGGGCCGTTGGGATTGATGTTGATATGCTTTGTATCGCTGCCCATGAGCTTGCACAGCTCTTCGTTGACGATCTTCACGATCATCTGGGCAGGGGTGAGAGATTCCAGAACGTCTGTGCCAACGCAGCGCTCGGTGACGGATTTGGTGAAATCCTTGACCACCTTGTAGCTGACATCCGCTTCCAGCAGCGCCATACGGATCTCCCGCATTGCCTCCTTCACGTCTGCCTCTTTCAGGCGGCCCTTGCCGCGCAGCTTTTTGAAGGTGGCGGAAATCTTTTCGGTTAAGCCTTCAAATGCCATTTACTTTACTCCTCTAAGCCCTGCGCTGCGGCAATGATCTGCCTCGCAAGATCGGAAACGGTGTTGTCAGGATGGTCTTTCAGGTTCTCCGCCGCGTCAAGAATGGTTTTCAGCGTCTTCCGGTTTTTCAGATCCCGGCTGACGCAGCCGATATTTTCCTCCATCCTTCGCAGAAGGGCTTCCGTCCGGGTCAAATTATCACATACAGCCTGTCGGCTCACGCCCAGCACCTGGGCAATTTCTCCCAGCGAAAGATCCTGATTGTAGCGCAGATCGAAGCACTGACTCTGCTTGTCCGTCAGCAATCCTCCGTAATAATCATACAGAAGTGACATTTCCAGCGCGTCCATTCAGAACCTCCTGTGTCAAGTAAATTCCCTTGACCGTTGGGTATTATAGCACAGGGCCACTCCGATGTCAAGTATTTTTCCTGAACACTTTCCCACTATCCCACCCGATACCAGCGTACCTTTTCGCCGGTTCGGAGAAATCCCAGCTTTTCATACAGATGAATCGCCCTTGAATTGGTGGATGCCACCTCCAGCGTCATCTGCCCACCCTCCACCAGAGACATGAGGGTATGCATCACCCGCTCCCCCGCCCCGGGTTTGACGGAGCAGACGGCAAGGAGTTCCGTATCGTTCAGCCAGCCGATGCCGAGAAGTTCCCCGGCGCTGTGGACAAAATACGCGCCGCCGGATTCCAGAATTTCCTTCTCGTCCCCGGCAGTCTGCGTAGCTGCGCAGTCAATGGCCCGCATCCGCTCGTTGCAGATTTGCCGCCACTCCCCAGCGGTAGCCTCCGTCACCGGGAAGAGGTTTACCAGCTTGTCCTGATCCACCCAGGCTTCTCCCCGCATTTCGTAGACGGCAGCATGAAGGGGGTAATGGGACAGTTCCCCGGGACCCTTGGCATAAATCTTTTCCGCACCCGCCATGCGGCAGAAGGAAACGCATTCCTCCAGAAACGGGACAAACTGCCCCGGCTGTACATCCTGAATGCGGATATAGGCCTCCTGCCGGTAAGGAATTTCCTTCAAAATCAGGCTGGCAACTCCATTCTCTGTGGCAAAACATGGAAAATCCTTCATTTTCCCCCCTCCTTTCCGTTCATTATAGCACCAAAACCGCCCCGGGACAACCCCAGGGCACTTCCAGAAACAGGAATTTTTATTGTGCAAAATGCACATATAAATTCCTTTTCAGTCGTGGGAAAACACGGGATTTCCTACAATCTTTTTGAAAAAGTTGTAAATTTATGGTATTACTACTTGATTTCACCACAATAATGTGTATAATTGCAGCCGTGTTGAGTTCAACGGGAAAGGAGGTTTATTCCATGAAGAAAATCATCTGCAAGAAAGAGTACGATACCGAGACCGCTACCCTGATCAAGGCTTACTCCTGTGGCAAGCTTGGTGATCCCGCTGGTTATGAGGAAGATCTGTATCAGACTCCCGAAGGTCTGTACTTCCTGCACGTTGGTGGCGGCGAAGCTTCCCCCTACCCCGCCGAGGACATTGTCCGCATGGCCAAGACCAAAGTGAAGGACTGGATGGAGAAGCACTAATTTCGTACATACCAGAATGGAGTCTGCGAAAGCAGACTCCTTTTTTCTTGACAAGGATGATATGATAAAGCAAGAGTAATATGATTACAGGATGAATGTACATGAAAAAAGTATTTCTGCTCCTTTCCCTGCTGCTGACGCTCCTCAGCGGCTGTGCCGCTCAGACGGAACCGGCGCAGATCGCCGCCACCACATTGCCGGTGTATGAGTTCACCTACCGGCTTTGTGGGCAAACCCCTCTCACCGTCACCCGGCTGGTAACAGAGAACGTTTCCTGTCTCCACGACTATTCTCTGAATGTCCGCCAAGTCAAAGCGGCGGAAGCGGCGGAGGTAATCGTAATCTCCGGTGCGGGGCTGGAGGATTTTCTGGACGACGTTCTTCTAAGCGCAGACACCATTGACGCATCCCGGGAAGTCGCGCTTCTCTGCCCGGAAGAAGCGCATGATCACGACCATGAACACGAGGGGCATCACCATGAGGGGGATCCTCACATCTGGCTCTCTCCGAAAAACGCCAAAATCATGTCTGAAAACATCTGCGCGGGTCTTTCCGACCGGTATCCCGAGTATGCGGACACTTTCAAAGCCAATCTGGAGCGCCTTTTGGCCGATCTGGACAAGCTGCAAAGCTATGGCGAAAAAACTCTGGCGGATCTGCGCTGCCGGGAGCTTGTAACCTTTCATGACGGCTTTTCCTATTTTGCCGGTGCCTTCGGTCTGACCATTCTGGAAGCGGTGGAAGAGGAATCCGGCAGCGAGGCTTCCGCCCAGGAGCTGAAGCATCTCATCAGCATCGTCCGGGAGCATGACCTCCCCGCCATCTTCACTGAATGCAACGGCAGCACTTCCGCTGCCGGGGTCATTTCCCGGGAAACCGGGGCGAAGGTCTGTTCTCTGGACATGGTCATGGCGGGCGACAGCTATTTTGACGCCATGTACCGCAACATTGACACCATTAAGGAGGCACTGGGATGAATCTGACACCCCACGGCGGTTCCTGCGGACATTCCTGCTGCCTTCGGGTAGAGAATATGTCCGTGAAAATCGGAGCCGACAGCATTTTGAAGGACGTGAATCTCCACGTTCACTGCGGTGAAATGGTCGCCCTCATCGGCCCCAACGGCGCCGGTAAATCCACCTTTCTGAAAGCCATTTTGGGGCAGCGGGAATACGAAGGTGTTATCGCCTTTTCCGAGCCAGGACAGCGGAGCAAAAAGCCCCGCATCGGCTATGTTCCCCAGAGTCCCGCTTTTGATCCCAGCGACCCGGTAAGCGTGGCTGACCTGTTTGCCTGCTGCATGAGCAAGCGCCCTGCCTTTCTTGGACTGGGCAAGACTATGAAGGAAACGGTGATGGAATGTCTTTCCCGGGTGCACGGCGAGGATCTGATCGGCAAACGAATCGGAACTCTCTCCGGCGGTGAGCTGCAGCGGGTTTTGCTGGCGCTGGCTCTGGAGCCCATTCCCAATATTCTGATCCTGGACGAACCGCTCTCCGGCGTGGATGTAGAGGGTATGGAGACACTGATGGACATGCTGGATGAGATCCGCAAAAATTTCGACCTGTCTATCCTCATGACCACCCACGACTTTTCCCTGCTGTCCCGGTACGCCGATCAGGTGGTGCTTATCGACCACGGTGTGCTGATTCAGGGCGCGCCGGACACCGTGTTGGATTCCGAGGAGTTCCATCGCACCTTCCACATGAGAGGAGGCAGGGCATGAGTATCTGGTACGCAATCTGGGATGTACTTCCCTTCGAAATGCTCCACTGGGACTTTATGAAAAACGCTCTTCTGGCGCTCCTTCTCATGGCACCCCTGTTCGGACTTCTCTCGACTATGATCGTCACCGGACGGATGAGCTTCTTCTCTGACGCCCTGGGACATTCCGCCTTTACAGGCATTGCCATCGGCGCCATCTGCGGCATGGCCGTTCCCATCTGGGCAGCGGTGGTTTTCAGCGTAGCCTTCGCCCTGCTGTTCTCCTTCGTCCGCAGCCGCTCCAATCAGGCAGCGGACACCCTGATTGGCGTATTTTCCAGCTCCGCCGTGGCTCTCGGCATTTTCGCCGCCACGGTAGGCGGCGGCAGCTTTACCAAGTATAACAAGTACCTTATCGGCGACATTCTCTCCGTCACCCCGGGGGAAATCGGGATGCTGGCGCTGGTTCTGCTGGCGGTGATCCTGTTCTGGATTTTCTGCAGCAACCGCCTGACCCTCACCGCAATTCACCCCCAGCTGGCTTCCTCCCGCGGCATTCCCGTTGGACTGAGTCAGACGCTGTTCACCGCAGCCATTGCAGTGGTGGTAACCCTGTCCATTTCCAGTGTTGGGCTGCTGATCCTCAATTCCTTGCTGGTGCTTCCCGGCGCTTCCGCCCGGAATGTTGCCCGGAATCTGCGGCAGTATCACGGTTTTTCCGTACTGTTTGCCTTTGTAGCGGGAATTGCCGGGCTTACCGTTTCCTACTATTCCGGCTGCTCCGCCGGTGCGGCCATCAGCCTTGGGCTTGCCGGGATCTTCGCGGTGACCTTCTGCTTGAGAAAGGCCAGGGCATAACATGGAAAACGTTAACATTCAGGCCATTGCCCGGATGCGCAGTGACTTTGCCTCCAAATTCGGCATTCCGAGACAGAGCGGACTGGTACGGGAGCTTCGCTCCACCATCGTCTTTGAGCCGGAATTCCGCAATCCCGACGCTCTGCGGGGCATCGAGGGTTTTTCCCATTTGTGGATCATCTGGCAGTTTTCCGAGGCTGTCCGTCAGGGCTGGTCCCCTACGGTGCGCCCGCCCCGTCTGGGCGGCAACACCCGAATGGGGGTTTTCGCCACCCGCTCCCCTTTCCGCCCCAACAATCTGGGACTGTCCAGCGTCCGGCTGCTGGGTGTGGAGCAAACGGAAAAATTCGGCACGGTTCTTCATGTGGGCGGTGCAGATCTTATGGATGGGACACCGATTTTCGACATCAAGCCCTACATTCCATACAGCGACTGCCATCCGGACGCTGCCGGAGGCTTTACCGACACCGCCGGGGAATTCCTGCTGCAGGTGGATTTTCCTTCTGAACTGCTTTCCCTTCTTCCGGAAGAAAAACGGGCCGCGGCGGTGGGCGTTCTGTCTCACGATCCACGGCCTTCCTATCAGAAAAGTTCAGAGCGGGTCTACGGTCTGACCTTCGCGGGCTTTGATATCCGCTTTACCGTCAAGGATGATGTGCTGACAGTAACAGAGGTTCGGCAGGTATGATACTGGTTCTCAATAAAAGAAAATGATAGATTTTTGATAAGAGAAACTCTGATGAAATCGGCAAGCGCTGATGGCGAGAGATTTTGTCACGGACGAACGTGTTAAAAACAAAGGAATACTGTTTGTATTTCTCGTTTTTGATACTGTTCTCAATAAAAATGTTTCATTTTTATTGAGAAGGCACCGCCTGATGGC
>JBJDYG010000113.1:0-32535 GCA_051867075.1 Faecousia sp. | reverse complement strand
TGAACTGCTTGCCAAGATCGAACTGCTGAACAAATACGAGGCTATGATCGACGAACTGAAAGCCGAGGCCGACAGCATCCGCAACACCATCAAAGCCGAGATGGAAGCCAGAGAAGTGGAAGAAATGATTGCGGGACAGTACATCGTCCGTTACACCTCCGTTCTCTCCAACCGCTTTGACAGCACCGCATTCAAGAAGGTTTTGCCCGACCTCTACAAGGCTTACACCAAACAGGTCAGCAGCCGCCGCTTCACCATCAGCGTGTAAGGAGGGAAAAGGATGTTCGCATTACAAGAACTGTGGTGGGGGAACATCTCCCCCGCAGAACGCTTTGTCAGGTCTGGAAGCGAATACAAGGAAACCGCCAAGAAACTGTCTGATGAAATGGACAGGCTCATGGAGGCGATTTCACCAGAAGCCAGAAAGCAGGTTGAGGCAATCGATAATCTGCGGGCGGACATGACCGTGCTGGCAAATGAGGACTATTTCATCTATGGCTTTCGGCTGGGTGCCAGACTGATATTGGATGTAGTAGGGGACTACAAAGGACAGTTCTATTCCCCAGGCGAGGCGGGGTAACTCCCCGCCACCAAAAGGAGTGAAGATTATGGAATACGGTTACGCACGATGCTCCACCAACGAAACGAAACAGGACATTGACCGCCAAGTGCGGGAACTGAAAGCGGCGGGGGCAAGGGAGATTTTCTTGGAGTATGAACACGGGGATGCCAAGGTCAAGAGCCAACAGGAAGCCTTGTTCGCCACAGCAGAGGCGGGCGATACCATCATCACCTTGGAAGTCCCACGGCTTGCCAGAAGCACCCAGCAGCTTTGTGGTATCATCGACACCGTTCGGGAGAAGCGTTTGCGGCTGGTGATTGTGGGCAGTATCACTCTGGATTGCCGAGAGGGCAAGGCCGACCCCATGAGCGAGGCTTTCTTACAGATGGCGGGCGTATTCAGTCAGTTGGAACTTGCCATGATAAGAAGCCGTGTGCGGTCTGGAATGGCGAACGCCAAGGCCAAGGGCAAGCAGATCGGCAGGCCGCAAATAACCGCCGACAGCATTCCCGCAATCTTCCTCCGACACTATCCCGCTTTCAAAAACGGGCAGTTGAATGTTTCAGAGTTGGCAAGGGTTTGTGATTTGAGTAGGACAACAATATATAAGTATATCTCCCTTTTGGAGGCATGAAAAACTGGTCGCCTATTACTCACATAAAAGGAGAGTGGAGTTGTGTCAACCCCACTCTCAAAAGTTATGTCCACCAATTACCATTTCGAAATTCTTTGTATGTAATCTCTCGTATTTCTTCCAAACTCCATATATTTTTTTCGACATTCATTTTTTCGGCTAAGCTACCTTCATGTATTACGCTAGTAGTTGAGGAAAAAACTTCACCATCATAATACCAATCGCATACATGCGAGTTGCCATTATATTGTTTTTCTTTTGATTCTTGTTTAGGATGGCGATATTTTGCTACGATTGCTCCGCTCGGAATCTGCACAAGAGTGCCCTGTTCATCATAAAAAGAACAAGTATTTGTAGCCTTGTAAATTAACACGGGCGTGTTGTTTGCTTCAATTGTTGAGGAAACACTAAAATAAACAACAGATAACAGTAATATTGAAACCAATCCAATGAATGTTTTAATGGGCCACTTTCCTAGAAGAAGAATTAGCACAATTACGGCAATTGAAATGAGAATTATGGAACCTATGTTTTGAATGATGCCATATATTGACGCAATCACACATAATACCAGCAAGAAAATCATCCAAGGCGAGAGAGTAAAAATAATCATTTCATCGACCATCCTATGATACTTTGGATATAAAATATTATATGATACTTGAGAAAAATTGTCAATAGACGGCACAATTTAATTGATAAGTCTGCAAATCTGAGAAAAGTGCCTTTTCTCTTTTCATTCGATATGCTATACTAACAGAAAACCCGCCACAGGAGGGGACACTATGGCGAACTATGGAAAATACTACATTGCCGTCCGTCTGCTACTGCTGAAACAATACCTTGAAGCCAACGCAGGCAGAAACCGCATTGTGAAGCGGCGGGAACTGGAACAGCTTTTGGAAGAACACGATATGCCAGTAGAGAAAAAGACCCTCTATGCGGACTTCGCCGCCTTGGGGGATGTCTGCGGCTTACAGTTGGAATACGATGTTCACAAGAAGGGCTACCGGCTTCTGAACCCGCCCTTTGAGCCTTACGAACTTCGCCTTTTGGTGGATAGTGTTCAGTCCTCCAAGTTCATCACAAGGGAAAAGGCAAGGGAAATCACCGCCAAACTGAAAAGGTTTGCGGGCAAGGACACCGTGGAGAGCCTGAACAGAGAAAACCATGTTGCCAACCGAGTGCGGAGTATGAATGATAGTGTGGTCAAGGATGCCGACCGCATCCACGAGGCCATCCGCAAAGACCAAAAAATCGGCTTCCGCTACTTCCACTACACCCCCGCCACAGGCAACGAAAAGACCTATTCCAAAGACGGTCAGCAACTCATTGTCAGCCCCTACGCCCTTCTCTGGAACAATGGCAACTACTATCTCTATGCCTACGACGGTAAGAAGTTCCGCTATTATCGTGTGGACAGGATGGAACGCATCAGCCAGCCTTTGGCAATGCCCCGAGAGGGCAAGGAACTTTACAGAGAGAAGGACATGACCACCCAAAAGGCAAAGGTGTTTGATATGTATGGGGGGAAGGAATACAATGTCCGCATCCGCTTCCGCAATGAACTGGCCGATGCCGTCATTGACCAATTCGGCAAGGACATCCAGATGTTTGCGGTGGATGCCGAGCATTTCACCATCACCGCCCCCATCGAAGTCAGCCCCACCTTCTTTGCGTGGATTGCCACTTTTGGAAGAAGGGTAAAAATTCTTTCCCCTGAGCCAGTAGTAGAGAAAATGCGGGATTTTCTTCAAAGAAGTTTGGATATGTATAAAAATGATGGAGAGATGTGAAAACACCTCTCCATTTGCTTATAGATGATAAAAGATGATAGAAGATGTTAGGCTTTCATACAAACCCGTTCTTGCTTCAAACTGCGGATAATGTTTACCTTGTCAATGTCCTTTTTCAAGTCGCTGGTTAGGATATTCAAATAGTTCTCCGTAATGGCAAGACTGCTATGCCCGAGTATCTTTTGGAGCGTAACCACGGAACCGCCCATTGTAGCCCATTTCTTTGCGAAGGTGTGGCGGAAGCGGTGAACGCCCGTCTGTTCCAAGCCTCGTTCGTGGCAGTAGTCCCAAATGGCGTGATAGCAACTGCTACGGGTAAGTTGCTTGCCATAGACGGAGCAGAAAAGCCAGTCCTCTGCCCCGCCACCACGATACTGTAAATACTCTTTCAGTATCTTCACAATGTCCTCATTCAAAGGGATAATCAAAGGTTTTCGGTTCTTTGTGGTATTCACATACACCACAGAGTTATCAAAATCCACATCCCTGATTTTGATGTTCACAAGACTGTTCTGCCGAACGCCAGTAGAGAGCAGGAAATTGACAATCACCCAACTGCGATAGGTGGAAAAGATACACTTGCGGACATCGGGCTTTTTCAGCAATTTCTTCAATTCATCGTCTGTGTAGGTCTGAATGGGGGCTTTGTCCGCTTTTGGCAGTTGGATTTCAAAGTGGGGAATATACCCGCATTTCATAAAGAACCGCATCAACGTTTTCAAATCTCTTGCGTAGGTTCCCATAGAAACCTCATTCAAATTGGGGTCATCCCGCAAGGCAATATAGAAATCCTTCATTGTCTGCTGGTTGAGGGAGGAAATAGGGGTATCGGGTGGGATTCTCTTGTAAATCTGCTTGACAGATTCCCGATAGTGGTTGATTGTCCCCTCCCGAAGATTCCTTGCTTTACAGTCCAAGATATATTCCTCAAAACCGTCCACGAAAGTTTTCTCTCTTGGGAAGCACATCTTCATTTTCTTCATCAAAAATACCCTCCAAAACGCAAAAACAGGAAGCACATCACAACTCTTTTGGGGAGTAGGATGTGCTTCCTTGCTTTATTTTTGCGAAAAGTGGGGCTTGAACTTTTTACGGTTCAAAAGTGGGAGTTTACCCTCTTACTTCAGGCTTTCCTCAACAGCAACAGCCACGGAGACGGTCATACCGACCATGGGGTTGTTGCCAGCGCCCAGGAAGCCCATCATTTCCACATGGGCGGGGACGGAGGAGGAACCAGCGAACTGGGCGTCAGAGTGCATACGGCCCATGGTGTCGGTCATGCCGTAGGAAGCGGGGCCGGCAGCCATGTTGTCGGGATGCAGGGTACGACCCGTGCCGCCGCCGGAGGCGACGGAGAAGTACTTCTTGCCCTGCTCGACACACTCTTTCTTGTAGGTGCCGGCGACAGGGTGCTGGAAGCGGGTGGGATTGGTGGAGTTACCGGTGATGGAAACGTCCACGCCTTCCTTGTGCATGATCGCAACGCCCTCGCGGACATCGTCAGCGCCGTAGCAGCGGACAGCGGCACGCTCGCCGTCGGAGTACTTGTACTCCTTGACAACGGTCAGCTCGCCGGTGTAGTAGTCGAACTTGGTCTGCACATAGGTAAAGCCGTTGATCCGGGAGATGATCTGGGCGGCGTCCTTGCCCAGGCCGTTCAGGATGACCCGCAGGGGCTCCTTACGGGCCTTGTTGGCGGAGCGGGCAATGCCGATAGCGCCTTCGGCAGCGGCAAAGGACTCGTGACCGGCCAGGAATGCGAAGCACTTGGTTTCGTCCCGCAGCAGCATAGCGCCCAGATTGCCGTGACCCAGGCCGACCTTCCGGTCCTCAGCAACGGAGCCGGGGATGCAGAAAGCCTGCAGGCCGATGCCGATGGCCTCGGCGGCCTCGGCGGCGGTCTTGACGCCCTTCTTCAGCGCGATGGCGGCGCCGACACAGTAAGCCCATGCCACATCCTCAAAAGCGATGGGCTGGATGCCCTTGACAATCTCGTAGGGGTCGAAGCCCTTGCCCTTGCAGAGCTCGCGGCACTCTTCAACGGAAGCCAGGCCATACTGAGCCAGAACGCCGTTGATCTTGTCGATTTTTCTTTCGTAACCTTCAAACAAAGCCATTGCAGCGTCCTCCTCTTATTCGTGACGGGGGTCGATGTACTTCGCAGCACCGGCGAAACGGCCGTAGGAACCCTTGGCCTTCTCCAAAGCGGTGTTGGCGTCGTCGCCCTTCTTGATGAAGTCCATCATCTTGCCCAGATTGATGAACTCGTAGCCGATAATCAGGTTGTCCTCATCCAGAGCGCAGCGGGTGACATAGCCCTCGGCCATCTCCAGATAGCGGGGGCCCTTGACCTTGGTGGCAAACATGGTGCCCACCTGGCTGCGCAGACCCTTGCCCAGATCCTCCAGAGAAGCGCCGACGGCCAGGCCGTCCTCGCTGAACGCAGACTGGCTGCGGCCATAAACGATCTGCAGGAACAGTTCCCGCATGGCGGTGTTGATGGCGTCGCACACCAGGTCGGTGTTCAGGGCCTCCAGAATGGTCTTACCGATCAGAATTTCGGAAGCCATAGCGGCGGAATGGGTCATGCCGGAGCAGCCCAGAGTTTCTACCAGAGCCTCTTCGATGATGCCCTCTTTGATGTTCAGGGTCAGCTTGCAGCAGCCCTGCTGAGGAGCGCACCAGCCGATGCCGTGGGTAAAACCGCTGATGTCCTTGATTTCCTTAGCCTGAACCCACTTGCCCTCTTCGGGAATGGGAGCGGGGCCGTGATAGGCGCCCTTGGCCACGGAGCACATATTCTGTACTTCTGCACTATAAATCATGGCAAATTTCCTTTCTTTCAAAAGACGTTTTCGTCTTTGGATTTACATTCCGGAAAACCGGGATTTTCCGCATACATTATACATGCCGCCGGGGAAAAAGTCAATTCCCCGGCGGCAAAAACGTTATGATTTTCCAGACAGCCCGCAGGCGCTTAAAATACAGAACAAAATTTTAAAATGCAAACATCCCAAACATGGTCATTCCACATTTTGTGTTTCATTAAATCCGCTTCAGCGGATGAGAATTATCCTGGGCAATCAGCAGATCTGTGATGATGTCATTGCTTACCAGATACCCCTTGGGAGTCAGCACCCAGCGGCCGGAGTCGTTCTGGGTGGCCTGATAGTAGCGGCGGCATTTTTCCAGTACCTCCTCCAAAGGGGCGAAGGGCAGCAGGAACAGCTTTTCGTATTCCGCGGCACTGATTCCCAGGCTGGTGCGAAGCCGCAGCATCAGGTATTCCCCGGCGCGCTCCCGCATGGGAATCTCCTGAAGATCCTCCATGATATCACCGCCGTCACGGATGGCGGCAATGTATTCCTGCAGATCACGCTTCAGCGTGAAGCGCTTCCCGGCAAAGTCTGAGCTGGCGCTGGGGCCGAAGCCCAAATACTCCCCGCCGGTCCAGTATTTCATGTTGTGCCGGGAGTACAGTCCCTTCCGGGCAAAATTGGAGATCTCATACTGCCGAAAACCCCGGCCCCGGAGAGCTTCTACAGCGGCAAGATACATATCCGCCTGGGTCTCGTCGTCGGGGAGATTCAGCATTTCCTTATAGTCAAAGAAAGGCGTTCCTTCCTCAATTTTCAGGGCATAGCAGCTGACGTGCTCGGGATTCAGCCGCAGCACATTGTCCAGGGTTTCCTGCCAGTCCTGCAGATCCTGTCCGGGCAGGCCGTACATCAGGTCAATGGACACGTTGCGGAAGCCCGCCTTACGAATGCGCTGATAGGCAGTGGCAGCCTGGGTATAGGTGTGGGGACGGCCCAGTTTTTTCAGCATTTCGTCGTCGTCGGACTGGATGCCGAGGCTGACCCGGTTAAAGCCCTCGGCGTAGAGCCGGTGGAGCAGCCTGTCGGAAACGGAGTCGGGGTTGCACTCCACGGAGATTTCGGCGTCGCTCACAACATCGAAATTCCGGCGAATGGTGGTAAGGATCACCGCAAGACCGTCGGCGCCGAAAAAGGAGGGCGTGCCTCCGCCAAAGTAAATGGAATCTACTTTATAGCCGGGAGCCAGCTCGCCGGCTTCCTTGATATGGTCGCATACTGCGTCCAGATAGCCGTCCAGCAGCTTGTCATCCTTGGTCGCCATGGAATAAAAGTCACAGTACTGGCACTTGCTGCGGCAGAAGGGAACATGGACATACAGTCCAAGGGGAGTTTTGTTTGCGCGTTTGTTGAGAATGGGCATAGGGAGTTCCTCCGATTGTTGAAAATGCCTTGTCCCCACATTTATGAGGGGGCCCCGAAGGGCAGGGGGGAGTATGTGTACAGCGGGCGGCGGAAACGGACTCCCCCGGTCATCGCTCCGCCCAGCCGCTTCCCACGCGAACGAGGGAGGCGAGGCGCGCCGCTTAATCTTCGTCCAGCTTCAGTACTGCCATAAAGGCCTCGGAAGGAACCGCTACGGTGCCGAAGGTACGCATCCGCTTCTTGCCTTCCTTCTGCTTTTCCAGCAGCTTCTTCTTTCTCGTGATGTCGCCGCCGTAGCACTTGGCAAGCACATCCTTGCGCAGAGCCTTGATGGTTTCCCGGGCGATGATCTTGCCGCCGATGGCTGCCTGAATAGGGATCTCAAACTGTGCCCGGGGAATGTTCTCCTTCAGCTTTTCGCAGATCTTCCGGGCCCGGGGATAGGCGTTGTCGGCGAAGAGAATGAAACTCAGAGCGTCCACAACGTCACCGTTGAGCAGAATATCCAGCTTCACCAGACGGCTGGGGCGGTAGCCGATCAGCTCGTAGTCCAGACTGCCGTAGCCCCGGGTGCGGGATTTCAGAGCGTCGAAGAAGTCGTAGATGATTTCGTTCAGGGGCATCTCGTAGTGCAGCTCCACCCGGCTGGCATCCAGATAAACCATGTCCTTGAATTCGCCCCGGCGGTTCTGGCACAGCTCCATAATGTTGCCCACATATTCCTGAGGGGAAATCAGGCTGACCTTTGCGAAAGGCTCCTCGGCAAGCTGGATTTCCATGGGGTCGGGATAGTCCAGCGGGGTGTAGACGTACATGGTTTCGCCGCTGGTTTTCGTAACCCGGTAGACAACGTTGGGGGCGGTGGTGATGAGGTCAAGGTTATACTCCCGCTCCAACCGTTCCTGAATGATCTCCATGTGCAGCAGACCCAGAAAGCCGCAGCGGAAACCGAAGCCCAGAGCAATGGAGCTTTCCGGCTCATAGCTCATGGAAGCGTCGTTCAGCTTCAGCTTTTCCAGGGCATCCCGCAGATCCTGATACTTGGCGCCGTCGGCAGGGTAGACGCCGGAGAACACCATGGGCTGGGCGGGACGGTAGCCGGGCAGAGGCTGGGCAGCGGGGTTTTCTACCCCGGTAATGGTGTCGCCCACTTGGGTGTCCGCCACGGTTTTGATGGATGCGGTGATATAGCCCACCTCGCCGGCGCCCAGAGCATCGGCGGGATTCAGGCCGCCGGGACTCATGGTACCCACCTCTACCACCTTGTAAACCGCGTCGGTTGCCATCATTTTGATGTCCATGCCGGGCTTCACCACGCCCTGCTTGATGCGGGTATAGACAATAACGCCCCGGTAAGAATCGTACTGGCTGTCGAATATCAGCGCCTGCAGGGGTGCATTGCGGTCACCGCTGGGGGCGGGGACGTCCCGGACAAGCATTTCCAGCACGGCGGGAATGTTGATCCCGTTTTTGGCAGAAATCTCCGGGGCATCCTCGGCGGGAATGCCGATGATGTCCTCAATCTCCGCCTTGACCTCGCCAGGACGGGCGGAGGGAAGGTCAATTTTATTGATGACGGGCAGCACTTCCAGCCCCGCGTCGATGGCGAGATAGGTGTTTGCCAGGGTCTGGGCCTCCACGCCCTGAGACGCGTCCACCACCAGTACCGCGCCTTCACAGGCGGCAAGACTGCGGGAGACCTCGTAGTTGAAGTCCACATGACCCGGGGTGTCGATCAGGTTCAGGACATATTGTTTTCCGTCTGCAGCGGTGTAATTCAGGGTGACGGCACTGGATTTAATGGTGATGCCCCGTTCTCTTTCCAGCTCCATGGAGTCCAGCATCTGCTCGGCGCGGATGCGCTGATCGATGGCATGGCATTGTTCCAGCAGCCGGTCGGCGAGAGTGGACTTGCCGTGGTCGATATGGGCGATAATGGAAAAATTGCGGATATTCGATAGTTCGGTCATATGGGTTACCTCATGAAATATGGGATCGGAATGCCGTGCAGTGGCTTCTCTGGCATCCGCATGGATGCCGCGCACAGAAAAGCGCCGGTGGTACTGTGCACCGCATCACCGGTGGAGGAACGGGCACACTGCCTCATTTTTTCAATTATAACGAATTTTTCCCAAAAAGTAAACCGTATGTTTTCGCAAAATCTGGGGAAAACTGTCCCCGATGGAAGAAATATTTTTGAAAAATGCCCTTGTCATATCGAAAAAAACGGGGTATAGTTTAACGGCACAAGAGTTTTATAGATTTTTACATAGAAAAAAAGGAGATTTTCCATGAGTACACCGAAGAAGACTCCAAAAAACAATATGGACGACGTTCACACCGCGCTTCAGGCGCTGATTACCCAGGCCAAAAAGGATGGCATGATCCGTGCCTCCGACTTAAACGCCCAGCTGGAAAAAATGCAGCTGACCCCCGAGAAAATCGAGGAGATTTATGACCGCCTGGACGCCATGAACATTCAGGTGGTCACTGCTGAGCTGGAGCTGGATCTGGGAGATGACGACATCGACCTGGGCGCTGACGGTGACATCGACCTCAGCGGCCTGGATGAAGAGGAACTGGTTGATCCCGTAGATCTGGCTGCTGAGTACAGCCTGGATGACCCGGTGCGTATGTACCTTAAAGAGATCGGCCAGATTAAGCTTCTGTCCGCCGAAGAAGAGGTGGAGTTGGCGAAGCGGGTTTCCGAGGGAGATCAGGAAGCCAAGAATAAGCTCACCGAGGCAAACCTCCGGCTGGTGGTCTCCATCGCCAAGAAGTACTCCGGCCGTGGCCTGCATATTCTGGACCTGATTCAGGAGGGCAACACCGGCCTGATCCGCGCGGTAGACAAATTCGACTGGACAAAGGGAAACAAATTCTCTACATATGCCACTTGGTGGATCCGGCAGGCCATCACCCGCGCCATTGCGGATCAGGCCCGTACCATCCGGGTTCCGGTGCATATGGTAGAGGTCATCAACAAGGCCACCCGCTGCAACCGCAAGCTGGTGCAGGAGCTGGGGCGGGAACCCACCGTAGAGGAGATTGCCGCCGAGCTGAACCTGCCGGTTGAGAAGATCATCGAGGCCAACCGAACTGCCGCCGATACCCTTTCTCTGGACACCCCCGTTGGCGACGAAGAGGACACCTCCATCGGCTCCTTTGTGGAGGACGAGCGTACCCCCGGCCCTGCCGATGCTACCTCCAACGCACTGCTGGCCGAGGCTCTGAAGGAGATCCTGGATACCCTGACAGAGCGGGAAGCGGACGTGCTGCGGATGCGCTTCGGCATGTACGACGGCCGCACCCACACACTGGAAGAGGTGGGGCAGATCTTCGGCGTCACCCGGGAACGGATTCGCCAGATCGAGAACAAGGCCATCCGCAAGCTGCGCCACCCCAGCCGTGCCAAGAAAATCCGGGATTTTTACTGCTGAGTGAAGGAACGGCCTGCTTCCTTTCTGCATAAGACGACACAATCCGAACCCGGCATCCCGGAAGGGAGACGGGTTCGGATTCTTGTTTTCGCCAATTATGCCTGAAGGGTTCTGACAAAGGCCGCTCGGTCGGCGGCTTTAAAGTAGGCGGAGCCGGCTACTAAAACCTCTGCGCCGTTTTCTTTGCACACTTCGCAGGTGACGGCGTTCACGCCGCCGTCTACTTCGATCAGACAGGCGGGGTTGACTTCATCCAGCATTTGGCGCAGCTTTTTCACCTTCGGCATCATATCCTGCATAAATTTCTGACCGCCGAAGCCTGGTTCCACGGTCATCACCAGAATCATATCACACTTCTTAAGGTAGGGAATGGCCGCTTCTGCCGGGGTCCCGGGTTTCAGGGAAATGGCGGCCTTGCAGCCAAGCCCACGGATTTTGTCCAGACAAGCGAGGTTGTTCTGGGGCTGGTCGGCCTCGATATGAATGGTCAGCCAGTCTGCGCCGGCTTTGACAAATTCTTCCGCATAGCGGATGGGACGGTCAATCATCAGATGCACATCCAGCGGCAGGAAAGTGACAGGCCGCAGAGCCTTGACAACCGGGATGCCGATGGAGATGTTGGGGACGAAATGGCCGTCCATTACATCCACATGCACCCAGTCGGCGCCGTTTTTTTCAATATCGTGTATATCCCGTTCCAGATTGGCAAAATCGGCGGATAAAATGGATGGGGCAATTTTTGACATTCAGCAGTCCTCCCGAATAACAGGCAGCCTCTAAAAACTACTATTTGACGTTTTGGGAGAGAGATTTTGTCAGGGCAAAAGATCCGGCCAAAACGCAGAAGGGTAGTTTTTCGGGGTGCCCAACAATTTGCGCATTTTCGACTGGTCTTAAGATATCACAAAACCTCTGGAAAAGCAACCTTGGAAAAAACTTCCTGTATGCTTTTGCCGCAGCGGTTCATACTATTTCCGAATTCAAATAAAAGGAGGCTATTTCTATGAACTGCCATGCCAACAAGAGCATCGAGTGCACCGTCCAGCAGTGCGCCAACCACTGTGAGAACGAGAATTACTGTTCCCTGGACCGTATTCTGGTGGGCACCCACGAGATGAATCCCACCGTGGATCAGTGCACCGACTGCATGTCCTTCCGCAAGAAGTGATTTTTTCGCGGCAGCTCCTGCTGCCGCGATTTTTTCTTGACGAAATCTCTTTCAGATTGTAAAATTCAAATATCCTTCATATGTTGGTACATATTTCTTCACATGTGAGGATTACAGTAAAGTGAGAAAAAAGAGGGAGGTAACCAACATGGACACCTTTACAAATAATGAAAACCCTGAAGAGGAAAGCAGTGAATATTCCCAGAGCGTAACACCGCCGGAAGCTTCTGTTCCTCAGGAGCCGCAGTACACACCCCAGCCGGAGTCCGGTGCCTATCACGCTGCCGGTACGGGACGCAAAGAGTCCCCCTATGCCAATTCGCCCTATGTCACAGGGCAGTATCAGCAGTATCAATATCAGTATCAGCCCCAGACACAGCCTCCGGAGAAGCCCCAAAAGGAGAAAAAGCACCATAAACCAATGATGTGGAGGGGCATCGTTGCCGGGGTGCTGGTTGTGGCCCTTGTGGCCTCCGGGTGCCTGATCACAGCGGCCAGCGTCAATCGGAAGTGGGAGCAGCGCAGCGATCAGATTACCCTGCAGCTCAGTCAGGAGATTGACGACCTGCGAAAACAGATCGGCAGTACTGTGCCCTCCGGCGGCTCTTCCATACCCCTGCCCGCTGCGGATGGCTCTGCCATGACCCCCGCTCAGCTGTACCAGAGCAATGTGAACAGTGTGGTGGCAATTTCCTGCACCATGAAGACCACCGTCTACGGTCAGACTGCTCAGGGGACTTCCTCCGGCTCCGGTTTCATCCTGACGGAGGACGGCTATGTGATTACCAACTACCATGTGGTGCAGAACGCTACCGAGATTGCGGTTACCACCCATGGCGGTGATGAGTATGCCGCAGAGGTAAAGGGTTACGACGCCACCAACGACGTCGCCGTTCTGAAAGTGGAAGCCAAGGGACTGCCCGCCGCCACCATCGGCAGCAGCAGCAGCCTATCCATCGGCGATATGGTGGTTGCCATAGGCAATCCTCTTGGCAGACTGGCGGCAACTGAGACGGTGGGCTACGTCAGCGGCATCAACCGGGAGGTCACCACCGACAATACCGTCATCAGCATGCTCCAGACCGACGCCGCCATCAACCCCGGCAACTCCGGCGGTCCGCTGTTCAACATGTATGGCGAAGTCATCGGCATCACCACCGCCAAGTATTCCGGCACTACTACCTCCGGCGCTTCCATTGAGGGCATTGGCTTTGCCATTCCCATCGATGACGTGATGGGCATCATCTCCGATCTTATTGACTACGGCTATGTCACCGGTGCATACATGGGGATCACCGTAAAGGACAACGATAAGGAAGCCGCCGCTCAGTTTGGTCTGCCCACCGACGGTGCGTATGTTGTGGAGGTGACCAGAGGCAGCAGTGCGGACAAAGCCGGAATCCAGCCCAAGGATCTGATTGTTGCTGTGGGCGAGTACAAGGTTGGCAGCAGAACCGAACTGACCCGCGCCCTGCGGAATTACAAGGCAGGGGACACCGCCGCGGTTACCGTTGTCCGCAGCGGCAAGGAGCTGACGCTGACTATCACCTTCGACGAAAAACCCCATGACACCGCCGCCGAAACCACTCCCCAGGAGGATGCCTCCATGCCCAGCGAAGGGAATTATGAGGATTGGTACGAGTACTTCCGCCGGTTCTTCGGCTGATCCTAAGGAAGCTCTGTTTCAATCGGCAAGCGCTGTGAGCGAGAGATTCCGATCCCAATTGAAGTTATGAAAATTGAGGAATACTGTATGTATTTCCAATTTTCATAACTGAAAAGTTGCACAGGAAGATCCGGCCACAGCTGCAGACGAGTTAATCAGAGGTTCCCTAATCAAACTTTAGAGGCTTTCCAGGCGTGCCGCTTCGGCGGCACGCCTTTTCTGCGTGTTTTCTGCCGGGCGTACCGGCGTTTTTCTGTTGCAATAACCTGCTCTTTGTGATAAAATAATCCCGATTATCTGCTGGAGGGGAACCATGGACGACGAGATCTTGAAAAACCAGCTCGGCGGCAACATTGCTGCCTACCGCAAGCGGGCAGGACTGACCCAGGCGGGTCTGGCGGAAAAACTGAATTATTCCGATAAAGCCGTCTCCAAGTGGGAGCGGGGAGAATCCGTACCCGATGTGATGACGCTGGTTCAGCTGGCGGAGCTGT
Source organism: Faecousia sp. (assembly GCA_051867075.1). GTDB lineage: Bacteria > Bacillota > Clostridia > Oscillospirales > Oscillospiraceae > Faecousia. The sequence goes on along the minus strand of JBJDYG010000113.1, from coordinate 18,534 downwards.
TTGAGGTTCCTGTGGGGGAACTGCTTGCCGATCCCAATGCCCTGCCGGGAAACCCCGGAGCCCTGGAAAAGGCCATGACCCAGGTGTCCGAAAAGGCGCTGAAACGCAAGGCCAATAAAAACGTCATTCTGGCCCTGTCCTCCACACTGGTTTGGTTCGTGGCGCTGCTGGTATTCGTTATCATGTCCTCGTTCCGGGCGGTGGAGCGGTACAGCTGGCTGGCTTTTTTTTACGCCGTGCCTGCCAACGCCATTGTGCTGCTGAGCCTGTTGTCGGCATGGCATGATTTCCGGCGGAACCGGCTCCTGATTTCCACCATTGTCTGGGGCTTTCTCGTGGCGTTCCATGTGTCGGGACTGCTGATTTTCCGGTATAATTTCTGGAAAATCTATCTTCTGGGCATTCCCGGGCAGATCGCTATTTTCCTGTGGTTTCGGATGTTTCACCCGGTGAAAGAGAAAGGTGAGGATGCTCAGAATGGATAAAACGGAACTGCGCCGGATAATTCGGGAGAAAAAAAGGGCGATGACGGCAGAAGAAATTGAGCGGAGAAGCACAGAGCTTGCCCGGCTTTTTATCGCCTCCCAAAGCTACCGGAACGCCAAAACCATTTACGGATATCTCCCCTATAACCAGGAAGTACGCACCGTTCCCATGCTGGAGCGGGCGCTCCGGGACGGGAAAAAAGTGGCGGTACCCAAATGCTATGGCGACGAAATGAAATTCATCTATCTGGACGATCTGAGCAAAGTGGCAAAGGGCTATGCCGGGATTCCGGAACCCATTGCGGATGAGCCGGTTGCCGACGACGAGACGGCGCTGGTGCTGATGCCCGGATTGGCCTTTGACCCCCAGGGGCACCGAATTGGGTACGGCGGCGGCTTTTATGACAAATTTCTGTCCCGGGAGCCGAACCATCCTACCCTTGCCTTGTGCTACGACTTTCAGATGCTGTCCTATTTGGACACGGAGGAACACGATATCCCCGTGGACACCGTGCTCTGGGCATAGCGCCGGGGCAGCGACTTAACAAGGAGAGAAAGACATGCAGTTGATCGCGATTTTACTGATTGCCGCCGCTGTGTTCGGCATCTGCTTTCTGGTGGACAGGAGCTTCGCCAAGGTATTTCGCAGCAAGGCGCAGCACCGTTCCGGCAAGGCTGTCCGTGCCAACAAACGCTTCGGCGTGTTTGGTGTAGTGCTCATCGTGCTGGGAATCCTTGCCGTTTGCGTGGGCGTCAGCGACGGGCTGGTGCTTGTCGTCGGCGGCGCGGTCGTGCTTGCCATGGGCGTGTGCCTGGCGGTGTATTACCTGAGCTTCGGCATTTTTTACGATGCGGAGAGCTTCCTGATCTCCCGCTTCGGAAAAAGGGATGTTGTTCACTGCTACAAAGAAATTATAGGGCAAAAGCTGTATGCGGTGCAGGGCGGCAGTATTGTGGTGGAGCTGTACATGACCGACGGCACTACCGTCAGCCTGCAGTCTACCATGGATGGGGTATACCCCTTCCTGGACACCGCCTTTGCCGCCTGGTGCACGCAGACGGGACGGGAGCCCGAGGGCTGTGACTTCCACGATCCCAGTCAGAGCCTGTGGTTCCCTACGGTGGAGGAGACCTGATGGCACACATTCCCAGCGGAACCACCCGTGAGCTGGAGCTGGTAACCTTCCGGCAGGCGCTGGCAGCCGCCGACACCCCCAGCGAAGAATACGACATCACAAAATGGCTTTATGCCCCTAACTTTTACTCGGAGTACCGTTACATACTGGGTACCCGGGGGAAGAATCCTTTAATCTGCATTGGCATCAATCCCTCCACAGCAAAGCCCGACGATCTGGACAACACCCTGAAATCTGTGGAGCGCATTGCTTTGGGAAACGGCTTTGACAGCTTCATTATGTTCAACGTCTATGCCCAGCGGGCAACCTCTCCCGACGATATGGAAAGGGTTTGCAACCCACTGCTCCATCAGGAAAACCTGGAAGCCTTCCGGTATGTGCTCTCTCTTTCGGCCCATCCCGCCGTATGGGCAGCCTGGGGCGCCATTATTGAAAAGCGGAAATATCTGCCCGATTGTCTGCGGGATATGCTGCTGGCCGGGGAAGCGTACGGAGCAGAGTGGTACTGCGCCGGGGCGATCTCCAAAAAGGGGCATCCTCATCATCCGCTGTATCTGCGCAAGGACGAGAAGCTCCGCCCCTTTGACGTGAAGGCATATTTGGACAGGCTGGAACTATAGGAGGATCTTATGAAACTCATTATCGCGTCTGACATTCACGGCAGCGCCTTCTGGTGTCGCCGTCTTTGTGATCTGGTAGAGACGGAGCAGCCGGACAGGCTGGTTCTGCTGGGGGATCTGCTTTATCATGGCCCACGGAATGACCTGCCCCGGGAGTACGGGCCGAAGCAGGTGATTCCCATGCTGAGTCGGTTTCAGGATATTATCATCGCCGTCCGTGGCAACTGTGAGGCGGAGGTGGATCAGATGGTGCTGCCCTTTCCCTGCATGGCGGATTTTTCCCAACTGATTGTGGAGGGGGTCACGTTTTATCTTACCCACGGGCATCACCATCATCCGGACAATCTGCCGCCCCTGCCGAAGGGAAGCGTATTTCTCTTCGGACATACCCATGTGAAGATGGATGAAAGCCGGGGCGGCATCCGCTGCCTGAATCCCGGCAGCGTCTCCATCCCCAAGGACGGCAGCCACAGCTGTCTGATTTACGAAAACGGGGAATTTTCTTTTCGGATTTTGGAGGAATAACCGTGGATTCGACGCAATGCGAGACTTGCTGGTATTATGATTATGATGAGGAGTACGACGAATACTACTGTATGATGGACCTGGACGAGGACGAGGTCTATCGTATTGCCAGTTCCCGCTCCCAGCGCTGCCCTTTTTACCGGCAGGGCGACGATTATACCCTTGCAAGGAGACAATGATGAAACGATGCTATCTCTCGCTGCTTTTTGCGTGCCTTCTTCTGGCGGGCTGCACAGGGAAGGCCGAAGAAGCTGCCTGCCCGGTTCAGACGGAAGCCGTTCCGGTTTCCGCGGCGCCGCCTGCCGGCCTGTATGACCCGGACAACCCCTTGGAGGAACGTTACGGCGGTGCTCTGCGGGCATACCCCCTGAGTATTCCTGACGTTTCCGCACTGAAAGCTATGGGGAGAGATCTTCTGGTTTTCTCCGATACCAAAGTCAGCACCGTCATCACCCGGCTGTCCGGAGAAGATCTGTACATAGCCGCGACGGTTCGCCTGGAATTTCCCCTTTCCGGGGATGATCCCTCTGTGCGGGTCACGGAAAGCGGTCTGAGCTACTTTGACCCGGTGAACCGGCAGACTGTGGTGCTGGACACGTCCCTGCGAGAGATCCTCCACATTCCCGCACCGGAGGAGCTGGTGGGAACGCCCCTGCTGTCCGACGACCGGAATACCTTGTACTACTGCAGCGAAACCGGAATCTGTGCCTGGGATATGGAAACCGGCATCCGCCGGATGATCAAGGAAGCTGCCTTTGATACCCAGAGCGTCACGGGGCTGCACCTGAACGACACGGTTCTGCAGTGCCGTGTGGCAGACCGGGAGGGGAACAGCAGCACACTGTTGCTCTCCACGCAAGACGGGCGGCTGCTGTACGAAGGTGCGGAGAACCTGATTATAGAATCCTGCGGCAGCAGTTACTTCGTCTCTTTCCCCACCGGATGCACCCGGACGCTGCTGTTCGGACAGGTGGGAGACACGCCTTTGGCGCTGACTCCGGCGGATCTCGGCGGGGAAGGATTCTTTCTTGAAACCGTTGCGGATGCGGTGTCGGCCTGCGCGCCGTCCGATTCGGAGATACGATTGGATTATTACGATTTGGAAACCGGGAGCCGCCGATGCTCACTGACGCTTCCGACCTCCCGCCTGCCCCTGGCGGTGGAGGAAACCGTCGACGGGTGGGTATATCTTCTGATCCCTGACGGAGACTATGGACGGGAAACCATTTACCGCTGGGATACGGCTTCACCGGAATTTGCTCTTTCGGATACGTCGGTCTACACCGGAACATACTATACCGCCGTGGAGCCTGACTATCATGGATTGGTCTGGTGCCAGTCCTACGCGGAAAAAATAGGAGAAACCTACGGCATTGAAGTTCTGCTGTGGGAGGATGCCCTGGCGGTACAGCCTTGGGATTACGATTTTGAAATGGAATATCTGGTTCCCGTCCTCCGGCAGGAGCTGGACCGGCTGGATCAGCGTCTGGCAAATTTCCCCGAGGGCTTTTTGGAAGCCACCGCGTCCCACTTCACCTCTGTGAAAATCTGTCTGGTGCGGGGAATTACCGGCAGCGCTGAGTCCGGCAGCCTGGACACGGCGACGGGCATTCAGTTTCAGGAGGGTACCGATGCCTATATCGTGCTGGCTGCCGGGGATTCCTCGGAAAAAGCCCTGTATCATGAGCTCTACCATGTGATGGAGACCCATATCTTAGGCAACAGCATCGCCCTGGATCAGTGGGCGAAGCTGAATCCCGTGGGCTTTGAATATGACTACGACTACCCCTCCAACGCCCAACGGGACGGCAGCGAATATCTGCAGCCGGATACCCGCAGCTTTGTGGATACCTACTCCATGAGCTTTCCCAAAGAGGATCGGGCAAGGATCCTGGAATGCGCCATGACAGAGGGAAACGAGGCGCTGTTTGCCGCCTCGCCGCTGCAATATAAGCTGAAGGTGCTCTGCCAGGGCATCCGGGAGGCCTATGGGCTGGAAAAGTCCGGCGAAACCTACCTGTGGGAACAATACCTGGTTCAGCCGCTGGCATATCGGGGATAAGAGAAAACCGCTTCGCTTCCTGGTGAGGGAAGAATCGGTTTGGGAATTCAGGCAGGAACCCGTGGGGATCGTCAGGCGGATAGTGCTTTGCATATTGTACTAAGGAATCTCTGAATAAATCCCCATGCGATACAATTGCGCCACAAACCATGAAAGCGGTTAGCGCATGGGGATTTATATGCATCAGCATCGGTTGCCCCGTAAGGGGCGAGATGCTGGCATTCGTTTGAAATTTTACTGTGAATGCGGAGCTTTCACAGTAAATCGCCTTCGGCTGAGTGGCGTATCTTTTGCTACATCCGAGCAGTGTTAAAAACGAGAAATACATCCCGTATTCCTTCGTTTTTAACACGTACGCCTGTGACAAAATAGGATCCCTGAATCATTTGTGACTCATCACAGTTGATTTTGAAACAGTTTTTTAACGGAATACAAAAAGAGGACTGCTGCAAAGCTATCATTTTGCAGCAGTCCTCTTTGATTGGATAAACGCTGCTCTGGAACATCAGGATGTCTGACAAATTTTGCTATTTTCTATTGACTTTCTCCAGTGGTTCCATATAATAAAAAATGAAACGGATATTCTTTGCAAGCCGAATTTCTTCAACGATCTCCGGCTTTTTAGCAGAAATGCTTCGCGTTTTTGCTTGGGCCCCGCATTTTCCTGAGACCCACCGCTCCGGCGGTGTTGTCAGGCGATGTATTCCCGGCGGGAGTGTCCGTTGGAAATCCGTTAACCCCAATGAAATGGCCGCCGGGTATGGTGCGCCGACAGGAGGACAGAATTATGAAAATCGGATTTATCGGCATGGGCAAAATGGGTTTTGCCATGTGCGGAAGGCTGGTGGATGCCGGCCATCAGGTAGTGGGCTTCGATGTGGTTCCCGCCGCCCGTGAGCGGGCCGCCCAGCGGGGCATCACCCCTGTGGATTCCCTAACCGCCATGCGGGATCTGCTGGAGCAGCCCCGGGTGATCTGGGTGCAGGCCCCTCCGGGGGAGCCCACCAACTCCATTCTGGCCCAGCTGGGGCAGCTGCTGGAGGCTGGGGATCTGGTGGTGGAAGGCGGCAACAGCGACTTCCGTGACAGCCTGAAGAATGCCGCGGCGCTGGCCGAAAAAGGCATCACCATGGTGGATGCCGGTGTCTCCGGCGGTGTGAAGGGCGCCCGGGAGGGATGCGGCCTGCTGGTGGGCGCGGAGCCTCCGGTGTTTGAGCGCCTGCGGCCTGTTTTTGAGGCGCTGGCAGCTCCCGGCGGTGCCGTCCGTGCCGGCGGCACCGGTGCAGGTCACTATGCCAAAATGATCCACAACGGCGTTGAGTATGCTCTGATGGAGGCCTACGCTGAGGGATATGAAATGCTTCGCGCCTCCGATATCGATATTGATGTGCTGGCGACTATGAAGGCCTACCAGAATGGCTGCAGCATCCGCAGTGAGCTGCTGAGCAAGCTGGTTGAGGCGCTGGAGCCTGATGTCAATCTGGATGACGTCGTGGGCTATGTTGCAGACAGCGGCATGGGACGCTGGACGCTGGAGGAATCTATCCGCTTGAAAGTCCCCGCCCCTGCCATCGCCGTCAGCCTGCAGGCCCGCTTCCGCAGCCAGCAGCAGGAAAGCCCCGCCGCCCAGAGCCTTGCCGCCCTGCGGGGCACCATCGGCGGTCATCCGGTCAAGAGAAGAGGCGAGCAGTAATGGAAATCACACAGCGTGTGGCTCAGGCCGTTGCCGAGCTCAGCGCCATGCAGCGGGCATTGGACGAGGCTCAGCTGGTTATGCTGGCTGAAAAAATCATGGCAGCCCGTAGGGTCGTTTTTACTGCGCAGGGTCGGAGCGGCTTCTCCGCCCGAAGCATTGTCTGCCGTCTGATGCATATCGGCATCGATGTCCATATGTCCGGGCAGCCGGACACCCCCGCCATCGGGCAGGGGGATCTGCTCATTGCCATCTCCTCGTCAGCCAAGACCCAGATTACTCTGAATCACCTGGCTACCGCCAAAAAGGTGGGAGCCTCCAGTGTTCTGATTACCGCCCAGACCTCGGATCCGGGGGTCAGCGACGCTGTTTTGCGGCTTCCGGCTAAGACGCTGGTGCCCTCTGACCAGCATGCCGGCAGTCTGTTTGAACAGTCTGTTCTGGTGGTGGGCGACGCAGTCTGCTGGTATATCCAGCAGAAATTGGGCGTCAGCGAAGAGGTACTTAACCGCAGACACGCCAACCTGCAGTAAGCCCGTCGAAAAGGAGGGGGATTGGATATGCTGATCCTTGCCATGGAGGCCAGCACCACCAGTGCCAAGGCCATGCTGTACAGCACTGAGACCGGCGTCGTGCAGATGCGTTCTGAGCCTTACCGGCAGCTGCGTTACGGGACCACCGCTATGCAGGATCCCGGTGAGCAATACGCCCAGCTGACAGCCCTGGCCCGAAGCGTTGCTGACGGGAAAAAAGTGGATCTCATCACCGTCTCCACCACGTGGCAGAGTCTGCTGCTGTGTGACCGGGATATGGCTCCCGTCAGTCCCATCTACCTCTGGAACCACAGTGCTGCCCAGGCCGTGACCGAGCGGATCCAACAGGATCCCGCTTTGGCTGACAGCCTGTACCGGCGGACCGGCGCCATTGTCAATCCCAGCTACCCCAGTTTTAAGCTCCTGTGGCTGAAGTCCCAGGGCATGGAACTGTCCGGGTACCGGATTTTGGGCAACGGAAGCTATCTCACCTGGCGGCTCACCGGTCAGGAAGCGGTCATGGACAGTATGGCCTCCGGCAGCGGTTTGTTTAATATTTTTACCCGGGACTGGGATGCTGATTTGCTGCGGCAGATCGGCATCCCGGCGAAGGCCTTCTTTCCCATCGTTCCCTATACCCACCGGATGGGACTCAGTGCCCGGGGCGCGGAAGATCTGGGGCTGGCGGAGGGAACACCGGTGCTTCCTGCGGGCAGTGACGGCGGCCTGGATCAGCTGGGCGCGGGAGCACTTCGACCCGGCGCCATGACCTTGTCCGCCGGTACCAGTGGCTCTCTGCGGTTCTCCACTCCCGGCACACCCCGGATGAGCACGGTTCCCGGTACATGGTGCTACCTATCTCCAAAGGGAGACTGGCTCAGCGGCATCGGCACCTCCGGCTGCTGTAACTGCATCGACTGGGCACGGGGTTTTTTCTTCCAGTCGGAGCCCTATGCGCAAATCGAGCAAAGACTGACTCTCATGCCGGATGCCCCCATCTTCCTGCCCTTCCTCTTCGGCGAGCGCGGGCCGGAATGGCGCTCACGCCGGAAGGGCGGTTTTCAGGAAATTCGCAGCAGCCACCGGAAAGAGGATTTCTATTATAGTGTTCTGGAAGGAACGCTGTTTAATCTGTACCAGTGCTACCAGCTGCTCTGTAAGACCAACGGCAGAACGCCATCGGTGATCAAAATCTCCGGCGGCATTCTGAATTCCCCTCTCTGGCGGCAGATGTGTGCGGATGTGTTTGGCCGGGAAATGGAGATCGTCGCCGAGAAACACAGCAGTCTCTTCGGCGCGGTGGTCATGGGGCTGGATGCTGCGGGGCTGGTGGATGCCTCCGGTGACCTGCATGAGCTGAACCGTCCGGAGCCAGAGCTGCTCCGCCCCGGCTACTTCGGGGACTACTACCGGCAGCGGTACCAGCGGTATCTGCACTATTTTGACAGTCTATAACTTAGATCCTCTCCAAATTCGCCATCCGGGGCAGACAGCAGGTACTCTTGCCGCCGGCCACTTTGACAGCGGCCTGATAAAATGGTTTCGAAAAAAGCTTAAGGAATAAACAGAGATATCAAACGCAAATCGGCCAGCTCCGGGAGAAGTTGGCCGATTTTTCTGCAGGCTGACGATGATGAAATAAAATGAAGACTGCCGCAAAACCTTCATTTTGCAGCAGTCCTTTCCTTTATTGCAGCGCAGAGAGTGTAAAAGTCACCGGGATTCATGGAATTGCACATTGCCTTGCGCGCTATGTACTTCAGTCCTCAGGAAACAGCTTTTCCAGGCAGTAGCGGATGATGGCTTTCCGGGTAATCAGACCGATAAATGCGTCCTTGTCGTCTACAACGGGAACGAAATTTTGATTGGATGCCCGTTCCACCAACTCATGCATGGAGGTAGTGACCCGGACGGGCACATTGTCCTTGCGGCGGGAAATCTCCATGACCCGCCGGGCTTCCGCTTGACGCATATCCATGTAGCACATGTTTTTCATGGCCCACAGCAGGTCACCCTCCGTCAGGGTTCCCCGGTATTCGCCCCGGCGGTTCAGTATGGGGATTGCGGCGTATCCCGCTGCTTCCATCTTTTCCAATGCCTGCCGGATGGTGTAATCATCGTACAAAAAAGCACACATTGCCTTTGGTGTCAAAAAAAACAAGATATTATTCATGGGGATCTCCTTTTCGACGCGGCTGATTGGGAGCTTCCTTCTTGCCGCCCTATACATTATAGCACAATTCGAAAGGAAAAGTATGAAATTTTATTGTTAATTTGCCACCGGACCTCCAAATTATCGCAGACTGTTTTGTGCACTATGCTTATCCAACGAAGGACCTGCTTTTGGGTATCGGGTCACTCGCCAAAGTGAAATTCCGAGAAATCAAAGGTCGCAAAATAGTCTTTTGGGGTCTCGGCGCGGCGAATCAGCTGGAAGCTGCCGTCCGCTTTCAGAAGCACCTCGGCGGAGCGGAGCTTTCCGTTGTAATTGTAGCCCATGGAGAAGCCGTGGGCACCGGTATCGTGAATTGCCACAATGTCTCCAATGTCGATTTCGGGAAGGCTGCGCTCAATGGCGAACTTGTCGTTGTTTTCGCACAGGCCGCCGGTCACGTCGTAGACGTGATCCAAAACTGCATCCTCCTTGCCCAGAACCGTGATATGGTGGTAAGCGCCGTACATGGCAGGACGCATCAGATTGGCGGCGCAGGCATCCAAGCCCACATACTCCCTGTAAATGTGCTTCTCGTGGATCACGGTGGAAATCAGGTGACCGTAGGGCGCCAGCATGAACCGGCCAAGCTCGGTAAAAATAGCGATGTCATCCATGCCGTTGGGGGTCAAAATCTCCTCGTATTTATTCCGCACACCTTCGCCGATGACGCGGATGTCGCAGCGGGGCTGCTCGGGGCGATAGTCTACGCCGATGCCACCGGAGAGGTCAATAAAGGAGAAGTGAGCGCCTGTGGCGTTGCGCAGCCGCACCGCGAGACGGAACAACTGCCCGGCCAGAGCGGGATAATACTCGTTGGTGGTGGTGTTGGAGGCCAGGAAGGCATGGATGCCGAAGTGCCTGGTTCCCAGCTTCATCAGCCGGTTGATAGCGCCTGCCATCTGATCCTCGGTCATGCCGTACTTGGCATCCCGGGGCATGTCCATAATGGTGTTGCCCAGAGAGAAGGAGCCGCCGGGATTATAGCGCAGACACACCGTTTCGGGAACAGGGCCAAGAGAAGCCAGAAAGTCCACATAGGTAGCATCATCCAGATTGATGTATGCGCCCATATCCCGTGCTTTGCGCATATCCAGCTCCGGGGTGACGTTGGAGGAGAAAACCACCTCATGCCCCGTAATGCCAACGGCTTCGGACATCAGCAGCTCTGTGTAGGTAGCGCAGTCGCAGCCGCAGCCTTCTTCGTGGAGAATTTTCAGAAGGTAAGGATTGGGCGTGGCCTTGACAGCGAAGAATTCCTTGAAACCCGGGTTCCAGGAGAACGCCTCCTTCAGCGCCCGGGCATTGGCCCGGATACCGGCCTCGTCATAAATATGGAAGGGAGTGGGAATCTGCCGGCAGATTTCCTTCGCCTTTTCCAGTGTCAAAAACGGTGTCTTTTTCATATTTTAGATCCTCTCTGTAACCCAACGCGGCGCATTTACGCCGTGAATTAGAAAAATTGTATTGTATTGGAGGACATTTGTCAACCCTGTTTCCTTCTCTCATTCCGGTAGAATCCGAATTTCTCCGTCGGGGAGAGAACCCGACAAAATGGTGGTTTCATTTTTGTGAAAAATGTGATATACTCCCACCATCTTCACAAAGGAAGGAAACCGCTATGAAACGAACCAAATTATCCGACCGCCAGCTCCCGGATTACAGCAGGGGAGAGGAAATCATGAATATGGTCACACACATCGTTGGCGGTGCCATAGGTATCGTGGCGCTGACGCTGTGTGTTATCCGCGCCGCCCTCCACGGGAATGTCTGGGGTGTTGTCACCTCCGCCATTTACGGCAGTGCCATGATTACCATGTTCACCATCTCCAGCGTCTATCACGGTCTGAAGCCCACGCTGGGAAAGAAGGTCATGCAGGTCATTGATCACTGCACCATCTATTTCCTCATTGCGGGCACCTACACCGTGGTTCTCCTGTCGGCCATTCGACCGGAGCATCCTGCCCTTGCCTGGGTGCTGTTTGGTTTTGAGTGGGCTATGGTGGCGCTGGCTACCACCCTGACCGCTATCGACCTGAGGAAATACCGGGTTTTCTCCATGATCTGCTACATCGGCATGGGCTGGGCCATCATTCCCTTTGTCCGGCAGACACTGCAGGTGCTGACTTTTCCCGGTTTTCTGCTTCTGCTGTTGGGCGGCATTGCCTACACCATCGGTTCCATCCTCTATGGGCTGGGAAAACAGAGAAAATGGATGCATTCCGTGTTCCATATTTTCGTGATTCTCGGCGCACTGCTCCAATTTTTCTGCGTTCTGTTTTACGCATTATAACGGAAGAAATTTCCGTTTTTCCCTTTACCCTGCACTCTGTATGCCTGTTGCGATGGAGTGTCATTTTCGTATTTTTGAAGCCGAAATCATAACAGCATTACAGCGCCGCAGCCAAATAAGCTGCGGCGCCGTTTTGAATATTACTTTGCCTCAGAGGGAAAACACGTCATACTGATTCTCAATAAAAAACTTTCATTCGCAAGAATTGAAGTTTTTTGTTAGAGAATCCTATGAGACGGGATTGGGTGATTTTTCTTTCCCAAAATCACAGAATCGACAACGCCGTAAGGCGGTGTCTTCTTATTAAAAATCAAAGATTTTTAATAAGAAATAGTATCAGGGCTTGCCAACGGGGATGCTGGTTTTCTCCCGAAAAGCATCCAGCAGGGCATTCAGGTTCTCCTCATGGGTAAACCGGAAGACCTTCTGCTTGCCATCGTAGCATACCACCAGATAGCACAAGGTGCCGTAAATCTTGCCGTTTTCAAAGAACCCTTTGGTTACGCCCAGACGCTTGTACACCCGCTCGATTGCGGACAACGGGATGTAGCCAATCCGGCTGATGCCGAACATACCCACATACAACGCCTGATCACCCAGACCGAAGTCCTCATAATGGGTACAGCACACTCTGTCAGGCCGGAGAACCTCCGGAGGCAGCGTTTTCACGGACAGGGCTTTGGGTGGAATGTACATAGGCATGTTCCTTTCTTAAACGGAATCACCAGAAAGCGGATTACTCAGCTTTGGCGACCTTGGTGTTCTTGGGAGCCTTGACGATAAACAGAACCAGAAGGATCACAGCGATGCCGATGCCCAGAATCTTGGAGATGGGGGGCAGGAAGGGGATACCGCCAAGATACAGCTTGCTGTTGAACACGAAGGATACGGTAACAGCGGTCATAAATGCGGCGGGCAGAGCGCAGACGTATGCGTTTTTGCCCTCATGACGCAGATACATGGCAGCAGTCCACAGAACGATAGCAGCCAAAATCTGGTTGGTGGAAGCAAAGTAGTTCCAGATAGAGGTGTAGTCCAGCTGAGAAACCAGAACGCCCAGAGCCAGCAACGGCAGGGTCAGAATCAGGCGGTTCTTATAGCTCTTCTGATCCAGATGCAGCGCATCAGCAACGGTAAGGCGGGCGGAACGGAATGCGGTGTCGCCGGAGGAAATGGGGCAGGCAATAACACCCAGCATAGCCAGGATGGCACCGAAGCCGCCCATAGTGGTGGCGCAGATATTATACACACAGCCGGACTGGCCGACGGCCATAGCTTCCTTCAGGCCGGTCATCAGGCCGCCTTCGATGGGGAACAGGGCGCAGGAAGCGGCAGCCCAAACCAGGGCGATTACGCCTTCGCAGACCATGGCGCCGTAGAAGACCTTCTGAGACATTTTCTCACTCTTGCAGCAGCGAGCCATAATGGGAGACTGGGTGGAATGGAAGCCGGAGCAAGCGCCGCAGGCCACGGAGATAAACATGGCGGGGAACATGGAGGTTCCGGCGGGATGCATATTGCGAAGGGGGAAGATCTCGGGGATCTCATAGCCCCTGGCGATGGTGCCGACACCGACACCGATGGCCATGACGATCAGGCAGATACCGAACAGGGGGTACAGCTTGCCGATGATCTTATCCACGGACAGGAAGGTAGCAATGAAGAAGTAAACGAAAACGACGGTCAGCCAGAAATACTTGTTGGTGAGAATGCCGGTGGAGCCGCCTTGGCCGCACAGATAGCTCAGCAGACCGGCGGGGCCGACTGCAAAGACAACGCCCACCATGAACAGCAGTACGGTGGAGAACACACGCATGACCTGCTTCATCACGTTGCCCATATACATACCGGTCAGCTCAGGAACGCTGAGACCCTGATGACGCATGGACATGAAGCCGGAAGCAAAGTCGTGGACACCACCGGCGAAGATGGTACCAAAGGTGATCCACAGGAACACGCTGGGACCCCACATGGCGCCGCCAACAGCACCCCAGATGGGGCCGAGGCCGGCAATGTTCAGAAGCTGGATCAGGAAGATTCGCCATGCAGGCATGACCACATAGTCAACGCCGTCTTCCATGGTGACTGCGGGAGTTTCCCGGTCATCGGGGCCGAAGGTTTTGGATACAAATCTGCCATAGATGAAGTATCCGCCAATGAGAAGCGCCAGACATACGAAGAAACTTATCATATAGTACCCTCCTTAAAATTTTCGGTGTCTCCGGTAACACGGGGGACGCACCAAAAGCGCGCAGCAAGAATGTTGGCGCATCCTTGCTGTCAATTGGTATTATAGCGCGTCGAACTGTGAATGTCAACAAAAATAGCCATAATTTATTCAAATAATTGTAATATATGGTAACAATCACCTAAGAGGCACCCGCAAGGTGGTGTGTACAGCCGGATGTCTGCCGCCCGCCCTACGCTGCGTAGGTTGCCAGTTTTCCCAATCCGTGTTATGCTGTTTCAGGAAAAGGAGTTGAACGAACATGGAAACCTATATCACAGGCCCGGCGATCAGGCGCCTGCGGGAAGCCCGGGGGCTGACACAGGCGGAGCTGGGGGAGAAAATCGGCGTTGGCAGCAAGGCGGTCTCCAAATGGGAAAACGCCCGGGGTCTGCCGGATATTGCCCTGATCCAGCCTCTGGCAGAAGCACTGGGTGTTTCCGTCATTGAACTGATGAACGGTGACAGAATCCGAAATCAGAACGTCTCGGCAAATATGCTGCGCACGAAGACCAGTGTCTGCCCCATCTGCGGCAACATTCTCTGCGGCACAGGCAGCGCCGTCATCAGCTGCTGCGGCGTGACCCTTCCTCCGCTGGAAGCTGAGGAAGCAGATGAAGCCCATTTCCCGCGGACGCAACAGGTGGAGACGGTTGTCTTGCTTTCCAAGGGCGAGATCGACTCGAAAAAGATTCGGGTTGAGTTCTCTTTGGAAGATATGGATATGTCAGAGTTCCAAGATGGAGCTACCTATCCGCAGATCAAGGAGTATGTGTTGGAGCATACCGGGTTAAAGGTGTCCAACCTCTATATCTCACAGATTAAACGGAAATGTGGGATTGAGGTCGGTAAAAACTATAACCTGCCAAAATCTGAGGATTCCAGACAGCCTCAGTGTCCGCCGGAAAAAGAGAAAGCAATCCGAGAAGCATTCAAATATTTTGGGATGATCTAACATCCCGCAGAATGGAGGTTTCTTATGGACAGATTGATTTCTTGTAAGTTCAACATGGATATCGCTTGTGTAGAACTGAAATTTGCAAGTGGCAGCATGATTGCCATTGATACCATCGCCGTTGAGAATGAGGTTGCCGACAATATGTATCAGCGATCAGAGCTTGATTATCTGATTTACAATGACCCGGTAGCATACGCTGAGCTGATACTGAACGGCAATCCCGAAGCATATCTGAAAACTGTAACTGAATATAAATCTTTATACTAATATTGCAAGAGCCGCAGTCATGTGATTGGACTTCGGCTCTAATCTTTTATTCATATAGTCCGTTGTAACAAGGCAAGGGGTAATCAGTCTCAAAATCTCTGCACAAAGTAATAAATCGCTGGGCAGAAGTTGTTAAAAACTTATCTTTATGATGAATGATATGGAAATTTCGGCTGAAACTCAACCCCTCTACTTTGACAGTACAAATCAAGCCTTGTCGCAGAGCCGGAAGAATCATTCGATGCGGTAATACAGCAATTCCTAATCCATTGATTGCAGCATTGACCAGTGCTGTTGTGCTCATTGCTTCCCATACTGGTGTAATGTGGATGCCAGCCTGTTCAACTACACGGTTAAACACCTCTCGTGTGCCACTGCCTTTTTCTCGCAAGAGAAATCGCTGTCTTTGAAAATCTTCTATGGATATAACTTGCCCCTGTGTCCAGCCTTTATCCGTACCGCATATAACACTCAGATGATCTTCCATGTAGGCTTCCGAAACGATATTTGGATCATGTGCAATACCTTCGATCAACGCACAATCCAATTCATTTGCCAAAATTTTTTGTTCCAGACGTTCTGATTGCTCAACGGTAACTCTGACATCAAGCCCTGGGCAGAGTTCAGAGAATGCCTTTACATAGTTCGGTAAAAACTGCGAGCCGATGGTGATGCTTGCACCAATACGGAGAACTCCTTTAGAATCCCAATCACGCAACCTTGTTTCCATATCTGAAAACAAGTCGGATATATGTATCGCATATTGAAGAAAATGCTGCCCTGCATCGGTGATTTGCAATCGTCTGCCGATTCTGTCAAACAGGTGTACTCCGTAATATTGCTCCAGTTCCTTAATGGCAAGGCTGACTGCTGGCTGTGTCATGTGTAAAACTTCCGCTGCTTTGGTGGAATTATATCCGTTTTCGCATACGGTACGAAATATTATCATGTGTCGTATCGTCATAACAATCTCCTTATATAAAAATACTTATCATTTCTGTAAAATTATATTATTTCCGTTATCAGAAATCAAGCGGTATAATGTTAATAAACATAGAAAGGACGGCATTTTTAGAAGTGAATAGCTTGCAAAAATACAAAAAATTGTTTTTCTCCACTTTTAAACTGAGTGCTTGCACTTTTGGCGGTGGATTTGTAATCATTCCGTTGATGCGAAAGAAATTCGTGGAGGAACTTGGTTGGATTGAAGAAGATGAGATGATGGATCTGACCGTAATCGCACAGTCTTCTCCGGGCGCAATAGCAGTTAATGCTTCCATTTTGGTAGGTTATCATGTGGCGGGGTTCCCCGGCGCAATGCTCACGGTATTGGGAACGATATTGCCGCCATTGATGATTATTTCTATCATTTCCATGTTTTATCAGGCATTTCGAGATAATGCCATTGTAAATATGGCGATGGCAGGCATGCTCTGCGGAGTGGCGGCAGTAATCTGTGATGTTGTGATCAATATGGCAAAAACCATTTTTCAGAAAAAACGACTATTGCCTGTTATTGTTATGCTTGGTTCTTTTGTAGCCGTTCGCTTTTTCTCTGTGAATATCATAGCCATTATTCTTGTCTGTGGCGTGATCGGAGCAGCGGATACGTGGCATCAAGGAAAAATGCGGAAAGTAGGTGATAAACGGTGATATATCTTGAATTGTTCTGGAGCTTTTTTCAAATTGGATTATTCAGCATTGGTGGTGGATATGCTGCCATGCCTTTGATTCAGAATCAAGTGGTGGATATTCACCCTTGGCTGACAATGACACAATTTGCGGATATTATGACCATCGCTGAAATGACACCCGGCCCCATAGCCATCAACTCAGCAACATTTGTTGGTATCCAAGTCGCAGGTCTTCCCGGTGCTGTCATCGCAACGGTTGGCTGTGTGTTTCCATCCTGTGTTATCGTAATGACCCTTGCCTATATCTATTATCGGTTTCGTGGATTGAATATGGTGCAGGGCATTCTTGCCGGACTTCGCCCTGCGGTCATTGCAATGATCGCATCAGCGGGTATCTCACTGTTGATTATGGCACTCTACGGACAGAGAACGCTTCCGAATGATTTGGCATCTTTGGACTTGATTGCTGCGATTATTTTTGTTATTGGCATTTTTGTTTTAAGAAAGTGGAAACCGAATCCGCTTTGGGTTATGGCAGGTTCGGGATTTGCAGGAATCATCCTGTATTCACTTGTATAAGAGAGGAGGCGCAGTTATGAAATACACGATAAAGGCGGGAGTCCTTTATAAAAATGAATCTCAGCTTGCCTTGGCAAGAATAAAAAGTGCGTTGCTCGGTCCGCAAAGAAAGATTCTCAGCATCGCAGGTGAGCTGCTTTTGACGGCGGACGCCAGTTATCTCGATGAATCAAAAGCAAGTTCCGGTGATGTAAGAAATCGGGAATATTTACTGACCGACAACGAAAATCAGTTAGTCGGTTCTGCTCGCCCCGGATATGCAGATGGTGATGATCCCAATGTGGTGGGTTGGCCAATTTGCAGAATGCCAAGAGTTGACCATGCCAATATTGTTGTGAACGGCGAAGAATATCTTTTGACCATGCACAATAGCCAGAATTATTCTTTGATAAAAGCCCACAATTCGGAGGTTCTTCGTATTATGCACAAGGGTATTGCAGGAGGATGGGCTGTGGAAGATATTTGCGGTTTCGTCCCGGAAATTATTTGCGGTATATTTATCTTTTGCAGATATATAGAACAAGAAAATGAATTTCTGATTGTGTAGAAAAGGTGTTGATATGAGTAAGTATTTGATTGAAAATTTATTTGGCATAGAGGGATGGAGCATTGCCTGGTATGGTGTAATTATTGCCGTCGGTATGGTTTTAGGTGTAATACTTGCAATTTACCGAGCCAGAAAACAAGGTCTCAAGGACGATCTGATATTTGACTTTATTCTTCTTGCATTACCCATTGCCATTATCTGCGCCAGAGGATGATACTATGTCATATTTGAGTGGGACAGTTATTCCGGCGATATTCTTTCCATCTTCAAAATATGGAAAGGCGGGCTTGCCATCTATGGTGGAGTGATTGGCGGTCTGGTTACGGCAATTCTATTTTGCCGGCATCACAAATTTCCTCTGTTCCGTTTTCTGGATTTAGTCGTTCCAAGTCTTGTGCTTGGACAAGCAATCGGACGTTGGGGTAATTTTGTAAATCAAGAAGCATTCGGGAATTTAGTTGAAAATTCCTCATTGCAGTTTTTTCCATATGCCGTATATATTGATGCTCTTGGAGAATGGCATCAAGCAACATTCTTCTATGAGAGTATGTGGAATGTTTGTCTGTTAGTGGCAATGCTAATCGTCAGCAGAAAAGAGCCTAAGACTGGTACAATGACTTGTATGTATTTTGTGTTCTATGGCTTAGGAAGATTTTTGATTGAAGGTCTACGCACGGATAGCCTTTACATCATTTCCGGAATAATTGCATGGGCAGCATGGGAAGCAGGCAGGGTGATATGAAGGTGATAATGCCCTCCAGGA
>JBJDYG010000112.1:0-6595 GCA_051867075.1 Faecousia sp. | reverse complement strand
GCGGCTGTCCCTTTTATTTTCGTTTCACAAGCTCCAGAACCTCGCCCATCTTCCCACAGATGGCCTTGTAATTCTCCCGGCGGTGGGGCCGGAGGCAGGCGGAGCAGTCCTTGATGCCGTTTTTCGTATAACGGAAGCTGCCGCCGCAGTTCTCCCCCAGACAGTACAGCGGGCAGTAGCAGAACAGGCAGCTGAAGGTTTCCGGGTCAGCGCCTTTGTGGCAGGGAAAATACTCGCATTCCCGGTTCTGGAAAAAGTCGTAGTGGGTCTGGCTTTTCAGGTCAATCCAGTATCGCTGCTCCACCACGCCGTCTACCGCAATCTCGTTTTCCAGAACGCCGCCGTTATTCTGAATACTCTTTGCAGAACCGATGTTTTCCTTGTCGCAGACCATGAGCACCCGGCGGATCCCCAGCTTTTCGCACTCTCTCAGCGCCAGCGCAATCATCCGGGTGGCGATGCCCTTTCGGCGCTCCGAAGGCAGCACGCCGTCACCGATGTGACCGCCGTTCAGCAGAAGTGATTCATTCAGGCTGTGGCGGATGTTCACCGCCCCCACAAAGATGTCCCGATCCTCGTCCAGGCAGAAAAAGGTGGAATCCGGCACCAGCCCCTGTGCCGGCTCCTTTACGTCCAGATTGGCAAGATAGTGGTCAAAATCCCGGTAATCCAGACGGCGGATGGCGTAGGGAATGATTTTTTCCCCGGTTGCGTACCACTGATCCAGCATTTGCGTCAGGTGACGCCGGTATTCCGGCGCAAGCTTTACAAGTTTTAAGCGCATTTTCCTTCCTCCCGCTCTTTTCAACTTCCAAAAGCTATGCTATAATCCAATCAAACCGCTGTCCAGGGAAAGACCGCCGGCGGCTCCTTAGAAAATTCCACCCATTTCCCGGTTCCGGGGTGGGTAAAGCCAACGGCGTGAGACCACAGGGCAATTTCGCAGTCATCGGAAAGCACCGCGTATTTCCGTTCCCCCACCAGCGGCATTCCCCGGCTGGCGAACTGTACCCGAATCTGGTGGGTGCGTCCGGTCTGCAGCAGCACCTTGACCTTCGTCATATCCGCGCCCCGGCTGAGAACCTCATAGGAAAGCACCGCTTCCTGAACGCCCTTCCCCGGCTCCTGTGCCACGAAGGTCATCCGCCTTGCCTTGTCCCGGGCCAGCAGATCCCGGAACGTCCCTTCCGGTTCCCCGGGGCAGCCATGGACCACTGCCAGATATTCCTTATGAAATTGGTCCTCCCGAATCTGCCGGGACAGCTCCGACGCCGTCTCCGCGTTCCGGGCCAGCACCATCACGCCGCTGACCACCCGGTCCAGGCGGTGCACCGTGCGCACATCGGCTCCGGGATCGCCCAAAGCCTCCCGCACCAGCTCCGGCAGTCCTCCCGGCTCGTCGGTGGACAGCACCCGGGCTGGCTTGATGCAGACCGCGATATCCTTATCCAAATAGAGCAGTTCCATATGATCCCCCGCAGATTTCTTTTCCCTATCCTATCAAAAGTATTTGCTTTTTGCAAGCATAAGGAGGAATTCCCATGAAAATCGTGATTCTCGACGGCTATGCCCTGAACCCCGGCGACCTGAGCTACGAGCCCATCGGCCAGTTCGGGCAGCTCACCATCTATGAGCGCACGGATACCGAGGCGGAAGCCATAGCGCGCATCGGCGACAGTGAAATCGTGCTGGTAAACAAGGTTCCCGTTACCGAGAGCCTGCTGGCCGCCTGCCCCAATATCAAGCTCATCTGCGTACAGGCCACGGGCTACAATGTGGTTGACTGCGATGCCTGCGCCCGCAGGGGTATTCCGGTGACCAACGTTCCCTCCTACGGCACCGCCGCCGTGGCGCAGTTCACCATTGCACTGATGCTGGAAATCTGTCACCGCATCGGTCACCACGACGAGCTGGTGCACCAGGGAAAATGGGAGAATTGCGGTTCCTTCTGTTTCTGGGACACCCCCCAGATGGAGCTGGCGGGAAAAACCCTTGGCATCATCGGCTTTGGGCGCATCGGTCAGGCTGTGGCAAAAATCGCCCGGGGCTTCGACATGAAGGTGATGGCCTACAACCGTACCCAGCGTCCCGAGGGCCGGGCGCTGGCGGAGTATGTGGATCTGGACACCCTGCTTGCCAGGTCGGATTTCATCTCCCTGCACTGTCCCCTGTTTCCCCAGACGGCAAAGCTCATAAACGCCGCCGCCATCGCCAAAATGAAGGACGGCGCGGTTCTGATCAACACCTCCCGGGGCGGTCTTTTGGACGAAGAAGCAGTGAGGGCCGCGCTGGAAAGCGGCAAGCTCCGGGCCGCCGCTGTGGACGTGGTGGCACAGGAGCCGATCACCGGGGACAACCCTTTGCTGAACGCGCCCAACTGCATCATCACGCCCCACATGGCTTGGGCGCCGGTGGAAAGCCGCCAAAGGCTTCTGGACTGTGTGATCGAGAATATCCGCTGCTTCCTGGAAGGAAAGCCCCAGAATGTGGTAAATATGTGAAAAAACAGGCGGCCCTGATATGTACCCCCAATACTGGACAACCAGTATTGGGGGTATTTTCATGAAGTACAGCTATGAATACAAACGGATGTGTGTCGACCTATATCGGCGAGGACAGTGGCCAGAGACACCGCCTGGTGCAAAGGAAAAGAAGTTTCATGATATGATTCGTGAGTGGGTTCGCACGGAAGATGCGTGCGGTCCAGAAGCATTGCAAAGCAGAAGTCAGAACAGGGAGTGGACACCAGATCAAAAATATGAATTAGGGAAACTCTGATTAAATCGGCAAGAGCTGATGGCGAGAGATTTTGTCACGGACGAAAGTGTTAAAAACGAAGGAATACTGGATGTATTTCTCGTTTTTAACACTGCACGGATGTGGCAAAAGATCCGCCACTCAGCCGCAGACGATTTATTCAGAGGTTCCTTAGTAGCGAAGGTGTTAGCGGGTGCATCCACAAAAGAAACCGCAATATGCGCCGGAATTAACAGTGGGCTATTGTATCAATGGGTAAGACGGTATAGAATAGAGGGGTATGAGGGATTGGCCGCACAACGAAAAGCAGACCTCTATAGAAGCAGCTGCTCGTCGTACTGCCCCCTTCATCCCTCATAGCACATGGTATACATCTTCCGGCTCACCGAACCGTCTGCACAGGCGGCGTAATCGGCAATGGGCCGGAAGCCGCATTTTTCATGGGTTTTCAGGGACGCGGTATTCTGCTTGTGGACGTGGGAATAGATTTTCACAGCTCCCTGCTGCTTCAGCGTTTCCTGCACCGCCTGAATCAGTTCGGCGGCATAGCCCCTGCGTCGCTGCTCCGGAGCGGTTTCCAGTGCTTCCATCAGCAATCCGTCCCGGTATGGCTCCAACCGCAGGGCGCTGACATACTGCCCGCCCGCTTCCCAGACGGCGTACACCGCACCGGTCGTCCTGAAAAAGGCCTCCCTCAAATAGCGGTAAAAATCCTGCTCCGAAAGCTGAATCTGCCGCATTTCCGGCTCGTCTGGCCACGCATCCTGCCCATGCTCCCGGTTGCCCTCAATATAAATTTCCATGAGACTGCCAAAACGCAGCTCCTTAAGGGATCTTGCAAGCAACAGCATAGCCCTTTCTCCTTATACCGCATACTGGCTGGTGTAGAGCGTATAGTAAAAGCCCCTTTTCGCCAGCAGCTGGTCGTGCTTTCCCTGCTCCACAATATGCCCGTGATCCAAAACCAGAATCAGATCCGCGTCCACAATGGTGCTTAACCGGTGGGCGATCACAAAGCAGGTCTTTCCCGCCATCAGGGTATCCATAGCCTTCTGCACCAGAATTTCCGTCCGGGTATCCACGTTGGAGGTGGCCTCGTCCAGAATCAGCAGGGGGCGGCCCGCCAGCAGCGCCCGGGCAATGGTTAAAAGCTGCTTCTGTCCGCCGGAGAGGTTGGTGGTATCCTCGCTGATGCGGGTGTCGTAGCCGTCGGGCATGGTGCGGATAAAGTGGTCGCAGTAGGCTTCCCGGCAGGCATGTTCGATTTCCGCCCGGGTGGCGCCGGGCTTGCCGTAGGCCACATTCTCCGCAATGGTGCCCCGGAACAGCCAGGTATCCTGCAGTACCATGCCGAACCGGTTTCGCACCTCGTCCCGGGACAATTGGGAAATATCCCGTCCGTCCAGGGTGATGGCGCCGCTGTCCATATCGTAAAAGCGCATCAGCAGATTGACAATGGTGGTCTTTCCCGCGCCGGTGGGGCCTACGATCGCCACCCGCTGCCCCGGACGGACATGGAGATCCAGATGCTCGATCAGCGGCGCGTCCGGGCTGTAGGAAAAGCTCACGTTTTCAAAGGCGACCTGGCCCCGGAGTTCTTCCGGAAGCACGCCCTGCGCCTGCGTCTCCTCCTCCATATCCAGCAGCTGAAACACCCGTTTGGCGCAGGCCTTGACGTGGCTCAGATTGGCAAAGCCCGAGGCGATCTGCTCCAGCGGGGAGGAAAACTGCCGGGCAAAGAGCACAATGGTCACCACCGTTCCCACGCTGATGCCCCGGCGGACGATCAGCCATCCGCCGATCAGGTTGATGCAGATGTAGGCCATGGCATTGGCAAACTTGATCAGGGGCTGTACAATGGAGCCCATGAAGTTGGCCTTCGACGTGACCCGGCGCAGCTGCTCGTTGACATCGGCATGCTTTTGGGCTGTGTACTCCTCCAGATTATAGGCCTTGGCGGTAGCAAAGTTGGTGAAGCTCTCCTCCACGATTTCCGTCAAAAGCCCGGCTTTTTCAAACCGCTCGTCAAAGTACTTTCCGCTGAGCCCCGCGACCTTCGAGGAAAGCCACAGGGAAACCGGGGTCAGCAGAATCACCAGACAGGCCAGCACCCCGTTTTCCAGAAACATGGCCGCGGCAATCATGGTGATCTGGAAAAACCCCTCCACCATCACGTCGAAAATCTGATGGATGTAGCCGCCCATTTCCCCCACGTCGTCGATCATACGGTTCAGGATGTCGCCCACAGGGGTCTGATCCACATATTTGACCGGCAGACGCCGGATTTTGTCGGAAATGGCGATCCGCAGACCGCAGGTAAAATGCCGGCTCACCGCCCGGTTCATCAGCTGCATGTTGCAGTAACGCAGCAGGCTCTGGGCCGCGTACACCGCCGTCAGGAGGGCAAGGCCCCCCACCAGCGTGTCCCGAATGGGGATCCGGCGGTCGCCAAGGCCAAAATCGTAGAGCCTCTGGATCATCTCTCCCAGAATTTCCGGCGCGGCAATGGCGCACAGCACCGCCAGAATGCCCAGCACCGCGCTGACGGCGACCCACCCGGCAATGCCCCTGGCTTCCCGGATGATCCGCCAGGTGGTCTCATCCAGCAGCTTATTGTTTTGCTTCATTCAGATTCCCTCCCGTCTGGGACGCATAGATTTCCCGGTAGACCCCGCACCGTTCCAGCAGCTGCCCATGGGTGCCGCAGCCCACCAGCGCGCCCCCATCCATGACGAAAATCACGTCGCAGTGCATGGCGGAGGTCACCCGCTGGGTAATGATGATCTGGGTCTTTCCCGCCAGACGCTGGTTGAGCGCCGTGCGGAGCTTCGCCTCCGTCAGAAAGTCCAGAGCGGAGAAGCTGTCGTCGAAAATATAGATGGGAGCGTTCTTCAGCAGCGCCCGGGCAATGCTGAGACGCTGCTTCTGTCCGCCGGACAGGTTTTTTCCCGACTGCCTGATCGCGTGGCCAATGCCGTCGTCATAGGCATTCACAAATTCCCCCGCCTGCGCCGTTTCCAGCGCGGAGCGGATTTCGCCGTCCGAAGCATCCAGCCTGCCCATGCGGACGTTTTCCCGGACGGTGCCGGAATAGATGGTGGCGTTTTGCAGCACGCAGCTGATGTTATCCCGCATGGTGCGGCGGCTGAGCTTTTCGGTGGAAATGCCGTCCAGCCGCACCTCCCCGGACGTCGGCATCCGGAAGCCCAGCAGCATACTCACCAGCGTGCTCTTGCCCGCGCCGGTGCCGCCGATGACCGCCGCTTTCTGTCCTTTCTGGATGTGCAGGGTGATGTCCTTCAGGGCAGCCTCCGCCGCGCCTTCGTAGCGGAAGGTGACATGGTCAAATTCGATCTCCCCGGAAAGGGAGATATCCTGCCGGGCGATGGGGTCTGCCATGCCCCCGGCGTGGAGCACCTGGCCGATGCGCTTTGCCGCGACCTTGGCCTGGGGAAAGCTGATGATGGCAAAGGCCCCGGTGATCACCCCGGCGGAAACCAGCGATACATACTGGACGATGGCAAAGATATCACCGCCGGTGAGCCCCGCCTCCGTCTCCATCCGCCAGCCGCCCAAATACACAATGAGCACCGCCGCCAGATTCAGCAGAAAGGTGGCCAGCGGGGAAATGGCGCCCATGGCAACGTTGCCCCGGATAAAGCTGTCCACCATGATCCGGGTGGCTTCGGATACCCGCTCATGCTCCCGCTTCTCCGAGTTGAAGGCCCGGATCACCCGGATGCCCCGGAGCCGCTCCCGCATGATCTCGTTCTGCCGGTCCACATACCGGTCGGAGATTTCCCAGATGCCGTCAATCCGTTTCCCGATATACAAAACG
>JBJDYG010000111.1:0-6672 GCA_051867075.1 Faecousia sp. | reverse complement strand
TCGTTTAGCGGGCAAGGCCCGCGGCAAATGCGTTACGCACTTTGGGTGGTAGACGTACATCCTTTGGGCCCCTCGACCGCAGGTGCAGTGCTATGGTAAATGATCGTTTAGCGGGCAAGGCCCGCGGCAAATGCGTTACGCACTTTGGGTGGTAGACGTACATCCTTTGGGCCCCTCGACCGCAGGTGCAGTGCTATGGTAAATGATCGTTTAGCGGGCAAGGCCCGCGGCAAATGCGTTACGCACTTTGGGTGGTAGACGTACATCCTTTGGGCCCCTCGACCGCAGGTGCAGTGCTATGGTAAATGATCGTTTACAGCAGCAATGTATGCTGGTTCCGCCGGGGCTGGACGTGCACCAAAGGCTCCCTTGTGCAAAGGGAGCTGTCGCGAAGCGACTGAGGGATTGTGCAGCATGTAGCTGCGAATTCGCCCATTTCCGGCGAATACGTAACATTTTACCGCGGCAATCCCTCAGTCACGGCTTCGCCGTGCCAGCTCCCTTTGCACAAGGGAGCCTCGGGTGGGCGTCCCACTCTGGTGGAACCAACGGACATTGCTACGCTAAACGATCATTTACCGCATAAATATAGGCACGACTGAATAGTTACCATTTCCGAAGGAAATTCCATCAGCTTTCCGCCTTCAGCTCTCCACTTTCAACCGATTCCGGAGCGACCGAACAGCTGCTTAGGGAAACTCTGAAGAAATCGGCAAGAGCTGATGGCGAGAGATTTTGTCACAGACGAACGTGTTAAAAACGAAGAAATACTGGATGTATTTCTCGTTTTGAACACTGCACGGATGTGGCAAAAGATCCGCCACTCAGCCGCAGACGATTGATTCAGAGGTTCCTTAGCCTTAAACGCCCAGCAGGATTTTCGCGAAGAGGAAATACACCAAAAGGCTCAATGCGTCCACAATGGTGGTTATGAAGGGACTGGCCATTACCGCCGGGTCGAAGCCAAGCCGTTTCGCCAGCAGAGGCAGGGAACAGCCCACAAACTTTGCAATAACCACCGTCACGCACAGCGTCAGGCACACGACGCCGTTGACCGTCAAATTAATGCTCTCATTGCCCATGAGCAAACGATCCACCAGCAGAATCTTTACAAAGCAGACGCAGGCCAGCGCGGCGCCGCACAGCACCGCCGTGCGGGCTTCCTTCCACATCACCCGGAACAGATCGCTGAACCGAAGCTCATCCAGGCTCAGGGCGCGGATTACCGTTACGGAGGACTGGGAGCCGCAGTTACCGCCGGTGTCCATCAGCATGGGAATAAAGGCAGTCAGCACCGGCAGCATGCTCAGAGCGTCCTCAAAGGAGGTGATGATCATTCCTGTGAAGGTCGCCGACACCATCAGCAGCATCAGCCAGGGGATCCGGTGCTTGAACAGGTCAAAGGGTGTGCTTTTCAGGTAGGTCTTTTCCGAGGGGGTCATAGCGGCCATGATTTCCATATCTTCGGTAGCCGCGTCCTGCATGACGTCCATGGCGTCGTCGAAGGTGACGATACCCACCATTCGGTTCTCCCCGTCCACCACGGGCAGAGCAATAAAGTTGTACTTGGACAGGGTGGCCGCCACTTCTTCCTGATCGGTCTGGGTGGTGACGGAGATCAGGTTGGTCTCCATGATGTCCTCGATCTTGGTCTCGTCGTCCTCTGCCAGCAGAAGATCCTTCACCGTAACAAGACCGATGAGGGTTCTGTCCTTCTCCGTGACGTAGCAGGTGTAGATGGTCTCCTTGTCCACGCCCTGACGGCGGATGCGCAAAATGGCCTCCTCCACGGTCATGTGGGGGCGCAGGGAGACATATTCCGTGGTCATGATGGAACCTGCGGAATCGTCGGGATAGCGCAGGATCTGGTTGATGGAGCTGCGCATTTCCGGGTCGGCATGCTTTAAGATACGCTGGACGACGTTGGCGGGCATCTCTTCGACGATATCCGCCGCGTCGTCCACATACAGTTCATCCAGAACCTCCTTCAGTTCGTTGTCGGAGAAGCCCCGGATCAGCAGCTCCTTGGCATCCGGCTCCATTTCCACAAAGGTCTCCGCCGCCTGCTCCTTCGGCAGCAGGCGGAACATGAGGGGAATCTGCTTTTCGTCCAGCCCGTCAAAAAGTCCGGCGACATCCATGGGATTCATGGTCGACAGGATGTCCCGGAGGGTGGCATACTTTTTCTCCTCCAGCATCTTCAGGAGGGCTTTTTCTACGATTTCGAAACGCTCTGCCATACTATTCCTCCTATTTATATAAAAATAAGAGCAATCTACGCAGGTCGAACAGGACTACAGGCTCACCCGGACGGCAAGCCGCAATCTACTTCGGCCGGGTATATTGCCATTGCCGCCAGCGTCCAAGATGATCCCTCCTTTTCAGGTCACAGTTTCTTTTATTCTACCCATTTTTTCCTGAAATGTCAACCTTGACGGAAAGAAGTTGGGGGGATAAAATAGAGGAAGGAAACCACCCGGGGCAATCTGCCGCAATATCCGCCCCAACAGGAGGAACCGCCATGCTTCGCATTGCCACAGAGAAAGACGTGAGCGCCATGCTTGCCATCTACGCGCCCTATGTTTTAACTTCCACCGCCACCTTTGAATACGCTCCGCCGGACGAAACCGAATTTCTGCGCCGCTACCGTACCATTACCGCCCGGTTTCCCTGGCTGCTCTGGGAAGAGGACGGGCAGATTCTCGGCTATGCCTACGCAAGTCCGCCCTTTTCCCGGGCAGCTTACGCCTGGTGCGCCGAGCTGACCGTCTATCTGCGTCCGGAGGCGTGGGGGCGGGGCATTGGGAAGGCGCTGTACGCTGCCCTGGAAGCGATCCTATGTCAGCAGGGCTATCATGTCCTGTATGCCCTTGTTTGCAGCGAAAACCGGAATTCCATCGGTTTTCATGAGAAGAACGGCTACCGCACCGCCGCGTTTTTCCCGGACTGCGGCTTCAAATTCGGCAGATGGCTGGGCCTTATCTGGATGGAAAAGCGGCTAAAAACTGGCGAAATACCCATCAATCACCCCATTACATGGCAGTCAATTATGCAAAACGCAGAATTCTTTCCCGATATTTTAGACACTTTGTCCCTTTCCTAATCGTGAAAAATATGTTATGTTATCAACGTGGAAAAATGCGCCCATGCGCCATTTTTTGCTGAGAGAGGCACCAAAATTCTACATAAGGAGCTGTGACCATGTATTTTCAGAAAAAACGTGTAATCGCCATGCTGCTGGCCGGCGGCCAGGGCAGCCGCCTCAAGGTTCTGACGGAAAAGACCGCCAAGCCTGCCGTCCCCTTCGGCGGCAAATACCGCATCATTGACTTTCCTTTGAGCAACTGCGTTAACTCCGGTATTGACACCGTGGGTATCCTGACCCAGTATCAGCCTTTGGAGCTGAACGAATACATCGGCAACGGTCAGCCCTGGAGTCTGAACAAGACCCACTCCTGTGCTCAGGTGCTGCCTCCCTATGAGCGCCACGACAAGAAATCCGGCTGGTACAAGGGCACTGCCAACGCCATCTATCAGAACATTGACTTCGTTGACCGCTTCAACCCCGACTATGTGGTGATTCTCTCCGGCGACCATATCTACAAGATGGACTACGCCGCCATGGTGGCTTACCACGAAAAGCACAATGCCTCCTGCACCATTGCCGTGCGCAACGTGCCCCTGGCGGAGGCTTCCCGCTTCGGCATCCTGAACACCAATCCCGACAACTCCATCTATGAGTTCGAGGAGAAGCCTGCCAAGCCCAAGTCCACCAACGCCTCCATGGGCATCTATTGCTTCAACTGGCAGGTGCTCCGGGACGCGCTGATCGCCGACGAGGAAAACCCCAATTCCTCCAACGACTTCGGCAAGAACATCATCCCCAGCCTGCTTTCTGCCGGCCATAAGATGATGGCCTATCCCTTCGATGGCTACTGGAAGGACGTGGGAACCATCGACTCTTTGTGGGAAGCCAACATGGAACTGCTGGGCAAGAATCCCGCCTTTGAGCTGCGGGGAGACAAGCGTTCCACCATCTACGCCCGCAACTCCGCCCTTCCCTCCTCCTACATTGATGAGAACGCCAAGATCGTCAACGCTTTCGTCGCTGAAGGCTCCGAGGTTTACGGCACCGTCCGCCACAGTGTCATTTCCATCGGCTGCACCATCGGCGAGGGCGCTCTGGTGGAGGACAGCGTGGTCATGCCCGGCGTGGTCATCGAGTCCGGCGCCATTGTCCGCCACGCCATTCTGGGTGAGAACTCCAAGGTCTGCAAGAACGCCGTCGTAGGCGGCGCTTACGCGGAGGGCGAGAAGAAGAAAATCAGCGTCACTTCCAAGGGCGCTGTGGTAGAAGCCAACACCGTGCTCAAGCCCGGTGACATGCTGTAACAGGAGGATTCCGCTATGAACGTAATGGGTATTATCTTTACCAACGACGCAAGCCTTGGCGAACTGACCAACAAGCGCACCATGGCCTCCCTGCCCTTCGGCGGCCGCTACCGTCAGGTGGACTGGGCGCTGTCCAATCTGACCTGCGCCGGTGTCCGTCATGTGGGCATTATCTCCCGCCATAACTACCAGTCCCTGATGAACCACATCGGCGACGGCGAAGAGTGGGGCCTGGAGTTGGAAGAAGGCGGTCTGGAATTTCTGACCCCCTACGCCCAGTCCGAGGTTCACCGCTACCGGGGCAAGCTGGAGTCCCTCGCCAGCGCCATGGACTTCCTGGAGTACGGCGCGGAGGACGAGCTGGTGGTTATGATCGACTCCGCCGTTCTGTCCAACATCGACCTGACCAAGGTGCTCAGCGCCCATGTGGAAAGCGGCCGGGATGTGACCGTGGTCACCAAAGCCGGCGTCTGCAACGGCGAAAAGACGATCGACCTGGCTCTGAAGCTGGACGAAAAAGGCGATGTAACGGACATGATGGTTGACTACGCCGCGCCTTCCGACTACGTTGCTTCCATGGACATCTTTGTGCTGAATAAGAAGTGGCTCATTACACAGACCGGGGAAATGATCGCCCGGGACAAGTTCCACATGGACCGGGATCTGGTCATGGGCGGCTGGCAGCGGGGCAAGGTCTCCGTCAATGTCTACCCCTTTGAGGGCGTTGCCATGTTCAACGAGTCCGTCGAGGAGTATTTCAGCAACTCTCTGGCTCTCATCGGCAGGGATACCCGCCACGATATGTTCGGCGGCAGCCATCCCGTCTACACCAAGGTTCGTGACCGGGTTCCCACCTACTACGGCGAGGAGTGCGAAATTACCAACTGTCTGGTGGCCGACGGCTGCATGCTGGAGGGCGAAGTCAAGGACAGCGTCCTGTTCCGTCAGGTCACCGTCGCCAAGGGCGCTGAAGTGGAGCACTGCGTCATCATGAACGACTCCGTGGTAGGCGAGGGCGCCGAGCTGAAGTACGTCATTTTGGATAAGGATGTCACCGTCACTCCCGGCGCAAAGCTCATCGGCACGAGAAAGAGTCCCGTCATCGTCAAGAGGGGGGAAACTGTATGAAAATAGCCATCTGCGCCTCCGAGGGCGCACCCTATGCCAAGTCCGGCGGTCTTGGCGACGTGATGGAGGCTCTCCCCGCCGCCCTGGCCCGCATCGAGGGCACCGAAGTCGCGCTGTTCCTGCCCTACTACAGCAAGATCAAGACCAACGCCGCCTATACCGTGGAAAAGGCAGCGGAGTTCCGGGTCCGGCTGGGCTGGCGGCAGCAGTACTGTGGTGTCATGAAGCTGACAAACCGCAGCGACGGCGTGCAGGTCTATTTCCTGGACAACGAGTATTACTTCGGGGGCCGCACCGGCGCCATCTACGGCGACATGGATGACGGCGAGCGCTTTGCCTTCTTCTCCCGGGGCTGTCTGGACGCCATGATCGCTCTGGGCTTCATCCCGGATATCATTCAGTGCAACGACTGGCAGACCGCCCCCATTCCCATCTACCTGAAGGCCATGTACCATGGTGCCTTCCCCGGAACCCGGTGTATGTACACCATCCACAACATCGAGTACCAGGGCTGGGCAAACGCCGGCTTCTTCGATGATGTGCTGGGGCTCCCCTGGGAGTACCGCTCCACGCTGGACATGAACAACTCCGTCAACGTGATGAAGGGCGCCATCGAGACCGCCGATCTGGTGACCACCGTGTCCGAAACCTATGCCCGGGAGCTGATGTATCCCTATTATGCCCACGGTCTGGACGGCATTCTGGCAAACAACGCCTGGAAGCTCACCGGCATCACCAACGGCATTGACGTAAACACCTTCAATCCCGAGACGGACAAAGCGCTGCCCGCCCACTACAATTCCGAGACCTTCGTGGAAGGCAAGGCCGCTGTGAAGGCCGCCCTGCAGGAAGAGGTGGGCCTGCCCGTGAAGCCCGACGTGCCGCTGATGGTTATGGTCACGAGACTTGCCGGTCACAAGGGTCTGGATCTGCTGTGCTACATTGCCCGCCGCCTGTTGTGGGAGGAGAATGCCCAGCTGCTGATTCTGGGTACCGGCGAAGCGCAGTACGAGAGCTTCTTCAAGGAGCTGGCAAACCAGTTCCCCGAGCAGGTATCCGCGAAGATCACCTTCAATCTGGGGCTTGCCGCCCGGATCTACGCCGGCGGCGACATCTACCTGATGCCCTCCAAGTCCGAGCCCTGCGGCCTGA
>JBJDYG010000110.1:0-33787 GCA_051867075.1 Faecousia sp. | reverse complement strand
ATACCGGTCGGAGATTTCCCAGATGCCGTCAATCCGTTTCCCGATATACAAAACGATCGCCAGAATCACAGGAACAAATGCCAGCATGGTCAGCGACAGTGCCGCATCCTTCCGCAGCGACAGGACAACGCCGCCGAAAAACAGCACCGGGATGGTGACGACGGTGCCGGACAGCTCCGCCGCGATCCAGCTGACGGTCTCCACGTCGTGGGAGCACCGGGTTACCAGCGCCGCCGTGCCGAGGGCGCCAAATTCCTCAAAGCTCATCTGGTTGACCTTGCGGAACACGGCGCTTCGCACATCGGCGCAGAAGGACGCCACGATGTCGTTGGAAATTTTCGCCCCCAGGATCACCGTGCCCAGCCCCAGCAGGGCCACAGCCCCCATCACGGCGCAGCACCTGACAATGTAGGAAAAGTCCGCCCGGTAAACACCGTTATTCAGAATTTCGCTCATAATGGTTGGCAGCAGCAAATCGCACAGCGTAGAGACCGCCACGGCAGCCGTGGCGGCAATCAGCCCTTTCCAGTAGGGCTTCAGATATTGCAGCATTTCTTTCATTCTTCTACCTCATAGCATGACAAAAAAAACGGCCCAGGCCGAAGCCTGCGCCGCACAAACAACCCGTGCAGATATTCCCTACCGCACAGTTACCCAAGGAGCAAGTCTTCCGCCAAAAACAGTCAAAACGGTCTTCAACATATTCACTTCCTCCTTTCTTCAAAATTCTGGAAACATCATAGCACGCACATCCTGCTTTGTCAACCGGTATTTCGGCCTCCGCCCGCTGAAGCAGCGGTGGATAAGCGCGGAATATTCACACCGTTATACACAGTTTCCACAGTTTTTTCCACAGGATGGGGACAAACCAGAGTGTCGAAGGCTGTCAAAACCGTGAAAATACAGGCATTTTGTAACTTTTCGTTACCTTCTGATAGCAGCCGCCTGCATATCCGGGCCCAGATTATACACCAAAAGCGGGAGATCGTTCATCTCCCGCTTTCAGATTGTCGAAAAACCCCTTCGGGCTTTTCCGACAGATTTTCGCAGTCTGCTGCGCGCACTCCTTGTGCGCCACAGGCGCACAACTCCCGCACTTGCAGCCTGAGAAGAATTTTCTGCCAGGTACACGCCCCGGCAGAAAATGATTTTGACTTTATTTGCCGCATTCGCGGCAAACTCTGCGAGGCTTTTTTGACACGCTGCAAAAGCGGGAGATCGTTCATCTCCCGCTTTTTTATACTGATTCTCTTTTAATAAGAAGGCACCGCCTTGCGGCGTTGCCGATTCTGTGATTTTAGGAAAGAAAAATCACAGAATCCCGTCTTATATGATTCTCTAACAAAAAACTTCAATTCTTGCGAATGAAAGTTTTTTATTGAGAATCAGTATAAAATGTTTCATCAATTTTGATGAAACATTTTCATTAGAGAATCCTTTGAGACGGGAATATGTGATTTTCGGGATAGAAAATCACATATTTGGCAACGCCATCAGGCGGTGCCTTCTCAATAAAAATGAAACATTTTTATTGAGAATAGTATTAAAGGGCTTCTCCCAGAATGGACTTGGTGGCGTAGGCGTTCAGACCCATATCCGCCACATTGCCGGCCAGATATTCATAGTACGCCTGCGCGCCGATCATGGCGCCGTTGTCTCCGCAGAGGGAAAGCGGCGGCATGTACACCTCCGCCCCCAGCTTCTGTGCCGCAGCGAGAATGTCCGCGCGGATGCGGGAATTGGCGGCCACGCCTCCGGCCACGGCAATTTTCCGACAGCCGGTTTCTTCCAGCGCCATCACCGCCCGGGGCACCAGCGTGTCGGACACGGCGGCGGAAAAGGCGGCGCAAAGGCTGGGGATGTCCAGCTCCTCCCCCACCTGCCGGGCATGGTGGATCAGGTTCAGCGCGGCGGTTTTCAGACCGGAAAAGCTCATGTTGTAGGGATTCTCTCCGCTCTTGCTCCGGGGAAGGACATATTTTGTCTCGTCCCCCAGCTTCGCGGCCTTGTCCAGCGCCGCGCCGCCGGGATAGGGCATTCCCAAAACTCTTGCCACCTTGTCAAAGGACTCCCCTGCCGCATCGTCCAGGGTGGTGCCCAGAATGTTCATGTCGGTGTAGTCCTTGACCTCCACAATCATGGTGTGCCCGCCGGAGACCACCAGACACAGAAAGGGCGGCTCCAGATCAGGGTAGGAAAGGTAGTTGGCGGCAATGTGCCCGCGGATGTGGTGCACCGGGATCAGGGGCTTGCCCATGGCAAAAGCAGCGGCCTTGGCAAAGTTCACCCCCACCAGCACCGCCCCGATGAGACCGGGGGCGTAGGTCACCGCCACGGCGTCAATATCCTTCCGGGTCAGTCCTGTCTGCGCCAGCGCCTGATCCGACAGTCCATAGATGGCCTCGATGTGCTTTCTGGACGCGATTTCGGGCACCACGCCGCCGTAGATGCGGTGCAGGTCAACCTGAGACGCGATGCAGTCGGTGAGCACCTCCCGCCCGTCGCGGACGATGGCGACGGCCGTTTCGTCGCAGGAGGATTCCACGGCTAAAATATTCAAATTTCCCACTCCTTTCTCAGAATGAGCCCGTCCTCTTTGGGGTTATGGTAGTAATTCTTCCGCAGGCCGACCTGCCGGAAGCCCAGCTTCCCGTACAGGTTTCTCGCGGGGGCGTTGGAGGCACGGACCTCCAGCGTCAGGCAGCGGCTTCCCCGCAGACGCAATTCGCCGATCAGGCCGGCGATCAGGCCGGCGGCAATGCCCTGATGCCGGAAATCGGGGTGGACGGCAATGTTCATCATATCCGTCTCCCCCAGCACCGTCTGAGAGCCGACATAGCCCGCAACCTGCTCTCCCTCCAGCGCCACAAGCCACAGGGAAAGCTCGTTTTGCAGCTCAGAGGCAATGCTTGCTTCACTCCAGGGGTCAGAAAAGCAGAGCTTTTCCAACGCCGCCACCTGGGCAACGTGTTGGGGCCTCATATTGGTATAATTCATTTTGCCTCGTACCAGCTCTTTCCGAATTTCGCCTCCGCTGTGAGCGGAACGCTGAGGGACGCCACGTTTTCCATCTCCCGGCTGACCAGCGCCGCCACCTCCGGGGCAATTTCCTCCGGGCATTCCACAATCAGCTCGTCGTGCACCTGCAGCAGGAGCTTCGCCTGAGGATATGCTTCCTGAAGGGCACCTTCCACCCGGATCATGGCCAGCTTGATCAGATCCGCCGCCGTGCCCTGAATGGGCGTGTTCAGCGCGATGCGCTCCGCGCCGCTGCGGATGTTGAAATTGCTGCTTTTCAGCTCCGGGATATAGCGCCGGCGTCCGAACAGAGTCTCGGTATACCCGGTCTCCCGGGCATCCGCCACCACCTTCTGCATATATGCCTTCACGCCACGGTAGTTGTTCAGATAGCTGTCGATATAGTCCCGGGCTTCATACCGGGAAACACCGATATCCTCCGCCAGAGAGAACTCGGAAATGCCGTAGACGATGCCGAAATTTACCGCCTTGGCATGGCGGCGCTGCAGGGGCGTCACGCCCTCCACAGGAACGTTAAAGACCTGAGAAGCCGTGGCCGCGTGGATGTCCATATGGTCGCAGAAAGCCTTCTGCATGGTTTTGTCATCCGCAATATGGGCCAGCACACGCAGCTCGATCTGGCTGTAGTCCGCATCCACCAGCACGCAGCCGGGCTTGGGGACGAACATCTTCCGGATCTCCGCGCCCAGGTCGGTGCGCACCGGGATATTCTGCAGATTCGGCTCCGTGGAGGAAAGCCGCCCCGTGGCGGTTACCAGATTCTGGAAGGTCGTGTGGATCCTGCCGTCGCTGCGGATCTCCTTCATCAGGCCGTCGGCATAGGTGGATTTCAGCTTGGTCAGCATCCGGTAATCCATAATGGCGGGAATGATGGGATGCTTGTTTTTCAGCTTTTCCAGCACATCGGCGTTGGTGGAATAGCCGGTTTTGGTCTTTTTCACCGGAGGCAGCCCCAGCTTGTCAAAGAGCAGCTCCCCCAGCTGCCTGGTGGAATTGATGTTGAATTCCCCATCGGAATAGGAGAAAATCAGCTTTTCGCAGTCGGATATCCGCTGGGAAAGCATCACGCCGAACTGCTCCAGCTGCTCCCGGTCGATACAGATGCCCCGGTTTTCCATGCGGTAGAGCACCCGGCAAAGGGGCAGCTCGATTTCCCGGTAGAGCTTGTCCATACCGTTCTTTTCCAGCTCTTCCGTGAGCACCGGGCGCAGCTGCCACAGAGCTTCGGCGCAGCCGGCGGCATCGCCATCCTCCACGCCGGAACCCAGGAAGTTGGTCGCCAGCTTGGAAACGGGGTAATCGGACTGGGAAGGGTTCAGGTCGTAAGCCGCCAGCGCGGTGTCAAATACGCACTCTCCCGTCGCCGCATCCAGCTCATCCAGCCGGTGCATAACGGTTTTACTGTCGTGGAAAATCAGCTTCTTGCCGGCAAGAGAAACGCTGCCCATCCTGACCTCCATGGGGGTCAGGGCGCAGACGCCGTCCGCCCAGGCAAGGCCGAGACTGCCGTCTCCCGCAAAATACACGGCGCAGGCGTCCACATTTTCGGGCATGGCATCCCGCCGGGGCAAGGCAGCCACCTTCACCTCCGGCTTGGGCGCTTCCAGCGCCGCGCCCCGGAGGCCGTATTTGTCGATCAGCCGCACGAATTCCAGTTTCTGGAACAGCTTGTACAGCTCCGGGCGGTTATAGGGCTGGACAATGGCATCCCTGGGTTCAAAGTCGATGGGCGCTTCCGGGCGGATGGTGGCAAGGTCAAAGGAGAGGTAGGCATTCTCTTTTCCCGCCTCCAGCTTTTCCCGGAGCTTGGGACGGATGGAAGCATCGTCCAGATGGGCATACACCCCGTCCAGGCTGCCGAATTTCGCCAGCAGCTCCTTCGCCGTCTTGGGCCCAACCCCCGCAACGCCGGGGATATTGTCGGAGGAATCTCCCATGAGGGCTTTCAGGTCGATGAGCTTTTTCGGCTCAAAGCCGTATTCCTCCCGGAACTTTTCCTCGTCGTACAGCGTCGCCGTGGTCTGACCGGGCTTGGAGATCACCAGCTTGACGTGGACGTTATCGTCGATGAGCTGCAGCGAATCCCGGTCGCCGGTGACGATGACGCACTCCCAGCCGCAGTTGCTGCAGATCCTGCCTACGGTGCCGATGACATCGTCGGCTTCCCAGCCCTGACACTCGTAAATGGGAATGTTCATGGCCCGCAGGACATCCTTCAAAATGGGCATCTGCTGGGCAAGCTCCTCGGGCATTCCGTGACGGGTGGCCTTGTAGCCGTCGTACTGCAAATGCCGGAAGGTGGGGCCGTGGAGGTCAAAGGCAACGCAGACGGCCTCCGGCTGCTCCTCCTTCTCCATCCGTTCCAGAATGTTGAGAAAGCCGTAAATGGCATGGGTGTAAAGCCCCTCCCGGGTGGTCAGAGGCTTTACACCGAAATAGGCACGGTTGATAACGCTGTTGCCGTCTAAGATAAGCAGCTTCATACTTTTCTCCACTTGGCGCCCTGGGGGGTGTCGATGATTTCGATGCCCCGGGCTTTCAGTTCGTCCCGGATGCGGTCAGCCTCGGCAAAATTCTTCGCCTTTTTTGCCTCCGTCCGGGCAGCCACCAGGGCGTCGATCTCGGGATCGGCAGCCGCCGCTTCCTCATCGGCCTGCTTTTTCCGAAGCGCTTCGGCAGCGGACAGCAGATTCAGGGACAGCACCTGATCGAAGTCGGCAATGGCCGCCAGCTTGGTGGCATCATTGCACCTGGCCTTCAGCACATCGTACAGGGCGGTGACGGCAACGGAGGTGTTCAGATCGCCGTTCAGCGCGCCCACAAAGCGCTCTTTCAGCTTGCTGAACGCTTCGCTATCCACCTCGCCCTCGGGCTTGAGGGCGGCAATTTTGGCAATCAGCTTGTCGTAAGCCGCCACGGCGTTATCCAGATTTTCCCAGCTGAACACCAGATTCCGGCGGTAGTGGCTCTGCAGGCAGAACAGGCGGTAGGCCATGGGATCGTAGCCCTTCTGCTCCAGCAGGGAAACCGTCAGGAATTCTCCCTTGGACTTGCTCATTTTGCCGTTGTCCGTATTCAGGTGGTGGACATGGAACCAGTAATTGCACCACTTGTGCCCCAGGAAGCTCTCCGACTGGGCGATCTCGTTGGTGTGGTGGGGGAAGGCGTTGTCAATGCCGCCGGCGTGGATGTCCAGATCCTCCCCCAGATGCTTCATGGAAATGCAGGAGCACTCAATATGCCAGCCGGGATAGCCCACGCCCCAGGGAGAATCCCATTTCAGCGCCTGATCCTCGAACTTGCTCTTGGTAAACCAGAGGACAAAGTCGTTCTTGTTTTTCTTGTTGGTGTCCTCTTCCACGCCCTCCCGGACGCCTACCGCCAGATCTTCCTCGTCATGGTCGTTAAAGACGTAATACTGCTTCAGGGTGGACGTGTCAAAGTACACGTTGCCCCCGGCAAGATACGCGCAGCCCTTGTCCAGCAGCGTCTGCACCATATGAATATATTCGTCGATGCAGTTGGTGGCAGGCTCCACCACGTCGGGGCGCTTGATGTTCAGCTTGTCGCAGTCGGCAAAGAAAGCATCGGTATAGTATTTCGCGATCTCCATAACGGTCTTGTGCTCCCGCCGGGCGCCCTTGAGCATTTTATCCTCGCCGGTGTCGGCATCGGAGGCCAGATGTCCCACGTCGGTGATGTTCATAACCCGCTTGACGTTGTAGCCCAGATACCGCAGGCTCTTTTCCAGCACATCCTCCATGATGTAGGTGCGCAGGTTGCCGATGTGGGCATAGTGGTACACGGTGGGGCCGCAGGTGTACATTTTCACAAGGTTGGGGTCGTTGGGAACGAACAGTTCCTTTTTATGGGTCAGGGAATTGTACAGATACATATTTGGTTTCCTCCATCTATAAAATAAAAACGCCTCTCGCACACATAAGTACAAGAGGCGGGCAAAGCTCGCGGTTCCACTCTCATTTATCACTTTTGACAACGCATTCGCTCCCGGACGCACCTTCCCGCGCACGACGCCATCCGGGCTTCCAGCCAGCGGCCCGGACTCTCTGAGGGTGCGAAACACGGTACTCTTTCCGCTCAACACGATATTTATTTCGGGAGTATTTTACCATTTCACATGCGTGGTT
Source organism: Faecousia sp. (assembly GCA_051867075.1). Classification (GTDB taxonomy): domain Bacteria; phylum Bacillota; class Clostridia; order Oscillospirales; family Oscillospiraceae; genus Faecousia. The sequence goes on along the minus strand of JBJDYG010000110.1, from coordinate 26,600 downwards.
GTCAAGCCTTGAATGGAAAAACCCGGGCCGTTTCCCCGAAAGAGCCGCCGCCCCTTCCGGTGCCATTCATTCGGTTTTTCCGCCCAAAAACTGAAAATTCTTCCGTATTTTTTCAGAAAAACCCGGTCGAAGCGCCTCTAAGGGTTCCAAAAAAGGGCGGAAAACGCTGGAAATGATATTAAGAAATTCTTATCCTATTGACACTTTCCCCCTTTCCCGCTATAATATGTTTGAGAAATGAGACGAAAGTGAGGTTACGCCATGAATTTCTCCAACACCTGTAAGCTCAGAAAACTTGTGAGCCTGATTCTGACTATGCTTCTGATGATCGGCATGTTTGCCGGCTGCAAAAAAGACAGCGGTTCCACCGAGCCGTCCACAGAGCCCTCTCTCAACCTGAATCTTTCGGACACCTCCGAGCCGACGCAGACGACGGTTCCTCCCACCACCGAGCCCATTGTATACAATGAGAACATGGGTACCGTCACCAACCAGATCAGCGTCCGGGTCATCCCCAGCAAGGATGCCAACGTTACCGGCACTCTGGATGCCGGCACCGTGGTGGAGATTCTGCGGCAGGAATCCATTGCCGAAATCAAGTGGGGCATGATCAGCTCCCCGGTCAGCGGCTGGATCTGCATGGACTATGTGGAAATGTTCTCTACCCAGAACGGCGCTGTGGGCAGCGAGACCGATCCCGACGCATCGGAGCCTGCGCCTACCCAGCCCGCTTCCGGCACCGACACCCAGAATATCAAGGGCGTCATCACCGCCAACGGTCTGTACATCCGGGACGAAGCCAGCGCCGCTGGCAAGGTGCTTGGCAGCTATGCCAAGGGCGATGTGGTCACCATTCTGGAAACCCAGAACGGCTGGGGCCGCACCAACAAGGGATGGATCAAGATGGAGTACGTCAACACCACCGGCAGCGGCACCAACACAAATAACAACACGGATTCCAACACGAACAACAATAACACTGCCGGCAACGGCAGCACCGCCGTTGTCGCCAAGGGCATCGTCACCGCTTCCGAACTGAATATCCGCAGCTCCTCCGGCACTGACGGCGACCGGGTGGGCACTCTGACCTACGGTGACCGGGTGGAGATTCTGGAAAAGAGCGGCGACTGGGGCCGTATCTCGAAGGGCTGGATTTCCCTGAACTATGTCTATCAGGACGGCACCACCGGCTCCAAGTCCGCCAAGGGCGTTGTCACCGTGGATGGTCTGCACATCCGCAGCGGCCCCGGAACCAAATACGATTCCGTCGGCTCCTATTCCAGCGGCGACCGCGTCAAGGTTCTGGAGCAGTTTACTTACGGCGATACCACCTGGGGCTGCACCGATAAAGGCTGGATCTCCATGAGCTACGTCTATGTGGACGGCACCGACGTCGGCAAGACGGTGGAAGGCACCGTCACCACCGACGAGCTGAACATCCGCAGCGGCCCCGGCACCACATATGATTCCGTCGGCAAGCTGAACACGGACGAGGTCATTCAGGTTCTGTACCAGCTTGAGGTTGGCAGCACCACCTGGGGCTGCACCAGCAAGGGCTGGGTTTCCCTGGATTACGTTGATCTGGACGAGTAAACGTTCAAAATGCGGGGCTTTCGAAAGGAAGTCCCGCATTTATTGTCCCGGCCCAAAGGGAACACGATTGCCCTCCCCTGCCGGTATCCTTCCATCCCGTTCCGTACAAGGAGGAACTTCCATGAAAAAGATCTTTGCTTTGCTTCTTTGCTGTCTGCTGCTTACCGGGTGCGCGGCGGCTTCGTCCGATGAAACCCGGAGGGCAGAAGCCGCCCCGGAGCAGACCGTCGCGCCGGTACCGTCCGCGTCTCCCGAAACCGCCGAACCGGAATCGGTCAAGCTCACCGTCTACGCGCCGGACGACATGGCTGAGGGCTTCGTCACCACCGAAGCTGCCGTCACCGCCGTCACGGAAGAAGAGATCCTGAACCAGCTTGCTTTGGCGGGCGTGGTTCCCGGGGACGTGGCGGTCAACACTCTGGAAACCGCCGTCCAGTCGGATGCCCCGGATACCGTCCATCTGAACGTGGATTTTAACGCCGCGTTCCGGGACTTCCTGTTCACCCAGGGCACCGCCGGAGAATATGTGACCATTGGCAGCGTGGTCAACACCTTCCTGACGGCCTATGGGGCGGATTCCATGACCATCACCGTGGAGGGTGAAGCCCTGGAAACCGGCCACAGTGTCTACGACGTCCCCCTTCCCCTGTTCGAATAACCCGCAGTCTGCCCAAAATTGTCAATTGGAATCCCTCTCGGCTGCAGATACATGGTCAATTTCTCGATAACATGGTTCATACCATTTTATCCTGCGCTTATCGCGCTGTCCGCCAGTGGCGGCGAGAAATGTATGGACTACGTTATTTAGCGGCGATGCCGCTGACCGCGAGACCGCGGTCTCATAAAACGGTATTTAACCGTTTTATGAAAAACCAGGACCGTTTCTGCACCGCTGCGGGATTCTTTTTGTTTCTTTACGTTTCTGTGCAGCGGTTTCCGTCTCATGATGATCTTCCTGTCAAAAGAGTCTCCCCATGAAAGATACGTTCATTTTGCCTATTTTTTTCAGTTTCGACTCAAGTTTTTGTTGCAATATCACGATAGCAGTGCTATAATGAGTCTCATGAGGAGGGTGTCTGCGTGAGATGCGCCGGCCCCACTGAATTTCATTTAACAGGAGGAAAACCCATGAAAAAGATTCTTGCACTGCTTTTGGTTCTGAGCATGGTCTTTGCGCTGTGCGCCTGCGGCACGAGCAGCACGCCCGCGGCCACCGACGCTCCCAAGGCCGAGACGGAAGCCCCTGCCGCAGCGGAAGCTCCCGCCGAGGAAACTCCCGCTCCCGAGAAGGCTCCCGAGGACTACACCGGCAAGCTGGTTGTCTACTCTCCCCACGATGCCGATCCTCTGAACGCGGGCGTAGCCCAGTTCGAAGAGAAGTACCCCAACATCGACGTTGAGGTCATCGCAGCCGGTACCGGCGAGCTGTGTCAGCGTATCGTCGCTGAGGCCGCCAATCCCCAGGGCGACGTGCTGTGGGGCGGCGGAGCCGATACTCTGGCCGCTTACACCGATTACTTCCAGCCCTATGTCTGCGCCAACGACGAGTTCATCGGCGACGCCTACAAGGATGCCGACGGCTACTGGATCGGCGAGTCTCCCCTGCCCATGGTCTTCATCTACAACAAGACCCTGATTGACGAGGCGGATGTTCCCACCACCTGGGAAGGCCTGTGCAACGAGAACCTGAAGGGCAAGATTGCCTACTGCTCTCCCTCCAAGTCCGGCTCCGCCTACACGCAGCTGTGCACCATGCTTTTCAGCCAGCCCACCATCGAGGAAGGCTGGGATCTGGTCGCCAGACTCATCGCCAACCTGGACGGCAAGCTGCAGGACTCCTCCGGCAACTGCCACAAGCTGGTGGCTTCCGGCGAGTACGCCCTGGGCGTGACCATTGAGAAGTCCGCTGTCCTCTACGCCGACAACCCCGACATCGGTTTTGTCTACCCCGAGAGCAACTCCGCGGTTCCCGACGGTGTCGCCCTGATTAAGGACTGCCCCAACGAGGAGAACGCCAAGCTGTTCATCGACTTCGTCACCAGCGCCGAGTGCCAGACCGCGCAGAACGCCGACTGGGCCCGCCGCCCTGTCCGTTCCGACATCGCCCCCAAGGGCCTGTGCTCTCTGGATGAGTGCAACGTCGGCAACTACGACTTTGGTTATGCTGCCTCCAACAGAGATACCATCAAGGAGCAGTTCAACGACCTGATCGCCGGTTAATTCCCCTACTTACTTGCGGGAGGCACCCTCCAGGGTGCCTCCTTGCGGTATGTGCCTGCGGCTGAAAACTGTGCCGGATCCACCGGCATACTTTTGAACCGCGCGCAACATTTTTTAGATACTGGAGGACACCATATGAGCAATCAAGTCATTATCAAGGACGCCGTGAAGCGCTACGGCGATTTCACCGCGCTGAACAGCGTTTCACTGGACATTCAGGAAGGGGAATTTTTTACGCTTCTCGGCCCCTCCGGCTGCGGCAAAACCACGCTCCTGCGTATGATAGCCGGTTTCAATTCCATTGAGGGCGGCGACTTCTATTTTGGTGAAAAGCGGATCAACGACGTTCCCGCCCACAAGCGCGACATCGGCATGGTGTTCCAGAACTACGCCATCTTCCCCCACCTTACCGTCCGGGAAAACGTTGCCTACGGTCTCAAGGCGCGGAAGATGCCCGCAAAGGAAATAAAGCCCAAGGTGGATGAAGCGCTGGAGCTGGTACAGATCTCCCACCTGGCAGACCGGAAGCCCAACGAGCTGTCCGGCGGCCAGCAGCAGCGCGTCGCTCTGGCCCGGGCCTTCGTCATCGAGCCCAGTGTGCTTCTGATGGATGAGCCCCTGAGCAATCTGGACGCGAAGCTGAGAGTGCAGATGCGTTCCGTCATCAAGAAGCTCCAGCGCCGCCTCGGTATCACCACCATCTACGTCACCCACGATCAGGAGGAAGCGCTGGCCATCTCCGACCGGATCGCCGTCATGAAGGAAGGGCACATCATGCAGATCGGTACCCCCCGGGAAATCTACGCCAAGCCCCAGAATCCTTTCGTCGCGGGCTTTATCGGCGTGAGCAACTTCCTGGACTGCGACGTGAAGGCATCCGCTGCCGGTGACGCCGCCGTCAGCATCAAAGGCGAGCTGGACATTACCGTTCCCGTTTGCCGGGCCTATACGGGAAAGGGCAGGATTTCCGCCCGCCCCGAACAGCTCTTCTTCTCCGAAAGCGGTATGCCCGGTACCATTCTGTTCTCAACCTTCCTGGGTGATTTCATTGAGTACGAGGTACAGCTCAACGACGGTCAGAGTCTGATCGTCAACGAATACACCAAGGATACCACCGAAGTCCACAGCGACGGCGAGAAGGTGCATCTGAGCTTTGACCCCGCACGCATCAGCCTGTACGACGAGAGCGAGGAGGTGCTCAGTCTGTGAACAAACGGCTTAATTCCCGGTGGAAACCGGATTTCTGGTCCTTTACAAAGCTGTTCGTGATTCTGGCGATGTGTCTGTTCATTGTCTACCCCTTCTACAACATCATCACGAAGAGCGTGTTTTCCAGTAAGGTGGAGGGCCTGACGCTGTACAACTTCAAGCGTTTCTTCACGAAGCCCTACTACTACCAGACACTGCTGCGCTCCATGGTCGTGTGCTTCTCCACAGTGTTCACCACGACTCTGGTCGGTGTTCCCATCGCCTATCTCATCACGCGCTACAACATTCCGGGCAAGAAGATCCTGCACATCTTCATCATCATGAGCCTGATGAGCCCTCCCTTTATCGGCGCTTACTCCTGGATTATTCTGATGGGCCGCAACGGCCTGCTGGCAAGGCTGCTGGCAAAGGTTGGCCTGACCGCGCCCACCATTTACGGCCGGGGCGGCATCATCTTTGTGTTTACCCTGCATCTGTTCCCCTACATCTACCTGTACACCTCCGGCGCCATGAACAGCATCGACAGTTCCCTGGAGGAAGCCTCCGAGAATCTGGGCATGAGCAAACTCCGCCGGATCTGGACGGTGACGCTGCCCGTCATTCTCCCCTCTATCCTGGCCGGCTGCATCATGGTGTTCATGACCTGTCTGGCTGATTTCGGCACCCCCATGCTTTTGGGCGAGGGCTACACCGTGCTGCCGGTGCTGGTGTATAACGAGTACATGTCTGAAAGCGCCACCGATCCCTACATGGCCTCGGCGCTGTCGGTCATCATCGTGTTCTGCTCTCTTGCCATGCTGGGCTTCCAGAAGCTGGTTGTGGAAAAGCGGAATTACACCATGAGTTCTTTGCGTCCGCCGCAGGAGACCCAGCTCCACGGCTTCAGGCGCTTCCTTGCCTCCCTGCCGATCTACATTGTGGTCGGTCTTGCATTCCTGCCTCAGATCGTCGTGGTCTGCCAGTCCTTTATTGAGCGCAGCTTCTCCGGCGTCATTAAGGGCATCAACTTGAATAACTACCGCACCATTATGTCCCGCCTGGGCCGGAATATCAGCAACACCTACATATTCTCCCTGGTCGCCATCGTATTTATCATCTTTATCGGCATTCTGGTGTCCTACGTTCTCGTCCGCAAGAAGGGCAAGATCGCCAGCCTCATTGATACGCTGATCATGTTCCCCTATGTCATCCCCGGTTCTGTTCTGGGTATCGGCCTGATCGTGGCCTTCAACCGTAAGCCTCTGGTTCTGGTAGGCACCTCGGCCATCATGATCATCTCATACATCATTCGCAAGCTCCCCTACACCGTCCGCTCCGGCAGCGCGTTTTTGTATCAGATGGATCCGTTTATAGAAGAGGCATCGATCAATCTGGGCGTATCGCCCATGAGGACCTTCTTCACGGTCACGGCCCGGATGATGCTCCCCGGCATCATGTCCGGCGCGGTTCTCAGCTGGATCACCTGCATCAATGAGCTGAGCAGCTCCATCATGCTCTACTCCGGAAAGACCTCCACCATCGCCGTCGCCATTTATCAGGAGGTCGTCCGCATGAGCGACGGCACCGCTGCTGCCCTGGCCACCATTCTCACCGTTACAACGATTATTTCGCTGGTCATCGTATTCCGGGCCACAAAGGGAAAGGTTAAGATCGTCTGATGATTAAAAATATCGTTTTTGACATGGGAAACGTTCTGCTCCGCTTTGACCGGGAGTTCTTTCTGGACACCGTCGGCGTTCAGGGAGCGGACAGAAAGCTGCTTCTGGACAATGTCTACCTCTCGGTGGAGTGGGCGCGGATGGATCGCGGCTCCATGACGGAGGCCGAGGCCGCTGAAAGCATGTGCCGCCGCCTTCCGCAGCGGCTTCACCCAGCGGCGCACCTGCTGGTTGACCGCTGGGATCGTCCCATTCTTCCCGTTGCCGGGATGGAGCAGCTGGTTGCCGATTTGAAGAAAGCGGGATACGGGGTGTATCTGCTTTCCAACGCCAGCTATCGTCAGCATGAATACTGGCCCCGGGTTCCCGGCAGCCAATATTTTGACGGGACGCTGATCTCGGCAGATGTCAAGCTGATCAAGCCCGAGGCGGAAATCTACCGTCTGCTGTATCAAACCTTTCACCTCGTACCGCAGGAGTGCCTGTTTATCGACGATTCCGCCCAGAACATTGAGGGCGCCGAACGCACATGCATGTCAGGCATCGTTTTCCATGGCGACGCCGGTGAACTTCGCCAGCAGATGCAGGCCATGGGGATCCGGATCCCCTGAAAATGCGTATCAGATCCCGGCAGCCAATGCGTTACGAACCTTGGGTGGCCGTCGTACATCCTTTGGCCCCCTCGACCGGTACAGCTCAAAAAACTGTGGCACAAAAAAATGTTGTCATCCCGGGCAAGCGAAGCGCGTCGAAGGATCCCGGCACGGAATGAACTGCAATTGGCAGCGAAACGCGCAGATTCCTCGACTCGCTGCGCTCACTTGGAATGACAACCCCTCAAACAAATTACAATTCACCTGTCTGCCGCGTCAGGCCGGTATGCATGTATCTGTATTCTCCAAACTATCAGAAAGCTCCGGGGAAATCCCGGAGCCGGTCCAAAGTCAGAAGACAGCTCTGCCCGGTACCGTTTGGTACCGGGCAGTTTTCTTAAGAAGGTTTGATACTATTTCTTATTAAATCCCCATGCTGAGTACAGCGCCACCAAAAATGAAAGTTCTCAAAACAATGGTAAAGAGCTTCCATCCCAAATTGAAGTTGTGAAAATTGAGGAATCCTGTATTTATTTCCAATTTTCATAACTGATAAGTTGGGCCGGAAGCTCCGGCCACAGCCGCAGACGATTTCATCAGAGGTTCCCTCATCCGATGTACTCTTTCTGGGTGGCGCTGTCAAAAATGGCTTTCAGCACGTTGGCACAGCAGCGGCGCACGTCCTTTTCGGAGATGATGCCGGACTTGACGCCCTGCAGAATTTCCAGCTTGAACGATCCGCCGCCGGGCATGATCAGGTCGTTGCCCGCCTGCATGGCCAGATCGTTTCTGCCAAGCCCCTTTTTGGTGGAGAACCAGTCCGTCATAACCACCCCGTCAAAGCCCCACTCGCAGCGCAGGACCTTGGTGCACAGATCATGACTGTTGGGAGAATAGACGCCGTTGACCCTGTTGTAGGAGGTCATGACGCTCTTTGCGCCGCCCTCCCGGACGCAGATTTCAAAGCCGCGCAGATAAATCTCCCGGAGGGCCCGCTGGCTGAGATTGCTGGAAACCCGGTTGCGGTTGTCCTCCTGATTGTTGCAGGCGAAGTGCTTCACGGTGACATAGTACCCCGGCTCCTGCTGGACGCCCCGGGTGATGGCGGCAGCCATCATACCGGACAGTCTGGGATCCTCGGAGAAGTACTCAAAATTCCGCCCGCACAGGGGATTGCGGTGAATATTCACGGCGGGCGCCAGCCAGAAGGTGCAGCCGTACTCCTTCATCTCCCGGTAAATGGCGCTGCCCACCTCATACATCAGCTCCACGTTCCAGCTCTGGGCCAGAGCGTTGGCAACGGGGAATGCGGTGGTGTACTGGTAGAGCACCGTGTCCCTGTCCGGGTTGCCTGTCATGAACTGCTTTACAAAGCCGGGCAGCATATCATAGGCGGACAATACCTGGTCGATGGCTTTGACCCTTCCGTATTTGTCCACGGCAGACCGCTTCTGGATGCGAAGGCCGGCGGGGCCGTCGCACAGCGCCACGTTGGCAAGTCCCCGGTCCCAGAATTTCGACGTGGTGTTGCCCACGGAACCGGGCAGGGTGAACCGGGTTTCACCGCCGAACATGCCCTTGCCCACTACGATTTCCGCCATGTCTCTCAGCGACAGGGTGTTCAGGAATTTCTGCACCCGCTCATCCGGGCATTCCTCCGGTGTTTCGTAGGTATACGTTACCGTCTCCACGGCGGTGGGCTCAATGACAATTCTGGGCAGTCCGGCATCCACCGGCTCTGCCGGGAAGGCCGGGGCCATCAGCTCCTCAATGGGAGACTGCAGCGGGCAGACCGGGCAGTGGCGGGAAACAATGATCTCCTGTTCCACCGTCAGCACTCCCACCGGAATGGTGTTCCGGGAGGAATTGCCCAGCCGCAGAATATAGTCCCCCGCTTCCAGTACATAACAGGAATCTTCTTCCCGGAAGCTGGCAATGGACTTTACATCAAAGCTCAGCTCCAGCACCTGCCGTGCCCCGGGCGCCAGGGCCTTTGTCTTGCCGAAGGCCGCCAGAGACTGGTATTCCTTCCGCATTTCCCCATTGGGCGCGGAAACGTACAGCTGCGCCACCTCCTTGCCGGTGTAGGTATCGCCGGTGTTGGTGACGGAGGCTTTGACGCTCACCCGGCTGCCCTCGGCGCAGACGCCGGCAGAATGCAGGGTGAAGGTGGTATAGCTCAGTCCAAAGCCGAAGGGATAGGCAGGCTCCACATGGAAGCTGTCAAAATACCGGTAGCCGACATAGATGCCCTCTTTGTAGTATTCATCCGTCAGGTTGCCGTTTAAGTAGCTGTATTCATTGGCGAACGGAAGGTCGGCATACCGCTTTGCCCAGGTGTCGGAGAGCTTTCCGGAGGGCGTCACAGCGCCGGAAACCACGTCGGCAAAGGCATGTCCGCCTTCAGTCCCCAGCTGGCACAGATAAATAATTCCGTCGATGCCGGGAATTTCCTCCGTAAACGCCATGTCCATGGAGGAGCCGCAGTTGATGACCAGAAGAAAATGGGCATAGCTTTCAGCGCACAGGCGGATATCTTCCTTTTCCCCATCCGTCAGGTACAGCTCTCCCTTCTCCGCCTTCCGGTCAAAGCCCTCACCGGCCTGACGGCTGAGAACATAGATGCATGCGTCGGTTTCGCTCCCGTCAATATCCTCCCGGGTGACCGCGCAGTCCACGCCTCCCCGGAAGGTATCGAAAAGGGACTGCATGATCGTGTCCGGCTTCAGGAAATTGATCTGCTTGACCTTCTCCTGGTTGTAGGCCGCCAGCGCTTCTGCGTAGGCTTTCTCAAATCTGCCGATCCAGCTTTTGGTGGTGATTTCGAAGCCCCGATCCTCCAGTCCCTCCGCAATGGTGACGGAATGGCGTTCGTTGACCTCGCCGGAGCCGGTGCCGCCTTTGATGGTCATGGATGCCCCCGCACCGTACAGAGCGATCTTTTTCGTTTCAAAGGGCAGGCAGCCGTCGTTTTTCAGCAGCACCATACCCTCACAGGCAGCTTTGTAAGCAACCGCCAGATTTTCCCGCTCCCGCTGGGTTACCTCGCCGGAGCTGCTGGCCTTGGTCAGAAGTGTCATGATATCCCTCCACATATGGTTTTCCTTAGGAACCTCTGAATAAATCCCCTGCGGCTGAGAGGCGGATCTTTTGCCGCATCCGTGCAGTGTTATACGGATATCCAATGAAAAACAGGAATTGATAAAATGGCTGCTTTCATATGGAAATCATTTAAGACGGGTTTCCATGACTTTCTATCCTCAAAATCATGGAAACGACATTGCTGATTTCATCAGAGTTTCCCTTATTATACCGGAGATGCTCCCGGTTTTCTATTCGCCATTTCCCCAAATTTCCGTACTCACCTTTGGGCAGAAAAAGAACAGGCCCCGGATGACCCGAAGCCTGTCTGATGCGTTACTCCTTGTTGGACTTTTCCGCCTTCTTGGCAGCCTTGGCCTTCGCCTTGGCCTCCTGCGCCTTCTTGGCCTCTGCCTTGGCGTTCTCCGTGGCGGTCTCGTTGGAGGAAATCGCCCACTTCTCCAGCTCAACACGAACCTGATCGGCTCCGGTCTCGATGACGATGCGGCTCTCCTTCACATCCACAACGATGCCTGCAATGCCGCCGATGGTGATGATCTTGTCGCCCTTCTTCACGGCGCTGCGCATCTGCTCAGCTTCCTTCTTCCGCTTATTCTCGGGACGAATCAGCATGAAGTAGAAGATGGCGATCATCAGCACCAGCATAATCAGGGTGCTTCCCATACCGGCAGTACCGGCTGCGGTCAAAACATTCATTGGAAAAACTCCTTTTGTATAATTTCCTGTTTATTATAACATTGTTTGCGTAAATTGCAAGGGGCATTTAGATTCTTCTCGCCAGTTTTTCGGAATATTCCCGGCGGAAGTCTCCGAAGCGCCCCTCCTCCAGCGCCTGACGGATCTTTTCCATCAGCTTGTTGTAGAAGTACAGGTTGTGCATGACGCAAAGCCGCATGGCCAGCATTTCCTCCGCAATGAACAGATGACGGATATAGGCCCGGGAGTAGCGGCGGCAGACGGGGCAGTCGCACTGGGGGTCGATGGGGCTTTCGTCGGTGATATACTTGGCGTTTTTCAGGTTGATGGCCCCTTCCCAGGTAAACAGCCGCGCGTGCCGGGCGTTCCGGGCAGGCATAACGCAGTCGAAAAAGTCCACGCCCCGGGCCACTGCCTCGATGATGTTGGTGGGGGTGCCCACACCCATGAGGTAGCGGGTCTTATTCACGGGCATATGCTCCTCCACGGCCTCGATAATGTCGTACATTTCCTCCGCCGTCTCCCCCACTGCCAGCCCTCCGATGGCGTAGCCGGGGAGGTCGAGCTCCGCAATGCGCTTCATGTGGTCGACCCGGATATCGGCGTAGGTGCCGCCCTGATTGATGCCCCAGAGCATCTGCTCCCGGTTCACCGTATCCGGCAGGGCGTTGAGTCTGGCGTTCTCATCCCTGCAGCGCACCAGCCAGCGGTAGGTTCTGTCCACGCTTTTCTGGACATAGTCCCGGGGCGCGGGGTTTTCAATGCACTCGTCAAAGGCCATGCAGATGTCGCTGCCCAGATTGGACTGGATCTGCATACTCTCCTCCGGCCCCATGAAAATCTTGCGGCCGTCGATATGAGAGGCAAAATACACGCCCTCTTCCTTGATTTTCCGCAGGGAGGACAGGCTGAATACCTGAAAGCCGCCGGAGTCCGTAAGAATAGGGCCGTCCCAGGTCATGAATTTGTGCAGCCCCCCCATCTGCCGCACGACCTGGTCGGTGGGGCGCAGGTGCAGGTGGTAGGTGTTGGAAAGCTCCACCTGACAGCCGATGTCCTTCAAATCCCTGGCGCTCAGCGCCCCCTTAATGGCCCCCTGGGTGCCCACGTTCATAAAGACCGGGGTCTGGACGGTGCCGTGGGCGCAGGTAAATTCTCCCCGGCGGGCTTTGCCCTCGGTTTTTTTCAGTTCAAACATGCTGCCGCTCCTTGTAAATAATGTAGGTCCGTATTTGCTCTGTCACGCCGGTAGGCAATGTGTGCTCCATTTCAAACAGGTAGGAAAAACCGCACTTTTCGATCACCCTTGCTGAGCGGCTGTTGCGCAGAAAATGGCCGCAGGTCACGAAATCATAGCCCAAGGTGTCCAGACAGTAAGCTGTCATAGCTCTCAGGGCTTCCGGCATCAGTCCATGGCCCCAGTAGTCCTTATTCAGATCAAAGCCGAATTCCCGCCCACACAAAGTGGGATCAAGGGGGTATTTCTCCCAGGGCCGTGCCTCAACAGAAAAAGTACCGACCATTTTCCCGGTCCGCTTCAAAACCAGCGCAAGGGTCTCGTTATCCTGAATATGCCGCTCCAGAAACTTCTGGGTGTTTTCCAGGGTTTCCGAGCAGATCCAGCCGTTCATATCCGCAATCTCAGGCACGGTGGCAATCTCGTGCAGGTCCTGCAGGTCGCTCTCCCGGATAGGCCGCAGAAGCAGCCGCTCGGTTTCCAGCCGGGCACTGCCGGCATCAAAGGGTGCGGTCATCTTCCGGGGATTGTATTGGATGTACAGCTTTGTCTGCTCCGTGGTGCCGTATCGGGTTTCGTAGATTCCATCGGACAGATACCGGAAGCCGCACTTTTCGATTACCCGGCATGACTGGCGGTTGGAGACGAAGTGCCCGCAGGTGAGATAGTCGAATTTCAGTTCCCGGAAGCAGTAATCGATCACCGCCCTGACCGCTTCCGGCATCAGAGCGCGTCCCCAATAGGCCTTGCTGAGCACATAGCCGATCTCCCGGCCCTGCAATTCCTTAGGGATCTCAGGATGGTCGTCCCGCGTTTCGAGGCCCAGAGAACCGATGACCTTGCCGTTTTCCTTCAGTTCCAGAGCAAAGGTCTTTTTTCCGCCGATATAGCGGCCCAGGATCTCCCGGGATTCCTCTTTGGACTTATGGGGATTCCACCCCGCCATCTGCCCGACACCGTCCACGCTGGCGTATTCAAAAAAGTCCTCCAAATCGCTCTCCCGCCACGGCCGCAGAACCAGGCGGTCGGTTTCGAGCAGGATATTCGTCACATCAACAGGCGCGTTCATATTCTTTCCTCACATAATACACATGGCATCCACGATTTGTACGGGTTATAGGCTATTCAAAGAATTTCCCATATTATACAGTCTGTACAGCCTATTTTCAAGAAGCTGCACAGCAAAAAGCGGAGCTTCGCTCCGCTTTGCGGGTCATTCTGCATTTTATCGAATATTTCAGGCAATCCATGATTCGTATGCGATGGAATTTTCATATAGATATGCAGGCGCAATATCTATATCACCATCCATCCAAACTGCAACGCCATAGTCGATATAGACTCCTCTGAACACCGCATCGTCTTTCAGTGGTGCAAAGGCAGGTTCATTCAGCAGAGGCTTGAAATCGAACACCTTGGCCTCCCCTGTATTAAATCTGATCCAGAGCAGGTAATCGTCCATCGGTCTAATACCGCTTATTTTTATAGCAGGAGCTTTCTCCCCTGCATATGCAATTCCGTCTTTAATGAACATATAGAATCCTCCTTACCGAAGTGGCTCAATCTTACCAAATGGGATGTTTCTTACGGCGTTGTTCCATGCCGCATAAAGCTCATCCTCATGGATTGCTGCCCATGCTTGAACCAACTTAAACTGTTTCACTGGAAGACTTCCTGCCAGAAGTTCACCGTCAACTCCGACTGATGCTTCGTATTCTGCGAAGTACACATGGAAGTGGGGCTTGTGGTGTTGACCATCATCAGAGTAGATCATCTTGATTACAATATTATAAAATCTGCATAGTTCAGGCATAGTATCACTCCTCTTATTAAACTATACAGCATTTATACCCTAAAGTCAATTTTGTATTCGTATATACTGGCAAATCGGGAAGCCCCAAGGCTCCCCGACGGATGCGTTCCTATCCTCCGGCAGAAAGGTAAAGTTCATGTCCAAATGCTCGATCTTTAACCAATGAACATCGCATCTCCAAAGGAGAAAAACCGGTACTTTTCCTTCACTGCTTCCGCGTAGGCGTTCAGCACATGCTCCCGTCCCGCAAAGGCAGACACCAGCATCACCAGGGTGCTCTCCGGCAGATGGAAGTTGGTAACAAGCGCGTCCATGGCCTTGAAGGTATAGCCGGGGTAGATGAAAATATCCGTCCATTTACTCCCGGCTTCAAAGGTGCCGTCCTCATTCACCAGAGATTCCAGCGTACGGCAGGAGGTGGTGCCCACGCAGATGATCCGCCCGCCGTTTTCCTTCGTTTCGTTGAGCATTTTCGCGGTTTCGGCGTTCAGCATGCAAAGCTCCGAATGCATGTGGTGATCGGTCACTTCCTCCGCCTTCACCGGGCGGAAGGTGCCAAGGCCCACATGCAGGGTCACAAACGCCTCTTTTACGCCCTTTTCCCGGATTTTTTCCAGCAGTTCTTTGGTAAAATGCAGACCCGCCGTAGGCGCGGCAGCGGAGCCCACCTCCCGGGAGTAGACGGTCTGGTACCGCTCCTGATCCTTCAGCTCTTCTTTGATATACGGCGGCAGGGGCATTTTGCCCAGACGCTCCAGCACCTCCAGAAAGATTCCCTCAAACCGGAATTCCACCACCCGGTTGCCGTCCTCCCGAACCTCCCGGACGATGCCTGTCAGTTCGCCGTCGCCGAAGATGACTTCATTTCCCACCTGCATCTTCCTGCCGGGTTTGCACAGGCACTCCCAGTGCTTATCTCCCAGATCCCGCAGCAGCAGCACCTCCACCACGCCGCCGGTGGGACGATGCCCCAGAAGCCTTGCGGGCAGCACCCGGGAATCGTTCATCACCAGACAGTCGCCGGGGTTCAAGCAGTCGATAATGTCATAAAAATGTTTATGCGTCACTTCCCCCGTGACCCGGTCCAGCACCATCAGGCGGGAAGCGTCCCGCTTCTGCAAAGGCGTCTGGGCGATGAGTTCTTCGGGAAGGTCATACCAAAAATCATGTGTTTTCATGGATTTTCCTCCATCTTTTCTATCTGCTCAGGGCGTATCTGAAAATTGGCAATAGGACCAACAGCGATGGTTTTTTGCGTAGCAAGCCATTTTCCCGCAGGAATACCTGGTGTATTGCAGGAAAAAATGGTGCGGCATAGAGGAAAAAGGCCCGCTGCTGGGGCGTTTTGACAGTTTTCAGATACGCCCTAGTATAGCCCATTTTTTCCTGTTTTGCAACAGACAAAATGCATCCGCGCGGCATAGACTGGCGTGGAGGTATCTGCTTATGAAAAAACCGTTATTTACCGGAGCCTGTACGGCTCTCGTCACCCCGTTTTTAGGCGGGAAAGTCAACTATCCCATGCTGGAGCAGCTTCTGCGGCGGCAGATGGAGGCGGGAATCCGGGCCGTTGTCATCTGCGGCACCACCGGAGAATCCGCCACCTTGTCCGACTGCGAAAAGCTGGAGCTGTTTCGCAGGGCAAAGGCATATGCCGGGGAAAACTGCCTGATTATTGCCGGCACCGGCTCCAACTGCACGGAGCATGCCGCAGCCCTCAGCCGGGCGGCAGAGGAAGCCGGGGCCGACGCCCTTCTGGTGGTCACCCCCTACTACAACAAGGCCACAGCAGACGGTTTGCTCACCCATTACAGCGTCATCGCGGGAGCGGTACATATCCCGGTCATCGCCTACAATGTCCCCTCCCGCACCGGGGTTGACATTCCAGTAGAGGTCTACACCCGCCTGTCCCGGATTCCCAACATGGCGGGAGTAAAGGAAGCGTCCACCAGCATATCCAAAATCGCCAAAATCCGACATGCCTGCCCGGATTTCCCCATTTGGAGCGGCAACGACGATCAGGCGGTAGCGGTAATGTCGCTGGGCGGGCAGGGGGTCATTTCGGTGCTGTCCAACGTAGCCCCGGTGGAGACTCAGGCCATGGCTCAGGCGGCGCTGGCCGGGGATTTTGACACTGCCGCCGCCCTGCAGGCGGAGCTGCTGCCCCTCATTGAGCTGTTATTCTGCGAGGTCAACCCCATTCCCGTAAAGGCCGCCATGCAGCTCATCGGCTACGACTGCGGCGACTGCCGCCTGCCGCTGACGCCCATGAGCAGCGAAAATCTGGAAAAGCTGAAAAACTGTCTGCTGTAACGAAAAGCGCCGCCCCTTCGGGCGGCGCTTTACCTATACTTTTCTCTGCATATCAATGCTGCGGATGGTGAAGCCGCACTTCTGGTAGAAGGCTACGGCTGCATCGTTCTGGGGATAGACCCCCAGCTGCAGATTCGTGCAGCCGAAGGCCCTTGCCAGAGCGTGGACATCCTCCATCATCGCCGTGCCGATGCCCTGATTGCGAAGGCTTTCCTCCACGGCTATTTCGTCAATGCACATGACCTTCCGTTTCACAAGGCCGGGCCAGTCGTAAGTGCGGATCTTCAGGCTGACATACCCCACAATGACGCCGCCCAGCCGGGCAACGTACAGCGCCCGGTCCTTCACAGCTTCCCGGAATCGCTCCTGCGGGTACAGCTCCTCCACCATTTCGTAGATATCCGGCCGCCACGCAGCGTGCATGGCGTGCACCTGCCGCGCAAGAAGGTTCACCGTTTCCCGGTCAGATTCCACCGCCAGCTCCAGCATCAGGCCAGCACCGCCTTGTGGAACACCTTCTTGCCCTTGCGGATCTTCACGCCGTCTTTAAGCATGGCCTCGGTAACGGCAAACGCTGCGGCGGGTACCTTTTCGTCGTTCACGAACACGCCGCCCTGCTCCACCAGCCGCCGGGCTTCCTTGTTGGAAGAAGCCAGGCCGCAGGCAACCATCAGATTCAGAATGCCGATCTGACCGTCCGTCAGCTTGTCGGCAGGAATTTCGGTGGTGGGCATACTGGCGTCGTCGCCGCCGCCGACAAACAGCGCCTTGGCGGCTGCCTTGGCCTTGTCCGCCTCCTGCTCGCCGTGCACCAGCTTGGTCAGCTCGTAGGCCAGGATCTCCTTGGCGTCGTTGATCTTTGCATCCGTCCAGGTATCCATCTCGTTGATCTGCTCCAGCGGCAGGAAGGTCAGCATACGGATGCACTTCATGACGTCGGCATCCCCCACATTGCGCCAGTACTGGTAGAACGCAAAGGGTGTGGTCTTGTTGGGATCCAGCCAGACGGCATTGCCGGCGGTCTTGCCCATTTTATTGCCCTGAGAATCGGTCAGCAGGGTGATCGTCATGCAGTGGGCGTCCTTACCCAGCTTCTTGCGGATCAGCTCGGTGCCGCCAAGCATATTGCTCCACTGGTCGTTTCCGCCGAACTGCATATTGCAGTTGTAGTGCTTAAACAGATGGTAGAAGTCGTAGGACTGCATAATCATGTAGTTGAATTCCAGAAAGCTCAGGCCCTTCTCCATACGCTGCTTGTAGCACTCGGCCCGGAGCATATTGTTCACGGAGAAGCAGGCGCCTACCTCACGCAGCAGTTCCACATAGTTCAGGTTCAGCAGCCAGTCGGCGTTGTTCACCATCTGGGCCTTTCCTTCACCGAATTCGATGAAGCGCTCCATCTGCTTTTTGAAGCACTCCGCATTGTGGTCGATGTCCTCCTTTGTCAGCATTTTCCGCATGTCGCTGCGGCCGGAGGGGTCGCCGATCATGGTTGTGCCGCCGCCGATGAGGGCGATGGGCTTGTTGCCCGCCATCTGCAGACGCTTCATCAGGGTCAGCGCCATGAAATGACCGGCGGTCAGGCTGTCGGCGGTGCAGTCAAAGCCGATGTAGAAGGTGGCCTTGCCGTTGTCGATCATTTCCCGGATTTCGTCCTCATTGGTCACCTGGGCAATCAGGCCACGGGCAACCAGTTCGTCATACAATTTCATTTCAAATTCTTCCTTTCTTATTGGGCTGCGCCGCGGCTGATGAACGTGGTCAGCGCCGCGCGCAGAATATTGATGTTGGTTTCCTCCAGAATCGTATCTCTGGGTGTGTGGATGCGGGACAGATACAGCCCTGCCTTGCCCTTTCGCAAAGCGCAGATGCCCACGCCAAAGGGGAAATTCGCCTGGTCAGAGGGGTAGATGGAGAACCCCTTTTCTTTCACCAGCACGGACTTTTTGCCAAAATAGCCGCAGGCGCAGTAAAGAGACGTCAGCTTTTTCCGGTCCTTTTTCAGCTTCCTGGTGGGAAACAGGGTAATATAGTCGCCGTCGCCCACGCAGTCCAGATTCAGCACCAGCTGCCCGGAGACGGCCTTTTTGTGGGTTTTGCGGTAGGACGCCGAGCCGATGAGCCCCGGTTCCTCCAGATCAAACAGCACAAAGCAGACCTTGCTTCTCTGGTTTTCCGGGAGGGTTCGGGCGATTTCCAGCACCGCTACGACCCCGGAGGTATTGTCGTTGGCGTTGTGCCGGTTGGCAGGGCCCACCAGCATCATGGCGATGCTTACCCAAAGCAAAACGTAGCCCACCAGATAGCCAATTCCGGCGCTGTCCGCCAGAAAGCCCACGGCAGCGCCGATCAGCACAGGCGGAACGAGCATCACCGCCGTTACAAACAGCTGGTACAGAAGAAACAGCAGAAAATTGCACGGCGTGATCAGATTCGGGACCGGCAGGCGGGCGCAGGTGTCATAGTGCGCGGTAATCAGATATTTTGCGGATTCCGGGTCGCCGATGACCAGATTCCGGCTGCCAAGGCTGCCTTTTTCCACCCGGCTTTCATAGCCCAGACCGCCTGCATAGGCTTGCACCGCATCCCGGAAGGCCTGCTTCTGGGCCTTGGATTTCCGCACGGGAAACCCGGTCAATACATCCATGGGATTTGCCAGCATTCTATCTTTCCTCCTTTCGCGCAGCAAAAACGCCCTCTATCCCCTACGGGACAGAGGGCGCAGAAACTACGCGGTACCACCTCTTGTTCGGCAATGCCTCACGGCAAATGCCCTCACGGCGTCCAGCAACGCCTTTCGCTGTACCGGGCGAACCCGTCTTTCCCTACTTTCTTTCAGGAAAGCCACTCCGGGAGGTATTTGGGCGCTTTTCCCCGCTGCCTCGCACCAACCGGCAGCTCTCTGGCGGGAAATAGGACGCTTACTTCTTCCCATCACTGTGTTGTTCGTCTTATCCTAACAAAAGGACGCCCGTTTGTCAAGGGTAAACCAGAAGAAATTCTTCGCAGACCACCGGCATATCCTCGTCAAAGGCCAGTCCGGCATCCATCATTTCCCGGGTGAAAAAATCCCGGTGAACCTGCCGCCAGTAAGAAAGGCTTCTGTCGCCCTCTCCTTCCCGGAAGGCGTGCTCCTCGCTGACCTCCCGGAAGGGTATTAAGGAAACCTTCGTCGTCCGGATCACGCATACCGCCTCGTCCCGGGTGTTCAGGATGACGCTGTACTCTCCCGCTTTGGGAAGTGCTTCCCCTTCCAGCGCGTAGAGAGGGTAAGCGGAGGCCGTGGCGGTTTTGATGCCGTTCAGGACAAGCTCCGCCAGTTCGTCGGGCGCACCGCCGAACTGCCAGGCCTCATAGTGCCCGGTGATCTTTTCTTTTTCGCAGCAGCGGTTCCACATTTCCTGTGCGTTCATATGTTCATCCCCGCAGCATTTCTTCCGCGCTTTTCAGCGTGGTTTCGGTAATATTGGCGCCGCCGATGATCCGCGCCAGCTCCCGCTTTCTGCCCTCCAGATCCAGCGGCGTCACGGAGGTATAGGTCCGCCCCTCCCGCTCCTGCTTGGAGATCAGCAGATGGTGATTTGCCAGCGCCGCCAGCTGGGGCAGATGGGTGACACACAGCACCTGCTTATGGGCAGCAACGCTGCGCAGCTTCTGCGCAACCTTCTGGGCTGCCCGGCCGGATACGCCGGTGTCCACCTCGTCAAAAATCAGAGTATTGACCTGATCTTTTTCCGCCAGCACATTCTTCATCGCCAGCATAATTCTCGCCAGCTCACCGCCGGAGGCCACCTTGCTCATGGGCTTCAGGGCTTCACCGGCATTGGCGGACATGTAAAACGCCACGGCGTCCGCGCCGTTGGCGGAAAGCTCCAGTTCCTTAAATTCGCAGGAAAACTGTACCCGGGGCATATCCAGCTGGGCAAGCTCCGTCAAAATCCGCTTTGCCATGGCCTTTGCCGCCGTCTTTCTGTTCTCCCGGAGGGTCAGTGCCGCCTCCCAGGCGGCTTTTTCCGCCTTCTGGAGCTTCCCTCTCAGGCGCTCCAAATGGTCATCGGCAAATTCTATGTCATCCAGTTCCTTTTTCGCCCGGTCAAGGTAGGCAAGGATGTCCCCGCATGTCGCGCCGTATTTCCGGCGCAGCTTGTGAATCACGTCCAGACGGGACTCAATCTGCTCCAGCTCGTCGGCGGAATAGCTCAAGCCGTCCCGGGCATCCCGGACTTCCTCCGCCGCGTCCTGCACCTGATACATGAGATCCGACACCCGCTCATGCAGGGCGCTGAAGCTGTCGCTGAACCGGGACAGCCGGGCCAGCGCGTACTCCGCCTGGGCAAGCAGCCCAGCGGCGCCGTCGGTATCCTCGCCGCCATAGAGGCACTCCACAGCGGTCTGCATGCCATTGCTCAGCTTCTCGGCGTTCTGCAGCAGCTTCCGGCGCTCCTCCAGATGCTCGTCCTCCCCCGGCTCCAGCTCCGCCTTTTCGATCTCGGCGATCTGGTACTTCAGGGTCTCCATGCGGCGCAGCTTTTCCCCCTCGTCCATGGTCATGCGGTCAATTTCCCGCCTCAGCTTCGCCACTGCCTCGTATTTTTCCGCATAACCGCTCCGCAGCGGTTCATTGTCGGCAAAGGCATCCAGAAAGGCAAGGTGGTTGTCCTCGTCAAACAGCGATGCCGAATCGTGCTGACCGTGGATATTGATGAGCTGGATGCCCAGCTTTCTGAGAATGGACACGGTGACGAGACTGCCGTTGACCCGGCAGACGTTTTTCCCGTCCAGATAGATTTCCCGCTGGACAACGGTCTCCGGATCGTATTCCACGCCGTTGTCGGCAAACCAGCCCAGCTCCGGGACCTGGGTAAACACCGCCCGGACGGAGGCCTTGCTTGCCCCGGTGCGGATCATATCCCGGTAGGCCCGCTCGCCCAGAATCGCGGAAATCGCGTCAATGACAATGGATTTACCGGCGCCGGTTTCACCGGTCAGGACGGTAAAGCCACGATCGAAGGAAATGTCCGCGCTCTCGATCACCGCGATATTCTCAATATGCAGAAGGCTCAGCACGGCAAACTCCTCCCTCAGCCGTTTATCAGGCTTTTGATTTCCCCGCAGAAGGCGGCGGCGGCATTGGTATCCCGCATGATGACCACCACGGTATCATCGCCGGCCAGGGTACCCAGCACCACGCTCATGCTCATGGCGTCCAGCGCAGAGGCAGCCGCATTGGCAAGACCCGGGAGGGTGTGGATAACGATGATGTTCTGGGCGTAGTCAAAGCTGGTGACGCACTCCCGGAAGATGGTATTTAAGCGCCCGGAAAAGGCGCTGGGCACCTCTCTGGCTGACGTGGTATAGCGGTAGGTGCCGAAGCTGGTCAGTTCCTTGACGATCCTCAGCTCCTTAATATCCCGGGAGATGGTCGCCTGGGTGCTGGTAAAGCCGGCTTCCTGTAGCTCCTGCAGCAGCTGCTCCTGGGTTTCTACATTGGTGGTGGAGATGATCTCCATGATTTTGGCCTGTCTTTTCGATTTCAAACCCGGTCACCTCTTACACTTTCTTAAATTTCGCATTGACAACATCGTAGAAACTGCGCTCCTTCAGTCGAACCAGTCTCGTTTCCAGATGGGATTTCTGAATGGTTACCACGTCGCCCATATTCAGCCGGAACGCCCTGCCGCCGTCCACGGACACATAGGCATTGCGCCGGGCGTTGCGCACCATTTCCACAGTGACCACACGCCTGTCCGACGCCACAATGCACCGGCTGCCCACCTCGTGGGCGCAGATGGGGGTGATGAGAATGTTGTTGGCCTCCGGCTCCACAATGGGGCCGCCGGCGGAAAGGCTGTAGGCAGTAGAGCCGGTGGGCGTCGCCACAATCACACCGTCGCCGCCGCACTCCATGGCCTGCACGCCGTCGCATTTCACCGTCAGATGCACGATCCGGGCGATGGCGCCCTTGGTGATCACCGCATCGTTCAGGCAGATATCGTGAAACAGGATGTCCCTGTCCCTCTGTACCGTGACGTCCAGCATCATACGCCTGTCCGTGGTAAACTCTCCGGTGGCAAGCAGGGAAAGTTTTTCCAGTTCGGTGCTTTCCAGCTCCGCCATGAAGCCCATGGTGCCGATATTCACACCAAGGATGGGAACCCCCTTCCTTGTGGCCGCCTTCGCCATGTGCAGAATGGTGCCGTCGCCGCCGAAGCAGATCACCAGATCGGCGTTGGGCAGCTCCCGGTCCAGCCGGGAAAACCGCAGATCCTTGGGCAGGTCATAATTGCGGTCCACCTCAAAGGGCAGGCACAGCCGGGGCTGGATCCCCGCGTCCTTCAGGATCTGCATGGCGCTGCGCATGGTCTGGAAGTTTTTGTCCCGGTAGGGATTGGGGGTCAGAATGACGTTTTTCATGGATTTTCCCCCTTGTCCAGTGTCTGATGCGCCTGCTCCACCACCAGCGCCGTATCCGGGCGGATGCCTTCCACATCATCCAGGCTCAAATGCGCCAGAAATTCGATATTTCCCTCCGGCCCCTTCACCGGGGAGAAGGTCAGGCCCAGAATTTTGAAGCGCAGTTCCTCCGCCAGAGCGGCAAAATTGTCCAGTACTTCTTTGTGGGTGGACTTTTCCCGGACAACGCCCTTTTTGCCCACCTTTTCCTTGCCCGCCTCAAACTGGGGCTTGATCAGGCAGAGCACCTGCCCGGTGGGCTTTAAGAGGGTTTTGATCACGGGCAGTACGATTTTCAGGGAGATAAAGCTGACGTCCACCACGGAAAGATCCAGCGCTTCCCCCAGCTGCTCCGGGGTGACATAGCGGATATTGGTGCGCTCCATCACCACCACTCTGGGGTCAGAGCGGATCTTCCAGTCCAGCTGACCGTAGCCGACGTCGATGGCAAAGACCTTCTTCGCCCCCTGCTGCAGTAAACAGTCGGTAAATCCCCCGGTGGACGCGCCGGAATCGCTGCACACATAGCCCTCCGGTTTTACGCCGAAGTCCCGCAGAGCCTTCTCCAGCTTCAGTCCGCCCCGGCTGACATAGGGACACGCCGCCCCCCGGACTTCAATCTCCGCCGTTTCCTCGTAGGAAACGCCGGGCTTGTCGGCCTTCTGCCCGTCCACATACACAAGGCCGCTCATGATCACGGCCTGGGCCTTGGAGCGGCTGTCCGCAAGGTTCCGCTCCGTCAGCAGAACATCCAGTCTCTTCTTTACCTTCACTTAGGACAGTACCTCCCGAGTAAAATTCGCAATGGATTCCCCGTCCAGCCCATAATGCCGGTACAGCTCCTTCAAAGAGCCGTGGGTCACAAAGTCCGCCCCCAGGTCAATGCCGTCCACACGGCAGTCCGGGCAGAGCCTGCTGATCTGCCAGGCCAGCGCCTCCCGGATGCCGGAACCGGTGCAGACCTCCTCCGCCACGATCACACGGCGGTTTTCAGACATTTCTGCCAAAAGCGCCCGGACAGGCAGAGCGGACACCGTCAGCAGCCGCAGCACGGTCGCCTCTATCCCCTGCCGGGACAGAATTTCCGCGGCCTCCAGCACATTGTCCAGCATGGAGCCGTAGGTGACCAGCGTTACGTCGCCGCCCCGGCGGTGGCAGCAGAGCAGACCGTCCCTTTCCACATTTTCCCCCGGGTGCCAGGCAGAATCCGTGTAGCTGCCCTCCCCGCCCC
Organism: Faecousia sp.; assembly: GCA_051867075.1. Taxonomy (GTDB): domain Bacteria; phylum Bacillota; class Clostridia; order Oscillospirales; family Oscillospiraceae; genus Faecousia. The sequence continues at coordinate 2,482 of JBJDYG010000110.1, read as the reverse complement.
GGGGATAGCGGATCGCCGCAGGGCCATAATATTGTTCCGCCGCCCAGCGCAGCATATCCTGCTGCTCGCGCAGGCTGGCGGGGGCCAGAATCAGCATTCCCGGCACCTGCCGCAGAAACCCCACGTCAAAAACACCGTGGTGGGTAGGGCCGTCGTCGCCCACAAGTCCCGCCCGGTCAACGGCGAGAATCACATGCAGGTGCAGCATGGCAATATCCTGCATGATCTGATCGTAGCCCCGCTGCAGGAAGGTGGAGTACAGCGCCGCCACAGGCACCATGCCCTGCTTGGCAAGGCCGCCGGCCATGGAAACCGCATGCTCCTCCGCAATGCCCACATCAAAGAAACGGCTGGGGTATTGCCGCATAAATTTGAGAAGTCCCGTGCCTCCGGGCATGGCTGCAGTGATTGCGCAGATCTTGTCGTTTTTCTGCGCCAGCTCCACCACGGTCTCTCCGAAGGAATCGGAGTAGGTCTTTACCTTCGGCGCCAGCTTTTTGCCGGTTTCCGGATCGAATTTACCGATACCGTGGAATTTTGCCGGATCTTCTTCGGCAAAGCGGTAGCCGCAGCCCTTTTTGGTGACCACATGCACCAGCACCGGCTCCTTTAAGTCCCGGGCAGCGGTGAGCAGGGAGATCAGTCCCGGCAGATCGTGACCGTTGGCAGGCCCCAGATAGGTAAAGCCCATGTTTTCAAACATCGTGGCAGGCAGCAGCAGCCGCTTCACCCGGTTTTTGATACGGCTGGTAAGCCGGTACACCGCTCTGCCCCCGGGGATCTTCTTCATGATCTGGCGGTAAATGCGCTTGGCATCCAGATAATTGCCGCTGGAGCGCAGACGGGACAGGTGCAGGGATATGCCGCCCACATTTCTGCCGATGGACATTTCGTTGTCGTTGAGGATGATGACCATAGGTTCGCCGCTGACGGCGGCGTCGTTTAAGCCTTCATAGGCCATGCCGCCGGTGCAGGCCCCGTCTCCGATCAGGGCGACCACGTTGTAATCCTGATTCTGAAGGGTTCTCGCCCGGGCCATGCCCAGGGCAATGGACACGGAGCTGGAAGCGTGTCCCGCCACAAAGGCGTCGGTGTCGCTTTCCGAGGGCTTGGGGAAGCCGGACAGGCCGCCAAACTGCCGCAGATGCGGAAAATCCGCCTGGCGTCCGGTCAGCAGCTTATGCACATAAGACTGATGCCCAACATCAAAAACCAGGCGGTCCATCTTCGTATTAAAAACGGTCTCGATTGCCACGCTCAGCTCCACGACACCCAGGTTTCCGGCAAGATGTCCGCCGGTCTGGGAAACATTGGAAATCAAAAACTCCCGGATCTCCCCGCAAAGCTGGGTTCGCTGCTTGTCATTCAGCGCCACAAGGTCATCGTGACCGTTCATTCTCTGTAAAATGCTCACGTTCGACACAACCTAACGTTTATTTTTTCTTTTTCCGGTGCAGGCCGTTCAGGGCATGGAGCACCCTGCCCACCGTGTGCACAATCTGGGTGCAGGAATTGACGGCGAAGGTTTTGCCGATGGCCTTGCCGCCCACGGTCAGTCCCGCCACCAGGGCGGACATGGCAAGGGAAATGCCTCTGGGCCAGCCCACCTCCACCCGGGACAGGATCAGCGCCGCGATGGTCGCCGAAGCGCTGCCGGAGACGACGCCGCAGATATCGCCCACCACGTCGTTGCAGATGGAGCTGACGCGCTCGGCGTTCCGCAGCAGCCGGATGGCCTCCTGGGAGCCTGGCACCTTCCGGGCAGCCATGGAGTGGAAGGGCTTTTCATCCGCCGAGGCCACTGCCATGCCGATGATGTCAAAAACAATGCCCAAAAACACGATGGTCAGCAATATCAGAAACGCCACTGCAATATTGCTGCTTCCCATCACCTCGTCCGACACCAGGGAAATGATGCCGGAAATCGCAATTGTCGCAAAGAAAATCGTGACGACCCAGCGGATCGTCTTTCGCCGCTGCCGTCTGGCGGCTTCAGGATCGGTTTTCGCCACGGACCCATTCTCCTTCTGATACTGACTTCCCTTTCATGAAACAGGCGCCGCTTTGCGGCGATGCTATTTTCGTAATTACGAAAATCCTGTGAGAAGCATAATAAAACGGTGACAGACAGAGTAAATCTTACGGCTTAGGTCGGGTTGTTTTTCACCGGATGGAACCTGCCGTTGCCGCACAGGCCGTTTCCATTTCATCCATCCGCCCAAGTGTTGCCATGATAATGGGTACCCGATTGCCACTTAGTCCGTACTGCAATCCCCTGTCTGCCCTTTTACGACAGCCTAGGTGTTTTCCACAGCGGAGTAAACCATAGTCTTAGCCTCTTTTGCAAGAATGGTTTCCAGAAGCGATAACGGCAGCGGTTATGGCCATAACCGCCGGCTGTCTGGTCTTCTTTTCCCTCATGCTCACTCAAGGCAGGCTACGCTGCACGCAGCACACGATTCTGTGCACCGCCTTGCAGGTT
>JBJDYG010000109.1:0-6926 GCA_051867075.1 Faecousia sp. | reverse complement strand
AGCAGTTCGTTATGCAGAAGATTGCGCAGAACGGCGGCATGTACCAGCAGATGCTTATGATGCAGCAGCAGATGCTGCAGCTTGCCCAGCTGGTGGATCAGAGCAGAGGGACGAATCTGGCCGGGCAGATCGCCGCCGGGATCACAGGCAGTTCCGTGCCGCCATCCCCCGAGGAAAGCGCCGGGGAGAGTGGGGCAAAGGGCTCCGGCGCTGAGAAGGGCGGCGAGTCCGGCATTACGAAAAACGCAAGGCAGCGCGTGGCTGAGGCAAGCGTGCCGAGATAAGGAGTGATACAGCATGATTACAGTGAAATTCTATCAGAAGCCGGGAGACGGCAGCATCCACATGACCCTGAAGGGGCATTCGGGTGCAGCGCCCCGGGGGCAGGATCTGGTCTGCGCGGCGGCGACGATGCTGGCCTACACGGCGGCACAGGCGGTGCAGTTTCTCCATGAGCAGGACAAGCTCGTGAAGAAGCCGAAGATCTCCATCCGGGACGGGAATGCGGTGGTCATCGCAACCCCCAGGGAGGACGCCTACGCGGAAACCCTGTGCGCATTCTGGGTTGCCCAGTGCGGCGCCCATGTGCTGGCACACAACTACCCCCAGCAGGTAAGGCTGGAGCATCTTACGGTGTAAAGGCGAAAAGCCATTACATAAATACAGCTTCGTCCCCTTACGGACAGAAAGGAATTATCCCATGAAGATCCATTTTACAATCCCTATGCTGAGTCTACAGGTATTCGCGGAGGGCGGCGCTGCCGCCGGGGCGGGTGCCGGGGACGGTGGCACCGCACAGGGACAGGGCGTAACCGGGGCAGCCGCCTTGCCCCAGACCAAGGGCGTGAAAAGCAATCCTCTGGCGGATGTCAAATACGGCATTCAGGAAGAGGAGGCAGCACCCGACGCCGGGGTGCAGACCCAGACCGCCGAACAGCCCCCCGATCCCGAGGCGGAGTTCGAAAAGCTCATCAAGGGCCAGTACAAGCAGCAGTATGACGCCAGAGTGCAGGATACCATCCGCAAGCGTCTCAGCGGGACCAAGGAGACCGTGGACAAGTTCAACGCCCTTCAGCCCACGTTGGAGATGCTGGCGAAGAAATACGGTGTGGATGCTTCCGACGTCAGCGCCCTGACCAAGGCCATTGAGGAGGACGACGCCTACTATCAGGAGGAGGCCCTTGCCAAGGGGCTGACGGTTCCCCAGCTCAAGGAGCTTAAGAAAATGGAGCGGGAGAACGAAGGACTGCGCCGTCAGATGCAGGAGCAGCAGAGACAGGAAAATGCCGGCAGGCTCTACGCCTCCTGGATGAATCAGGCGGAGGAAGCCAGAAAGGTGTACCCCTCTTTTGACTTAAGAGCGGAGATGGAGAACCCAAAGTTCATGGATCTGCTCAGAAGCAATATCGATGTGAGAACGGCCTACGAGGTGCTGCACAAGGATGAGATCATCCCGGCAGCCATGCAGTTTACCGCGAAAACCGTAGAGGCCAAGCTCGCAAAGAAGATCGCGGCGGGCGGAACCAGACCCGCGGAGAACGCCATCGGCTCCGGCGCGGCGGCGGTGGTCAAGAGCGATGTGTCACAGCTCTCCAGAGCGGATCGTCAGGAGATTATCCGCAGAGTACAGCGGGGAGAGAGGATTCGGTTTTGATACCAAAATCCAATCTCCTTCCACCAACAACCGAAAGGAGATTTAACACAATGAAGAAACTGATTCACTGGCTCATGGGTATCATGGGCATTCTGGCATTCAGCCTCCAGCTGTTTGCCAGCGAGGTGCAGACCACCCTTCTGGACGGGCTGTCCCCGGAAATGAAAACCTTCTACGACATGACCCTCATCGACGAGGCGCAGGCAAGCCTTGTGCACGATCAGTTCGGTCAGAAGCGGCCCATCCCCAAGAACGGCGGCAAAACCATTGAATTCCGCAAGTTCGCCGCGCTGGCAAAGGCCACCACGCCCCTGACCGAGGGTGTCACCCCGGACGGCAAGGGCCTGACCGTTACCACCATCACCGCCACCGTCAACCAGTACGGCGATTACATCACCCAGTCCGATGTGCTGGAGCTGACCGCCCTGGACAACACCATTCTGGAGGCTACCAAGCTGCTGGGCCGTCAGGCGGGACTGACGCTGGACACCATTGTCCGCAACGTCCTTCAGTCCGGCACCAATGTGACCTACTGCCCCAAGGTGGCTGGCGGGGTGGAGACCCCGGTCACCTCCCGCTCCGGTCTGGACGCTACCTGCCAGCTGACGGTGAAGGTCATTCAGCAGGTGGTTGCCAAGCTCAGAGCCCAGAACGCGCCCACCATCGGCGGCAAGTATGTTGCCATCATCCATCCCTATGTCGCCTACGATCTGATGCGGGACCCCGAGTGGGTGGATGCCCACAAGTACGCAAGCCCTGAGAACCTGTATGAGGGGGAGATCGGCGAGGTTGCCGGTGTCCGCTTCGTCCAGACCTCCGAGGCCAAGATCTACGCCGGCGGTGTGTTCGGCACCCTGATTTTCGGCGACGGCGCCTACGGCGTCACCGAGGTCACCGGCGGCGGTCTGCAGACCATCGTCAAGCAGAAGGGCTCTGCCGGTACCGCCGATCCTCTGGATCAGAGATCCAGCGTGGGTTACACACACGCCATCGCGGCGTAAAGTACATTCCAGCCCACGTGAAACCTCTTCTGATTGATCGAAGTTCCTGAGAAGGATAACGATGCGCAAGTTTCAATACAGCGTGAGAGACTAAGTGAAGAGGCTCCCGAAAGGGAGATGCAATAGTCCGACCTCCGGCAATAATCGAAAACGCCCAATGCAGAGCATCAGGCGTTTGGGAAACCGGAGACCGCAGCAGAAATGATGCGGCGCTTACCAAAGTTTATGGTAAGTCAACAAGCAACAGATGTGTGGAAAGCCATCAAGACGGCTGAGCTGCTGATCCCGCAGTACCTCGTCCGTGTGGAGAGTAAGTCCGCTACCTTCTCCGCTACCGCTGCGGAGAACTGATAACCATCCGGGGGATGGGCTTCCCGTCCCCCGGTCTTTGATAAGGAGGAAATGACTATGGCAACGAATAAGCAGACCGAGACGGAAACCAGGCAGCCCGGGACGGAGATTCCCGCCGAATACAAGCTGGTGAAGATCCGCATCCCCAGAACCAAGGCGGATCAGGAGGACGTGTTCGTCTCCGTCAACAACTACACCTGCATCATCAAGCGCGGTGTGGAGGTGGAGGTTCCCGACTTCGTCGCGGAGGTGCTCCGGCATCAGGAGGAAATGCTGGAGAAGATCATGCTCTTCGAGGAATCGGCGCAGGATAAGAATAAGTAAGGGAGCGCAATGCTCCCTTTCTTTGAATGGAGGGGACACCGATGAAGATTATCGAGGCTATCAACAGGATCGACGCGCTGAAGCACAACACCTACTCTCAGGGAGAAAAGGTGGAATGGCTGTCCCGGCTGGATGCCATGATCAAAACGCTGGTCATGGATGCCCACGAGGGCTCGGAGTGCATCTGCTTTTCCGGCTACGACGAAAGCACGGATATGGATACCCAGCTGCTGGTTCCCGCGCCCTTCGATGAAATTTACCTTCGCTGGCTGGAGGCGCAGATTGACTACGCCAACGGCGAATACGACAAGTACAACAATTCCATCCTCATGTACCAGACGGACTACGACGGCTACGCCAATTACTACCGCCGCACCCATCTTCCCAAGGGCGGGAAGATCCGGTTCTTTTAGGAGGGAGAGCATGAAATACCCACAGCTTCAGGTGCAGTCCTCCACAAGGCAGATGGTGGACGCCTTCCGGGGCTACAACCACAACCTTCGGATCAGCACCGGCGAATTTTACGATATGAAGAACATGACCTCCGACTTTTACCCGGTACTGTCTCCAAGGGGGAAGCGGGGCGTATACGCAAAGCCAGCCAGCCCCCAGGGGCTGATCGCCAAGGACGCGGTCTGCTATGTGGACGCCGGCGCTTTTGTCATCGGGGAGGAAAGAATCGAGATGGGGCTTTCCACGGCGGAGGCGGACTGCCCCAAGCAGCTGATCTCCATGGGCGCCTATGTCATCATCCTGCCGGACAAAAAGTACATCAACACCATGGACACGGAGGATTTCGGAAGCATCGAGGCTTCCTTTACCACAAAGGCCGACGTGACCTTCTCCCTGTGCTCTGTCTCCGGAGAGGCTTACACCGGCGCGGAGGCATCCGACACGGCTCCTGAAAACCCGGAGAATCTTTCCTACTGGATCGACACCTCCTGTGTGCCTCACACGCTGAAGCGGTATTCCTCCGCCGGAAGCACCTGGGTGAGCGTTGCCGCGACCTACATCCGGATCGCTTCCCCGGGGATCGGCGCGGCCTTTCAGCAGTATGACGGCGTCACCATTTCCGGCATTGTAAAGCAGGAGCTGCAGGACTTAAACGGCACCATGCCATTGTGGGACTGCGGGGAGGACTATATCGTGGTGGTGGGGATTCTGGACGCCGTCACCACCCAGACCCTGGCGGAGGGGAGCGTCACCATTCAGCGGAAGATGCCCAACATGGACTATCTCACCGAGTCGGAAAACCGGCTCTGGGGCTGCCGGTACGGTACGGCGGTGAACGGGGAGACGGTCAACGAGATCTATGCCTGCAAGCTGGGAGACTTCAAAAACTGGAACTGCTTTATGGGGCTCTCTACGGACAGCTACGCCGCTTCCTGCGGCACCGACGGGCCGTTTACCGGGGCGGTCACCCATCTGGGGTATCCGCTGTTTTTCAAGGAAAACTGCGTTCACAAGGTATACGGCAATTACCCTGGGAACTTTCAGATACAGACCACCGCCTGCCGGGGTGTGCAGAAGGGCTGCCACGGAAGTCTCGCCATCGTCAACGAGACCCTGTTCTACAAATCCCGCAGCGGCATCTGCGCCTACGACGGCTCCTTGCCCACCGAGGCCGGCTTCGTGCTGGGAAACGAGCCCTACAGCGCCGCGGTTGGCTGCGCCCACGGCAACAAATACTACGTTTCCATGATGGATGAGGCCGGGGTATGGCACCTGTTCGTATACGACACAGCCAAGGGCATGTGGCACAGGGAGGACAATCTCCACGCTCTCAGCTTCTGCTCCTGCCGGGGAGAGCTGTACTGCGTGGACGCGGACGACCGGAACATCGTCACCATGCTTGGCTCCGGGGAGGCATACGAGGGAAGCGTTTCCTGGATGGTGCAGACCGGGGAGCTGGGGATCTCCTCGCCGGATATGAAGTATATCTCCCGGCTGACCGTGCGCATGTCCATGGAGATCGGCTCCGAAATGAATCTGTATGTGCAGTACGATCTGAGCGGCGAGTGGGTGCATGTGTGCAATATCCGGGGAACCAGCCTTCGCAGCTTCTCCATTCCCATCCGGCCCCGGCGGTGCGACCACATGAAGCTGCGCATTGAGGGCGTCGGCGGGGCGAAGATCTATTCCATCACCAAGACCATTGAACAGGGGAGTGAGCTGTCATGATGAATATCCGCTATCCGAACATTACAGGGAAAACGCCGGAGGAACAGCTGTCTCAGATGAGAAGCTACCTGCACCAGCTGGTGGATCAGCTCAACTGGGCGCTGTCCGTTCTGGAGAGCAAAAAGGAGGAACACTGATGGATTTCAATAACCGTGAAGAAACCGGGAAACGGCGCTGGGCGGAGGACGGCACGGCGTATTCCGGCAGGGAAGGAAAGAACCGGCACCGGTATCAGGAAGGGAGCGAGTCCGGCTCCGGGCGGGATAGCTCCGGGAACAGGAGGAAAAATTCCGGCAGCCGGTACAGTCCCTATCAGGAAAGCGACGCGGTTCAGCAGGCAAAGAATCTTCTGAACCAGCAGATGTCCCGGCGGCCCGGGGAATATCAGTCTCAGTGGCAGCTCCAGCTCAATGACACCATCAACAAGATCCTGAACCGGGAGAAGTTTTCCTATGACCTGAACGGCGACGCGCTGTACCAGCAGTATAAGGATCAGTACACCAATCAGGGAAAGCTCGCCATGATGGACACCATGGGACAGGCGGCGGCGCTGACCGGAGGGTACGGCAACTCCTATGCCCAGAGCGTGGGGCAGCAGACGTATCAGGGGTATCTGCAGCAGCTGAGCGACAAGATCCCGGAGCTTTACCAGCTGGCGCTGAGCAAGTACCAGATGGAGGGAGACGACCTGTACAACCAGTATTCTCTTCTGGGGAATCAGGAAAATCAGGACTACGGCAGGTACCGGGATACGGTGGCAGACTGGAACACGGATGCCGACCGGCTGTACAGCCAGTACAACAACGAGCGGAACTTTGACTACGGGCAGTGGTCTGACGAGCGGTCTTTCCAGTATCAGCAGGAACGGGACAAGATCGCGGACGCGCAGTGGCAGGCGGAGTTCGACGAGGCCGTGCGGCAGTGGCAGATGGCCTGGGACGCAGAGCATCCGGTGGATGATGGGGCGGCTGTGGTTGAGGACAGTGGAGGAAGCAGTTCCCGAAAACCCAGCGCCGATCCGGATGGGGAGAAAAAACAGCTTACTTTCGGAGATATCGGCACAGCCGCAAATAAGATGGTTTCCAACGGCGCATCCGACAGCCGGGTAAACAACTACATTAACGCGGCGAAAAATGCCGGTGTCATCACGACGGCACAGGCAAAGTCCCTGAAGATCGTTATGGGTGTGTAATACGATTACCCGAACCGGTGTAATACGGATATCCAATGAAAAGCAGCCATTTTTCAAGTGGCTGCTTTTCATATGGAGATACAATGTTTCTGTCACTGTGTTCAATGCGGATGGTGGAGATGCTGGACTGTTCATGTATGGGCAAAAGAACGGTTGGAACGAAGTATTGTAACTATTCAGTAGTAGCGAAGACTTTCGTGTAAATGATCGTTTATCGCACGAA
>JBJDYG010000108.1:0-1526 GCA_051867075.1 Faecousia sp. | reverse complement strand
TGGAAAAGTTCATGGAAGTGCTGAAGCAGGACCCGCTATGGTATGACTTCTTCTACACGGAGCTGACCACAGGAATGCGCCGTGGCGAGATCTGCGGTCTCAAGTGGCAGGACTTCGATGATAAGACCGGCAGGATCCATATCCACCGCTCGGTGAGCAACCGAAAGGGCGGCGGCGTCCGGGTGGGAGAAACCAAAACCGAATCCGGCGCGAGAACCATTCTCCTGCCGCCCAGCACGGCGGAAATCCTGAAACAGCGGAAGAAGAGATCCTACAGCGAGTGGATTTTCCACAATCCCACGGTGCCGGAGCTGCCCATGAACCCGTCGAGGGCATACGGGCACCTGAAAACCCTGCTGAAAAACGCGGAACTACCCCTCGTTCGTTTCCACGATTTGAGACACCCGTATGTCAAGCACACGACAAAAAATTTTTCCTGCAAAAGCAGAAATCCCAAACCATCTAGCATACTGTGATGGTCTGGGATTCCGGCTTTTTTAATTACTGGATAGGAGCAGATTCTCAATCGAACAGGTCTTGGATTTTATAAGCAATCTCGATGCGCTTATTCGGGAATACATAGACCTTCTCAATCAGGAGATCAACCAACTCCGGTGTCAGGCTTTCCGCATTAGTAATCGCCTTGGCAATTTCCATGCGGCTGGATTGCCGCGCCTGTTCCTCCTGCTTCTTTTTCGCCTGTGCCGAAATGGCGGCATAGGCGTTTTTTGCTTTGAGGATGGCTGCGTCGCAAGCTGCTTTTTCAGACTTGTAGGTTTCCACATCAATCTCGCCCATGACATACTGCTCAAACAGGGATTGCTTGCTATCCTCCAGAGCCTCGATCTGTTTCTCATATTCCGTGGGTTCAGCGGAAGCCGCATCCAGGCAGATGTTCCCATCCGCACCGATGGAAAGGACTGCTTCCAACTGTGCTTTTATGGTCCCCCAAATGACCTGTTCCAGTTCCTCGGCATCGATTTTCAAATCGTGGCATGGCCCGGTTTCATACGCCTGTGAGCGGCGGCAATGGAAATAGGGGCGCTTATTTGCGACATAGGAAAGCGCATGGTCACAGCAGCCACAGAACACAATGCCCTTCAGAAGATAATCCCTCTGCTTCTTATGGGGCTGGGAAAAGCGGCGCGTGGTTTCCTGCACCTTATCAAACAATGCCTTGTCTACGATTGCCGGATGATGGTCAGGAATAATGTACCACTTTGACCTGTCCTTAAATCGGCTGTTGTTTCCGCCGACCTCAAGGACTGTCCGTTTCCCAATGATATAGGTGCCGGTATAGCGTTCGTCCGCTAAATACCGGACAATTGTGGAACCGCACCAAATGCCATGAGTACGGGAAACATCATGGGTTTTCTGACCCTTTGTGATCTTGTATTCAGCGGGGGTAGGGATACCCCGTTTATATAGCTCCCTGGCAATACGGGGGGCATTCTTTCCTTCGGCGGCAAGTTGGAAGATCAACTGAACCACAGCAGCCGCTTCGGGATCAGGCTCCATTCTGCCGT
>JBJDYG010000107.1:0-7075 GCA_051867075.1 Faecousia sp. | reverse complement strand
ATGTTTTTATTTGATTTTCTGCCAGATGAGCATGAAAGAATAGCTAATCTTCAAAATACCGAAGAGTCCTGCGCGGCTTACAGAGAGCACTATAAGCAGTTATCCCCTGAAGAATCAGCCATTGCCGGATATATGCTTTGCGCAGCCGGAAAGCAATACGTTGAAGGCTACGACAATGATATTGAAATCATTTATCCCTTTGACTGCGTGGCGCAAAAAGATGTCAATGGTGGTTGGGGACAGATGTTCTCCATTAATCCGGATTGCTTTGTTTTTCCCGAGAATGTAACGCTGTTCTATGTCCGAGACACTATGTGGCTACCGGAACACCGTAAGGGTGAGTCTGTTCCCCAGTGGATAGCAGATATGGCTCACGATATGCGCTGTTTTTCCAGTGGTCTAGCGGACATCAAGCCGGAGATCATCCAATTTTCTTTTGATGACGATCCGCCTTGTGATTACTATGCCATTACCTTCCGGCTTAACAAAGAGAAGGTGAAACGGAGGATTAAATTGGCTGATGAAGTCTTTTACATGGCAAACATCGGCAGCTATATCCTGACACTGACCGATATTATGGGAGAATACGATGCCTGCTTCGGTGAACTGCACCGTGGAAAGGCCGTTGTTTTGGAACGACAGTCTATCGATTTTAAGTAAAAGCATAGGTATCGCTTCCGGGGCTCTGGAACAACGCCGCATCTGAGAATCAAAAAGGAAAGGTTGATTTCTATGAGAACAATTACAAATGCCTGTGGCACCTTTTGGGTGGAAGATGATGGAACGCTGCAGTATTTTGAGTGCGCACCGGATAATTACGGAAAATATAAGCCGGAGTACGCAGATGTTGATGACTATGACCCAGAGAGGCATCTGATACGACTGGATATCCCGGAGGGAATTACCGTCTTATCCACAGATTTTGATTTTAATAATTACACTATCGAAGAAGTGACTTTCCCCAAATCCCTGCGGGCTATCGAAGAACTTGCCTTTTATACGTGTGTCATAGGCAATCTGGTCATGCCGGAATGCGTGGAGGAATATCATTGCTCTAGTTTTGTGGGCAATCGTGTTCAGCAACTGTTGATTCTTGATAGCACCTCAAAGGATCAAGTTGATAAATTTATGGATGCCGTGAAGCTTGGCTGTGGATTTCCTATTATTACTCCCTTTGAGCGTGTTTCCCATCTGCCACCGCAGCAGCTTCCTCTGCGGGAATTGACCAATATCAGTGGCTCTTTTTGGGTGGATGCGGGAGGCGTATTGCGCAAATTTGAATGCGCGCAGCAGAATTATTTTCCACCTCTTCAGGCCCCAAATTGCCAAAACGAAAAAAGCTTGCATCGGTTGGAAATCCCGGAGGGCGTTACTGCGCTGCCTGCCGGTGCCTTTGACGGCTACACGGTCTATTCGGATACGAAATTACCTGAGTCACTTACCGCGCTGGGTGATGCTTCCGGAGGTGTATTCCGGCATAGCAAATTTGGTTATACAATAACGCTGCCCAAGGGAATCACATTTGTTGGGGAAGACAGCTTCTATTTGAGCGCTTTTGGCACGGTTAGAATCTCTGACGATATGGATACGCAGATGGTACGCAGATTGGTGCAGCTGTTCAGAAATCATACATACCATTCTTTCCTGTTCTTCCCCGTAGTGAAAATTCGGGATCTTCCGCCGCTGGAGGTGCCTACAATTCCTCTGCATAACGAATCCGGCACTTTTTATGTGGACAAGCTGGGCGTGCTTCAAGATTTCTGCTGCAGCCCGGAAAACAATGCGGATAACTGCTCTTATCAGGACACAAAGAAGCTGTACACTCTCCATATTCCGGAGGGCGTGACCGTTTTGAAAGAGGAGGCATTCCGTGATTATACCATACTTTATAAGATGACCCTACCTAGCTCCCTGCGGCTGATGGGTACAGGACATGGCTGTGTGCTTGCAGATTGTAAGCTTCCCAATGTGGTGATGCCAAAGACACTGCGGATTCTGGGAGATTATGCCTTTGGGCACAGTTCTTTGCGCTCCCTGCGGCTGCCTGAAAACGCTGCATGGGAGTATGCCCGGCAGTTTAAGGAGGGTGAAATAGGAACCCTCTACGTGAGCCAGAAATACCGGGATGTGTCCAATCCTTCAAAGCTGAGCTACGATAACAGCACAGGCCACTTGCATAGCCTCTGCGTGAATAATGTCCGCATCGGGGAGATCGTTTGGCTGGAATAAATGGCATTCTTTTAGAAAAGGAGTAACGAATATGGAAGCTGTGACCTTAAAGAAATACCCCCGTACCCCTCACTTGGAGGGTTCACGGCTCCAGCCGGGGGATGAAGACCTGTCCCAGGTGCCGTTCTCTTATATCAAGGGAAAGTACCTGGTGGTGGAAGAGAAAATCGACGGAGCCAATACCGCCATCTCCTTCAGCGAGGAGGGCGAGCTGCTGCTGCAAAGCCGGGGTCATTGCTTAACCGGCGGCTACCGGGAGCGACACTACAACCTGATGAAGCAGTGGGCTACCATTCAGAAGGACGCTCTGTATGCCGTGTTGGGCAGCCGGTATATTATGTACGGCAAGTGGATGTACGCCAAGCACACCGTTTGGTATGATACCCTTCCCCACTATTTTGTGGAGTTCGACATCTATGACCGGGAAAGGGGCATTTATCTGGATACCCCCTCCCGGAGGAAATTGACCCAGGAATTGCCCATTGCCTCGGTGCCGGTGCTGGCAGAGGGCAGCTTCACGGAGAAGGAAAAGCTGCTGATGCTTCTGGGAGATTCCTGTTACAAAACCGAAGACCACTGGGAGCATCTTCGTCAGGCGGCGGAAAAAGCAGGGCTGGATGCGGAGCGAGTGCTGCGGGAAACCGACCCCAGCCCCACCATGGAAGGGCTGTACATCAAGCTGGAGGAAAACGGACAGGTGGTTGACCGGGTGAAATTTGTCCGGGCCAGCTTCCACCAGTGTGTGGATGCCTCCGGCAGCCATTGGCTGGAGCGTCCCATCGTTCCCAATGGCCTGAGCCGCAGCGTGGACGAGCTGTTCTTGCCGGTGCTGCCATGAAAAATCTGGAACAGAAATACCCCGGAATCGGGGCGTTTTGGGAGAAAATGGGAAGAACTCCCCAGAATCCCAGCTTTCACGGCGAGGGGGATGTGCTGATCCACACCCAGTTGGTGGTGGAAGCGCTTGCGAAGCTGGAATCCTTTCATCGACTTCCTGAGATACAGAAAGAAATCCTTTTTCTGGCTGCGACCCTCCACGACGCGGGAAAGCCCATCACCACCCGGCTAGAGGATGGAGCATGGGTGTCTCCCCACCACGGCGCGGCAGGGGCGCAGCTGGTACGCTCGTTTCTCTGGAAGGACTGCGGCTTGTGCGGCACGCCGGAGAAGCAGACCTTCCGGGAAGGGGTTTGCAGCCTGATCCGCCATCACACCTTGCCAACTGCAAAACGCCTTCCAGCGGGAGGACGGCGTTTTGCAGTTGGCAAGGTTTGCGGAGTCTCCGGCAACGGTGGAAATGCTGTGTCTGCTGGCAGAAGCGGATATCCTGGGCAGAATCGCCCCGGACATACAGGAACTTCGGGAGCAGGTGCTTCTCACCGCCGCTCTGGCAGAGGAGAACGGCTGCCTGACAACCCCCATGGAATTTGTGTCCAATACCACAAAACGAGCCTGGTTTTCCGGGCGGAATGTCCATCCCTGCCAGCCGCTCTATGATGACACCTGGGGAGAAGTGATTCTGATGAGCGGCCTGCCTGGCACGGGAAAGGACACCTGGATTCAGAACAACTGTGCTTTCCCTATGATTTCTCTGGATGAAATTCGCAGGGAACTGGGCATTGCCCCCACGGAGAACCAAATGCTGGTGGTCAAGGAAGCCCGGCAGCGGGCAAAGGAGCTGCTGCGGAAGAAACAGCGTTTTGTATGGAACGCCACCGATCTGACCCAGATGGTGCGCGCAGAACAAATCAATCTCTTTGAAAGCTATGGCGCTTCCGTGCGGATTGTCTATCTGGAAACGGACTGGCAGACCAACCGGGAGCGCAATCGGAATCGGGAAGCAGTGGTGCCGGAGGTGAGCCTCGAAAAAATACTGTCCATTCTGGAGCCACCTATGCCATGGGAGGCAAGAAATGTGGAATGGATCACCATGGGATAAGAGGATTTGACATGAGACTGATGGTTATGAGCGACCTGCATCTGAGTAAAAAGCCCTGGCAGGTACGGAGCGCTTTGAAAATGGGGGCGGATGCGGATGCTGTGCTGCTTGTAGGCGACCTCACCAACGATGGAACGCCGGAGCAGATGGAACGGATGCACCAGTGCATCCAGGAGGTGCTGCCGGATGCGCCGGTTCTGGCTGTGACCGGAAACCATGACTATCCACACCAGCCCAGCCCCATGCTTCGCCGGGGGATTTGCGATTACCCGGCCTTGCAGGACTGGCTGCTGGCTCGACAGCCCTACCCATACTTTCTGGACGACAGTGGCGCTTATGTGGTGCGCATGGGAGAAATCGAGATCATCGGCCTGAACTGCGTATGGCATTGGCGGCGCTTTAAATTCAAGGATGGCACACAGCTCAAGTGGTTGGAAAACCATCTGGATACCAGTGACGCAAGGTGGTATATCCTCCTGTGTCATGCACCGCTGCTGGCACATAATCCCAAGCGCAGCGACACGAAAACCTATCTCAGCAGGGATGAACAGCTGCAAAAAATCATGGATGCCCATGGGAACATCCTTTTCCTCTCCGGTCATACCCATATTTCCATGGAAAGCCCGGTCGGCTGTGTGGAGCATGACGAAGTGCGAAACAACCTTTACATCAACGATGGCAGCATCCGTCCCACCACACTTCTTACAGAAGATGGATGCCCGGAGGAGAAAGCAGCGGATGGGAATGTGGTGGAACTGCCGATGGAGGAAAGCCGGATCAAAATATCCGCCATCTCTACAAGAACAGGTCAGCCGATCTTTCGCGTAGAGCAGAAGAAAGAAAACCAACACAATGCGAAGCAGGAGGAAAACGCAATATGACTAACGAGAAAAGCTGGATATTCTGGTCTCCAAAATGCTGGAATATATGAAAAAACAGGTAAACTCCCTGCCGGAGCAGGGAAGGTTTGAGCGTCATTCCGTGTCCATGACCTATCCCGGGACTGCCTGTGATGGGTACCTGATTTATGAATGTGACCTGACGGACAGCAGCCAAAGGGGCCGGCGGCTGAGAGCCTCCATGTGCCGCCAGGACTCC
This sequence comes from Faecousia sp., assembly GCA_051867075.1. GTDB lineage: Bacteria > Bacillota > Clostridia > Oscillospirales > Oscillospiraceae > Faecousia. The sequence continues at coordinate 1,809 of JBJDYG010000107.1, read as the reverse complement.
GACCGAATGATTTCTCACTATCTGTTCAAGGGGTCGAAGGTGGAATGCCTCGCATGGCTGGAGAAGCCGGAAAATCATGGGGTTTTGAAGAAGGACTATGCCGAGCTGCTGTCCAGCGTAGAGCGAGCAGACGACTGATTCCGCCTGCTGTGGCGCTTTGCCGATGTCCCAAATGTCCAGTCTTTCAGAGCTTACGCTGTACAGAATAGAAAAGAAGATGGAGGAAAAAACACATGGCAGTTACATCATTCAATCCAGATAAAATGTACACCTACCTGCGGGGCTTTGCTTCCGGCGCCGGCATGAAGGAAACCCTGAAAGCCCTGTCCTTTGCCCGGGAGAAGCACGCAGGGCAGCGGCGCAAAAGCGGAGAACCCTACATCGTCCACCCGCTGATGATGGCCTGCAACGCCGTCAGCATCGGCATCCGGGATGATGCGGTGATCGCCACCATTCTGCTCCACGATGTCTGTGAGGACTGCGGCGTGAGCCTTGCGGAGCTGCCGGTGAGCGACCGGGTAAAGCGGGCGGTGGATCTGATGACCTTCCGGGTGATGGAGGGAGAAACCAAGGAAATCGCCAAAAACCGCTACTACAACCTGCTGCTTGGATGTCGCGAGGCGGCGCTGACCAAGCTCATTGACCGCTGCCACAATGTGTCCAGCATGGCAGGCACCTTCTCCGTGGAGAAGCTGAAGTCCTACATAGAAGAAACGCGGCATTATGTCCTGCCCCTGCTGCGCAAGGCAAAGACGGTGTACCCGGAGGATGCGGACATCCTGTTCGTGCTGAAATACCACATGGTCAGCGTGGTGGATTCCATTGATGCCACCTGAATAAGAATGTGAATGTCGCCTGGAAGGCGACCAACAACCGCAAAAAATATAGTATGATATCGCCACCAGGGAACAATATGGCGGCATAGTTCAGTGGACGAGAGCACCTACCGGTGTGGACGCAAAGACCCGGGAGGGCGAAAACCATCTGGGACGGATTCTCATGCGGATTCGGCAGGAATTACGGGAGGAATCATACAATCCGCTGTAGGAGGAAAGCCATGATTCACATATTAGAAGATTATATTTGCAAGAGTCTGCCGGAATGGGGCGATTTTTCCACCAATCCCAACTTGACCAAGAAGGCAAACCAAACCGGCGCGTTTCTGCCATTCTATGGAAACACCGTCGTGTTTGATCTGGACAATAACACAAAGCTGGCGTTGCAGGGCTTGCAGGAAGAACTATACCGCTCCGCGGGCTGGATGCTGGCCCAGAAGCTGGATCCGTCTACCTTTCACATGACACTCCATGATCTGGTCAATGGGCCGGAACGGTCAGATGCGCTTTTACAGTCTATGGAGGAAGCGAAGAAGAAGGCACTGCCGATGCTGGCGCAATGGCACGGACAGGTGACTCTGCGTATGAAAACCACCTGGCTGTTCAACATGGTCAACACCAGCATTGTTCTGGGTCTTGCACCGGAGGAGGAAGATACCTGGCATCGTCTGGATGAAATGTACACCGCGTTGGAATCCGTGGTGCCCTTGGGCTATGCCCTGACACCCCACATTACCATGGCTTATTTCAAGCCGGGCACTTATACGCAGTATGATCTTAACTGCTTACGACCGGCACTGCATCCGGTGGGCTTGGAAGTAACCCTCAGCCTGGAAGACCTTTCTTATCAGGAATTCTGGGATATGAATCACTATGAAGCGAAAGCATTTTGAAGGAGGTACCATGATGAATTATCAAATCACCGATCACGAGAAATTTATGATGGAGAAGATGGGGGACTATTTGGCTCGCT
>JBJDYG010000106.1:0-1544 GCA_051867075.1 Faecousia sp. | reverse complement strand
GGTCGAAACAGGTGCCCCCGTGAGTAATGGGAAGACCATTGCCCAGCGGATGGAGAAAGCCCGGATTCAGGCAGGTGCCAAGAATTACAAGGGGCATGACTACATGGACTTGGCCCGGTTTGACGAAAATACCCGTCACATGATTATCTTCAACGTTCTGACCCATGATTCCCCGGTGGGTGACAAAGGCGACAGGATGCGACTGTTCCTCTCCGACAAGGGCTATCGCAAAGCTCTTGAGAACGAAAAAAGCGGGAACATCCAGATTCTGTCCCATGCAAAGGTCATTCGGGGAAATCTTCTCTATGACCGCAAAGACCAGATACGATAAGGAGGCTCCATGAATCTGAAAATACTGCTGCACCGGCTGGTGGTTCCGCCCTAGCAGGGATTACCTTCTCCCTGCAAATTCCATGAAAGGAGCGTGATTTTCCATGCAGGAAGAAGTGGAACAGAGGGTTGTCACCCTCATTGTCAACTGCTCCAAGCTGACAGAGCAGGAGCTGCGCAAAGCGCTCAGCAAATTTCTTGCCCAGATGAAAACCCATCACCAGACCAAACAGCCCCATGGAAAAATGACCGTCAAAAAGCTTGCCGCCCAGAATCGGGGCTTACAGAGCGTGGAGGTCACGGACCAGAATATCGGCTCTTTCAACCGTATTGCCCGGAAGTACGGCATTGACTTTGCCCCCTTCAAGGCAAAAGGACAGGATCGGTATCTGATTTTCTTCAAAAGTCAGGATGCCGATGCCATGACCGCCGCTTTCAAGGAGTACACGGAGCAGATCGTGAACAAGAAATCCCGCCCCTCCGTGCTTGCCAAGCTGCAACAGTTTAAGGCGCTGATTCAGTCCGCTGTGGTGGATCGGACAAAGAAGAAGGAGCTGGAACGGTGAAGCAGGTAAACTGGAAGAAAGCCCTTCTGCCCAACATCCCGTATGCAGCCATCGCCCTGTTTGCTACCAAGCTGGGACAGGCGGTGCGGTTGGCTCCCGGCTCTGATTTCGCCGGAAAGTTCCTGCACTTCATAGAGGGATTGTCCACTGCCTTTGCCACTGCTCTGCCCAGCTTCCACCCTGTGGATCTCTGCGTCGGTATTGTCATCGCCGCAGCCATGCGTCTGGGTGTCTATGTAAAGGGCAAAAACGCGAAGAAGTTCCGCAAGAACATGGAATACGGCTCTGCCCGGTGGGGCACAGCGGAGGACATCCGTCCCTATGTTGACCCGGTGTTTGAAAACAACATCATCCTCACCCAGACGGAGAGCCTGACCATGAACAACCGCCCTGCCGACCCCAAAACCGCCAGAAATAAGAATGTCCTTATCATTGGCGGCTCCGGCTCCGGTAAAACCCGGTTTTGGTTGAAGCCCAATCTGATGCAGTGTACTTCCAAGAAGTACCCTGTCAGCTTTGTGGTGACTGATCCCAAGGGCAGCATCGTCACCGAATGTGGGAAAATGCTTCTGCATTTCGGCTACCGGCTGAAAATTCTGAACACCATCAACTTCAAAAAGTCCATGCACTTTAACCCTTTTGCCTACA
>JBJDYG010000105.1:0-1550 GCA_051867075.1 Faecousia sp. | reverse complement strand
AGCCCTCCAGCGCGGCCTTGCCGGTGTCGCCGGAGGTGGCGGTGAGGATCAGAATGTCCTTGTCCATGCCTTTGGCCTTTTTCGCGGCGGTGAGCAGCTGGGGCAGCATGGAAAGAGCCACGTCCTTAAAGGCAGAGGTGGGGCCGCGGAACAGCTCCAGCACCGAAAAATCGCCCACGGAAACCGTGGGAGTCAGATCCTCTGTTTCGAATTTGCCGGTATAGGCCTTGCGCACCAGCTGGGGCATATCGGGGATATCCGGCAGCAGGGCGGAGAGAATATCCGTCGCCATGGAAAGGCTGCTTCCCTGCAGGCACTTCTTCCAGTCAAAGGCGGGGATGGCTTCGGGCATGTACAGGCCGCCGTCGGGGGCCAGCCCCTCCAGCACCGCCTGGGCGCTGTCGACAAAATGGGCTTCGCTGCGGGTGGAATGATATAACATAACATCCTCCTGAATCATGTGTTTTCTCTGCTAATTGCACAAAAAGACAGGAAATACCGGAAAAACCTTGGCTTTTTGGCGTAGTTGAAATTTGAGTAGGTATATGATATACTGTTTTTCGTTAAAAAGCAAGTGTTTTCGGGACGGATACATCTGTTTTTACACAGTAACCAAAAATCACCGCATATACAGATATAATGGAGGATGTTTTGATGAAGATCGGATTATTGGGCTTTGGCGTGGTTGGCCGGGGCGTGTACGAGATCACGGAAGGCAGAGACGACATGCAGGTTACCAAGGTTCTGTGTCTGGAGGATGTGGTTCTTCCCGACGCCGAGGCCGTGAAAAATATTGCATCCATTGTGGAGGACGACAGCATCGACACCGTGGTGGAAGCCATGGGCGGACTGCACCCTGCTTACGATTTTGTTCGCGCCGCCATCGAGGCCGGCAAGAATGTTGTCACCTCCAACAAGGCGTTGGTGTGCACCTTCTACGATGAGCTGCTGCCGCTGGTGAAGGAAAAGGGCGTTTCCTTCCGCTGCACCGCAGCCGTAGGCGGCGGTATCGGCTGGCTGTCCGAGCTGGAGCGTGCCCGCCGGGTGCAGACGATCCGGGAAGTCGGCGGCATCATGAACGGAACCTGCAACTACATCCTCGACAACATGACCCGTCAGGGGCTGAACTATGACGATGCTCTGAAACAGGCTCAGAAGCTGGGCTATGCCGAGGCCAACCCTTCCACCGACGTGGACGGCATCGACACCTGGCATAAGGTCATTCTGTCTGCCAACATCGCCTTCGGCGTGAGCCTGGATAAGGCGAGCGTCCCTGTGGCGGGCATTCGCAGCATCAAAGCCGAAGACGTGGAGAATTTCAAAGCCCACGGCCTGGTGTGCAAGCTGATTTCCACCGGCAAGCAGGAGAACGGCGCTGTCAGCGCCTATGTCCAGCCCACGCTGGTGAAGCAGGGCGAGCCGGAAGCCGCTGTTCCCATGAACTACAACCTCATTACCTTTGTCGGTGAAACCTCTGAGCGGATGAGCTTCTTCGGTCAGGGCGCGGGCCGGTATCCCACCGCATACAATGTGGTGCAGGATCTGGTGGA
>JBJDYG010000104.1:0-34715 GCA_051867075.1 Faecousia sp. | reverse complement strand
GTAAATTTTACGCCTGTCCGATCACAGTATTTCCTGAAGTTCCGTCCCAACACATTGGCTTGCAGTTGCTTCCCATCTCTTGTGGGGAACAGCCACTTTTCCCATTCTTTCGGCTTCACCTTCAGGAACTTCTTCAGGGAAGTGTTGGTCATAGCAGACAGATACAAGGTTCTGCTTCGGCTCGTTTTGGCAACATCAGGACGGATAAGGATGGACTGAGATTCGGGATTGTAATCCTCGTTCCTGATTGCCATGAGTTCGCTTGTCCGAATGCCTGTGTCAAGCATAAGCAGCACAATGTTATAATCCCGAAGTTCGGTGTAATTGTGCTTATCCAGAGCCTTTAGAAAGGTCTGGATGTCATTGATTTCCGCAGGCTGAACATTTCCTTCATCTCGCACTTTCTTCAGTTCCAGTTTCTCGAAGGGGTTGTAGGGGATGTAGTCTTGCTTTGCCGCCCATGCAAAAAGGGCATGAAGATACTGGTAGGGATGATTGAATCTGGCAGGACTGGTTTTGGGAATGTCAGCGAAGTATTCCAAAATTTCAATCTTCAGGACATCCACATCCAAGGAATTTTGGGATTGTTCAAGAAATTTGTCGATGTACTTTTTGTAGTCGTTCAGTGTTCGTTCCCGAACCTTCTGAGCCTTTTTCAGGGCAAGAAACTCATTGGCAACTTCTGCCAAAGTTCGGTCATCGCAGACCATTTTCATTCGCATACTGTGCACCTCACAATTTGTCAAAACCGTAGGCTCAGAAGCATTTTTTGAGTTTCTTGAAAATCACAATTCGAACTTTTAAGCAACAAAAAATTGGGAATTTACGAGTTTTCTCGTAAATTCCCAATTTTGGCAGGGGCACAAGGACTTGAACCCTGAGCCTACGGTTTTGGAGACCGCCGCTCTACCAATTGAGCTATACCCCTATGTGTATTATGAAGGCGGAAGGCCTGAAAAAATCTGGTGGGCCTTCAGGGATTCGAACCCGGGACTATCCGGTTATGAGCCGGAGGCTCTGACCAACTGAGCTAAAGGCCCATGGAAATCACGGGTTAACCTCGTCACCACGAGGGGTATTATAGCATCGAATGGAGCTTCTGTCAAGGGTTTCTTAGGGAAATGGCGCCTGTATCTGCAGAAAAAAACGGCGGCTACCCGCGCAACCGAAAGTTTACATAGAGAAATCAAAAAGATATGGCTTTTTTTCCAGCGTATGCTACAATGACAAAAACCAAAGGAGGTATGTTTATGTCATTGGGCGAAAAACTGGCGATGCTTCGCAGGCAAAGCAACTATACTCAGGAGCAGCTGGCAGAGCTTCTGGGGGTCTCCCGGCAGGCGGTGAGTAAGTGGGAGTCGGATACCGCTTACCCGGAAACGGAGAAGTTGATTCGGCTGGCAAAGCTGTATGACTGCTCCCTGGATAATCTGCTGCTGGATAAGGCATCCGAACCGCCGGAAGAAGCGGCGACTCAGAAGATTACATTGAATTTGTGCGCCATTGGCTATGAGCGGGTCAGCAAAAGGAAGATCGGAAATCTGCCCCTTTGGCACATTAACATCGGCTGCGGCCGGGTGGCGAGGGGCGTATTCGCTTTTGGACTGGTCTCCCGGGGCATCTTTTCCATAGGAATGGTGTCTCTTGGCGTTGTGTCCTTCGGCGTACTGGGAATCGGACTGCTGGGAATGGGGGCTTTTGCATTGGGGCTTGTCGCCGCAGGGGCTGTCTCGGCGGGGCTTCTGGCTGTGGGCGCCGTGGCCTTCGGCATATTCAGTCTGGGCGCCTGCGCCGTCGGGCAGTTCGCCGTGGGAGCGGCGGCTGTGGGGCGCTACGCCGCAATGGGGGACAGTGCCAGAGCGGCTGTCGCCATCGGGGAATCCGAAGCGAAGGGCGTGCTGTTTGAAACGGTGAGTAAGCTGACGGCCGCGGATATCCGGACGGTCGGCAGCCTGCTTGAAGAAACCACACCCTGGTATCTGACTATCTTTCGGAAGCTCTTTTTGCTGTTTGTCAAATAACCCAAACTGCCGTGAAGGCTTTTGCCTTCATGGCAGTTTGCGCATCCGGCGGACAGGAAAAGATGCGCTCTTGCAAAAACCGTGCCTATGCGCTATCATATAGAAAAAACCTCTGGAGGTAACGCAATGGATGCCAAAGAGATCATGAAAATGTTTGAAGATACCGCCTATATCCGCTTCGGCGGCAGCCCGGGAGAATTGCGGGGGGCTGAGTACCTGCAATCGAAGGCCGCGGAGCTGGGGCTCAAAGCGGACATCGTGCCCTTTGACGTCCCCATGGCGGATATGAAGGAGGCGGTATTTGAGGCAGACGGGGAAGCGGTTGCCTGCATGGGGTACCTCTGTACCGGAAACGCTGAGGTGGAGGCGCCCTTTTACTACCTTCGCAGCATGGATCCCTATTCCCTGAGCCTGTGCAGGGGGAAGATCGTGATGGTCGACTGCTATATGAGCTACTGGGTCTACCATGACCTTGTGGAAAACGGCGCAGTGGGCTTTGTGACCTTTGACGGGAATGCCAACTACGCAGACCGGGATATCGACCAGCGGGAGCCGCTTCCTTATGTCCGGGAGGACAACCGGATCCCCGGTGTGAACATCAACGCAAAGGACGCCATTGAGCTGGTGCGCAAAGGTGTTGTCACTGCAAAGATCACCCTGAAGCAGGAAGCGTATACCGCCCAATCTCACAACGTCGTTCTGGATATGCCCGGGGAAGTGGGGGAGTACATTGCCATTACGGCGCATTATGACTCTACCTCGCTGTCTCTGGGAGCTTACGACAATATGTCCGGCGCCATCGGTCTGCTGGGACTGGCGGAGTATTTCTCCGGAAATCCCCACCGTTACGGTCTGCGCTTTATCTGGTGCGGCAGCGAAGAATGGGGATTTCTGGGCTCCAAGGCATACTGCGCCGATGAGGAAAGGCTCAAAAACTGCGTTTTGAACATCAACCTGGACATGATCGGCTGCATCATGGGCAAGTTCATCGCCTGCGTAACCGGGGAGGACAAGCTGGGGCATTACATTTCCTATTTTGGCAGTGAGCTGGGGTTCCCGGTAAAGGTGGATCAGGATGTGTATCCCAGTGATTCTACCATTTTCGCGGACAAGGGTGTCCCGGCAGTCACCTTCGCCCGTTCCGCACCCCACAATACTGCCACCATTCACAACCGGTATGATACCATGGCGCTGATGAAGGGGGAGCAGATGGTACAGGATATTGCGTTCCTTGCCGCTTTCACCGGCCGAATGGCAAACGCCGTCCGCTGCCCCGTGGCCCGGGAAATCCCGGACAACATGAAAGAGAAGCTGGACATCTATCTTTCCCGCAAGAGAGCGCCAAAGTAAACAAAAAGCCGCCCGATGGGCGGCTTTCTTTTATGCGGTGATCTCACCGTCGTGGGACAGAATGGATGCGGAGGTGACGCCCTTCAGGGCAATCAGCTCGTGAACGAGGGGGCTTTCTTCTTCAATCGCAAGCTCCAGCACCATGTCCAGAGAATGGTCGGTGAGGTTTTTCGACTTGAGCTTGTACCATTTGGCGTGGCGCTTGACGGTTTCCAGAATGGCACCGTCGTTTTCCAGACAGGTGCTGTTGACGACCAGGATCATGGAGAGCTTCTTCCGGGGATATCTCTGGAGGACGAAAATGACCACTGCGATGGCAAGAGACAAAACGATGCCTATCAGGGAAAGACCGGTGCCGCAGATAATACCCATACTGATGGACCAGTACAGAAACACCAGATCCATGGGATCTTTGACGGCGGTACGGAACCGGACGATGGACAGTGCGCCTACCATGCCCAGCGACAGGACGATGTTGGACTGGATCGCCAGCATAATGGCGCAGGTGATCATGGACATGGCGATCAGAGAGATGTTGAAATTCAGACTGTAAAAGGTTTTTCTGGTGACACCGCGGTAGATCAGGAAAATGAAGAAGCCGATCAGACCGGACATGAACAGGCTGAACAGAATCGTTTTTACGGTGATGTCCATCCCTTCATAGCCCAGAAACAGGTAATCAGACAGACGGTCTAAGATGCTCATAATGATCCTCCCAATGAAAATTTTCTGCACAGATAATACTTTGAAAAAGTGATTTGCTGCAAATTGTCCAGATCGAGGATCTGCTTGATGTAGTCGGGAAGCAGCTCATCGTATTTGACTTCCAGAATGTGCTCGCCCAAAGGCATAATGGGGCGGGACGGCATGGAAGGGGAAAAGAATTGAGAAAAGCCGCAGGACGACCGGATGTTCCGGTCCAGCGTGATGCGGACGTTGCCGGCGCTGCAGACATAGGGGATCCGGTCATACTCCACAATGACGGCGGGTTTTAAGCACTCCGTCCTCTGAAGATACAGAAATTTGTTCAGCAGCTGTGTGCCCTCGGAATCCGAAAAGGGGCAGCAGCCGTCCATAATGCCCCGAAACTGCGCCAAAGTCAGCGGACAGGCTGTTTTCAGGGTTTTGGAGTGTTCTTTCCGTTTGCATTCCAGCGTGATGTGGGAGGCGTCCGCGTTGTAGATCCGAATGCGGTACTTTTCCCGGGGATCGGTACCATCTTCGTTTTCGTAATAGTAACGGTTCCCGTAGTTGTCAAAGTACATGCTCCGGATGGTATATCCCGCCGCTCCCGCGTGGGAATCCAGAGTCATGACGGCGTCCAGCCGGCTTTTCAGCACCTGCAGCTGGGCCGCGGTACACCGGTACTTGAATTCATGACGGTACGGAAGTTCTGTCTTCATGTTTTTTCCTCTTTTTGACGATTTGGCGCAGGATATCCGACGCAGGGCGCAGGAAAACGTACAGGCAGAGAACCGCCAGACACAGCAGGATACCGCCGTCAAGGATGCTCCTGCTGTCTGCGGGGGCAGGGGAATCCATGCCTTCGGGAGCCGGCTCGGTGCCGGACGGGGTCTCAGGCACGGCAGCTTCCCACCGGGCTTCCAGGACAATGTTTTGGGTAAGCGGTTTTTCCAGATCCACCGGCTGACCGTCCTGAGTGTACCAGCCTGCGAAGGTATACCCTTCCCGCTCAAGGTTTTTGGGGGGATAGACAAGCCGGCCGTTTTTGGCATAGCACCAAAATTCCTGATACATCTCTTCACAGTTGGGCAGCAGCGTCACATACACAAGACCGCTGTCATCCATGAAAAAGCTGTCAAAGCAGTCCAGACGCTGCTCTATCCAGGTTCGCATCCAGTCGGCACTGCCGGCCAGGGAACCTGTATGGACGCCGTAGGGGGAAATATAATCTCCTTCCCAGCGCATCGCGTCCATGGCGTGGGAAGCGGAGATCTGCTGTTCGTAAGTGTCCAGCGCTTCCGGCAGGAACCGGGTGATGACCGGGCGGAATTCCGTTTCGTAGACCTCCTTCAGTGTTTCCTGAAAAGCCTCGTCCTCATTCAGCGCTTTGAAAGGCCCCCAGGCCATTTTCTGAAACTGATATGGGCTGACACTGATTTCCTCCCCGAAAAAGCCGCCGCCCAGCCCAAGGCTCCAGTCGAAATCCCACACGGGGCCGGCGTAGATCTTGGGATCCACGGAATCGCTGTCCTTATAGAAGAAAACGCTGGTGATATCGATCTGGGAAAAGAATTCCTGCACCAGATAGAATTTCGCCCAGGACGCCACGTCGATATACCGGGCATAGGTGCCGTCGGACAGGGAGTCCTCCATTTCCTGATAATAGTCGGCAATATAGCATAACTGCTCAATGGAACACTGCGCCGGGTATTTCACCGAGACAGGCTGACCGCTTTCCGTGACGAACGCATTGTCGTTCAGCCACAGACGGTCCTCCACTTCCAGCTCCAGAAGGTAGCCGCCGGTAATGTCCCCGGGATTGGACGGGATCGCGACGCTCTTCCGGAAAAGGCCGTTTTCCTCGGAAAACCATATGGGGAAGCTGGACAGGTCACGGTAATTCACCGCTTCCGTCTGTTCCTGCAGCTGGGTCAGGTTGATCCGTGACGGCGCCACGTCGATTTTCTCCGTCAGTAAGTACAGGCCGTAATAGACGCCGTCAATGTACAGATCCGCATACCGGGATTCAGGCGAGTAGGCAAGACCGACTTCCTGCGCCGTTTCGTAGACCAGCTTGTTACGCATTCTGGATTCATCGTCGGTATTGGCAATGAGGCAGTAGGTGTCATACGCTCCGGTGTCCAGAAGATCCACGTCTTTTTTGAACTTCAGAGTGTAGGAGGTTTTGGGAAGGGTGGAGGTGTAATTTCCGCGGACGTGGAACTTTTCCACACTGCTGCGGAAGGCTACGCTGCCGTCCGGCTCCGTGACGGTCATGGCGGCGCGGAGTTCCTTCTTTTGGCTCAGTTCCTCCGGGGATCCGTCTGTGAGCCGTATGGAGATGGCGGGAATGTTTTCTCCCTGCATCAGGACCAACGGTTTGCTGACAAGCTCCGAGCCCCGCAAATCGCGGACGGAAAGCGAATATTCCCTGTCTGTCTCCAGAGGTGTTTTTTCATACCGAAGGCCGTCGATAAAGACCCTGATGCCGAATTCCGACTGCAGGGACACCCGGCCGGTGTCCGCATAGGAAGGGAGAAATCCGTATAACACGCCGTCGCGCTCAAACAGGGAGATTTTCTCATAGCCGCTGGCAGACGGCCAGACGAGCTTCAGCTGCTGTATGCAGCCGTCCCCGTCAGGCACGGTGCATTCCAGGCAGATCATCAGAAAGAAAATCACGCACAGGAAAACGGCCGGAGCAATGTACCATTTTCTTTTCATAGCTGTTTATCCTCGTATTCATGCTGACACCCGGTAAAAATACCCTTCACCGGATCGGCGCTTTGTTCATCCAATATGGCACAAGAGCCGTTGCCCGGGATCGTCCTGGCAAAAGCGGCTCTTGATCGTAAATCCGTGTCAGAGAGATTCCAATGACCGATATTCTAGCACATTTCGACCGCATTTTCAAGACTTTATCCCGCAAACGGAATTGATTTCACAAAAAATGGGCTGGAAATCACCGGAGAAAATGGCAGTTTGTCAAAACGACGAAAACCGGACATGATCTGTTCATAATTTTGTGGCCTTCTCTATATTGTATTATTTTCTCAAACTGTTACAATAAAGTTGTACTTTTCCACCGGCTTTGCCGGAAATCTTGAAAGAAAGGCCGATATTATGTTAGAGAAAGTTTTCAAACTCTCCGAGAACAAGACCAATGTCAAGACCGAAGTCGTGGCCGGTCTTACCACCTTCATGACGATGGCCTATATCATCGCGCTGAATCCGAATCTGCTCACCGGCTTTGGCTCTGAGGGTCAGGAACTGTGGAACGGCGTATTCCTGGCGACCTGTATCGCCTCCGCCATCGGCATGTTCTGCATGGCGTTCCTCGCCAACAAGCCCTTCGCAATGGCTCCCGGCATGGGCCTGAACAGCTTCTTTGCCGTGGTCGTTGGCAATATCGTCGCCATGACCGGCATGAGCTATGTGGCTTCCTTCCAGGCAGCGCTGGTCATCATTCTGGTGGAGGGCATCATCTTCGTCATTTTGTCCATCTTCAACGTCCGCGAGAAGATCGTGGAGGCCATTCCGCTGGGCATCCGTCTGGGCATCTCTCCCGCTATCGGCCTGATGCTGATGAACATCGGCCTGGGCTCCAATGTGGGCATCTATGCCGAGGGCAACGGGTTTGCCGCCCCCTTCTACGTCATGCGGGACTTCTTTGGCGCGCTGACTCCCGGCTATCTGCACAGCAGCATGGGCGACGCCGGTTACGCCACGATGGTTCTGACCGTTGTAACCATGTTCGTGGGCCTGTTTACCATCCTGGCAATGGCAAAGAAGGACGTCAAGGGCTCCGTCCTGTACGGTATGCTCATCGCTTCCGTGATTTACTGGGCCGGTTCCTTCCTGTTCCTGCACACCAATCCCTTCGCGTCTCTGGCCGATGCGTCCTTTGTGCCTCCCTTTGCGGATATGGCCAGCACCACCCTGTTCAAGTTCAACTTCGCGGGCTTCCTGGAAATCGGCTGGTTCACCGCCATTACCCTGATCATCACCTTCTGCATCATTGATATGTTTGACACCATCGGCACGCTGGTAGGCACTGCCTCCCGGGCCGGCATGGTGGACGAGAAGGGCAATATGCCGGGCATGAAGCAGGCGCTGCTGTCCGACGCCATCGGCACCATCACCGGCGCCTGCACCGGTACTTCTACGGTAACCACCTTCATCGAGTCCGCTTCCGGCGTTGAGGCCGGCGGCCGTACCGGCCTGACTGCTGTGGTCACCGGCCTGATGTTCCTGGCCTGCATGTTCATCGCCCCCATTGCCGCCATCATCCCCGCCGCCGCGACCTCCGCAGCGCTGATTTATGTGGGCGTGCTGATGCTCCAGGGCCTGAAGAAGGTGGACTTTGAGGACATGGATCAGATGGTTCCCGTGGCTCTGATGCTGATCGGTATGCCCATCTCCGGCTCCATCGGCCACGCCATCGGCATCGGCCTGATTGCCTACACCGTTATGAAGATCTTTGGCGGCAAGGCCAAGGAGGTTTCCGTCCTGACCTATGTGATTTCCGCCCTGTTCCTGGTGAAGTTCTTCCTGGCTGTGTAGTAAAGCAGTTTCATCAAGAAATAGTATAAAAAGGCGAACCGCTTCAAACGGTTCGCCTTTTTTGAATGCAGTCAAAGTCGAGCACAATCAGGATGCGTACTTCACCCACGGGCGTCCGTAACGCATTGCCCGCCGGGGCATCCCGGCTTACAGATCGCAGTTGCCCACGGTTCTGGGGAAGGGGAGGACGTCCCGGATGTTGCCCATGCCCGTCAGGTACATGACGCAGCGCTCGAAGCCAAGACCGAAGCCCGCGTGACGGGCGGAGCCGTACTTGCGAAGATCCAGATAGAAGCTGTAGTCCTCGGGCTTCATGCCCAGCTCCTCGATGCGGTTTTTCAGAATGTCGTAGTTGTCCTCACGCTGGCTGCCGCCGATGATCTCGCCGATGCCGGGCACCAGGCAGTCCATGGCTGCCACGGTCTTGCCGTCGGGGTTCAGCTTCATATAGAAAGCCTTGATCTCCTTGGGGTAGTCGGTAACAAACACGGGCTTCTGGAACACAACCTCTGTCAGGTAGCGCTCATGCTCCGTCTGCAGGTCGCTGCCCCAGTGGACGGGATACTCAAACTGGTCGTTGTGCTGCTCCAGCAGCGCCACGGCGTCGGTGTAGGTGATGCGCCCAAAGTCGTTGTGCAGGACGTTGTGCAGCCGATCCAGCAGCCCCTTGTCCACGAACTGGTTGAAAAACGCCATTTCCTCGGGGGCACGCTCCAGAACGTAGGAAATGATATACTTGATCATGTCCTCCGCCAGCGCCATGTCGTCCTGAAGATCGGCAAAGGCGATTTCCGGCTCGATCATCCAGAATTCCGCAGCGTGGCGGGTGGTGTTGGAGTTCTCCGCCCGGAAGGTGGGGCCGAAGGTGTAGATGCTGCGGAAGGCCATGGCGAAGGTCTCGCCGTTGAGCTGGCCGGAAACCGTCAGGTTGGTGGGCTTGCCGAAGAAGTCCTGGCTGTAGTCCACCTGGCCGTCCTCGGTTTTGGGGACGTTATTTAAGTCCAGCGTGGTAACCTGGAACATTTCGCCCGCGCCCTCGCAGTCGGAGCCGGTGATCAGGGGCGTGTGGACGTAGACAAAGTCCCGGTCCTGGAAGAACTGGTGAATGGCCATGGCGGCAAGGCTGCGGACGCGGAACACCGCCTGGAAGGTATTGGTGCGGGGACGGAGGTGGTCGATGGTGCGCAGGAACTCCATGGAGTGGCGCTTGGGCTGCAGGGGGTAGTCGCCGGTGGAGGGGCCTTCCACAGTGACGGAATCCGCCTGAATCTCAAAGGGCTGCTTGGAGTCGGGAGTCAGCACCAGTGTACCCTTGACAATCAGGGCAGCGCCGATGTTGATCTTGGCGATTTCCTGAAAATTCTCCAGCGTATCGTTATACACCACCTGCACAGGGGTGAAATAAGTACCGTCGTTCAGGACGATGAAGCCGAACTGCTTGCTTCCCCGGCGGTTTCGCACCCAGCCGCCGACGCTTACTTCGGTACCGGCGTATTTCGCGGTGTTTTTGAACAGGTCACGGACGGTAATCAGATCCATATGGGTTCCTCTTTTCTTGCAGAAAATATATTGAAGGAACCTCTGAACGAACCGTCTGCCGCCGCGGGCGGATCCATTCAGAGCTTCCTTAAGCAATGCCTGCCGAATCAGCCGCAAAAGCGGCCGATTCACGCACCGTCAGGTGCGTAATTCCATCAAAACGGCTCTTTGAAGCCGGTTTTATAAAATTCGGACGGAGGCCGATGGGCATCCAACTTGCATGGCGCACCACGCAAACCGGCAGGCGCAAGGGCTTTGCGCCAAGACCCTGCATCAGAACAATGCATTAAGTATAAGCCAATTTGGGAGATTTTACAAGAGGGAAATGAATTTTTTGTGAAAAATATCGGAACTAAGGAAGCTCTGATTAAATCGGCAAGAGCTGATGGCGAGAGATTTTGCCACAGACGAAAGTGTTAAAAACGAAGGAATACTGGATGTATTTCTCGTTTTTAACACTGCACGGATGTGGCAAAAGATCCGCCACTCAGCCGCAGACGATTTATTCAGAGGTTCCCTAAGGAAATCTTAAGTGTACATCGCCGCCGCTTTGTGCTACAATATGCGCAGTTTCGATAAAGGAGCGGACTTTTTCATGGACGGATCCTCAGGCAAACCGGCGCTGAAGGGGCAGCGGCATGGGCACTTTTTCTGCATCCCTCTGTCCTTTTTCCTGACGGAAGTGTTTGCCTTTTTCTTTCTGTCGCTGAACACAGAGGAATTTGCGCTTTCCCAGCTTTGGCCGCTGGCCTTTGGCGCCTTGTGGGCGGCGATTTTGGGCGGCTTTGTCAGACTGTTTCCGGTGAAGGCCGGCAGAGTGGTGTACGGTATTTTATATTTTGTCACCGCAGTCTATGCCGCTGTGGAGACGGGATATTATATTCTGTTTTCCGAGATGATGTGGCTGTCGGATTTTCGCTACGCCTCCGAAGGCTCGGACTATTTATCCGTGCTGCTGAGCTATCCGCCTGCCTGGTGGCTGGGGCTGGCGGCGCTGACGGCTCAGGGGGTGCTGATCCTGCGAGGATTCCCGGTCTGGAAGCTGGGATGGCTGACCGGCGGCGCTGCCGCGGCAGTTACCCTCGCGGCGGCGGTGGCAGCGGCCTGCCTGCCCAGGGCGGTTTTTTTGCAGGACGGAAACGTCCAGTATGCCGCTTCCGACTATGGCAGAGCCCAGTCCGCCGAGGCGGCTTATGACAATATGTTCAACGCCCACCGGCTGTATCAGGTCTGCGGCCTGTACCAGACGCTGGAAAAGGACATATATCAAAACGGGATTTATCCCCTGACGCCGGGGTACGCCATGGCGCGAAAAGCGGCAAAGGCGGAGATAAACGCGTATTTTGCCGCCCGGGAGGAGGGCGGCGAAAACAGGATGACCGGCCTGCTGGAAGGAAAAAATGTGGTGCTGGTGCTGATGGAGTCCATGGACGACTGGATGATCGGAGCGTATACTCCCACGCTGGAAAGGCTCATGAACGAGGGGATCCGCTTTACGAATTTCTATACCCCGGGCTACGGCGGTATCCGCACCTTCAACACGGAATTCTGTATCAACACCGGTTCGTTCCTAAGCAGTCAGGGCGGCTACGCCTTTGATTATGTGACCAACAGCTACCGGCAGTCCCTCGCCAGCCTTTTGACGAAGCAGGGGTATTCCGCCAAGACCTTCCACTACAACGATCCCGATTTCTACAGCCGGGGTGTGTTCTCTCCCGCTATGGGGTATTCCGAGTATGTCTGCTACGCCGATTTCATCGGGGAAGAGGAAGAAGACCTGCTGTACGACGACCAGCTTCTGTTTGACAATCCCGGGCTGAACGCCGAATTTTTCCGGGAGGGACAGCCGACGCTGAATTTCATTATCACCCGCTCCGCCCATTTAAGCTACAAGTACAACGAGGTGCTGAGCTACTGGGCGCTGAATCAATATCCTGAATTTCATGGGCTGACCGGCAACGAGGAAACGGACTGCGCCTATCTCAAGGCAAAACTGGTGGACGACCTGTTTGCCCGGCTGCTGCTGGAGCTGGAAGACAAGGGACAACTTCAGAACACCGTCATCATCGGTGTCACCGACCACTATACCTACGGCTACAAGGACGAGGAGTCACTGTTTGCCCTTTCCGGGGTGGAGGATGCCCTCCTGCTGGAAAAGACGCCTTGCTTTATCTGGAGCGCCGATCTGAAGCCCATGAAGGTGGACAAAATCCTGAACACCTCCGATCTGCTGCCTACCGTGCTGAACCTGCTGGGGGTGGACAGCCCCTATCGGTACATCGGCCGGGACGCCTTTGACCCGACCTATCAGGGCTATGCCCTGTTCTCCGACGGCAGCTGGATCGCCGGGGACGCTGCCTATGACGCAGGGACGGAGGCATATTTCAGCATCAGCGGCGCAGGTGCAGAGGTCAGCGAAGAGACCCGGGCGGAGATGGCCGAAAAGACAGAGCAGTTCGTGCGGATCAACAACCTGATTCTGGAAACGGACTATTATAAAAGGAACGTAACTATTCAGTCGCACCTGAATCTCTCGCCAAAATGATCGTTTATCGCACGAATGTACGTTGGTGCGATAAACGATCATTTACATGAGAAATTTGAGGTGCGACTGAATAGTTGCTGTCTTTCTAAGCATTTCTTTCATTTGTCGGATACCCGGTCACAGCGGACGGTTACCCTGTTCTGCCCGTCGTAGGTGCAGGTGAAGAGGGTTAAATCGTAATCTCCCGCGACCATTTCCTCTACGGCGGTGGGCGTCAGAATTTCAACCGTCTCCACCTGGTAACAGGAGATCACATCATCCATATCCGTAAAATACACCTCGCTCCCCGGAACGAGGTTTTTCAGCGTCCCAAAATGCTTGGTATAGTTGTGCGCCAGCAGTACCAGATCGTCACTTTTGGTGGAACCGGTATAGCGGCAGGGTGCAATTTTCAGCCGTTCGTAGTCCCATTCCGACATCACAGGCAGCTCAAGTCCCAAGGAAGGAATAGACAGACAGCCGATGTAGGCATACCCGTCGATCTCCACCTCGGTCATCTGATAGGCGCTGGGATCCAACGCCTGAGGCAGGTTCACACCGACCTCCGGTTCCTGCTGTTGGATGATATCCTGCAGTTTCGGCAGCAGCTCCTGGGCGGCCTGCGCCCCGCCTGATGCCTCCTCCTGGTTGTAAAGGAACAGGGACAGCGCCCCCAGAATCAGCGCCGCCCCCAATACCATAAAAACCGTTCCGATCTTATTCCGCATTGCCATCCCTCTTCAGGAAACGCAGCGCCCAGCCTGCCGCGAACAGTCCCAAACCCAGCACAACCATTACAGGTACTGGCCAGTTCAGCTGTCCCGTCTGGGGCAGCTTGTTGCCGGAGGGCTTCGCAGGAGGCGGTGTCGTAGGCTTCGGCTCTTTTTCCAGCTCCATTTTGGTGTTTGCGTCCACATCGTAGATGTAGACCCCATCCTTAAGATACGGAACACTTACCAGAAACGGCCTGACCTTGTTGTAGCCGCTGGCAGGCTCCTTCTGCACCAGCAAATACAGGCCCAACTCCAGCCGGGAGAAGGTCACCTTGCCGTCTTCCCCAATCTGCTTCGTCTTTCCGGGGAGCTTTTCAGCGTATTCAGCAAGGCTTGCAGCCAGTCTTGGAGACTGAATATCGTCAAAGTCGCCGCGCCATCTGGTAAAGTCACCGGTGGGAATGAAGCTGTAATTTCCGTCATCCTCATGGACTTCTCCTACCCGGTACAGTGTCAGACTACCTCCGGGAACAGCTTCTTCACCGATGACCATGGTGACGGTGATGCTGCCCTTCCTGTTTTCATCCGGCACTGCGTGAGCAAAAACGGTGACAGGCAGACAGCTCAGCAGGAGCAATACCATCAACATGGAAATGATATACTTTTTCATAATCTTTTCCTCCTAACTCTTCCGGCGTTTGGGCAGCAGCAGGATAATCAGCAGAATGAGCAGCATCGGCAGCGCCACAAGTGGCGCCACGATCATGGGCTCGATCACGATGGCATCCGCTGTTACACGTACTGTTTTGGTTTGTTCGATGTTGTCAATCCGATGTCCACGCACCAGCAGCCGATGGGTGTTGATGCCGTAAGGGGTGCAGGTCACCAATGTACAGTAGTCCTTCCCCTCCACAATTTGAAGGTCCGCTGTCTCCTGGGGCTCTACGATCAGGATTTGATCCACCTCATAGGTCAGCAGCTCGTCCAGCACCCGGAGCAGAAACACATCGCCCTCCGACAGCTTATCCAGATCGGTGAACAGCTTGGCGCTGGGCAGCCCCCGGTGGCCGGAGAGGACGCAGTGGGTGCTTTCGCCGCCTATCGGCAGGCTAGTCCATTCCAGATGCCCTATGGCGATCTGCAAAACCGATTCCTCCGTGCCGTGGTATATTGGCAGGGAGCAGTCGATGCTTGGAATCTCGATATAGCCCATGACGCCGAGACCGGATACATCCAGCAGCCGCTCATATTCCGCCTTCTGTTCCTCGCTCAGCAGGTACGCATTGCTCCGCCCCAGCAAGGATTGGTTATGTGCTCTGGCATCCTCCCAGAGCTGGCCATAGGTATCGTTATCCAGATTGGCAACCTGTTCGGCATAGCTGGCAATGGCACGGGACTGGTGGAAGGAATTCCAGTAGTCGCTGACAGAAGGATACAGCAGCAAGGACAGCCCTATGAGAAAGACAATGATTAAGATAATGGTGGAAAGGTGTTTTCGCATACAGGGTTCTCCTTGCGGCTGGATCCCCGGGAGGCCGGAGCCTCCCGGGATACACAGAAAAGATTTTGGAATTATCTCTCAGCGCCGTTCATGCGCTTCTTGGTCACCAGCAGCACAGCCGCGCCGATAACCAGGATGGAGCCGAGGACATAGAAGATGGTGGTACCGATGCCGCCGGTGGAGGGTAGCTCAGTGCCGGTCTTGTTGACCACGACAATGGCGGTAGCAGCAATGTTATTAATATCAACAATAACCTCTACTTTAGATTCTGTCTCTGCGCTAACAATATTTCCGTTATTGTCCAGATAAACAGTGGTGTGCGTGCTAGTCTTACCGGTCTGTTCGGCAGTAATGGAGACGGGAGCAGTCAGCTTGTTGTAGCCAGCGGGAGCGGTGACCTCGGTGATGTTGTAAGTACCGGACTTAACGCCCTTTACAACGATCACGCCGTCTGCAGGGGTAGTGATCTGGTTCGTCAGACCATCGGCAGCGGTGGTGCCGGCATAGATGTAAGCGCCGTCAGTGTCAGCAGTGGCCATCACATAGAAGGGGAACTCAAACACAGCATCAGCCAGAGCCTTGCCCTTGTCGTCAACTTTCTTTAGAGCAATGGCGTAGGTGTAGATGGTCTCAACATATTCCAACTTGCCAGAATCGGGTTCGCTGTCGCCCTCTTTAGTCCACTTGACAGTAACCGTGTTGGTGTTGCCCGTGCCGTCGATAGCGGCTTTTTCGGTCACAACAGCGGTGTAGGTGATGGTAACCGTAGCGCCGTTGTCGTACAGGAACATGGATTTGTCCTCGTCATACCAATCGATCACGATCTTCTTCTCATTAAACTGGGCAGTGATATTGGTCTGATCGTTGGTTGTCTCACTGCTGCCATCATTGTCAACAATGATGCTGGTGACGTTCACAGAAGTCAGGAAATCAGGCAGCGTATCCTCGATGGTGTAGGTTACGATCTTCTTCGCATTCTCACCGGCGCCAACATAGTTGGAGGTCTTGAAGCTAACCGTATAAGTCACGGTATCACCGATGTTGACATCGTCTTCTTCCGCGGTCTTGGTTAGGTTGCTGGGGGTCGAGCTGTTCTTATCCACAATGGTCACAGAAGGCATGGTCGAATCCACGGAGATGGCCTGCTGACCCTGGGTGGTGGTGACCACATAGTAGCCGTAGGGGATGCTCCGGAAAGTCAGCACGGAACCGTCGCTCACGGCAGAGGAAGTCTCGTCTGCACTATCAGCCCATGTTTTCAGGGCGGTTTTCAGCCCATCGCTCATGTTTTCGCCGTTCTTGGCGGCTGCGGTTGCGCTGATGTAGCCATTTTCAGCAGTGAAGTATGTGTTCAAAGCTTCGGGGATTGTGCCGGTGTAGGCAATGCTGCTGCCGTCTGCATTCACAGTTGCATCAAACAGCTTGTAAATCTTGTAGGTCTCGCCCTTGGCGGCGTTGGAGATGGTGATGGAGCCTTTGCCGTCACCAGCAACAGTGACTCCTTGTGCAAAAGCCGTAGTAGCCAGGGCGAAGACCATGACCAGTGCCAGCAGGAGGCTGAAGAGTTTTCTTGCATGTTTCATTGGTTTACTTCCTTTCATATTGTATTTGCTTTGTATTTCTGATTTTTCGCGCGTCAGGATGATGGAGAATCCTCCTTTCTGCGCTTGGTATGGTTATACAACAGGAGGAATGCTGCGCCTGTCAGCAGCAGGGAGCCTCCCATGGTATACGGTACAGTACCGGCCCCGCCGGTGTTGGGCAGTTCGTAGCCTGTGGGCTGTTCCGTGTTTGTAATGGTCTGGCTGTAGGCAGGCGGCGCGCTGTTTTCAGACGAATTTGTAACATCCGAATAGGTAACGGTAAAGCTCCTGTCGTCAAGGGTCACGGTCCCCTCAACAGCGCTGCCATCGCTGTTCAGCTCCACCACACGATATTGGTACTCTGTTGTTTTGTCGCTCGCATAGCGGTCCAGATCCCGGAAGGTGTAACTATATTGTTGCCAGGTGGTATAGCCAGGCGCCAGGGTGACTTTTTCGTATCCGGGTACGGACGCCCAAGTCTCGCCGTCTGTACTGCGCTGCAGTTGGACCGAGATGGATGTGGGCAGGTTCTGGGACATTTCATTGCCCTGCATGGATATCCATTCTTTGCGCACGTTCAGGCTCACTACAGACTTCTTGCTGTTGTAGAAGGTGTAGGACTGTGCTGTTCCATTCGTCGGAATCGAACCGGTGACGGTATAAGATGTGCTGCCATTCACTGTGCCCGTTCCAGGTCTTATGCCGTTAACATTGTCCAGCACGATTTCGGCGTCCTCCGGCTTGACCTCGTGGATGGTGAAGTTCGTACCGACGGGGATTCCGTCGATGGTTTGGGAACCGCCCACCGGGATGGTGTACGGTCCGGCCAGGATCGAACCGGTGCCTTCCAGACCCATGCCGCCGACATTGTAGAATTCCACATAGAAGGTAAATTTCTGTGTACCCAAATCCTCAGAACCCTCTGCCTGAGCCTTGGTGATGGTCAGGCTGCCGGTATTTACCGTATTGGTAAACTTGACTGTCAGCTTGGTGGTGGTTGTGGTGTTGTCAGGATCCGAATAGTGGCGGAACACGAAGGTGCTGCCCGGCGCTATGCTATTTCTATCATTCTGATACTTATTTCCACTGGTGTCATTCTCATCCGTTACCGGACTTGCAATTTCAACACGCCCGTCGGTAACGATCCTTCCGGAAATATTGGACATATTCTGCTCGACACCGCCGACGGTCGTTGCTCCACTCGGAACAGTGCTGGTTGACACCGGCGACTGGTTCATGCCCTCGTACATAGACCATGTGGTGGTATAGAGGGGATTGGCGTCCTCTTCCAGGTACATATAGCTGCCCCGGCGGAACTGATCGTGGAAGGTGACGGTTTCGCCGTTTTGGAGAGTGAAGGTTCCGTCCGTGCCGATGCGGTAGGATGGCCCCCGGGAGGAGGTATAGACAGCGTTTACCGGGATAGCCAGTTGGCCGGTTGATGCTGTGCCGTAGTCCGGGATATCATTCTGTGGTGTGACGAAGCCTACCTGACCGCTGTGGACGGAGGTAACAGGCTGGAAGGACATATCGCGGATGTACACGTTCCTGCCAAGGTCATAGCCGATACGGATGTACTTTACTGTCCCATTGCGGTTTACACCCATCCTGTCCAGATCCAGTTTCAGCGTGATCCATTGGTCCTGCGCCATGACCGGGGAACCGGAAACGCAGCTGGAAACGGAAAGATATTCCGTTGTCAGGGAGTTACCGCTTCCATCCCGCAGGTCCACAAACAGCTTGCTCAAGCTGGGCGTCTCATTCCAGTCAAACCAGAAATCGAACTGCAGGTACTGCTGTCCGGAGAGGGAAACAGGGTTGGACAACGCAAGCTGGCCGTAACGCGCAGAACGGTGCGAACCGTCATCGTCGTCAACTCTGCAGCGCCACCGGATAAATTCGCTTGTACCTTCTTGTACAGCCGCATGCTCAGGTGTGTGGTCGAAGGTGATGTCACTGCTGCCTGTGGAGAGGTTGCCGTTTAGACTGATCTGAACAGGTTGGCTTGTTTCACCGGAAGCCGACTTTGTTCCAAAGTGGGTCGCCATGGTCTTGATATGGAAGGTGAACAGATCCTTGTTATTGAACAGGGATTGGAACAAGCTGTTCACATTGGTGGTATTCACCTGCTTCTCCACCGTCAGCAGATTTTCATCCGGGAAGTTGAAGGTGATCTTCATGTTGGATTCCCACAAGCCCCGCTCCATGTAGAACATGGTCAGGGTGTGCTCGGACTTGTAGAAATCTCCACTCTGAAGCTCGCTGGGGAAGGAGGTTACCTTATTTGCGGTCGTGCCGGCGTCGGAATTCTTCACCCGGCTGACCGTGGAGTTTCTATCCTTAAAATTGATGGAGCCTTCCACTCTGCCGTGGTCGCCGCCGATATCCAGAACCAGATAGCCGTCCACAAACACCCAGACATCATCGTCGCCGGAGAAGTTGAACTCCACTGAAACCTTATTGCCATTGGAATCCGTTACCGTTCCATCCTCCGTCAGACGGAACTGGATGTCAAACCGCTGTCCAAAGCCATAGTTCAGCTGTGTGGCCTCACCAGACTGGCTGCTTGTGTTAAAGGGGAAGTAGCCGGTGCCTCCTTGACCACCGGTCGTACAGCCATTTACACCGCTGCCTGTAGGCTGCAGGAAATAACGGCTTCCATCCTGCTTCAGCTGGAGATTGCTGTTTTCCATGTTGGTCTGGCTGCTGTCAAAGCACCAGTAGTCAACGCCGTTATTATTGATATCTTTCTTGACGAAGGGGAACGATACGTTGTGGTAGACTTTTCCCAGGACAGTGTTTTTGGCGTTGCTGCCGGACAGGAAGCTTTCATTAAAGAAGGGTGCAGCGTTACCTCCCATCGTCAGCGTACCGCCGCGCAGGGTGCTGTCCACCAGCCCCTGAGTAGCCTGCTTGCCATCGTTTCCTACATCGTTCCCATCGTAGCCCCACATGGAGTTGTTTTCCGCAAAGAATTGCTTCGTATTATTATCATAACCGTATAGATTCAGCGTGCCGGAAATATCGTTATAATGACTACCCGAGTAATTCTGGAAATTGCCCCAGTAAAGGGGATGGGAAGCAGAGTTCTGCTGATAATACACACTGAGCGCCTGGTTAAACTGCCGGAAGGGCTGATAAATCCGGTGGGTTTTCCAATCGACCCCATTTTTTGCGTAGCCATCCCGGTTATTGCCGTTCAACTCGTAGTCGGTGTAATAATCGTAGAGGGTGGTATTGACATACAGAACATCGTTGCTCTTGTTCTGCTTACCTGCCGCAATGTCCACAACGGTGCTTTTCTTACCGGCCTCGGCATCGCGAATGGTATCGACCTCACCCCAATAGCCGCTGCGTTTGGCGTTACCATAAATCGCGCTGTCGCTGGTATCACCATAAAAGCAGGGGCTTTTCAGTGTGTCAGGAATGCCCTGCTCTTCCGTCATATTGGACCCACTGCTCGGAGCTGTGCCATCGCTGCTGGAATAGAACAAAACATTAACCGCGTCCTTCGGAATATCCGCCCGATAAACATAAACATCGTCATGATCCCGGGTCATCTGCACATTGCCCTCGGATGTGCTGTTCTTCCAGTGGCAGTAGACCTTGTCTCCTTCGCTGTTGCCATTCGCCTTGGGGATCGTATTGGTTCCACAGTCACCATTGTAGCTCAGCTTGGACAGGGTGGCGTCATAATACACCGTTCGGGTTTCACCGGTTTCTTGCCCGTACCAATGACCTTCTGCCCAGTCTGTAATGATGTAGCGGTTACTTCCATTGGTCAGCAGCGTTAGATCGGAAATGAAATTCAACACCGTGTTACCGTCAGAACTTCTTCTCTCAAATTGGATGGTTCCGGATGTGTCCATATCCGCAGGAATCGCAACGGAATAATAGGGTTCGTTTTCCTGCTTCGTCAACTGTACACTGTTTTCGGTGCCACTGGTATTGTAGTACTTGAGATAGAAGGTAGCACTGCCTTCCTCCCAACTGGGGAACTTACTCAAATCCAGATAAAGCGTTGTAACGGTGTTGCCGGTTCCGCCGGTTTCCGGCTTTTTCCAATAACCCCTGTTCTTCCAGTCTGTTATGACATAACAGTCACTTCCATCGGTTGGCAGTGTCAGATCGGAAGTGTAATCCCACTCCGCGTTACCGTCAGAACTTCTTCTCTCGAATCGGAAGCGTTTGGATGTATCCATATCCGCAGGAATCGTAATGGAATAGGTTTTATCCCCCACATTTGTTAACTGCTCCCGTTTTTCGGTGCCGCCGATATTGTACTTGAGATAGAAGGTCGCACCGCCGTTCTCCCAATCGGGGAACTCACTCAGATCCAGATAAAGCGTTGTAACGGTGCCGCCGGTTTCCGCCTTTTTCCAATAACCGCTGTCGTTCCAGCCTGTTATGACATAACAGTCATTTCCATCGGTTGGCAGAGTCAGATTGGAAGCGGAATGCAAAACTTCCGAACCACCGGGGTTTCTTCTCTCAAACTTGAAGGATTTGGATGTATCCATATCCGCAGGAATTGCAACGGAATAATAGGTTTCGTTTTCCTGCTTCGTCAACTGTACACTGGTTTCGGCGCCACTGGTATTGTAGTACTTGAGATAGAAGGTCGCACCCCCTTGATCCCAGCCTCCACCATTATCGGTAAATTGAGTTAAATCCAGATAAAGCGTTGTGACAGTGCCACCAGCGGGGGTATACCAGCTGTCTTCCCACTGGCCCGCATTCCAGTCGGTCAGTTTATAGCAGTTTTTGTTTTGCATTAACGACAAATCTTGAGACGACGCTTCACTCCATTTATTATCCCAAGAAAAATTGCCGCTATTATCCATCCGCACAAATTTGAATGCGCTGTTGGTCTTGTCCATATTCCCCGGCAGCGCAATTCGATAGATTTTATCGGACTCCTTTGTCATCTCGGCAAATTTCCACTCGCCGTTATTATCAGTGGACTTATATGCCAGCACAATACGCGCGCCGTCTTTTCCCCAATCGATGGAGTCAATGTTCAGGTAGAGCGTATCGGGAATACCTCCTGCCGACAGGAGCGCTGCCTCTTCACCCGGATTGGCGGGGATCACAGCGTAGCCCAGAATGGTTTCGTCGTCCAGTTCATAGGTCACGCGGCGAACCGCGTCCGGAGAACCGTCTTCGGCAGAGGCATCGCCCTCAATGACTTTAATCTGGGCAGGGCGATCTCCCTCTTCCGGAATCACTTCCGCCACCAGACCAACATGATCCGCCACAGGCTCCGCGCCTTCCTCTAGCTCCGGTTCCCGGTTAAAGAAAATCAGGTCTCCGGGCCAAGGCTCGGCCTCAGGCGCGGGAATGTACAGGTCGTATTCCTCATCGGAAAGCGCCTGTACCCAGGAAGCGCTGTCCGCTTCCAGAGGAAGCACCGTATCCGCCCTCGCATAGTGCAGGCAGAAGGAGACGAACATGGCGTCCCAATCGCCATACATAGCATTCGGATCGTCAACGGTCTGCCCATACCAATCCCCGTAGCGGGTATAGCCCTTCATGGTTTCACCGTCGGGCAGGACAATGTAGTTCTTCGTGCTTTCAGCATAGTCAAGCTGAGTCCCGGCAATGGCAAGCACATCCTGCGCCCAGTCGCCGGTCAGCGTCACATCCGCAAAGGTCTGTTCCCAATCTGCCGCAGTTTCAACATCTGCATTGGCATCCGAATAGCAGGCCAGGGAGTGGGTATGCTCTTCCAAACCGCAGGTCAGTTCCCAGGTGCCATAGCACAAGGCGGTATGGATATGATCCTCATCGGTATTGGTGCAGGTCAGGGTGTCGGTACCAGCAGACGCATCCACTGTTTCAAAACAGGTATTGGTGTGCCGGTGCTCCAATATCTGAAGCTTTCCGCAGATCAGATTGTCATATTCATCAAAGCAGTCTGCATCATGCTCGTGGAGAATGATCTCTTTCTTTTCGCAGACCAGCTCCGGCTCCCCTTCTTCTGCGGGGTTTTCCTCCACCAGCTCGGTGGGCAGGTCACAGGTCAGGACTTTTTCCCATTTATAGCAGGCATCGGTGTGCTGGTGAGTCGGTTCCTCTGTAAGGCCGCAAGTCAGGTCCCACCGGGTCTCATAGCAGCCTGCTCCATGCTCATGGTCTTCCCCGCAGATCAAAACGGGGGTTTCCATATAGCACCCGTCCGAATGCCGATGGGCCGGTTCCGTGGATTCCGTGCAGATCAATCTGCCGCGTTCCAGGGTATAGCATGCATCCGTATGGGTATGTACTTCCTCCGCAGCGGCTCCCGGAACAGCATAGCAATCCTGCGTATGGGTATGGGCCTCGATCTCCGGCAGCGTGCACCAAAGCGTCCCGTCCCCGCCGTAGCAGGACGAATTGTGCTGATGCACAACGAAGTCAGCGTAACCGCATTTCAGATTCCCTTTGCTGTCACGGCAGGAATCGTTATGCCGGTGGAGATTCAAGCGCTGAGTGGTACACACCGGCTTCATCCGGGCGGCGGAAGCAATCTGTGTATAGCAAGTCTGGTTATGGGTATGTTCCGGGATCTCACACGGATCCTTCACCATGGTGATGGCGGGGAGGATCAGCGCATAAACCGTGCAGAACACCACCACACAGGCAAGGCACGTCACAACTCTGTACCAGCGTTTCTTTCTCTGATGTGCCGTGGCATATTTCTCCGCCTCCAGCAGCACGTCCTGTTTCATATACCGGTCACCCATCCTTTCTACCTCAACGCTCCAAATCTTGACAGAGGCCAGACCCGGAATACAATTTTTCCGACAATTTGTTCCTCGGAGACACAGCCCACAGCGGAATGGCGGGAATCCAGAGAAGTGGCACGGTGATCCCCAACACAGAACCAACGCCCCTCCGGCACCTGATAAGGCAGGGTTAGGTCACATTCTCCCAGTGCTTTTTCTGTTAGATAAGGCTCGTCCAGCAGCTCGCCGTTTACATAGATATTTCCGTCCGCATCAATGTCCACCCACTGACCGGGAGAGGCGATACACCGTTTGACAAGAACCTTGTTGCCCAGATAAAACGCAATCAGGTCCCCCGAATCAAACTCCGTACCCTTTAGGGAAAGAACAATCTCCCCCTCGCTTAAGGTTGGAGTCATGGATGTGCCGTAGATCTGCAATACCGGCATCCAGATCGTCGCCACCAAAACCGCCACGGCCGCCACAACCACCAGGGCGTACACCGTGCTTCGAAGCACTCGTCTATATCGCTTTTTGTAATTTTCTCTTTCCAGTTCCGCGGATAACTGATCTAAAGTCGGGAGTTCACGGGGTAAACATTGTTTTGTCTTCATAATCATTGCTTACCTCCTCTGCCAGCCAGCGTACATTTTCCAGGTATTGATTTGCCGCATTGTCCGCTGCTTCAAACACCTCGTTCAGCCGCAATGCCGCTTCCGCGATGGAACCGGCCCGGCTCAGGACGATCCGCCGGCTCTTCAGTTCCGCCCGAGCCTGATCCAGTTCGTCTCTCAGTCTCTCATTTTCTTCCATTTGCGCAATGAGCATTCCCAGCAGCTCGCTGCGGCTCAATCGTCTAAGTTCTTTATCCGTCATTCTGCGTCTCCTATCAATTTCCTCTGACAATTGGATGAACAGGAACAACGCCATGCTGCAAATACTCACTGCAGACATACCGGATTCCGTAAATCACACGATGTGCGGTAAAAGTCAGTCCATCAAATCGGCAATATTTTTTTGGAATCGTTTCCATTTTCATACTATTTTCAGTATAACATATTCGCCGGAGAAAATCAACTGAATATTAAACAAAGATATTCCATCCGTATTTCCGATTTTCCACAAAATCATCCGTAATCATGGCAAAATCTCCTTTTCCTTACAAAATTCGAACTATTTCTCGTGTATCCCCCGTTTTCCCTTTTGGTTCGGATACTGATTTCGTTCCCTGTATTATTTCATGCATATCGGTCTGACCCAGCGCCCTGGGATTTTACCAGCCCGTGTATTCCGGACTCTATGTAATGTCTGCTGAATAAGTCGCTAAAGCGGCTCTTGAAACCGTTTTACTGGAATTCAGACAGCAATCAATGCGTATCCGATTTGCATGGCGCACCATGCAAATCGGCAGGTGCAAGGCATAAGAGCCTGGAAAGCCTTGCCTTACAAGGCTTCTTGCGTTGTTCAGTACGCATCATGTACCGCATATTACCGTATGTTTTTGAAGGCCCATCATTCCTTATCCCATACCGCCCAGGGTAAACACGGTCCGCACTTTGGGTAAGCCGCCAAACCCGGAATCTTCGGAGGTATTTCAAAAATCATTTCAATTTTTGCCCGTACGCTTGACTGTCCCTTTCAAATATAGTATGATAATATCAAACATATGGGCGAAAGGGGGCGGCATTACGGATACGAACCGAGCAAAAAAAGCGGCGGAGTGGTTTTACAGCACCGTTTTCCGGGATGAGGCGATCCGTCCCAGGCAGCCCGAACCCCAGGAGCGCATACCTTCGCCCATCCGCGCCGCCCGTTCTCTGGAAAACGGGACCCCCGGCTACTGGCAGTCCCGGGAGTCCATCTTCGTTAAGCAGGCAAAGCTGCTGGCCGGTTACGAAGACGATTATGTATACGACAAGCCGGTGCTTCGTTATTTCCCCACCTACCAGTCATTGACGGATCCGGAGCTTCGGGGTTATTTCTCCTGGCGAACAAAGCTGCGCAGAGGCGATATCCGGAAAACGTCCCTGTCCTATGCCTTTCTCTATATCTACGAGCTTCTCAATCAAATCGGTGTCACCGACCCCATGGACGGATACCGAAAGCTGAAGGATTTCCAGACCGCATACGGTCAGATCGACAGCAGCATTTTCCCTTACCTGAACCGATGGCTCGCGGATTATGTGATCTATTACGGTTTGGATGCCGGGCTTTTGGCGAACACGCCCCAGGTGCTCTTTGACAGAAGCATCACCGTGCTGGAAAACATACACGCTCAGGATACCGACAAGGTCATGTATGCGGTAAAGCAGCTGTCCCCCAAATGGTTGGAGCGCTCAAAATTCTACGCAGAATTCCGGGCCGATTGTGACACCGTAATTGTCCGGGTACTCCGGCGGATGTCGGAGCACTATGCCACCCGGTGCAAAAAGACTATGGTCGAACAGTATTTTGGCACCTGCAGCCAGTTCCAGGTCATGCTGTTTGACACCGCCGTCTTCTATGACCGGCAGAAACGGCGCATCTGTGAGTACGTCGTGGACGAAAAATGTATCTACCGCTGTAAAAATGGCTTTTGGACCGTCCAGAAACACAGCTGTCCTCCGCGCCCCAGCGCGAAGCTGGGGGACCTGATCAAAACCATCGATTCCGTTATGCGGGAGTGCTATGCCTACAGCCGCCCCATCCAGCGCAAGCTGGACACCAAATGGATTATCAGGATCATTCAGGAGGAAACTCAGGGGCTTCTGGTCGAGAAAAAGGCTGCGGAGGACAAAAAGATCACCATTGACTACTCCCGGCTGGAAAAAATCCGCCACGATGCCGCCGCTACCCGGGATAAGCTGATTGTCGAAGAGGAAGCTGTGGAAGAGGAAATCCCGAAGGCCCCGCCCCCGCCGCCACCTGCCCCGGAAGGTGAAGCGTCCGATACACCTCTGAGCCGGGATGAGTACCGGCTGCTGCAGAGCCTTCTGTATGGCAGGGACTGGGGCTGGGTACAATCCTCGGGGCTGATGCTGTCCGTTCTGGTAGACAGTATCAATGAAAAGCTGTTTGACGCATTTGCCGACTCGGTTCTGATATTGGAAGACCGTCCGGAGCTGATTGAAGACTATATTGAAGATCTGAAAGAGATGGTACACCCATGAAAATACCAAAAAGAATCGCGCAGGCGCTGATCAACTCCCTCAAGGGCGGTGTCGTGCCGAGGGTTGGCCTGCCTTACGTCACCGTTGGGCGAAAGGACGAAATCGACGCGCTGCTGCACGATGTGGACATTATCGCCGACGGCGGCGCATCCTTCCGCTTCATCGTGGGCAAATACGGCAGCGGAAAGAGCTTTCTGCTGCAGACCATCCGGAATTTCGTGATGGCAAAGAATTTTGTAGTGGTGGATGCCGACCTTTCCCCGGAGCGCCGCCTGCAGGGTACCCGTGGTCAGGGACTGGCAACCTATAAAGAGCTGATCCGCAATATGTCCACCAAGACCAAGCCGGAGGGCGGTGCGCTGTCATTGATCCTGGACCGCTGGATCAACAATGTG
Organism: Faecousia sp.; assembly: GCA_051867075.1. Lineage (GTDB taxonomy): Bacteria > Bacillota > Clostridia > Oscillospirales > Oscillospiraceae > Faecousia. The sequence goes on along the minus strand of JBJDYG010000104.1, from coordinate 7,986 downwards.
CAGCAGGAGGTCATGGCTTCCTCCGGCCTGAGTATTACGAGCCCCAATCTTGCGCCGCTGGTGGAAAAGAAGATTTCCGCTGTGATCTGCTCGCTGAATGAAATGGTGCATGGCTTTGATTTTGCCCGACTGCTGACCCTGTATTACAAAGCCCACTGTTCCGGCGACGATGAGACAAAGGCGAAGGTGCTCAAGTGGTTCCGGGGCGAATACGCCACCAAAACCGAAGCAAGGCAGGAGCTGGGCGTCAATATTGTCATCACAGACGACGACTGGTACGAATACCTGAAGCTTTTCGCCTGTTTCCTGAAGCAGGCAGGCTATGCCGGTATGCTGGTTCTCATCGACGAGCTGGTAAATATCTACAAGATTCCCAATGCCATTACCCGGCAGTACAACTATGAAAAGATCCTGACCATGTATAACGATGCCATGCAGGGTAAGGCACAGCACCTGGGCTTCATTCTTTGCGGCACACCCCAGTGCATGGAGGATCCCCGCCGGGGCGTATACAGCTATGAAGCCCTCCGTTCCCGTCTCGCCGAAGGGCACTTTTCCGGCGAACACAAGGATCTTCTCTCCCCCGTGATCCGGCTTCAGCCCCTGACCTACGAGGAAATGCTGATTCTCACAGAGAAGCTGGCGGACATTCACGCCGGGCTTTACGAGTATCCGCAGATCGTTACCCAGCAGGATATGGTGGATTTCATTGAAATCGAGTTCGGCCGGATCGGTGCGGACACCCATATCACCCCCCGGGAGGTGATCCGGGATTTCATTGAGGTGCTGGATATCGTGTACCAGAATCCGGACATCAGCGTGCGCAGCCTTTTGGGTTCGGAGAAATTCACCTACGCCCAAAACGTGGTGAACGAAGAACAAACCGGCGAAGCCTTCGCAGAATTTGAGCTATAAGGTGGCAGCTATGAGTGCATTTGATCGCTACGCGCCCTTCGTGCAGGAGTATATCTACCGCAACCACTGGGAAAACCTGCGATCCATTCAGGTAGCCGCCGCGGACGCCATCTTCAATACGGATGAAAATGTGCTTCTCACCGCCTCCACCGCCTCCGGAAAAACGGAAGCAGCGTTTTTCCCCATCATCACCCTGTTTTCGGAGAATATGCCGTCCAGCGTGGGCTGCATCTACATTGGGCCTCTGAAGGCGCTGATAAACGACCAGTTTACCCGGCTGAATGACCTATGCGCCGAAGCAAATATCCCGGTATGGCACTGGCACGGGGATGTGGCCCAAAGCCACAAGGCAAAACTCATGAAGCATCCCTCGGGCATTCTCCAAATCACGCCGGAATCTCTGGAAGCCATGCTTCTGCACAAGCACGCCGCCATCCCCAAACTGTTCGGCGATCTGCGGTTTGTTGTGATCGACGAAGTGCACTCCCTGCTGCGGGGCGACCGGGGCGGACAGACCCTGTGCCTGATTGAGCGGCTGTCACGGATGGCGGGCGTCAATCCCCGGCGCATCGGTCTTTCCGCCACCATCGGCGATCCAGAGGGCACCGGCGAATTTCTCTCCCTTGGCACCGGGCGAAAGACGATCATTCCCAAAATCGAGGCCAGGGGGAGCAAATGGCGGCTGAGCATGGAGCACTTCTATGTAAAGGATGCACAGGCGGCTGAGGATAAAACCGTTCCCGGCGCACTGCCGGTGCTGGAGGAAAAATCGGACAACGCCCCACCCAGCGCCGACCCGGGCATTGGATATATTTTTGAGCATACCCGGGGCAAAAAGTGTCTGGTGTTCGTCAATTCCCGGGAAGAGTGCGAGACGGTGACCACCACACTGCGGCGTTACTGCGAGATTAACCAGGAGCCCGACCGGTTTCTTATTCACCATGGCAATCTCTCTGCCTCCTACCGGGAAACCGCGGAGGGTATCATGAAGGACGACTCCCAGTATATGACTACTGTGACCACCGCCACATTGGAACTGGGCATTGACATAGGCCGTCTGGAGCGGGCGTTTCAAATTGATGCGCCATGGACGGTATCCTCCTTCTTACAGCGCATGGGCCGTACCGGCCGGCGGGAGCTTCCGCCGGAGATGTGGTTCGTCATGCGAGAGGACGAGCCGGAGGCCCGGGCTATGCTGCCAACCACCATTCCCTGGAAACTCTTGCAGGGAATCGCTTTGGTGCAGCTGTATCTGGAGGAACGCTGGGTGGAGCCTCCCCGGCTGGACCGGCTGCCCTACAGCCTTGTGTACCACCAGACCATGTCCACTCTTGCCTCCTGCGGCGAAATGTCCCCCCGTGCGCTGGCTGACCGGGTGCTCCGTCTGCATTACTTCCACAGAATCACCCAGGATGACTACCGGGTGCTGCTCCGGCACCTCATCGCCACCGACCATATCCAGCAGACGGAGCAGGGCGGCCTGATTGTTGGACTTGCGGGAGAGCGGGTGGTCAACTCCTTCAAATTCTACGGTGTGTTTCAGGAAAACGAGGAATACACCGTCCGCAGCGAAGCCCAGGAGTTGGGCACCGTGGTCTCCCCGCCTCCCATCGGTGAGAAGCTCGCCATCGCGGGTCATGTATGGCAGGTACTGGATGTCGACCACAAGCGCCATCTCGTTTACTGTGAGCAGGTAAAGGGCAGCGTCCCCGCCTATTTCGGCCAGTGTCCCGGGGATTTGCACACGAAGATTCTGGTTCGGATGCGGCAGGTGCTTCGGGAGGAAAGACAATACCCCTACCTGATGAAAAATGCGGCAGCCCGTCTGAGGCAGGCTCGCTTCACTGCCTCCTGCTCCGGTGCGGCAGAACGGCTGCTCATGAACCTGGGCGGCAATATGTGGTGCCTGCTTCCCTGGGTGGGAACCTATCTCTTTCTGACCATGGAACGGTTTTTGAAAATCAAGTGCGCCGACCGTCTGGGTCTGAAGAATTTCGATTCCGCCCGTCCCTTTTTTATGCAGTTCACCATGAAGGCGGACGAGGATACCTTCTTCCGCGTCCTGTTCGAGGAAATCCGAAAGCCCATCGACCCGCTGGAGTTGGTTTATCCGAAAGAGCTTCCTCTCTTTGACAAATACGACGAGTACCTGCCGGAGGAATTGGTCAAAAAAGGTTTTGCCTGCGGCGTGCTGGATCTTGGCGGACTTCGGGAGATAATCCTGCGCTGGGAAACAGAACGGTCTGCCCCCTGAGTCTGCTCCGTATAGGCTGATTCTCTGCCGCGGAGGACCGGTCATGCTTATCGGCCCGATTGAAAGGAGGATAGGCGAAAATAAATTTGAATTTCTTCCAAACAGCTCTTGCTTTTTTGAAAAAGCATGGTATAATTATGCACATCTATATGACGCTTGCAGGAAATGCGGCTTGCCGCAACCGAAGGAGTAACACTCTCAGGTGTCCCGCGCGGATGAGGACTGTAAGCTGATAGAACTTTGGAGAAGCTCATTAAATTGAGTGCCGAAGGGGCAAAGCGCGTTATGCGTCAATCTCTCAGGCAAAAGGACAAAGTGATTTCCACATTTTACAGGGGAAGAATTTGTTTTTTTGACAGATTGCGCCATGCGCAATCTGTCTTTATTTTTTGTTGGCTTTGCACGCAGAGCCGGAAAGAGAGGATATGCATGGAGAACTTTTTTGCAACACTGGCGGAAATCAATGACAAGGTGAACACCTTCATCTGGGTGAAAATCGGCCTGGTCCTGCTGATCGGCACGGGTATTATCATGACCTGCTGCACGAAATGCTTCCAGATTTCCCACATCGGTCACTGGTGGAAGCAGACTATTGGCAGCATCTTCCGCAAAGGCAGCGGAGTCACCCAAAAAACGGATAAGAAAACCATTTCCCAGTTCCAGGCCCTGTGCACAGCACTGGCCGCCACCATCGGCACCGGCAACATCGCCGGCGTATCGGCAGCCATCGTCATTGGCGGCCCCGGCGCGGTGTTCTGGATGTGGGTTGCCGCATTCTTTGGCATGATGACAAACTTTTCCGAAAACGTACTGGGCATCTATTACCGCCGCCGCAACAGCCAGGGCGAGTGGTCCGGAGGCGCGATGTATTATCTGAAGGACGGTCTGGGCAGCAAAAAGCACTGCAAAGAAATTGGCGGCGTCCTTGCGGTTCTGTTTTCTATTTTCGCCATTCTGGCCTCTTTCGGCATCGGCAATATGGGCCAGATCAATAAGATCGTTCTGAATATGCAGTCCGCTTTCTTCAGCTCTGCCACCGCTTCTGTAGGCGGTGTGTCCGTAGTGGCGCTGGTATGCGGCGTTGTTTTGATGATTCTCGCGGCGTTGATCATCATCGGCGGCCTGCAGCGGATTGCCTCCGTAGCCGAACGGATCGTCCCTTTCATGGCTGTGCTTTATGTCATTGGTTCCCTGATTGTTTTCTTCGTCCATATCAACAGCGTTGGCGCCATGTTCGCTGCGATTTTCCGCTTTGCCTTTGGCAGCAAGGCCGTTGCAGGCGGCACGGCAGGCATCGCCATTCAGCAGGCCATTACCCAAGGCTGCAAGCGGGGCGTTTTCTCCAACGAGGCCGGTCTTGGCTCTTCCGTTATGGTTCACTCCTCTTCCAACGTAAAAGAGCCTGTCATTCAAGGTATGTGGGGCATCTTCGAGGTGTTTTTTGACACCTTCGTGGTCTGCACCATGACCGCTATCGTGGTTCTTTCCTCCGGCTGTATCGATTTGCAGACCGGACTTGCCGTAGCAGGTACGGATGACGCCACACTGGTTGCCCGTGCCTTCGGCAGCGTATTTGGTCCTTTGGGTGAAAAATTTGTTGCCGTGGCTATGCTGCTGTTCGCCTTTACTACGGTACTCGGCTGGTCCCAGTACGGCACCAAGGCTGTGGAATACCTCTTCGGTGTGAACGCCACCAAGGTTTACAAGGTTATCTTTGTGCTGATGATTCTTTCCGGCGCAGTCATGACCTCCTCTCTGGCATGGGATATCTCCGACACCTTCAATGGCCTGATGATGATTCCCAATCTGATCGGCGTAGTTGTTCTCTGCCCGCTGGTTATGAAAATCACAAAAAATTATATAAACCGCAAAATTAATGGGATTCCAGAAGAGCCGGTTCTTTCCTACTCCCCCGACATCCAGACCGAGGCGGCTGCCTCCCTGGGCGACGAGGTCTAAAGACACCCTGATTCAATCGGCAAAAGCTGATGGCGAGAGATTTTGTCTCGCACGAAAGCGTTAAAAACGAAGGAATACGGGATGTATTTCTCGTTTTTAACACTGCACGGATGTGGCAAAAGATCCGCCACTCTGCCTTAGACGAATTGTTTTGAGCCTCCCGGAGTTTCTCCCTCAAAAAAAGCACAAAAACACTGACGAACGTGATATGCTCCCTTTGTGAATGACAGTGAAGTAAGAAATCACTGTATCTCATGAAGGGAGCATTCACTCTTTGTATTCAAAACCGTCGGCAAGGCGGCTGCTGCCAATCAAGCTCCCCAGGTAATACCCTTGACAATGTATTTTATTTCCTATATAATGCGCACTGAGTAACGCAAAAAGCCTTGAGGACCAATGCTTTCAAGGCTGTTATGTTTTTATCTGGCGCAAGGTTTTGGCACAAAACAGCGGAAAACCTTGCCTGCCGATTTGCATGATTCGCCCGTTTTATGAAATAACGCACCTGACGGTGTGTGAATAAGCCGCTTTCACAGCTTATTGGGCAGACTTTGTATAAGGAACCTCTGAATAAATCGGCAAGAGCTTTTTCCTCAGCCGAAGGTTCCAACAGTGGAGGGACACTGTATGTATTTCCCGTTTTTGGAACTGCGGGTCTGGGAAAAAGGATCCGCGGCTCAGCCGCAGACGATTTGTTCAGAGGTAACCCAATAGCATTAGGGACAAACCACTGCAGAAATCGAGCTGAGCGATGCCAAGGCCGGTTTTTCCAAGCGTGTCAATGGGAGTATGCTCAGCGAGGCAGGGTACTGATCGTTGCCCCGGAAAATACCGGCAGCGTGGGCGCCCATGGTCCGGGATAAGCAGGTTCTGCGGAAGCTCTGCGACATGGGCTGCACAGACGGGCAGAAAATCACGAAGTACTTGAAGCAAGAAAGGTAAGACTATGAGCAAAATTCAAATCATGACCGATTCCGCCAGCGATATTTCCTATGCGGATGAGCAAAAATACGCAATTTCCGTCATTCCCTTTCCCATTACCCTGGGAGATAAAACCTATACCAGCCGGGTGGATTTTGACAACCAACAGTTTTACAATCTGATGGCACAGTATGACGAAATCCCCAAGACCTCCCAGATTACACCCTATCAGTTTCAGGAAATCTATCTTCAGCAGGCTAAGGCCGGCGTTACAGACCTGATTCTGGTGCTGATCAACTCCAAGGGTTCCTCCACCTACGATAACTCCCTGCAGGCCATCGACCTGTTTTACGAGGAATACCCAGAGTACCGGGATGTGCTGCATATCCACAGCTTTGACGGCATGGGGTATAACGCCCTGTACGGCAGCCCTGTAGTTCACGCAGCCGAGATTTGCGCGGAGGGGAATTCTCTGGAGGAGATTCTGCAATACCTGACGGAGATTCTTCCCCGTCGGCAGCTTTATTTCGGCATCTACGACCTGAAATACGCCGCGAAATCCGGACGCATCCCCACTGCGGCAGCATTTCTGGGGACGAAGTTGAATCTGAAGCCGGTAATGAACATCTTCGATAACGGCATTACCACCGCGGCGAAATGCCGGGGTGAGCGCAAGCTGGTGGAAAAGGTTGCGGAGATGAGCATTGCCGATATGGAGCCGGGAACGCCCTACGAACTTGTCTACGGCAACGATTCTGCCTGTCTGGAGGAGATTCGCCGCCTGATGGTGGAGCGGCTGGGCTATGAACCGACAGCAGCCTATCAGATCGGCGCCGCCGTGGCCGCAAATGCCGGCCCACGGGTGGTGGGCGTCGCGTTTACCCGAAAGAGGGAAGGATAACAACCTGATGAAAGCGGCGCAGATTACAGGGTATGAATCTCCCATTTTCGGAACTGCGGGTCTGGAAAAATAGATCCGCTGCTCAGCCGCAGACGATTTGTTCAAAGGTTCCCAATAGCATTCGAATAGCGGTGGGAAATTGATTGTTCCTTTCCCCTGATTGCAGCATAGAAAAGGGGCTGTTAAATAACTCGGAAGAAGAATCACAGGTCCTCCCTGGTATCAGGAAGGACCTGCTTTTTCTATTTCATTATGCTTGGGGATAACTTTTTTCCTAAAATAGGCAAACCAACGATAGCCGAAGAACGGCCTAACATCGGGTTCTGAAAACGCTAAAAACATTCAGCGTCCTTTTTGAAATTTCCGTGGAAATCATAAAGGGCGTAGCTTGATTTCTCGTAAAAGGGGCTTTGAACCCCTCCAAAAAGGCCAATATCTATAGTGGGTGCTTTACATTGCGAAAATTCCCATGCTGAGTACAGCGCCAAAAAAATGAAATTCATCAAAAAGGTTTGAATTTTACCATTGTTTTTGAGACTTTCATAGTAAATATCTATGAAAACGAATAAAACTGTGTTAACATTTTACCATTATATTCCGAACTTTCCATGTCAGAATTTGCGCCAATACAATAAAATACCCACATTTAATTCAACCTTTCTTAGTTGATATCTAAAGCGGGTATTAACTATGTGTCTTTGCAACATGTTAGATGCAACTTGCAGAATTTCATTTGCTCTCCCATAATGAGTTTCATAAAACTGTAGCATTCGCATCCAACTTCTTCACTATTCATTATTACCTATTCCTTTCCAAAAATCGGCTCCCCAAGTTTAGTGAAGAGTGAATAGTGAAGAAGAAATAAGTAAAATCGGCAACCTTCTATCGAAGATTGCCGATTTTTGGCTCCCCCTGTTGGACTCGAACCAACGACACACGGATTAACAGTCCGTCGCTCTACCGACTGAGCTAAGGGGGAATGTTTATGTTGGCATTACCTATCTTCCCGGGCAGTCGCCCGCCAAGTATTGTCGGC
>JBJDYG010000103.1:0-35414 GCA_051867075.1 Faecousia sp. | reverse complement strand
AGACGTTCTCGTCATAGCCCTGCTCGTGGGCATCCACGATGTTGTACAGGCTCATAGCGTAGTTTAGGCCGGCCTTGACATTACCGGTGCCCTTGGGCGCCGCCCGGTCAAGATCGGAAATCCGCAGCTTCAAAGGCTTCACGCCGCCCTTGAAGTAGGGGCCCACAGGAGTGACGAACACGCGGAACTGGTATTCGGTGGCGGGCTTGACGCCGATAATGGAGTCGCTGCCAAACATAAAGGGACGCACATACAGCGTAGCGCCGGAGCCGTAGGGAGGCACCCACTGGGAGTTGGCCCGGACAGTCTCCACAACAGCCTGGACAAACCGCTCCTCGGGGAACACCGGCATTTTCAGCCGACGGCAGGAATTTGCCATACGCTCCGCATTCAGGTCGGGACGGAAGCAGACGATGTGTCCGTTCTCGGTGGTATAAGCCTTCAGGCCCTCAAAGCAGGTCTGGGCATACTGCAGAACACAGGCGCATTCACTCATGGTGATGGTGGCCTGGTCGGTCAGGCAGCCGTCGTCCCACTGGCCGTTCTTAAAATTGGAGACATAGCGCATATCGGTCTGGACATAGCCGAACCCCAGGTTGCCCCAGTCAATATTTTTTCTTTCCATTGGAAACACCTCACAGCATCTTTTCAGGGAACCTCTGATGAAATCGGCAAGAACTGACAGTGCGGGATTCTGATTTCCCGGAAGATTTGGAAAGCCGAGGAATACCGGATGTATTTCCTGTTGTCGGAGCCGCGCGGGGGAAGCAAAAAATCCGTTACTCAGCCGCAGACGATTTGTACAAAGGTTCCTTAGGTTTTTTTATTTTATCACCGCAAATGTCTAAGGTCAATAGCCCAATCCGAAAAAAGTTTTTTCCTCAGAGACATCTGTCCGTTTTGGATAAACAGAAGAGGACGGCGTCAAGTCTGCCATCCGAGGATTGGCCTGAAACCGGCGGTTTCCCCCGGCTTTTTCGGAAAATTCTCTTGACTTTAGTAAACTAAAGTGATAAAGTATAGCAAGCAATAAAGCAAGGAAAGGAACCAATGTTATGGGCATCATTCGACATTCCGGCGACGAACTGTTTTACGAAGCCATATTATCTCTGCGGACGGTGGAGGACTGCCGTCTGTTTTTTGAAGACGTTGCCACCATCAAGGAGCTGCAGGCCATGTCCCAGCGGTTCCGGGTGGCCTGTCTGCTGGACAGCGGCGACAATTATGTGGAAGTCTCGGAATCTACCGGCGCCAGTTCGGCGACCATCAGCCGTGTCAACCGGTGCCTGCACTACGGCGGCGGCTACCGCACGGCACTGAATAATCTGAAGGAAGCAGGAAAAATCCAGAATGACGGATGTAATACTCAAAAATGAAGAACGGGCGGTATTCGCCTTACGCAGTCTGTACCGGCGCTACGGCTACGTCTGCTATAAAATGAACCAGTTTGAAGAATATGACCTGTACGTTCGCAACAAGGACTTTCTGGTGTCCGACCAGATCATCACCTTTTCCGGAAGCGGTGGACGGCTGCTGGCACTGAAGCCGGATGTGACGCTGTCCATCGTAAAAAACGCTCCCGACGCGGCCGGTGCGGTGCAGAAGGTCTATTATAATGAGAACGTCTACCGGGATTACCGGGAGATCCTGCAGACGGGTCTGGAATGCGTGGGAGATCTGGGGGATTACGAAATCGCCGAAGTGGTGCTGCTGGCGGTGAAAAGCCTGCAGCTGCTGGGCGGCCGGTTTGTGCTGGATATCTCCCACATGGGACTGGCGGCAGCGGTCTTAAGCAGCTGTGGCCTGACCGGAAAGCAGCAGAAACAGGCCTCGGAATACCTGCGCCGGAAAAACAGCCATGAGCTGAAGGCCCTGTGCGCCGGCAATGAGGCCGCATGGAAAAAGCTGAGCCTTCTCGCCTCCTGCCGGGGCAGCGGCCGGCAGGTTCTTCCCCGGGTTGCAGAGGTTTTGACCACCACTGCGGAAAAGCAGGCTCTTTCCGAGCTGGAGGCGCTGTGGGCAATTTTGGAAAGCAGCGGCTGCGGTGGAAATGTCCGTCTGGACTTCTCGGTGGGCAATGATATGCGTTACTACAGCGGCGTAGTATTCCGGGGCTATCTGGAGGGGATTCCCGCCAGCGTCCTTTCCGGCGGGCAGTATGACAAGCTGGCACAAAAAATGGGAAAACACTGCCGCGCCATCGGCTTCGCCGTTTATCTGGACCTGCTGGAGTCCCGGCTGGAGGAATCCGACTTCGACGTGGATACCCTCATTCTCCATGACGGAACCACAGACACCGCCGAATTGACGGCGGTGGCAGAAGCGGCGGCAAAGGACGGAAGCGTCCTGGTGGCCCGGACGGTGCCGGAAGGGCGGACATGGAAGCGCCTTATAAATCTGAAGAAGGAGGCGGCGCGCCATGATTAACATTGCCCTTCCCAAGGGACGTCTGGGAGAAAAAGCCTACGCCATGCTGAAAGAAAGCGGCTACGAATGTCCGGAGCTGGAACAGCCGGGGCGAAAGCTGATTTTTGAGAATCCCGAAAAGGAAGTCCGATATTTCTGGGTCAAGCCCTCGGACGTGGCGATCTACGTCGAGCGGGGCGCTGCGGACCTGGGCATCGTTGGCAAGGACATTCTGCTGGAATACAGGCCGGATGTATACGAGCTGCTGGATCTGCGCATGGGCAAATGCCGCATGGCGGTGGCGGGGAAAAAAGATTTCCGGGACCCCATGGGGCAGACTCTGAAGGTCGCGACGAAGTTTCCCAACATCACCCAGACCTATTACAGCGGTAAGTGCCGAGACATCGACATCATTCATCTCAACGGCTCCATCGAGCTGGCTCCGATCCTTGGTCTGAGCCACGTCATCGTGGACATTGTGGAGACCGGTACGACCCTGCGGGAAAATAACCTCACAGTCTACGAGGAAATCGTCCCCATCAGCGCCCGGCTCATTGCCAACACCGCGAGCTATCAGTTCAAGGACGGCGCCATCAGCGCCATCCGGGAAAGTCTACAAAAACAGGTGGAGAGCAGAAATGATTAAGATTATGAAATACGGTCAGGTGCCGAACGCGGAAATCTTTTCCCGGGTCACGCCCAAGGTGGATGTGGCAGCGGTGGTTTCTCAGATTATCGCGGACGTCCGGGAAAACGGCGACAAAGCGGTCATCGCCCTGACCCGGAAATTTGACGGCGCGGCGCTGGACACCCTGCTGGTTTCCCAGCAGGAAATCGACGAAGCCTTTTCCATGGTAGAGCCGGAATTTCTGTCCGTGCTCAACCGGGCTGCAGAAAATATCCGTTCCTTCCACAGCCGTCAGGTGCGAAACAGTTTCGTCATTGCGGACAAACCCGGCATCGTGCTTGGGCAGAAGGTGACCCCCATTGAGAAGGTAGGCATCTACGTCCCCGGCGGCACCGCCGCCCTTTCCTCCACGGTGCTGATGGACACCATTCCCGCGAAAATCGCCGGATGTCCCCACATCGTTATGGTGACCCCTCCCGGCAAGGACGGAAAAATTAATCCTGCCATTCTGGCAGCGGCAAAAATCGCCGGGGTTGATCAGATTTTCAAGGTAGGCGGCGCTCAGGCCATTGCCGCGCTGGCCTATGGTACGGAGAGCATCCCCAAAGCAGATAAAATTGTAGGTCCCGGCAACGCTTTCGTGGCCGAGGCCAAGAAGCAGGTGTTCGGGCGGGTCGCCATCGACATGATCGCGGGGCCCAGCGAAATCCTGGTAATTGCCGACGGGAAAAGCAACCCCGTCCACGTCGCGGCAGACCTGCTCAGTCAGGCGGAACACGACAAGCTGGCCAGCGCTGTGCTGGTGACGGACAGCGATGAACTGGCCCGGGCCGTCAGTGCGGAGCTGGAAAGGCAGCTTCCACAGCTTCCCCGGGAAGAAATCGCCCGGGCATCCATTGAAAACAACGGTAAGATCATCGTCGCCCCGAATCTCATGGCGGGTATCGAAATTGCCAACGAAATCGCTCCGGAGCATTTGGAGCTGATGGTGGATAATCCTTTTGCCTATCTGGACGCGGTAAAAAATGCCGGTTCCATCTTCATGGGCAGAAGCTGCCCGGAAGCGCTGGGCGACTACCTTGCCGGCCCCAACCACACCTTGCCCACCTCCGGCACCGCCCGGTTTTCCAGCCCCCTCAGCGTGGACGATTTCGTGAAAAAGAGCCAGTTTACTTACTACACCGGGTCCGCTCTTTCGGATGTGGCGGAGGATATTAACCGCTTTGCTCTCAAAGAAGGGCTTCATGGGCACGGCAGGAGCGCGATGGTCCGGAAGGAGGGGGAGGCATGAGCCGGTTTCTGAACACGCAATTTCAGTCTCTGGTAGCCTACACCCCCGGCGAGCAGCCCCGGGATATGCGTTATATCAAGCTGAACACCAACGAGTCCCCCTATCCCCCGGCGCCCGAAGTGGTCGCTGCCATGACGGCAGAGCAGGTCGGACTGCTGCGGCTGTACTCCGACCCCACTGCCAAGGCTCTGAAAGAAAAGCTGGCGTCACTTTATGGCGTGAAACCGGAAAACGTGTTCGTCTCCAACGGCTCCGACGAGGTGCTGAATTTTGCCTTTATGGCATTCGGCGGCAAAGGTGCGGTATTCCCGGATATCAGCTACGGATTTTACGAAGTATTCGGGGATCTGTATGGGATCCGGTATGAAAAGATCCCACTGAAAGCGGACTACTCCGTTGACTTCCGGGACTACTGCGGCAGAGACAAAATGGTGGTCATCGCCAACCCCAATGCCCCCACCGGCATGAGCGTTCCGGTGGCGCAGATTGAAAAAGTCGTCAGCAGCAACCCGGATTCCGTGGTACTGATCGACGAGGCCTATGTGGATTTCGGTGGCGAGACTGCTCTGCCCCTCATCGCCAAATACGACAATCTGCTCATCACCCGCACCTTTTCCAAATCCCGGTGTCTTGCCGGCGGGCGGCTGGGCTACGCCTTTGCAAGCCCCGCCATCATCGCCGACCTGGAAAAGATCAAGTACTCCACCAACCCCTACAATATCAACCGTCTGACCCTGCTGCTGGGGGAGGTCACGGTGGACGCGGAAAACTACTATAGGGAAATGTGCGCTAAAATCATCCGCACCCGGCAGTGGACTGCGGCGGCGCTGGAAAAGCTCGGGTTTACGGTTTTGCCCAGCCAGACCAACTTCCTCTTTGCCCGCAGTCCCGCCATTGACGGCGGCGCGCTTTACACGGAACTGAAAAAGCGGGGCATTTTGGTGCGGCACTTTACAAATCCCCGGATTGCTCAGTTCAACCGCATCACCATCGGCACCCCGGAGCAGATGGAGATCTTCATCGACACCATAAAAAACATTTTGGGAGGTGCCCAATGAGAACCTGCGAAATCAACCGAAAAACTGCGGAAACCGACATTCAGCTGAAGCTGTATCTGGACGGCACAGGCAAAAGCAGCATCGACACCGGCTGCGGCTTTCTGAACCACATGCTGACCCTGTTCGCCGCCCACGGAAAATTTGACCTGACGGTGAAATGCGCAGGAGACACCGACGTGGATGACCACCACAGCGTGGAGGACATCGGCATCTGTCTGGGAGCTGCCTTCCGGGAAGCTCTGGGAGACAAGCGGGGCATTGCCCGCTATGGTTCCTTCCTGCTGCCCATGGACGAAGCACTGATCCTCTGCGCCGCAGATATCTCCGGGCGGAGCTGCCTGTGTTTTGAGCTGTCCATTCCCACCGAAAAAATCGGAACCTTTGATACCGAGCTGGTGGAAGAATTCTTCCTGGCCTTTACCCGAAACTGCCCCATGAGCCTGCATATCCGGCAGCTTGCGGGGAAAAACGCCCATCACATCGTGGAGGGGGCGTTTAAGTCCGTGGCCCGGGCACTGAAAGCGGCTGTGGCTTCGGACGGCACCGACGAAATTCCCTCCACCAAGGGGGTACTGTAATGGTCGGAATCATTGACTACGGTGTTGGAAATCTCTTCTCCCTGTGTTCGTCTTTCAAGGCCATCGGAGAAGATGCCTTCGTCAGCGGGGATGCCGGAAAACTGGCGGACGCTGACCGGCTGGTGCTCCCCGGCGTAGGCGCCTTCGAGGACGCCGCCAACAAGCTCCGTACATCCGGTCTGGATACATTTGTCCGGGCGCAGGCCGCCGCCGGAAAGCCGCTTCTTGGCATTTGCCTTGGGATGCAGCTGCTGTTTGAAAAGAGCTTTGAATACGGTGAACACGAAGGACTGGGGCTGCTGAAGGGGCAGGTCGTTCCCATGGAAGGGCAGCTTCCCGCCGGACTGAAAATCCCTCATATGGGCTGGAACCGGCTGGAAGTGAAAGGCGGACGGTTGCTGACAAATGCGGATGGACAATACGTCTATTTTGTCCATTCCTTCTTTGCCGGCGGCTGCGAAGATTCTCTTGCCGCCGTCACGGAGTACGGTATCCCCATCACTGCGGCGGTGGAGCAGGGCAGCATTTTCGGCTGCCAGTTCCACCCGGAGAAAAGCGGGAATGTGGGACTGTCCATCCTTCGCAGATTCTGCGAAATTTAGGAGGCGGCCTATGTACATTTACCCTGCCATCGACCTTTATGAGGGCAAGGCCGTGCGGCTTTATAAGGGCGACTACGCCCGGATGACTGTCTACAGTGACAACCCCGCCGAGGTGGCGAAGGCCTTTGCTTCTGCCGGGGCAAAGCACATTCACCTGGTTGACCTGGAAGGAGCGAAAACCGGCTCCCCCGCAAACCTCGCTACGATCCGGGAAATCAGGAAGGCAGCTCCCCTCTTTACCGAAGTGGGCGGCGGCATCCGCACCATGGAGGCGGTGGAAAACTATCTGTCCATCGGCGTTGACCGGGTCATTCTGGGCACCGCCGCCGTAAACGATCCTGCCTTCCTGGAAGCGGCCCTTGCCAAATACGGTAAAAAGATCGCCGTGGGGGTTGACCTGAAGGACGGATATGTTGCCATCAAGGGCTGGACGGAAACCTCCGCACTGACAGCCAACGCGTTTTTTGATAAAATGCAGGCTCTGGGTGTCAAAACCGTCATCTGCACCGACATCTCCCGGGACGGCGCCATGAAGGGAACCAACCGGGAGCTGTACCGGAGGCTTTCTGGCAAGTACGCAATCGATCTCATCGCCTCCGGCGGGGTTTCCACGCTGGAGGACGTGGCGGCGCTGAAAGCCATGGGACTCCACGGTGTCATCATCGGAAAAGCCTACTACATTGGCGCAATCGACTTAAAAGAAGCTGTGGAGGTGGCGCTGTGATTACGAAACGAATCATTCCCTGTCTGGACGTCCGCAACGGGCGGGTGGTCAAGGGAACCAATTTTCAGGGCTTACAGGACGTAAACTCCCCTGTGGAGCTGGGAAAATACTATTCCGACCACGGTGCGGACGAGCTGGTATTCTATGACATCACCGCCTCCGCCGAAGGACGGAAGCTCTTTACGGACATATTAACGGAAGTCGCCTCCACTATCTTTATTCCCCTGACGGTGGGCGGCGGTATCAATACCGTTGAGGATTTCGACCGGGTCTTAAAATGCGGTGCGGACAAGGTCAGCGTCAATTCAGGCGCGATCCGGGATCCCGGGCTGGTTCGTGCCGCTGCCCGGCTGTACGGCGACCAATGCGTGGTGCTGTCTGCCGATGTCAAGCGGGTGGACGGTCAATTCCGGGTCTTTGCCAAAGGCGGCCGGGAGGACACCGGCATGGAAGCCATTTCCTGGATCAAACGCTGCGTGGAAAACGGCGCCGGAGAAGTGGTGCTCAACTCCATTGACACCGACGGCGTAAAGCAGGGCTTTGACCTTTCCATGCTGGAGGCCGTCAGCAACGCCGTGGACGTGCCGGTGATCGCCTCCGGCGGTGCGGGATGTATCGGGGATTTTGTAACCCTGTTCAAAACTCTCCCCAAGGTGGACGCGGGACTGGCTGCCTCCATTTTCCACTTTGGTCAGGTGAAAATCCCGGATTTGAAGAAAACTCTGAAGGATAACAACATTTTGGTGAGGTTATAATATGCTGGAAATTGAGAAACTGAAATTTGACGAAAAGGGTCTGATCCCCGCCATCGTGGTAGATGACGAGACGGGGAAGGTGCTGACCCTTGCTTACATGAACCGGGAAAGTCTGGAAATCTCTCTGGAAAAGAAACTGACCTGCTTTTACAGCCGCTCCCGGCAGGCGCTGTGGCTGAAGGGAGAAACCAGCGGCAATTACCAGCACATCGTCTCCATCACCGCCGACTGCGACTGCGACGCTCTGGAGGTACGGGTAAAGAAGGACGGCCCCGCCTGCCATGAGGGTACGGATTCCTGCTTCCACAACCCCCTCTTCGGGGAAACAGCAGAAAAATTCCAGCTGGAAGGGCTGTACCAGCTCCTGCAGGGACGGAAAAAGGAGCTGCCGGAGGGTTCCTACACCACCTACCTGTTCCAGAAAGGGCTGGACAAAATCCTGAAAAAAGTGGGTGAAGAGAGTACTGAGGTCATCATCGCGGGCAAGGCCGAGGACAAGGCGGAAACCATCTATGAAATTGCCGACCTGTGCTACCACGTTCTGGTGCTGATGGTGCAGCTGGGTATTTCCGTGGAGGACATCCGCGAAGAACTTTCCAGCCGCCATGTCATCGATCACAAGGTCAAGCAGGAGAAGATGACGAAATAACGTCGGCAGCTGTCATTGCGGAAAGCCCAGAAAGGCGGCGCGGCAATCCCCCTATTTCCCACAGGCATTTCCATTCAGCCGGGGATTGCCGCACCTGTCACAATGAACCCGGACTTTTTCGCTGCTCTCTATTTTCCTGTTGACAATCGCCCCTACCCATGATACAATCTAACGGATAAGTTCAGCGGCTCGCCGCCCGTCTTGCCGCTTTCCCGGCAGGACGTTTTTTTCAGCAGAAAGGAGAAAAGTATGACGGATCTGACTAAGGCCAAGGTTATCACCGCTTCCCTGGGGTCCGTGTTTTCCGAGAGCGTTAGTGCTTCTCTTTCCGCCCCCCTGCTTTCCTGTTTCAATTCTCCTGAATTTGTTATTTTTCCCGGCTTTTGTGACGTGCATGTGCATTTCAGAGAGCCGGGTTTTTCTTATAAGGAGACCATTGCTACAGGAAGCCGGGCCTCCGCCCGGGGCGGCTACACTGCGGTATGCACCATGCCCAATCTGAATCCGGTGCCGGACAGTGTAGAGCACCTGCAAATCCAGCGGGACATCATTGAAAATACCGCCTGCATCCATGTCTACCCCTACGGTGCCATCACGGTGGGGGAACGGGGCGAGACCCTTGCCGATCTTGCGGGCATGGCTCCCAATGTCGCCGGGTTTTCTGACGACGGGCGGGGCGTGCAGAACGACGGGCTCATGCGTCAGGCCATGCTCCGGGCCAAGGCTCTGGGCAAGCCGATCGTCGCCCACTGCGAGGTCAATTCCCTGCTTCGGGGCGGCTACATCCACGACGGTTCCTACGCAAAGAGGCACGGTCACCGGGGCATCTGCTCTGAAAGCGAATGGGGACAGATCGCCCGGGATCTGGAGCTGGTGAGGGAAACCGGATGTGCCTACCACGTCTGCCATGTCTCCGCCAAGGAAAGCGTAGCGCTGATCCGCAAGGCCAAGGCCGAAGGGCTGGACGTGACCTGCGAAACCGGCCCGCACTATCTGGTGATGGATGACAGCAGCCTGCAGGAGGATGGACGCTTCAAAATGAACCCACCCTTACGGGGAAAAGAGGATCGGGAAGCCCTGCTTCAGGGGATCCTGGACGGCACCATCGACATGATCGCCACCGACCATGCCCCCCACTCTGCCGAAGAAAAATCCCGGGGACTGGAAAAGAGCGCCTTTGGCATCGTGGGCATTGAGACAGCGTTTCCCATTTTGTACACCTGTCTCGTAAAGCCCGGCATCCTGCCCCTGAACAGGCTGGTGGAGCTTCTGTGCGTCAATCCCCGCAAACGCTTCGGCCTTCCTCTGGGAGTGGACTACAGCGTCTGGGACTTAAACGCCGAATACGAGATTGATCCGAGGGATTTTCTCTCAATGGGCAAAGCCACGCCCTTCGCCGGGTGGCGTGTCAGCGGAAAGTGCATGGCAACCGTCTGCGGCGGACAACTTGTTTATCAGGCTTAGGGAGCCTCTGAATAATTCGCCTGGGGCTGAGCGGCGGATCTTTTGCCATCCGCTCTTGCCGATTGAACCAGAGCGTCCTTAGGCAAAAAAGAACTCACAAATAACCGAAAAACGGAGGAAATACCAACATGGCAAAGAGAACCGACATTAAGAAAATTCTGATCATTGGCTCCGGCCCCATTGTCATCGGGCAGGCAGCGGAGTTTGACTACGCCGGCACCCAGGCCTGCCTTGCTCTGAAAGAGGAAGGCTACGAGGTGGTGCTGTGCAACTCCAACCCCGCCACCATCATGACCGACACCATGATTGCCGACAAGGTCTACATGGAGCCGCTGACTCTGGAATACATCGCCAAGATCATCCGTTACGAGCGTCCCGACGCCATCATCCCCGGCATCGGCGGTCAGACGGGACTAAATCTGGCCATGCAGCTGGAAAAGAAGGGCATTCTGAAAGAGTGCCGGGTCAAGCTGCTGGGTACCTCCAGCGAGTCCATTGAACGGGCCGAGGACCGGGAGCTGTTCAAGGAGCTGTGCCAGTCCATCGGCGAGCCGGTGATCCCCTCTGAGATCTCCTACTCTCTGGAGGAGGCCAAGGCGGCTGCGAAGCGCATCGGCTACCCCGTGGTGCTCCGGCCTGCCTTCACGCTGGGCGGCACCGGCGGCGGCTTTGCCTACAATGAGGAAGAGCTGGTGGACGTTGGCATCAACGCCTTCAACCTCTCCCCCGTCCATCAGGTCCTGATTGAAAAGTCCGTCAAGGGCTACAAGGAGATCGAGTTCGAGGTCATGCGGGACTCCAATGACCACGCCATCACCATCTGCGGCATGGAGAACATCGACCCCGTAGGCGTCCACACCGGCGACAGCATGGTCGTGGCTCCCATCATGACCCTCAGTGATCACGACATGAAGATGCTCAACGACTCCGCGATTAAGATTATCCGGGCTCTGAAGGTCGAAGGCGGCTGCAACGTCCAGTTTGCCCTGGACCCCAATTCCTCCAAATATTACCTCATCGAGGTCAACCCCCGCGTCTCCCGTTCCTCCGCTCTGGCCTCCAAGGCTTCCGGCTACCCCATTGCCCGGGTCACTGCCAAGATTGCCGTGGGTATGGCGCTGGAGGACATCAAGATTGCCAATACCAACGCCTCCTTCGAGCCGACGTTGGACTACGTCATCACCAAGCTGCCCCGGTTCCCCTTTGACAAGTTTACCTCCGCCATCAACATTCTGGGCACCCAGATGATGGCCACCGGCGAGGTCATGGGCATCGGTTCCAATCTGGAGGAATCCCTGCTCAAGGGCATTCGGTCACTGGAGGTGGGCGCGAACCACATCTACCATCACAAATTCGACGATATGACCACGGAGGAACTGCTGGAATATATCAGCGTTTTCCGCTCTGACAATATTTTCGCCATCGCGGAAATGGTCTACCGGGGTGTCACCGTAGAGCAGATTCACGAGATCACCGACATCGACGTGTATTTCCTGAACGCCATCAAGCGGATCGTGGACATGGAGGAGACCCTGAAGCTCCATGTGAATGAAGAAGAAACCCTGCGGGAAGCCAAGGAAATGGGCTTCAGCGACAAGTATGTGGGCAGGCTGTGGAAATGCACAGAAATGGACGTGTACAATTTCCGCAAGGCACACAACATGTTCCCTGCCTTCCGCATGGTTGACACCTGCCACACCGGCGCCTATATCCCCTATTTCTACTCTTCCTATACCGGCGAAAACGCCTCCCGTCTGACGAATAAGAAAAAGATCGTCGTACTGGGCGCGGGCCCCATCCGCATCGGGCAGGGCGTGGAGTTCGACTACTCCACCGTCCACGCCGTCATGACCATCAAGAAGGCGGGCTACGAGGCCATCATCATCAACAATAACCCCGAGACTGTCTCCACCGACTACACCACCGCCGACAAGCTGTACTTTGAGCCCCTGACGCCCGAGGATGTGATGAACATCATCGAATTTGAGAAGCCCGACGGCGTCATCGCGTCGTTGGGCGGTCAGACCGCCATCAATCTGGCGCAGCCCCTTGCCGACCGGGGTGTGAAGATCATCGGTACCGGCTGCGACGCCATTGACAAAGCCGAGAACCGGGACGCTTTTGAAAAGCTCCTGAAGGAGCTGAACATCCCCCAGCCCAAGGGCAAGGCCGTCACGAAGATCGAGGATGGCCTGGCGGCGGCGAACGAAATCGGCTACCCCGTGCTGGTGCGCCCCAGCTTCGTGCTGGGCGGCCGGGCCATGCAGATCGTCGCCAACGAGAAGCAGCTGCGCCACTATCTGAAAACCGCCGTTGAAATCGACGAGGACAAGCCCGTTCTGGTGGACAAATACATTCAGGGCCGGGAAGTGGAGATCGATGCCATCTGCGACGGACGGGATGTGTTTGTCCCCGGTATTATGGAACTGGTGGAGCGCACAGGCGTCCACTCCGGTGACTCCATCTCCGTCTACCCCTCCTTCTCCATCTCCGACAAGGTCAAGGGTATCATTCTGCAGTATGCCAAAAAGCTTGGCCTGGGCATCGGCATCATCGGCCTGTTCAACATCCAGTTCATCGTGGATCCGGACGACAACGTGTTTGTCATCGAGGTCAATCCCCGTTCCTCCCGCACCGTGCCCTTCCTGAGCAAGTCCACGGGCTACAGCCTTGCAGACATCGCCACCGACGTGATTCTGGGCCTGAGCCTGAAGGAGCAGGGCTTCTTCGACATCTATCCCGCCGAAAAGGACCGCTGGTATGTCAAGGCCCCGGTGTTCTCCTTCAACAAGATTCGCGGCCTGGACGCCTACCTGACCCCGGAAATGAAGTCCACCGGCGAGGCCATCGGTTACGACCGCACCATGACCCGCGCCCTGTATAAGGCGCTGCAGGCCTCCGGCATGAAGCTGCAGAACTACGGCACCGTGTTTGTCACCATCGCTGACAAGGACAAGGAAGAGGCGCTGCCCCTGATCCGCCGGTTCTATCAGCTGGGCTTCAACATCGAGGCAACCATCGGCACCGCCATGTTCCTGAAGGAAAACGGCATCCGCACTCACGCCCTTGCCAAGATCAGCGACGGCAGTGACGAGATCCCCAACGCTCTTCGCCAGGGTCACATTGCCTATGTCATCAACACCCGGGATCCCGGCTCCAACGAACGGGACGGTATCCGCATCCGCCAGATTGCCACGGAGCACAATGTAACACTGTTCACCGCCCTGGACACCATCAAGGTTCTGCTTGACGTGCTGGAGGAGACCACGCTGACGATTTCTACGATCGACGCATAACTTCACACCCGCACGGGAGGGGCATTGCCCCTTCCCTACAGAAAATCCCCCGGAAGGAGAGACCATGAAACAGAGCATTTTCGAAATCCGCAGCAACACGGCGCTGACAGACTGCGTTTATAAAATGGTGCTTGCCGGCGACACCTCTGCCATCACTGCCCCCGGTCAGTTTGTAAATATTCAGCTCACGGGAAAGTTCCTGCGACGCCCCATCTCCGTTTGCGATTACGACGGCACCACTCTGACCATCGTCTACAAGGTGGTCGGCAAGGGTACCCAGGCCATGTCCCGGATGGTTCCGGGGCAAACGCTGGATATTCTCACCGGCCTTGGCAACGGGTATGATCTGACCCCCGCCGGGGATAAGCCTGTCCTGCTGGGCGGCGGAGTGGGTGTGCCGCCTCTGTATAATCTCGCCAAAAAGCTCACCGCCATGGGTAAAAAGGTTACGGTCATTCTGGGCTTCAACACCAAAAGTGAGATTTTTTACGAGGAGGAATTTCGGGCGCTGGGCTGCAGCGTGATCGTCGCAACCGCCGATGGAAGCTGCGGCGTCAAGGGCTTTGCCACTACCCCCCTGGAAAATCTGGACTACAGCTATTTCTACACCTGCGGCCCCGAGCTCATGCTCAAGGCCGTGTACCGGGCAACCCGCACCCCCGGTCAGATGAGCTTTGAGGAGCGGATGGGCTGCGGCTTCGGTGCCTGTATGGGCTGCTCCTGCAAGACCCTTACCGGCTACAAGCGCATCTGCAAGGACGGCCCTGTGATGAAGAAGGAGGAGATTTTATGGGAAGGCTAAGCGTGAACCTCTGTGGAATTCAACTGGATAACCCGGTCATTCCCGCCTCCGGCACCTTCGGCTACGGCTATGAATTTGCCGAACTGTACGATATCAACATCCTCGGCACCTTTTCCTTTAAGGGCACCACCAAAGATCCCCGGTTTGGAAACCCCACACCCCGGATCGCCGAATGCACCGCCGGTATGATCAATGCCGTAGGCTTGCAGAATCCCGGTGTGGATAAGGTCATCTCCGAAGAGCTGCCGAAGCTGAAAACCTGCTTTCACAAGCCGGTTATGGCCAATGTCTCCGGCTTCTCCGTGGCGGATTACGCCTACACCTGCCAGCGTCTGGACAAAGAGGAACAGGTCGGCTGGCTGGAAGTCAACGTTTCCTGCCCCAACGTCCACGGCGGCGGCATGAGCTTCGGCACCTGCCCGGAGGCGGCGGCAGAAGTGACGGCCGCGGTAAAAAAGGTCACCACAAAGCCTGTCATCATCAAGCTCTCCCCCAACGTCACCGACATTGTTTCCATTGCCAAGGCGTGCGAGGATGCGGGTGCCGACGGCATCAGCCTGATTAACACAATGCTTGGCATGCGCATTGACCTGCGAACCCGGAAGCCGGTCATCGCCAACAAAATGGGCGGTTTTTCCGGCCCTGCCATCTTCCCGGTGGCGCTGCGGATGGTCTATCAGGTAGCTTCCGCCGTCAAAATTCCCGTGGTGGGTATGGGCGGCGTCAGCAGTGCCGAGGATGTTGTGGAAATGATGCTGGCAGGCGCCGCCGCCGTTGAGGTCGGTGCTGCCAATCTGGTCAACCCCTATGCCTGTCGGGACATCATCCGTGATCTTCCCACTGTGATGGATCAATACAAAATTGAAAAGATAAGTGATATTATAGGAGGCGCAAAGTAAATGGGTAAGGACGTAATTGTGGCATGTGATTTTTCTTCCGCAGAGGCAACCTTTGCCTTTCTGGACAAGTTCACAGGCCGGAAGCCCTTTGTGAAGATCGGCATGGAGCTGTACTACGCCGAGGGTCCCGCCATTGTCCGGGAGATCAAAGCTCGCGGGCACAAAATCTTTCTGGATCTGAAGCTCCACGACATCCCCAACACTGTGAAAAAGGCCATGTCTGTTCTGCGGAATCTGGACGTGGACATCACCAACCTCCATGCTGCCGGCACCACCGCCATGATGAAAGCGGCGCTGGAAGGTCTGACCCGGGAGGACGGCACCCGTCCCCTGCTGATTGCCGTTACCCAGCTGACCTCCACCGATCAGGCGGCTATGGAAGCCGATCTTCTCATTCACGAGCCCATTGACGAAGTCGTGATGCACTATGCGGAAACCGCGAAAAACGCGGGGCTGGACGGCGTTGTCTGCTCCCCTCTGGAAGCGGGCAAGGTGCACGCGCGCTGCGGTAAGGGCTTCCTCACCGTTACCCCCGGTGTCCGCTTCGCCGACGGAGACGTGGGCGATCAGAAGCGGGTCATGACCCCCGCCGCCGCCAAGGCCATCGGCTCTGACTACATCGTAGTGGGTCGCCCCATCACCGCCGCCGCTGATCCCGTAGCGGCCTACGAGCGCTGTATGGCGGAATTTGTGGATTGAGGAAAGCCATGGAAGAATATCGCTATGACACCCAGCTGTTGATCGAAGGCACCGGCTTAGACGAGGATGCCATCAACGACTATTTTCTGGAGCATTTCAAGGGCGACTGCCTGCTGACGGTCGGAGACGAGGATTTGATTAAAATTCACTATCACACCAACGAGCCTTGGCTGGTGCTCCAGTACTGCGCCGGTTTGGGTGAAATTTACGATATCGTTGTGGAGGACATGATTCGCCAGTCCAAGGGACTGCGCGGATAATGAAGCCCCAACAGCATATGAAGCAAAGGAGATAGAATCATGGAAGCCTACAAAAGAGAATTCATTCAGTTTCTGGAAAAGGCCGGCGTGCTGAAATTCGGTGATTTCACCGCAAAGTCCGGCCGGAAGATTCCCTATTTTATCAATGCCGGCATGATCAAAACTGGCAAGGAAATTGCGACTTTGGGCGAATTTTATGCCCGCGCCTACCGGGAAAAGCTGGGCGACAGAAAAACCGTCCTCTACGGCCCCGCCTATAAGGGCATTTCCATCGCCGTTTCCGCCGCCGTCGCTCTGAGCAAGGACGGCTTGGATGTTCCCTTCTTCTTCAACCGAAAGGAAGTCAAGGATCACGGCGAGGGCGGCGTATTTGTTGGCTATGTGCCCCAGAGCGGCGAGGACGTGGTCATCGTGGAGGATGTCATCACGGCCGGAACCGCTATCCGGGAGAGCATGGCGATCCTGAGCCGCCTGGAGGGCGTAAAGGTAGCCGCCACCTTTATCATGGTGGACCGCAAGGAACGGGGCCAGGGTGAAAAGCTGGCTATGCAGGAAGTGGAAGAGGAATTCGGCTTCCCCGTCTACTCCGTGGTGGATGTATATGACATCATCGAGTATTTGGAAGAGGATCCCGCCAACGCTGAAAACGTGACACGGATCAAAAACTACCTGGCCGTGAACGGAGTAAAAGCATGAGAAGTCTCAACAGCATTCTGGATCTGAGCGTGGAGGAGCTGGATCAGCTCATCGCAACCGCCAAGGATATCATTGCCCACCCTGAAACCTATTGGGACAGATGCGCCCACAAGAAGCTGGCGACGTTATTTTTTGAGCCTTCCACCCGCACCCGCCTGAGTTTTGAGGCCGCTATGCTGGAGCTGGGCGGAAGCGTCATCGGTTTCAGCGAAGCCAGTTCCTCCTCTGCCGCCAAGGGCGAAAGTGTGGCAGATACCGCCAAGATCCTTTCCTGCTACGCTGACATCATCGCCATGCGCCATCCCAAGGAGGGCGCGCCCTACGTCGCTTCTCAGGCGGCAACCATTCCCGTCATCAACGCCGGCGACGGCGGGCACAACCACCCCACCCAGACTCTGGCAGACCTTCTGACCATTTCCCGGGAAATGGGACGGCTGGACAATCTTACCATTGGCCTGTGCGGCGACCTGAAATACGGACGCACCGTGCATTCCCTCATCGAGGCCATGAGCCGGTACAGCGGCATCAAATTTGTGCTGATTTCCCCGGAAGAGCTGAAAATTCCCGGATTTATCCGCTATAATGTGTTTGAAAATCAGGGCATTCCCTACACCGAGGTATCCTCTCTGGAGGAGGCCATGCCCGAACTGGACGTTTTGTACATGACCCGCATCCAGCGCGAGCGCTTCGATGATCCCTGGGAGTACGAGCGGCTCAAGGACAGCTACGTTCTGGACACAGAGAAGATGAAGCTGGCAAAGGAGAAAATGTGCGTCCTGCATCCCCTGCCCCGGGTCAATGAAATCAGCGTCAAGGTGGACGACGATCCCAGAGCTGCCTACTTCCGTCAGGCGCTGAACGGAAAGTTCATGCGCATGGCCCTGATCCTCAAGCTGCTCGACGAGGCCGCGAAAAATCCCCTGCGGGAAGCCATTGACACCTCCGATCTGGAATACGACCGAATCTGCCGCAACCCCAAGTGCATCACTCAGACCGAGCAGGAGCTGCCCCAGCTCTTCCGCTGCACCGACAAGGCGGCGGATATTCACCGGTGTGTCTACTGCGAGCAGAGGGCATAAGTTTCGGTCTTCCCCGCTTATAAAGGACCAAGTCAACAGTCCGAACATATGCAAAAAGCTGCCGCGATTGCGGCAGCTTCCTTTTTTATCCGGCATATCTCGGCTCGCAGGTGAGGTTCACCCCCAGACGCTTGAACACCTTTTCATCCACCGGGGAGAGGATGACGGAGGAATGCACCTCACAGCCCCGGAGCTTATCCAGCTGTTCCATGGCCAGCTCCGCCATGGGGTTGGTGGCGGCGCAGATGGTCAGCGCGATCAGCGTTTCATCGGTGTGGAGCCGGGGGTTGCGGTTGCCCAGGTGATCCACCTTCAGGTGCTGGATGGGGTCAAGCACTACTGGGGAAATCAGATGCAGGCTGTCCCGCATTCCCGCCAGCTTTTTCAGGGCGTTGAGCAGCAGCGCCGAGGACGCGCCCAGCAAATCGGAGGTCTTGCCCGTGACGATGGTGCCGTCGGGCAGCTCCATGGCAGCGGCAGGTGCGCCGGTCTCCTCCGCCCGTTGCAGAGCAGGAGCAACCACCTTTCGCTCCGCCGGGGTCACACCGGCCTTTTTCATCAGCAGCTCCAGCTTACGCACCGCTTCGTCGCCGCCCTTTCCCTGTTTCTGCTCGCACAGGGCAACGTAAAATCTTCGGATAATCTCCTGCCGGGAGGCAAACCGGACAGCCTCATCGTCCACAATGCAGTTGCCCACCATGTTCACACCCATATCCGTGGGGGACTTGTAGGGACACTTGCCCAGAATTTTCTCGAAAATCGCCACCAGCACAGGAAACGCCTCCACGTCCCGGTTATAGTTGACGGTGGTAATGCCGTAGGCTTCCAGATGGAAGGGGTCGATCATATTCACGTCGTTCAGATCCGCCGTGGCAGCCTCGTAGGCCAGATTCACCGGATGGTTCAGAGGCACATTCCAGATGGGGAAGGTCTCAAACTTGGCATAGCCTGCGGTGTTGCCCCGGACGTGCTCGTGGTACAGCTGGCTTAAGCAGGTCGCCAGCTTACCGCTGCCGGGGCCGGGAGCGGTGACCACCACCAGAGAGCGGGTGGTCTCGATGTACTCGTTTCTTCCGAACCCCTCGGGGCTGACAATGTAGGCGGTGTCGGAGGGATAGCCCGGAATCTCGTAATGGTGGTAAACCCGGATACCCAGTCCCTCCAGGCGGGACTGGAAGGCCTTTGCCAGTGCCTGCTCATGAAACCGGGTGAGCACCACGCTGGAAACGTACAGCCCGAACCCCCGGAAAATGTCGATCAGCCGGATCACGTCCCGGTCGTAGGTGATGCCCAGGTCGCCGCGCACCTTGTTCTTTTCAATGTCATCGGCGTTGATGGCAATGACCATCTCCACCTGCTCCTTTAACTGCAGCAACATCCGCAGCTTGCTGTCCGGCTGGAAGCCCGGTAAAACCCGTGAGGCATGGTTGTCATCATAGAGCTTGCCGCCGAATTCCAGATACAGCTTGCCGCCAAACTGGGCAATCCTGTCCCGGATGTGGGCGGACTGCATCTGTAAATACTTGTCGTTATCAAACGCCGGTTTCGTCATATCGGTTGCCTCTTTCCCAAAAACATTCCCCACCATTCTACCCCATTCGCCGGGAAATAGCAAGATTGTTTTTCTTCTCCGGCAGGGTTTCGGGGCAAAATCTTCCCTTTCGCCGGATTGCGTCTTGTCTCCCGGAGTCGGGCGTGATATAATGAGCGCATCTATTATTCGGAGGTGTTTCCATGGAATTCAGCGTCAACCATCCCATATTGTTTCTCCTTGCGGGGATTCTGATTGCCGTTGTTCTGGCACAGTCGGTTTTCTTTCTGGTCAAAGCCCTGCGGCGCAGTAAGGAAATCGGCATGGACCAGACCAAAATCAGAAAAACAATCAAAACTGCCGCTCTGTTCACCGTCGCCCCGGCTGTTTCCATTGTCATCAGCGTCATCACCTTGAGCAAAAGCCTGGGCATTCCCCTGCCCTGGCTGCGGCTGAGTGTGGTGGGCTCACTGAGCTACGAGGCCATTGCTGCCTCCAATGCCGTCAGCGCCATGGGCCTGGAGCTGGGAAAAATCAGCTCCCTCACAGCCCAGCAGTATGTCAACATCACGCTGGTGATGACCCTTTCCATCATGGTAGGCATCTGGCTGGTGCCGGTCATCGGCAAAAAGCTGCTGCGGGGCATGTCCAGCCTGGAAAACCGGGATGCCAAATGGGCTGATATTTTCCAGAACGCCATGTTCATCGGCATGATCTCAGCGTTCTTGGGCTATGTGTTCTGCGATTTCTCCCGACTGTGGATTCCCGGGGACTACACCGCCACCTCCGGGCTGGTGCCGGTGTGTGTTATGGCGGTGTCCGCCGTGATTATGGTCATCTGCGGCCTGCTTCTGAAAAAATTCAAATGGAGCTGGGTCAACGACTACGCCCTGCCCATTTCCCTGGTTCTGGGTATGGCATCCGCCATTCCCCTCACCGCATGGCTGGGCTAAGGAGGTTCCGGTATGAAGAAGTTAAGCTACATCGATTCCGTCCACCGCAGCGGCATCGTTTGGAATATCTCCGTCATGGTTCTGCTGCTGGCCTTCCCCCTGACGGTCGCCGCCCTCTTCGGCGCCGCTCCCGACTGGGGCGCACTGGTGGTGGGCCTGATTGCCACTGCCCCCATGTACTGGGCAGTGGGCGTCATTGAAACCGTCACCTTTGTGCCCATGCTGGGTGCCGGCGGCTCTTATCTCAGCTTTGTCACCGGCAACATCTCCAATCTGAAGCTTCCCTGTGCCATCAACGCTCTGGAGCAGAACGGCGTCAGCGCCAATTCCGAGGAGGGCGAAATCATCTCCACCATCGCCATTGCCACCTCCTCCATCGTCACCACCATCATTATTATCATCGGCGTAATCTGCATTGTGCCTCTGACCCCCGTTCTGGAAGCGCCGGTGCTGGAACCCGCCTTCGCCCAAATGCTTCCGGCTCTGTTCGGCGGTTTGGGCGTAGCCTTCGTCAGTAAAAACTGGAAGATTGCCGTGGCTCCCGTGGTTCTGATGCTGATCCTGTTCATTTTCGTTCCCGCCCTGAACGCCGGCACCGTGGGGATTATGGTGCCCGTGAGCGTGCTGTTCACCATCGGCGTTTCCCGGCTGCTTTATAAGAGAGGAGTGCTGTAAACATGATCGGCTGCCTGATTCTCGCCATTGTCATCGGTTTTGCCGCAGTGATTGCCATCCGCACCATTTGCTTCCGTCCCAAGCCCCAGTCTGAAATTTCCGACGAGAAATTTTCCTTTGACAAGGACGCCGCCGTGGATGCCCTTGCCCAGCTGGTACGGTGCAAAACCGTGTCCTACAATGACCACTCTCTGGAGGACGAGGGCGAGTTTCAGAAGCTCATTTCTCTGCTGCCCACGCTGTATCCCGGGGTGTTCGATGTCTGCTCTTTCCAGCAGCTTCCCGACCGGGCGCTGCTGTTTCGGTGGCCGGGCAAAAATGACGGCGATCCCGCCGTGCTGATGGCGCATTATGACGTGGTGCCCGTCAACGAAGAAAAGTGGGACAAGCCTCCCTTTGCCGGTATCATTGAGGACGGCGTCCTCTGGGGCCGCGGCACGCTGGACACCAAGGTCACCTTTAACGGTATCCTTTCTGCCGCCAATTACCTCATTGCGCAGGGCTTCCAGCCGGACAATGACATTTATTTCGCCTTCTCCGGCGGCGAGGAGGTCAACGGTCTGGGCGCGCCCAACATTGTCAGGTTCTTTTCTGAGCATGACATCCACCCCGCCATGGTGGTGGACGAGGGCGGCGCAGTGGTGGAAAACGTATTCCCCGGCGTAAAGCAGCCCTGCGGCCTCATCGGCATTGCGGAAAAGGGCCTGATGAACGCCCAGTACCGTACCGTTTCCGCCGGCGGTCATGCCTCCGCTCCCAAGCCTCACACCCCCGTCGGAGTGCTGGCGGCCGCCTGCAAGCGGGTGGAAGATCATCCCTTCAAGGCTCACATCGACGGTCCCGCCGCCCAGATGTTCGACACGCTGGGCCGGTACTCGACGCCGCTGTACCGGGTGATTTTTGCCAATATGTGGTGCTTTGGCTGGGTTATTGATTTGCTTGGTAAAAAGAGCGGCGGTGAAATGAACGCCCTGGTGCGCACCACCGTTGCCTTTACCCAAATGGAAGGCAGCCCCGCCCGGAACGTGATCCCTCCCGAGGCGAAAATGGTGGCAAACATGCGTCTGAACCCTGCCGACAGCGTCGCCTCTGCCCTGGCGTACCTGAAAAAGACGGTCAACAATCCCGATGTGGAAATCACCGCGCTGGAATCCTTTGAGCCCAGCCCTGTCTCCGAGACCGGCTGTCCCGCGTGGGACAAGGTCGCCGCTGCTGTGGCGGGCACCTGGAGGGGCTGCATTGTCTCGCCGTACCTGATGGTGCAGTGTTCCGACTCCCGGCACTACCGGGATTTGAGCAGCCACGTCTACCGCTTCTCTGCCATGGATTTAAGCGCAGAGGAGCGGGCCACGATCCACGGAAACAACGAGCGCATTCGTCTGGAAACCGTCGCCAAGGCGGTGGAATTCTACATCCGGCTGATGAAGCAGTGCTGAAATCCATTTGGAACGCAGTGCTTGCCAGCCGCTCCAAATCAGCGGAAACGGGAGGGGCCATTCCCCTCCCGTCCTCTTTTTTGAATCCTCTGATGGAGATTTGTGTAAATATCTCCACCGATGCTGTCCTCCCGGGCAAGCGAAGCGCGCCAGGATCCCTCGGCACGTTTCGCTTGCCCGGGAGAACAGCATTAATCGATTTGTTATGGTTGTCCGTCAAACGCGTTCTTCTGTTACAATTTCTCAATAAAAATGTTTCATTTTTATTGAGAAGGCACCGCCTGATGGCGTTGCCAAATATGTGATTTTCGGGATAGAAAATCATATATTCCCGTCTCATATGATTCTCTAATGAAAATGTTTATTCAAAATTGAATAATTATTTTAAAAGAGAATCAGTATGAGCTGTACCGGTCGAGGGGCCCAAAGGATGTACGACGATCACCCAAAGCCCGTAACGCATTGCCCGCAGGGGCATCCCCGCGAATTCCAATTTATCGCTTTGACCCGCCCGTAAAAAATCCCGGCAGCTTTCGCTGCCGGGATTTTCATTCGTCTTATGGAATTGTGGCGGTCAAATTACCGGGCGCTGCGCTTCTTGTTGTAGATGCACACACCGGCAATGGCGGCGCCGGAGACCAGCATAAAGATTACGGGAACGAAGATCATATCGCCGGTCTTGGGGTTGGAGGAGTCGGCCTTCTCAGTGCTCTTGGCATTGGCATTGCCGATCATCACATTGATGAAGACGTTGCCGTTCTGAACCATCTCCTTGGCCTCGATTACGTCGTACTTCTTGGTATCGGCGACGTAATCCGCAACCCAGTTGCCCTCAGCCAGGTACAGGCCGTCATAGGTGATGCCTCTGCTGGTCTTGGCGGTGTAGTAATCCTCAACGACGTCCTTAACCTCTTCCAGAGTGATGCGGCCGTCCTTGGCGATACCGTTGGTGATCTTGATCTGCTTGTCAGGGCTGCCAACCTTGGTGTCCTTGTAGATGTTCAGATAAACATCGTAGGGGAACTTGTTGGTACGAGTCGTGAAGTAAGCGTAGAAGTCGTAATCGTGCTTAATGGAGCGCTTTGCCAGCTCAGTATTGCTGTAGACAGTACCCTCATCGTCGATCTGCCAGCCGCCGAACACACGGCCATCAACGGTGCCAACCTTCTTCTGAGCGGTCTTGAGATCATCAGTGCTGATCTTCTTGCCGTCTTTCACTTCGACCTCAAATGCAAAATCGCCATAGTAGTCGTAGAAAGTAACAGTGTGCGTATCGGAACTATCGGTATTGTCGCTGGTGGTCTTAGCCTTCAGCGTAATGGTCAGGGTGTCACCTGCATTGATAACGGAGGACAGAGTCAACTTCTTGCCCTGCTCGTCGCTCTTGGCAGTAACAAACTCATAAGAATCCTTCCAGTCACCCATCCAGCGCTGGGTCAGGATGTCGCCGACCACAGAGCTCTTGCCGTTCACGGGAGTAACCTGGAACTCCTTGGCAATCGCGTTGCCGTTGGCATCCACAATCTTAACGGTGATAGGTTCAACAGTCTCGGGAGTCTCGGGGGCTTCCTTCTTAGTGGTAACATACAGCTTCAGGAAGTAGTCATCGGTGATGTTTTCGTAAGAAACCCTAGCACCGGTGGCATTGCCGTCACTATAATAGCCAACCCACTTGTCAAACACCTTGTCGGTCTTAACCAGGGACTCGCCCAGTTCCTTCGTCAGAGTAACGCTGCCGTCCACAGGAACAGTGATCTCGCCATCTCTGACATAGGAATTGTCGACGTAAATCTCGACGGGAACCTTCTTAGCAACGCGAGTATCTTCTTCGGGTTCTTCGGACGTTCCCTTGGTATAGTAGGCACACACGTAGTACTCCTCAGTAATACCAGCGTACTGGAGCGTGTAACCTTCCTTTACCGTATTGCCGCTTGCACCCGTCCACTTGTCAAAAACCTTGTCACTCTTGACCAGGGACTGGGCAAGTTCGGAAGTCAAAGCAATTCCATCCGTACCGACGGGAACGCTCGCATCTCTCACCCATTCGTCGTTTACATAAATCTTGACAGTTAAGCTCTTGCTTCCATCGTCAACAGCCGCGGCCTGGAAGGGGATCGCGGAGACCAGCAGCATAGCCACCAATACGAGGCTAAGCAGCTTCTTCATTGTGTTTTTCATAGTTCTAACCTCCTAGAAAATTGGTTGTTTCAGAAATGCTGCCGGCCCCGGGATCGTCGGTGTCGCCAATCGGGGAGGCTTTCCGCCGCTCTCGCCCCGGCATCTCTTTCATGTCTGCATGATATCACATCCTTTTCAGGAAGTCAATAGGTAAATTACAAAATGTAACAAAAATATTTACACTTTATAACAATCTTAAACATTTGGTTCTATCTTAAGAAATATCCTCCAATTTTTACCTGAAAATTCAGTTTTTTCCAGTATCAGTGGATAACAATCCCTCTCATTCCCCTTCCTTTATCCCTCTAAAAAGTTACAATTTTATATCACGCTCCTGAA
The DNA here is from genome assembly GCA_051867075.1 of Faecousia sp. Classification (GTDB taxonomy): domain Bacteria; phylum Bacillota; class Clostridia; order Oscillospirales; family Oscillospiraceae; genus Faecousia. Next base: position 10,416 of record JBJDYG010000103.1, on the reverse strand, counting down.
ATTCAGCAGAGCGCTTTCACACCCACGCCTGACAGTCCGCACCGCGAATTTGCGGATATCACAGCAAACGGTCCCATATCGGCTGTGGGAATGGGAAAACCCCGGTGCCTTGGCCGGCACCGGGGTTCCCGCGAAAGGGTTTGGAAAGAAGAGAGGTAGAAAAGAGGATCTACGGAGTAGAAAGGAAACGGCTCACGGCTTCCGCAACCTTTCTGTTATTAAAATACCTGTCGGTTTTGAACAGGCAATAAAGGAATTAAAAACAAAAAGCGACGAAATTGTGAACATTCTCAAAAAAACTGTGCGGGAGTCCGCATGATATTTTGAGGTATTCTTATCGGGTTAAGCCGGAAAAGAGATAAATTGCAATTTGCGCTGATGCCCCCGCGGGCAATGCGTTACGGGCTCTGGGTGATCGTCGTACATCCTTTGGGCCCCTCGACCGGTACAGCTCAGATAATTGTGTTTGGCGGGGATTCCCCCCGCAAATTCCAATTTTCCCTATTGTTGTGGCCGGATCACGCCCCGGGGAAGATCAGCGTTACCTTGAACAGATCCCCGTCCACCAGAAGCTGCAGCTGTCCCTTCTGAAGCTCCATCAAGGTCTTGGCAATATTCAGCCCCAGGCCGCTGCCCTCGGTGTTCCGGGAGTCGTCGCCCCGGACAAAACGCTCCATCAGCTCGTCGGCATCCACATTCAGCTCGTCCCGGGAGATATTTTTCAGGGAAATGATAACCTTGCCCTCCAGCGCCATCAGGTCGAGATACAGCCGGGTACCGGGCAGGGCGTACTTGACGGCGTTGCTCAGAAGGTTACTCAGCACCCGCCACGTCAGCCTCCCGTCCGCCATCATGGCAACGGGCTCCTCCGGGCGGCGGAAAACCGGGGTCAGCTGGGCTCTGTCCAGCTTGTCGGCAAATTCCCCAAGCGCCTGGTTGACAGCCTCCGCCGCGTCCAGTCTGGTAATGTCCACCGTCAGGTTTCCGGTGCTGGCCTTGCTCATTTCCATCAGGTCGTCAATGAGCTTTTTTAAGCGCTGGGACTGGCGATCCAGAACTTCCAGATAGGTTTTTTCCTCTTCAGCCGTGTGAGGCTTTTGCAGCAGGTCCACATAATTGATGATGGACGTCAAAGGAGTCTTAATATCGTGGGAAACGTTGGTAATCAGTTCGGTTTTCATACGCTCAGATTTTAATTGCTTCTGCGCCGCCACAACGGCAACGCCTGCCAGATCGTTCAGATTCCCGGCAAAGTCCTGAAACGCGCCGGTAAGCAGCTTGTCGTCCACCTTCGTGTCCAGATCCCCCTTGCTCATGCGTCTGGCGCTTTCCAACAGGGTACCAAAGCAGTAAGCCCCGTAGAGCACAACGGCAACGCAGGCGCAAAGGCTCAGCACCACCATAAACTCAGACCGCGCCGCAAAGGACACAAACAGCAGCACCACCATGGTAAAGCCTGTCAGCAGCCACTGCCAGGTCAGAGGCATCATAGAGTAAACGCTGTTAACGGTTTTTCCGGCTTTTACGGCGGCATGCTTTACCAGCCCCCACAGCCACAGCACCATGCGTTTGACCAGGTGCAGCACAGCCAGCACCCAGCCCCAGAGCACGGTAAAGATTCCGGGCAGCTTCCGGAACAGCCAGATGCACATCCGGATAAAGCCGTGCACACACCGTACCAGCAGATTCAGGCACCGCCAGCAGATGCTGTTGCGCCACCAGTAGCCGCCGGGAGTCTTAAACTGGGCGGCGCAGGCAAAGCAGAAGCCCACGAAAATCAGGCTCATCAGATACCCCGCGCCCAGAACCCCCGCGCAGGCGGTTTGGATACTCTGACGGATCAGGTCGTCACCGTATTCCACAATCAGTGCCCCAAAGCCCACAACGAGCAGTCCGCCGCAAGCGAGGTAAGCGTCCAGCGGGATGCAGTTGAAACCGGCGGCGTGGACTTCGTCACTGCCGGGCTTTCGTCCGGCAGCGCAGCACAGATACACTGCCAGTATGGCAAACAGCAACAGGCTCGCGCCCAGCAGCAGGAACAGGTCATTGCGGTAAGTCCACACCTGCTCCAGCAGCGCGTATTGGGCGTCGTAGCGGTAGGCTCCCGGTGCGACGGTCAGCTCCAGGGTGTACGCCGGCATTTGGGCGTAGCGGTATTCCACCGCCATGGTCTGCTGGGTGTCAGGATCCCAGTATGATGCTGTGTGGACGCGGTCATCCGTGAAGGAGACCCCGATGGAGTCGGTAGAGGGCACCGGATCGGCAACGGTCTGCTCCGGTTCGGTTTCCGCCGGGAGGGTTTCTGCGGGATCGGTTTCGCCGGGAATGGTTTCCGTTTCCGCCGGGGTTATCCCGGCAGCGGCGGTCTCGTTGGGCTGTGTCTGCTCCGGCATCAGGCGTTCTTCCGCCGCCGGAGTTACCCGGAAGGTAGTCGCCGTCCCGTCGGCGCCCCAAATAAATTCGCCCACGCCCGCCGGGTTTTCCTCCCGGTAAAGCAGCGTATCGCCCTCCCCCCGGAATTCCACGGCAGTTATCACGGTGTCCTCCGGGAAATTATCCTGATAGAAGGCGCTCTCCGCCAGAAAGAAAAGAACCCCGGCGTCGTTGCGGGTCAGCACACCCACTGGCTCCACCCAGTACCTGCTCATGCTTCCCTCACCCGCTGCTTCCGATTGATAGGAGAAGGTAGCCGCATAAATCTCCGCGCCCTCCGAAGGAAGACCATCATAAATGGCGGGGCTGACCGTCTCCGGAGCTGGGGTTTCTTCCGCTGCGGAATCCAGTCCTGCCTCCGAAGCATGGGTGCGGAAAGTCAGCATTCCAATTTCACCGGAGCCAAAAGTACCGACGCCTTCGGAGCTGCTGGCCTGATAAAGGACATTGTCATAGGCGCCCCGGAATTCCACTGAGGTAACAGGCGCATCCCCCGGGACATTCAGCAGATAGTACACAGAGGCATGAAACAGCAGCGTTCCGTCCTCATCATAGAAGAGCCGTCCTATCGGCGTCAGTGCGGACACCTTCGAACTGTTCTCCAGCCCCGCTTCGTTCTGATAGGAGACGAGCATGCTGTAAACATCGGCGCCTTCCGCAGGGACGGCATTGCGCTGGGTCTGCGCGGAAATCAGCTCCGGCGCGGTATCAAACGTCAGAAAGCCCTCTTCATTGACTGAAAAATAACCCACATTGTCGGAGCTTTCCTGAAAGAGAATGTTGTCGTATTCATCCCGGAAGGTTACGGTCGTAACGGGGACGGCGGGCGGTTCCAGAAGTCCCGACACGGAAGCTTCAAAACGCACTGCACCGTCTGAACTCCAAATATATCCGATGGGGTCGCCGCTGCCTACGGATTCGCTGCCGTCCTCATAGGCAATGGACATACTGTAGACATCCGCCCCGCCCTCCGGAATGGTGCCCACAATTTCAGTATTTTCCGTTTCCTCCATCATCTCCGCCTCAGGCACCGGCGTGACGGACAGAACATATTTGTAGGTTCCGCTGATGGGGAATTCATAGGTAACGGCGTTTTCGAGGGAGTCCGCGCCGCCGCTTTCCAGCACATTGCCGTCGGCGTCCTTCAGAACATAGCCGGTTGCGGCGGGATTAAAGACGCCGTAAAACCAGCCGTCCCTTCCCTGAACGCCCAGTTCATACACACTGGGCTCCGCCAATTCCTCCGGCCAGCCGCCCAACTCCACGTCGGCATAATTCCGGACAATGACACCAGCGAGAGAAGAGCCATCAGAACGAAGATACTGTTCCCGTACCTCCGCCACAGTTCTGTCGTACAGCCCCAGTTCGGTCATACCGATAATGCCGATGGCGCTGCCCACAGCGCCCAGCAGCATGAGGGCGCACAGGGCAATGGCGAGAAACTTGAATACAATGCTGCATTTCAAATCAGTTTCCTCCTTCCATCTTGTAGCCCTGCCCCCAGACCACCTTCAGATACCGCGGCTCCGAGGGGTTGATCTCAATCTTCTCCCGCAGGTGCCGGATGTGGACAGCAACGGCGCCCTCACTGCCGAGAGCCGCCTCCTGCCAGACGGATTCATATAGGACTTTCGTAGAAAACACCTTGCCCGGGTTTGCCATGAGCAGGTGCAAAATAGCGTACTCCGTAGGGGTCAGGGAGACGATTTCCCCTTCCACAGTGACGGACTTGGTACGGTCGTCCAAGGTAATGCCGCCGATGGTGATGCTGCCGCTGCTTTCCTCCGGGCGGCTGCCCAGCTGGGCGTAGCGGCGGAGCTGGGAGCGGACCCGGGCCAGCACCTCCACAGGCACGAAGGGTTTGGTGATATAGTCGTCCGCGCCTACGTTCAGCCCCAGCACCTTGTCCTCGGTTTCGCTCTTGGCGGTGAGCAGGATGATGGGTGCATTGGAAAATTCCCGAATCTTGGAGGTCGCGGTAATGCCATCCATAACAGGCATCATGATGTCCAGCAAAATCAGGTGGATGTCGTTATTCTTCACGATCTCCACCGCTTCCTTGCCGGTAAAAGCCTCAAACAGGTTGTATCCCTCGGGTGCCAGATATATTTTCAGCGCGTTGACGATGTCCGGCTGATCGTCGCAGATGAGAATGTTGTACATGCGAATTTCCTCCCTCTCGCCTTTGTTTTACATTATTATACCACCCGGTTCCTTAAGATAAAAGAGGGGGATTTCTTAAAATGGGATTAACATATTATATATTGTAGGAAAAACCGGAGTTTGCGGGGATGCCCCCCAGGCAACAGCGTGGCGAAGCTGCGCATTGTCCGTGGGGGGTAATCCCCGCAAGCCACAATTCCTCTTGCTATTTTCCCGTTCCCGTTTTATAATAGCCGGGTGAGATGTATTGTGAAAAGGAGTTGTTTCCCATGTTGAACAGTTATTTTGCCGCTCTGGGAACCGGCGCGCTGAGTAAGGTTCTGAACGCGGTTGTCGTGCTGGTCATCGGTATTCTGGCGATCCGCATCATCATGAAGCTGCTGCGGCAGGGCCTGGAAAAATCCCGGCTGGAAAAGGCCGCCCACAGCCTGATCCTCTCTCTTGCCAGCGTCGCCATGTATATCCTGCTGGGGCTGAGTGTGGCGTCCAGTCTGGGAATTGACGTCACCGGAATTGTGGCCCTGGCCAGCGTGCTGACCCTGGCTGTTTCCCTGTCGCTGCAGAATATGCTCGCCAACGTCATCGGCGGGTTTACCATTCTCTCCACCCATCCTTTCCATTCCGGCGACTATGTGGAAATCGCCGGACAGTCCGGCACGGTGCAGGAGATCAATATGACCTATACCAAGCTGGCAACCCCCGACAATAAGCTGGTGTCCATCCCCAACAGCGCCGTGGTAGCGGCCCAGATTGTCAACTATTCCGCTGCCGGCACCCGACGGGTGGATATTGCAGTTTCCGCATCCTACGACGTACCCACCCAAAAGGTTATTGACGCGCTGGTACTTGCCGGCACAATGGACAATGTGCTGCTGACCCCCGCCCCCTGCGCCTATGTGGATAATTACGGCGACAGTGCCATTGCCTACACCCTTCGGGTCTGGGTCAAGACCGAAGACTATTGGGACATTTATTTCGCGCTGAATCAACGGGTCAAGGATGTGTTCGATGAACAGGACATCGCCATGACTTATCCCCACCTGAATGTACATCTGGATCAGGGAAGCTCTGATTCAATCGGCAAGGGCTGATAGCAGAGGCTTTTGTCGCAGCCGAAAGCTTGAAAATTGAGGAAATCAGGGTGTATTTCCCGATTTTCAAGCTGTAGCTCTGGGACAAAAAATTCACCGCTCAACCACAGACAACTTTTCAAAGGTTTCTAAGCAACACGAAAGGCACGCGGCGGCGTGCCTTTCGTCATTCTTTGCGCAAAATATCATCCTCACAGCGGAAGTATCGCCAGCAGCGCCATCACGCCGATCCCCGGCAGCCCCAAAAATCCAGCGGTCAGTACCGTCACGGCGTTGATGGGAAAATACACCCCCGTAAATCCCGCTACGGAGTTCAGCAGCCACAGGCACAGAAAACCGCACCCGGAGTGAATTCCAAGCTTGAAAACCAGCTTCATGGGAATCAGCAGCAATCGCACCAGCACCAGGGCAACCAGTGCCGGGATAAGCAGAGTTACAAATTTTTCCATAGACACCTCCGAATAAACAGATTTGATCCGGTTAAACTACCCTCGGACAGCAAAGGAACGGGAACCAAACGTGACGACGGTTGCTTTCGCCCGTTACATTTTCTGTCAAGTGTATCACCGAACGCGCAGCGGTATGATGCGAACAAGCAGGGGGGTAGGGAACGGCTCGCCTGCGTACATTCTGCCACGGATATCTTGCGAATAAACGAAAACCGGAGTATAGAAGCTCCGGTTTTTGTACTTCTCCCCTCCCCTGCCCACAACATCCTGTGTCCTGCCAAAAAAGAATCCTGTTTTTCTATGAATTTCTCCGCCGCCGCGGCGTTGTCCTGAGGAAGAAGCTGTGGTATAATGACTGCAATTGACGAATTCTGCGAGGCACCGAAATGATTACCGAACCTGTTAAAATTTCCCAGAGCGACATCCGCAGACTGCTATCCGCTGCCAGCCCGGACGCCGCGCTGCTGTATCTGTACATAAACAGCGGCAACCGTCCCGAGGGGGCAGAAGCCGACCTGAATTTAAGTGCTCCGCGCTACAACTGTGCCGCCGCCACGCTGCGGCAGCTGGGGCTATGGCCTGAGGAGCGTCCCAGCCACATCGCCCCCGGTGAGCGCCCCAGCTACTGTGAAAAGGATGTACTGGAAGCCATGGACTCGGACAGTTCCTTCCGCAGCCTTTATGGTGAAGTGCAGCGTCTGCTGGGCCGGAGCCTGAACACCGAGGAACTGAAAATCCTTCTGGGCTTTGTCCGCTACCTGGGACTGTCTGCCGATGTGATCTCCCTGCTGGTGTGCTACTGCAAGGAACGCGCCCGGCAGAAGGGCAGTCTGCGAAATCCCTCCCTTCGCACCATCGAGAAGGAAGCCTACGTCTGGGCGGAGCGGGGCATCGACACCGTGGAAGAAGCCGCCGCCTTCATTCAGGCGCAGAACGTCCGCAATTCCCGGCTATCCCGGCTGATGGGTCTGCTGCAGATCCGGGGACGCAGCCTCACCGCCGCCGAGGAGCGCTATGCCCAAAGCTGGCTGGATATGGGCTTGGACGATGACCTGATCTCCATGGCCTACGAACGCACCTGCCTGAATACCGGAGGGCTTAACTGGGCGTACATGAATAAAATTCTGCAGCGGTGGCAGCAGCAGGGCTTCCACACCGCCGAGGATGTCCGCTCCGGCGACCGGAAGCCGAGCGTTCCGAAGGGAGCTTCCGGACAGTTGGGTGAAGCAGAGTTGGAAGCCATTCAGAAAGTATTGCAGGAGGGATAATTCGTGGGATACAGCGCGGAAGTGGTTCAGCGCGCGCGGGCGCGTCTGGCACAGGCGAAGGAGGACCGTGAGTCGGAAAACCGGCAGCATCTGGCGATAGCCTACGTAAAAGTTCCCCGCATCCGGGAAATTGACATGCAGCTGCGGCGCACCATGGCTCAGGCTGCCCATGCGGCGTTCCTGCAGGGCAGCGACGGTCAGGAACTGCTGGAACAGGCAAGACGCGAAAATCTCAGTCTGCAGCAGGAGCGTGCGGCGCTGGCCGCGGCAAATTTCGAAGAGGGCTTTCTGGATGACAGCCCCATTTGCGACAAATGCGGCGGCAGTGGCTATGTGGGCTCGACGATGTGCGAATGCCTGTGTGAGCTGTGCCGTCAGGAACAAAAAAAGGAAGTTTCCATACTTTCCAGCAGCCGTGAGACCTTCAATCAATTCAGGCTGGACTATTATTCTGACGCTGTGGATCCCAAATACGGCGCCAGTTCCCGCACCATTATGGAGCGGAATCTGAATATCTGCCGTCGGTATGCGATGACTTTCACGCCAAACGCAGGTAATTTGCTGTTTATCGGCGGAACAGGACTTGGAAAGACCTTCCTGTCGGCATGCATTGCCCGGGTGGTGGCTGACCGGGGCTACAGCGTAGTTTACGAGACGTCCAGCCACCTGTTCTCCAAACTGGAACAGGCAAAATTCAACCCCAGCGAAGACACCCGCCGTGAAGCAGCAAAGCTGACCGACTGCGATCTGCTGATTCTGGATGATCTTGGAACAGAAATGCCCGGGCAGTTCGTCACAGCAGCGCTGTACAGTCTGCTCAATGACAGGATGATGGCAATCAAACCCATGGTCATCTCTACCAATCTGAATGTGGATGAGCTGAGCCGCCGCTACTCCCCCCAGATTGCATCCCGGCTCCATGGTGGCTTCCAACGTCTGACTTTTGTTGGGGACGACATCCGGGTGCTGAAAAACAGAGGATTATGAGAAAAACAGGTATTATTTTCGACTTGGACGGCACGCTGCTGGATACGCTGGAGGATCTGGCGGACAGCGTCAACCATGTTCTCGGGGAGTTTGGCTATCCCCTGCGCACGCTGGAGGAAGTCCGGCGGTTCGTGGGCAACGGCGCCGCCCGGCTGATCAATCAGGCCATCCCCGAAGGAGCGGACGCCGCCCCGGTGCTGGCAGCGTTTCAGGCCTATTACAGCACCCACTGTCAAATCAAAACCAAGCCCTATGCCGGCATTCCGGAGGCTTTGGCGCAGCTGCAGCAGTGTTATCCCATCGCCATTGTTTCCAACAAACCGGACATTGCGGTGAAAGCCCTCTGTACCGACATGTTCCCCGGGGTATACGCCCGGGGCGAAAGCGCCGTCTGTCCCCGAAAACCCGCCCCGGACATGGTGTACAAAGCCATGGAAGCCATCGGCGCGGAAACATGCATCTACGTCGGAGACAGTGAGGTGGACGTACTGACGGCAAAAAATGCCGGCGTCCCCTGCCTCAGCGTCCTGTGGGGCTTCCGGGACCGAGCCTGCATGGAAGCGGCGGGAGCATCCCATTACTGTGACACCCCCGCCCGGTTGGAAGCAAAAATAGAGGAGATCATCCATGGCAAATGAATTCTACGCTCTGATGGGCCGTATGCGCTACATCACCCGCTGGGGTCTGATGCGCAACACCTTTTCCGAAAACATCTCCGAGCACAGCCATATGACCGCGGTACTGGCTCACGCCCTGGCGCTGATCCGCCGGGACATTCTGAACCTGTCAACTCCCGATCCCGACCGCTGCGCGGTGGCTGCGCTGTATCACGACGCTTCGGAGATTCTCACCGGTGACCTGCCCACCCCCATCAAGTACTATAACCCTGAGATCAAGGGTGCCTACAAGCAGGTGGAGCGCATCGCGGGCAACCGTCTTCTGGACATGCTCCCGTCCGAACTGCGATCCAGCTACGCCCATTATGTGCTGGAGGATGACGAAGAGCTGGAACCCTTCGTCAAAGCGGCGGACAAGCTGTCCGCCCACATCAAATGTCTGGAAGAGCAGAAGGCGGGCAACACAGAATTTGATTCGGCAGCCCGCCAGACCTGGGAGGCCATGAAGGCCATGGGCCGGCCGGAGTTGGACTGGTTTCTCAGCAACTGCCTGCAGCCCTTTACTTTGAATCTCGACCAGCTGTAACACTTGACGGTGGATAGAAAATGTGATATCATATTCCACAGCCCGCCGGCATGGTGAAATCGGTAGACACAAGGGACTTAAAATCCCTCGCCGTAAAAAGCGTACCGGTTCGAGTCCGGTTGCCGGCACCAAGAAAGCAGATACCCGAACCGGGTATCTGCTGTTTTGGTATCGTGGAGGACTCGAACCCATCGAAATGGGGCAGTCCGGTGGACTGACCCTCGGCGGCGGCTCGACGACGCCGACACCATAATATCATCGAGTCCGGTTGCCGGCACCAAACCAATATAATCCGAACCTAGTTTTCCCTGTGGGAGATGGGTTCGGATTATTTGTTTTCTTTGGCAAGTTTGAGGAAACCCATTTCCGAAACGGTGTCATCAAGCGACCAGAATCAAAGCCCAGAGGGCCAAGAAAAAAGAAACAGATTTAAGGAATATGAAAATTCACGCATTTAGAAAGCCGTTTTTGAGCATCCGAAGGTAATTGTATTCCCAAATCAAAAATTTGTCCAAGAAGCCTTGCTATCAGCCGCTTTTTCAGTCCCGAAATGCGTGAGTGGAAGTGCCTTTTGTATGAGAAAAGGTGCCGCCAAGCTGGCGGCACCCTGTGCGGTTACTTACTTGCTTTTCCCTTCCTTTCCTTCCGATGCTTCCGTTTCACGCTGAGCCAGCCACTCCCGGAACTCCCGCTGACCTTCTTCGCTTTCGTGGTAGGCGAGGATGTCGGGCAGGATGCACCGGGCAATGTACTCGATTTTGTGCTGTGGAATACCGGAATGCTCCATGAGCTTCTTCTTGCGGCCCAAGCTGGTTGTTCCCT
>JBJDYG010000102.1:0-7449 GCA_051867075.1 Faecousia sp. | reverse complement strand
GGATTGCCTTCTTCGTAAAATTTGCCATACAGTATTCTCCTTTTCTGCCAGCGTTCAGCATTGTCTATAACATAGCACTATTTTCCAACAAAAGCAACGAACACAACCGGGGGAGGAATTGCGCCGCAAACCATGAAATCGATTCACATAAAACCCAGAGTATCGCTGTCATAAGAAGTCCGCCGTGAGACCGGTACCGTTCATTCTAGGTTAAGCCTTTCGGCCCGCAATGGCTAGAGGGGTATTTTGCTGGCGTACTCACCAGCAATTTCTAGGAAGGCGTTTTCGTCGATGAAGGAATCATTCTGCGTACAGCGAAAGAAGGTGTTGATCAGACCACCTGCATAAAACGCTGCCACGCCCTTGAGCTTGCTCGCATCCTGAGCCAGCCCTGGGCAGGAGCGGCGCAGAACCATGATGATATCCTCTGTGATCTGATCCAGCAGGATGCTCAGCAGCAGCGGAAACAAACTGCTGTTTTCAATGTTGCGCACCATTTTCTCGTGCATATGCCAGAATCGCAGCAGTTCCTGACTCATTTGCAGGAAATATGCCGCTGCTTCTCCATCCATCACATCCGGCGGCAGCTGATCCCGGAAGGTCGAAACCATTTCCCGGATATAGAAAGCAAAATACTCATATTTATCCCCGAAGTGCTTATAAAACGTGGTGCGCCGGATCATGGCTCTGTCGCACAGCTCGTTGACGGTCAGCTCCTCAAACCGCTTTTCCTCCAACAGCGCCACAAAGGCATTTTGCAGCGCAAGATAGGTTTTCTGAATGCGTAGATCTGTATTTTTCTCCATAGAGTCCTCCCAGTACGGAAACACTTTTGCCGTTTTGTCAGCTAACTGACAGAACGGCATGCCTGTCTCTTGCATTTTTGCTGAAAAGAGAATATCATCTTCCACTACAAATGTCAATTAACGATCATATGTTTTGGAGGCGTGATATGAAAAACCAGAACCGCACCTATGTGCTGGAAATGGAAACCCCTCTGGGAAAACGCAGGGGCGTTTTGAATTTGATCCTGTTGGGTGACAGCGTCAGCGGCGATCTGACCCTGTTTACCAGAACCGCTCCGATCCTGGAGGGACACCGCAGTGGGGACAGGCTCACATTCCAGGGGGAGATGAGAACACTGGTGGGAGCGCTGCCCTATGAGGCCAGCGCAGCCCTAGGCGAGGATTCGCTGGAAATGGAGATTTCCACGGCCCGAGGACAGTACAAAGTCCGAGGTATCCGTAGGGAGAAAGGAGGGGCTTGACATTGGCACAGGAAAAGAACAACGGCGCAAACGCCATGATGAAGCTGGCGGCATTTATCGTTGACAAGCGTAATCTGTTTTTCCTGCTGCTGGCCATTGGCGTGATTTTTTCCATGTTCTCTACCAAATGGATTCAGGTAGAAAACGACCTGAAGGCCTATCTGCCGGCGCAGTGCGAAACCCGCCGGGGTCTGGATATCATGGATGCGCAGTTCATCACCTACGGAACTGCCCAGATCATGGTGGAAAATGTATCGCAGGCCCGGGCACAGACCCTTTCTGAGGAACTGAAAGCCGTCAAAGGCGTGCAAAGCGTGGACTACGATGAGGGTGAGGATTACCGCAACGTGTCGGCTCTCTATAATATTACCTTTGATTACAGCGAAACCGACGACAAGTGTTTGCAGGCGCTGGAGGCGGTGAAAGATACCTTAAGCGGGGAAGACTGCTATGTTTCCACATCTCTGGGCAATTCCGCGGCGGAAATCATCGATCAGGAGGTCAGCGTCATTATGGTGCTGGTGGCGGTGATTGTGGTCGCTGTTCTGCTGCTGACCTCCCAGACCTACGCGGAGGTACCCGTGCTGCTGCTGACCTTTGTGTCCGCCATGATTCTCAATCAGGGCAGCCAGTTTCTCATGGGAAAGATTTCCTTTGTCTCCAACTCCGTGACCAGCATTTTGCAGCTGGCTCTGTCTCTGGACTACGCGGTGATTCTGTGCAACCGGTATAAGGAGGAACGGCAGCAGCTGCCCATCCGTGAAGCGGTCATTACCGCTCTGAGCAAGGGCATCCCGGAAATCGGCTCCAGCAGCCTGACCACCATCGGAGGTCTGGTTGCCATGATGTTCATGCAGTTCAAAATCGGCCCGGATATGGCCATCTGCCTGATTAAGGCGGTGCTGTTCGCGCTGCTGGCGGTATTCGTGTTCATGCCGGGCTTTCTTATGTTGTTCGGCCCACTGATGGACAAAACCCGGCATAAGAATTTTGTGCCGAAAATCTCCTTTGTGGGAAAATTTGCCTATCTGACCCGGTTCGTGATTCCGCCGGTGTTTGTGGTACTGATGCTACTGGGCTACCACTACTCCAAGCAGTGCCCCTATGTCTACGGCTACGGCGAAATCGAGACGCCCAAGCTCAATACCGTTCAAATTGCCCAAAACAAAATTCGAGATAATTTTGGTGATACCAATTTTGTGGCGCTGGTCTATCCCAAAACGGACTACAGCGTGGAAAAGGCCATGCTGGCGGAGCTGGACACCTACGAGGAAGTAGACTACTCCATGGGTCTGTCCAATGTGGAAGCCATGGACGGCTATATGCTGGCGGATAAGCTAAGTCCCCGACAGTTCGCGGAGCTTGCCGGGCTGGACTACGAGCTGGCGGAGGCGGTGTATGCCGCTTACGCCGCGGAGCAGGAGCAGTATGGTCAGATTATCGGCGGTCTGAGCACCTATAAAGTGCCGCTGATTGACATGATGCTCTTTGTCTGCGACAAAATCGATGAGGGAATCGTCACTCTGGAAGATGCCCAGATGGATTCGCTGAAGGAAGCCCAGACAAAGATGGAATCGGCAAAGAAGCAGCTTCAGGGAGAGGACTACAACCGTGTGCTGATCTACCTGACCCTGCCGGAGGGCGGCGAAACCACCTACGCCTTTCTGGATACCCTCCGGGAAATTGCCAGGGGCTATTATCCTGAGGGAGAGGTCTTCGTGGTGGGCAACTCCTCGGTAGAGCAGGACTTTAAGCTGTCCTTCGGTACAGATAATCTGGTGATTACCGTTGTGTCCATCCTCATTGTGCTGGTAGTGCTGCTTTTCACCTTCCAGTCTGCCGGTATGCCGCTGCTGCTGATTCTGGTGATTCAGGGCGCCATCTGGATTAACTTCTCCATTCCTGCCTTTACCGGCGCACCGCTGTTCTTCATGAGCTATCTGGTGGTCAGCTCCATTCAGATGGGCGCGAATATCGACTATGCCATCGTGATTTCCAGCCGGTATCAGGAGCTGAAAACCCAGATGTCCCACCGGGATGCCATTGTGGAAACCATGAACTTTGCCTTCCCCACCATTTTAACCTCCGGCAGTATCCTTGCCTGTGCAGGCACCCTTATCGGCATGATGACCTCGGAGGCGGCCATTGTGGGCATTGGCCAGAGCCTTGGACGGGGAACGATTCTCTCCATCGGGCTGGTCATGTTTGTGCTGCCGCAGATTTTGCTGATTGGCGGCGAGATCGTGGACAAAACCTCCTTCTCCATGCCCCATACCAATCTGCCCCGGATTTCCAGCAGCGGCCATATCCGGGTGGACGGTCTGGTGCGGGGAGAAATCCACGGGTATGTCAACGGCATTGTCCGGGCAGACATCAACGGCGATGTGGAGCTGAATCTGCTGTCCGGAAAAACCACGGAGGAAGGAGAAAACAATCGTGAAGCGTAAATACTTAGCCGCGCTGCTGGCGCTTACTTTGCTGTTTGGACTGTCGCTGCCCGCGGCGGCAGAGGAATTACTGGATACCCCGGAAACCATCCACATTACATCCGCGGAAGAATTTCTGACCTTTGCGGAAAACTGTGTGCTGGACAGCTGGTCGCAGAATAAGCAGGTGCTGCTCACGGCGGATATTTCTCTGGAGGAAACGGATTTTGCCTCCATACCCACCTTCGGCGGCAGCTTCGACGGCGGTGGACATACCATCAGCGGTCTTTCTCTGACCCAGAGCCTGTCGCCTGCCGGACTGTTTGGAATCCTACAGCCAACGGCTGTAGTCAAAAACCTGACGGTTCAGGGAACTGTCACCCCCGGCGGTGACGGACTGTCCGTGGGCGGTATTGCGGGGGAAAACTATGGTACAGTTGAAAACTGTACGTTCACCGGAACCGTCACCGGCAAGACCAATACCGGCGGCATTGCGGGTATGAATTACGGAACGCTGCGTGCCTGCCACTTTAAAGGCAGTGTAACCGGTGACAACCGCACCGGCGGTATTGCAGGCTACAACTGCGGCAGCCTTACCTCCTGCCGCAGCAGCGCATCTGTAAACACCGAAAGTGTGGACCCCACCATCAATCCCAAAGATATCCGACTGGATTTCAGCATGGATTTTTCCAAAACCGCCAATCTGGACGCCTCGGATGCAGCCTCGGATACCGGCGGCATCGCGGGCTATTCCAGCGGCACCATAACGAGCTGCGTCAATTCCGGCTCTGTGGGGTACCCCCACATCGGCTACAACCTGGGCGGTATCGTGGGCAGAAGCTGCGGCTTCGTGGAAGGGTGCCGCAATGAAGGCTTCATTACCGGGCGCAAGGATGTGGGCGGTGTTGTGGGACAGATCGAGCCCCACATCCAGACCATTCTTTCTCCGGACTATCTGGAAACCCTGAGTAAGCAGTTTGAGAATCTGGGTGGTCTGGTCAGCCGGGCGGGCAGCAACGGTGCGGATATGGGCGGCGATGTGCAGTCCTGCATCCAGACCCTGACCGGCTATCAGAGCAGCGCCCGTTCCGCGCTGGAATCTCTGGTTTCCGGTGCTGCCAGCGGCGAGGTGAATGAGGAAGCCCTGTCCAGTCTGGGCAGCGCCGTGCAGGGCATGGCGAACACCTCCGGCGATCTGCGCAATGCCATCGGGCAGGGTGTAGATACCCTGACCAATGACATCAGCGCCATCTCCGGTCAGATCAGTGCCATTTCCCGCACCTTCGCCCTGGCCACGGAGGACGCGAAAAAGGAGACGGTGACAGATATCTCCGAGGTAGATCTGGATGCCATAACGGAAGGTCTGGTAGGCTCCTGCCAGAACAGCGCGGCGGTGGAGGGCGATCTGAACGTGGGCGGCATTACCGGCGTCATGGGACTGGAATCCACCGCCGACCCGGAGGATGACGCACCCAGCGGAAATCTGACCCAGCGGCGGCGGTATGAACTGAAGGCCATTGTGCGCAACTGCGAAAATACCGGCAGAATTACCGGGAAACGCAGCTATGTGGGCGGCATTTGCGGTCGGATGGAACTGGGTTTGATCTGCGAATCCCGGGGCTTTGGCACCATCACCAGCGAAAACGGCGACTATGTGGGCGGTATCGCGGGTCTTACCGGCGGAACCATCCGGAATTGTTTTGCAAAATGCACCCTGTCCGGTGGCAGCTACATCGGCGGCATTGTGGGCTCCGGTATTGCGGAGGATTACAGCGGCGATTCCAGCACTGTCAGCGGGTGCTACTCCATGGTGGAGATTCCGGAAGCGGAACAGTATGTGGGCGCCATCGCCGGGGTCAATACCGGGGTATTTACGGGGAATTTCTTTGTGTCCGACACGCTGGCAGGCATCAACCGGGTCAGTTATTTCGCACTGGCACAGCCCATATCCTACGATGCGCTGCACAGCGAGGATTTTCTGCCCAGCTCCCTGAAAACCTTCACTCTGTCCTTTGTATCGGATGGACAGACCCTCAAAACCGTTCCCTTCCATTACGGAGATTCCTTTGACGATTCTGTTTTCCCAGAGCTTCCCCAAAGGGAGGGGTGCTACGCACGATGGAGTACGACCAATTTGACGGATCTGCGGTTTGACACGGTAGTCGAAGCATCGTACTATCCTTATATTACCTCCCTGCGTTCTACACAGGCGCGTCCGGAGGGCAAGCCCATGCTCTTTGTCCAGGGGCAGTTTCAGGATAGGGACAATCTTACCATCGTCCCCGGTACAACTTCGTTCCCGGAAACGGAGGAACATCCGGTGTTGGAGCAGTGGCACATTTCCATCCCTGCCGACGGACTGGAAAGCCATACCGTTCGTTACCTGCCCACGCAAGCGGATGCGGTGGTTTATCTTCTGAGAAACGGAAGCTGGAGCAAGGCTTCTACAGAGGAAATGGGCAGCTATCTTGCTTTTGAGGCGGCTGGTGCGGAAGTAGAAATTGCTGTCACTGCGGCCCCTGTCGCCAATATGCGATGGATAATTCTGGCGGCAGCGTCGGTTGTTCTGCTTCTGATTCTTGGGTTGCTTCTTTGGAAATGGAAAAAGCACAGAAAAACCGAAAAAACAATTTTCAAACGGCGCTGGTGGCTGCTGGCCCTGTTGCTGCTTGCCTGTGCCGGTGCAATCCTTCTGTATCGATACTTCCCCCAGACCCGGGCGGGACAGACAGTTCAGGCTTACGATTTGCTCAAAACCTATCTGGAACAACCGGAGCAGCAGATGCACCTGAGTGTGAAGACCCAGATTGAGAATCAGGATGTCGGCTTTACAGCGAATATCCGCAGAGTCCATACCGGAGATACCTACATTACCGAGATTTCTGAGGGGACACGGAAGCTGTATTATACCGAGGGTGTGGTATTCCTGGAAAACGGTGCGGCCTTCCGCCTAAACGAGGCAGCGCCGGACTATTCCGCCCTTCTGGAAAACACACTGGAGATTTGCAAGCAGGCAGATATCACCGCTGTCGATGGGATTTATACCATTACAGTGGAAGGCAGTCAGGCAACGCAAAGCCTTCGGCTGCTGATGCCGTCGGTGCAGGCGCTTCTGCCGGAGGCAAACCGTCTGACAGTGGATCTCATCACGGATAACGGGACGCTTTCTCAGCTGCGGTTTACAGGAGCGGGCAATCTGACGGATTCCGTCAAAACGCCCTTCTCACTGTCGGCAATTGTGGAGTTTCTCCCGGTTTCCGGCGATGTTACCATTCCCAAACCCGTTGCCCAGGCGGTCTCCTCTGGAAATTATCAGGCGCAGGAATTGTATTCCGATGATCTGGTGCGGTTGATCGACGCATGGACCCGGCTTCGGAGCAAAAACCCGGTTGCGGCTGCGGTCACGCTGGAAGCAAGCTGCGGCGAGCTGGCGCTCAGCGATGCATTTTCGTACTACCAGTGGCTCGCATCGGGCATCACCATCCGGGGCATGGAAAAGGATGGAAAAACCTGTTACTTTACCGACAATGCAGTCTGCGATGAAAACGGCAGGACGTTGTCTGCCTCCGCGGTGGGAAACCTTGACCTGGCAAAACTGCTGGACATTGCCCTGAAGAACATGGAAAACACGGAATTCAAGTGCCGCCAGAACGATACCGCCAGCGTTTATACGTTCACGCTGAACAAGGAGGGGATGGAACAGCTTGTCCACGGCGTTTTTCCCAAGGCGGAGAAGCTGGAGATTACCGGCGAGAA
>JBJDYG010000101.1:0-7516 GCA_051867075.1 Faecousia sp. | reverse complement strand
CCGCTGTCTGGGAAGCCGACGTCAATGGAAACGGTACTGCCGATAAGGATGAGGAAAGATATTCCGTTACCTACACCGATGGTGTACCCTTCAAGAGGATCTTCAAAGATCAGGTTTACGGGGATCTTCTGACCGGAACTCCCACTCCCGAGTTCAAGGGAACGCCCGCTCGTAAGGGCTATGTGTTCTCCGGTTGGGATCCCGAGTGGGAAGACACCGTGACAAAAACCGTTACCTATAAGGCCATCTGGGACGAGGATGTCAACAGGAACGGCATTGCTGATAAGAACGAGAGAAAGTACACCGTAACCTACACCGACGGCGTGAAGGGCGAGAGAATCTTCAAAAATCAGGTCTACGACGGTCTTCTGTCCGGAACGCAAACCCCTGCTTTCCAGGGCAAGCCCACTCGTAAGGGTTATGAGTTCGTCGGCTGGGAACCCACTGTTGCGAAGACCGTGACCAGGGATGTTACCTACAGAGCCGTTTGGAAAGCCGCAGGTACATGCGGAAAGCTGGATAAGGTCCCCAAGACCGGTGATGACGGCATCGTGCTGGTGCTGGGCAGCCTGTTGGTGCTCTCCTTCTGCGGTGCTACCGCTGTGTACATCTTTGACCGGAAGAGAAACCGCGTCTAATACTATTTCTTATTAAAAATCTTTGATTTTTAATAAGAAGACACCGCCTTACGGCGTTGCCCAATTCGCTTCAACGGACTGCCCGTTTCGGATGAGCGGTGCAGGCAGTTCGGTTGAAGCGGTGTGGGTTTCGGGTCGTATTTTTTACTTGTTCAGCGGCGTCAGATCACGCATGTTTTTTCCGTTCATCTCCAGGCGATAGGAGTTATGCAACAAGCGATTTAGACAAGCGTCTGCATAGGTGTGCTCCTGGAACAGGTCGTACCAGGCATTTACCGGAAACTGGGAGATCACCATGGTAGACCGGCCAGGATCCCGGCTTTCCAGGACCTCGAACAGGTTCCGGCACTTGTTCAGATCCAGCTGCATCAGTCCAAAGTCATCAATCACCAACAGGTCAAAGGACACCAGACTCGCCAGGGTCTCCCGGTAACTGTCCATGGCTTCGGCACGGTTCAGCTCGTCAATGAGCTGGCTGGCTTTGCAATACTTCACGGTCTTGAACTGCCGCAGGGCGCAGATTGCCAGGGCGTTTGCCAGGTAGCTCTTGCCGGAGCCGGTCTGACCCGTAATCATCAGGTTCCGCCCCTGCTCCACCCACTTGCATTTGGACAGCTCCTCAATGATTCTGGTATCCAGCAGCCGTTCCGGATCATAGATCGTCTCATCCAGATCGGCATGGGGATACTTCAGCGTAGCCTTCTTTATGAAACGGTTCAGTTTCTTGTTGTAGCGCAGATCCCATTCGGCGTCCACCAGCCGACCCACCTTCTCCCGGAAGGGGATCAGGTCGGAATTGGGATCCCGGAGCAATTCTTCCAATGCCTCTGCCATGCCGGAGAAGCGCATGACCTTCAGCTTGCTGCACAGCTCATAGTCTTCGGTAGAAAGAATATCCGTCATCACTTATAGAACTCCTTTCCCCGGAGGTTCTCGTGGGACGGCAGCTTCTGCTGCGTCTTCACCTGACTGCGCTCCGTCAGCTGCTTCAGGCACCGCTTGAAATAGGAATACCGGCAGGCATTGCCCTCCACGCAGAGCCGGGCAGCTTCCTCCACCAGCAGCTTGGACTGGTCGGTGCACATATGGAGGATGCCGTTGCAGCTATTATAGGACTGCTCCTCGTGCTGGTTGGAAAGAAGAACCGTATCAATCATCTTAGCGGTGTAAGGGCCGTATCCGGCGGCCCAGCGGCGGTAATAGGCGCCGTTCTTTTCGTTCACATCCCGGTAGAACCGATGCTCCTGGGGCATGTGTTCCGTCTTGGTGATGTACTTGGGAAATGTGGTATAAGACCTCCTGTGGGTGCAGATCAGCTTGTTATTGCGGCCACAGATTCGGATTTCCGCCATAGTCGCCTTCAGGAAAGCGGGCCGGCCGTACATCGTGCAGGGAACGGAATAATAGTGTTCGTCAAAAAGAAGATGGTAGTTGTTGGGCACCTTTGCAAAGTAACGGTACTCGCAGGGAGAGAAATGTCCGTTGGTCAGCGGACGCATCTTCGGCTTGTCATAGTTCCCGAATGCCTCCCGCCGGGAGAAGCGTTGGCCCTGGATTTTCCGGTCGTTCAGGTTATCCACGATCCGCCGGACATTACGGTTCAGTTCATCCAGAGTGTAATAGACACACTCCTTCAGTTCCTCCAGCAGGTGGGTTTCCAGCCACTGGACGCCCTTTTCGACCGTTGCCTTGCCCTTGGGCTTCCGGGCAGGAGGCGGAAGGATCACCACCTCATAGAACTGCTCCAGATCCTGATATGCGGAATTGAGGATCAGCTCATCCTTCGTATGCTTCGTAACGGCGGCACGGAGGTTGTCGGGTACCAGATACTTGGGAACCGCACCATAGTAGTCCAAGGCATGGACGGTTCCGGCGATGAAGCTGGGCAACTTCTCGTCGGGGAAGGCCTCGGCGTAGATCATGCTGCTGACGCCAACGGTAGTGACGAAGATATGCACCTTCCGGACTTCGCCGGTTTGGGCGTCCACCAGAAGCTCCGGCTGGTCGCCGACCCAGTCGATGTACACCCGCTCTCCCGGGACCCGCTCCACTGCCATGCGAAGGCTCTGGGACCCGTGGTGAGTGCTGACATACTGGTTGAAATAATGGCAGAATTGGGTGTACTGGTAGCCGGAGGGATGCTCCTGTTTGTACCGGAGCCACAGGAAGTAGAGGTTTGCCTTGCTGCCCTCCCGGTGGATACGGGCGTAGATAGCCTCATAGTCCGGCATGATGTCCTCAGACTTCCTGCGGACATTGGAGGGCGGGTAGAAGGATGCTTCGACTTCCTCAGCCGGCATCTGCTTCAGAACCTCCAGTGGGACGCCCTTTTCCAGGTATCGGGTCATGATGAGATTCACGGTGCTGTTGCCAACACCGAAGCGGTTGCGGCAATCGTCATAGGAGATGCCCTTAAGACGCATCTCGATGATGCCAAGAATGGTCGTGCTGTTTTGCATTGAAAATGATACTCCTTTCTCGCAGCAGAAGCTGCAGGAAAGACTGTATCATACCCAAGCCCGGAACGCACCGTTCATCCGAAATTACCGCACCGTTTAAACCGAAACGCGTACACCGCCCGAAGCGAAATCGTCACACCGTTCGGGCGAAATTTGCAGGCGTTGTCGATTCTGTGATTTTGGGAAAGAAAAATCACGCAATCCCGTCTCATATGATTCTCTAACAAAAAACTTCAATTCTTGCGAATGAAAGTTTTTTGTTGAGAATCAGTATATAGAAGAGTAAATGAAATAAACTTTTGAGCAAGGGCGGTGACGGAATTTCCGTCACCGCCCCTTTCCTTGGTTCCCCGGAACCAATGTATGAGGGAAATGCACATGACAAACAAGAACGGCAAATTCTTAGGCCCCAACAAATCCTCCCAGGCGCAGAATGCCGCGGAGCGCAGCCAGACAGGCCCTGCGAAGCGTTCAGCGAGGAATGCCCGCCCGGCGGTTCGCATCCTGCTGACCGTGCTGGCAGCGGTTTTCTGCGTCAGCGCCATCGCCCTGACGGTCTGCCTGCTCCACTTGTCCAAGGCCCGCAGCGACTTTCGGGAGCTGTCTTCCATGGTTCAGGAAGCGCCGGAAAGCACCGCCCCAGCCCCGGAAACACAGCCTCAGGAGGCAGTGTCCCCTTCTGTTCCCGAAGAAACCGAGCCAACGCAGGAAACGGAGCCGGTAATGCTGGAAAAGTATGCAGCGCTCTATGAACAAAACCCGGATCTGTTCGGCTGGCTGCGCATCGAGGGTACCGCCATCGACTACCCCGTAATGCACTCTCCTGACGACCCGGAAAAGTATCTGCATACCAATTTCGCCGGCGAATACAGCTTCGGCGGCATCCCCTTTATTGACGGAGCCTGCACATCTGACAGCGACAATCTGATTATTTACGGTCACAATATGCTCGATGGCAGTATGTTCCGCAGCCTGATGAAATATCAGGAAAAAACCTACTGGCAGGCCCATCCCACCATTCATTTTGACACCCTTTACGAGGAAGGCGAATATGAGGTGCTGGCAGCTTTCTACGACCGGGTCTATTACCAGAATGAAACCTGCTTTAAGTTCTATCAGTTCATCAAAGCAGCAGACGAGGCAGACTTCAACAATGCCATTGCCAATTTCCACGAGAAGCAGCTCTACGACACCGGCGTAACAGCCGCCTATGGCGACAAGCTGATTACCCTGGTAACCTGTGCCTACCATGTGGAAAACGGCAGATTTGTTGTCGTTGCCCGGAGAAAATGACGCAACCCCTGTCCTTGCGTTTATTCCAGATGCCTTAGCAGACTGAACCTCCCTGTATGGCAATAGACGGGTGCCATTTTTCGCTCAGACATACAACAAGAGGGCTGGCTTCCTGCCCTCTTGCAAAAACGAAGGAATGCTGGATGTATTTCTCGTTTTGAACACTGCTCGGATGTGGCAAAAGATCCACCACTCAGCCGCAGGCGATTTATTCAGAGCTTCCTTAGATGAACTTCCTTTCCTTCGGCAAGGCACCCAATGCCCTCCGCCAACTCCCACAGAGGCTTTGCACCCCGCCAGCCCAGCCACAGGCAGATCGCCCCTAAATCCAGCAAAAGCAATGGGCCAAAGGTGGACAGCAGGGCTTTCAGTATGTCATTGTGTAGTTGTCATGACAGGGTAACATGGTGCTTTCTCCCTTCTCTGGGCGGAATCCGCCGGAAATAATGAAAGCCAGCAGCCTCCGAACAGGAGACTGCTGGTTTTGTTCACAATATCAGAATGCCCGGAAACAAAAAAGAACCATTTGCAAAGTACGCAAATCGATTCGCGGAAACGGCGCAAAGGTGTTATACTAAAACCTGTTTGAAAACTTTAAAAGCTTTCCGTGGATGAATTGTTCCAGAAAAGGCAGATGACGCAGCTGGGCTGACGCCCAGCAAGGAAGATAACGCATTCTGGGGCAATTCAGATCGGAAAGAATTAAAGTTTTGTAACTATTCAGTCGTGGGTATTGGTTAGAACAAATATCCCCAATAATCTCGGTATTTTCCCTGGGTTTGAACCAACTTATAAACATTTCAGACGGCAAAACCAGGGGCGACTGAATAGTTACAAAGTTTTTAATCAGGTTAGTATTAATACAGGCACTTTTGGATGTCCTCAGGTTTTATGCAATTAACCCCAAAAATTCCACGCAGCCAACTACTGCACACAGCACGGCAATAACTGCTGCGGCGCGGAAATGCACCTTCCTCTCCATTGCCAGAATTCCGAAGAATTCCCGCACAAAACCGTTGGGCCAAAAGTACCATTTGGTATCCCCGGCAATTCCCTGCGCATCCAGTCCGGCTTTGTTAGCCAGAATACCGCTGCGGAGGATGTGATAGTTCGTGGTGGCAAAGGCTACCTTGGGATTGGGGGTAATTTCCTCTATGATCTTCTTTGAGAAGCAGAAATTTTCCCAGGTGTTGCGGGATTGTTTCTCAGGGATGACCTCATACTCCTCCGCGCCATGGGTCATCAGGTAAAATCCCATGGCAGAGCCCTCGCTCATAACCTCGTTGGGACCCTGCCCGCCGGAAGGAACATAACGCAGCGCTTTCCCTGTGGCAATCTCCTGCTCCCATGCGAAACGCACTGCCCTGTTTACCCGGCCGCGCAGCAAGGGCAGCAGACCACTCCGCTTATCGATGGAGCACCCCAGAATAATGATATAATCCTTATCATAGGCAGGGATTGCACGGGCAGCGATCCAGCCCAAAATACCGGTGCCTGCCAGAATACACTCGAAATAGCAGAGCACCAGCAACAGGAAAAGCGGTATCACCGTGTTCAGCACAATGAAAACGGTGTTTGTGCTGAGCCCCAGGGGGACAAATACAAATTCGTGCAGCTTGTCAGCAATCAGGTATACCGCTATCGTCCCGCCGCCATACAATCCGGCAACCAGAAGACTCAGGGCATTATGCAGGCAGAATCCCTCGTGCCTGATCAGCTCCACATTGCTGATTCCAAGCAAAACACAGATAAACAGAATCACAAAAAACGCATAATAAGAAAAGGTTCTCGGGAAAGCAAGAAGTGTCTCATAGAAATGAGTAAAATCAATTTCCATGCCGGCAGGAACTGCCATCAGGAAGCGGGTACAGACAACCAGGAACACGGTATTGAACAGAAGCCCGCCGATCAGGACGATGTTCGTGTAGGAATACAGGGTTTTCTTTGTGGATCGATACAGTGCCAATGCCATGGCAGCCATGGATACAGCCAAATAACCCAGAACGTAAAGCATCTTGATACCCCTCTGTTTTTGTTTCTGTACGAGTATACCAGATGAATTCACACAGAATCTGCACAAAAATGCGCGAAACATCTCGTTGCGGCGTCCTTTTGACAGATGTTGTGCCCAGACTGGCACTCTTTTGGGATTCTCTTGCCCTGTATCGTACGTTGTGAAAAAAATCAAAAAAGTGCAGAAAGAATACTACAGGGAGAGCTGGAGGTAGACAATTAAATGGTAGCGATTTGTGTGGACGATCACCCTATCCTGCTTTATGACTTGAAGATCTGTGTACATCGCGCCCTGCCGGATTGCAGGGTTTACGATTTCACACAGACCCGATTCCAAATGCCAGCACCGGCTTTTGTCCGATCTCCTGTGCCATCTGCACGATCTTGCTGGATTTCACATTTTTGATGATCTGGGTATCGTCCCGCATCACCGCCTCGCCGGGGTCAAACAGGTAGTCCAGATAGTATTCTTCGTCGTACTTTGTGCCTTCAGTATAGTAATCCGAGCCGATCACCTGATAATTAGGCACATCGGTGAAACAGGACAGTATGACGCGGTCGGCATTGCGATCCGTGCCGGAGCAAATGTACACCTTGAAGCCCTTGTCTTCCAGATAGGTAACCAACTCCGCCATGGGGCGGAAATGCGCCTCGCCATAGGTCAGATTCAGGGGAGCTCTGGTAAATCGGCAAGAGCTGGCGGCAGAAGATTTTGGCTCAGCCGAAAGTTCTGAAAACGGGGGAATACTGTATGTATTTATCGTTTTCTTAAGCTGCACGGATGGGGCAAAAGATTCGGCGTCCGGCCGCAGACGATGTACTATGAAAGTCTCAAAAACAATGGTATAATTCAAACATTTTTGATGACTTTCATTTTTAGCAGCGCTGTATTCAGCATGGGGATTTATTGAGAATCAGTATGAAGCAATCCGGCAAATTTCTTTTCCGCTATGCCGGAAGGGACTCGATACATTATGGTGTCGGCGTCGTCAAGCCGCCGCCGAGCAAATGTCCACCGCACATTTGCATTTGATCGTTCGAGACCCAAGTACAAAAAATAATCCGAACCCTTCTCCCACTGAGATAAAGTTCGGATTATTCTTCTTTGGTACG
>JBJDYG010000100.1:0-7519 GCA_051867075.1 Faecousia sp. | reverse complement strand
TGACCTGCTGCTTGGCCATCTTGAAGTGCTTGGACTTGGAACCCCAGTAGCCCTTAGCCAGCTTCAGGGTAGCGTTTCTTCTCTTGCGCGTCATCATCGCGCCTTTTACTCTTGCCATTGTTCGTATCCTCCTTCTGCCTTACTTGTAGGGAATCATTTCCTTGATGGCGCTGACGTTGGTCTGGTCAGCGTAAGCGGTAGCACGCAGATGGCGGGTACGCTTGGTGGTCTTCTTGGTCAGGATGTGGCTCTTGTAAGCGCGGGCTCTCTTCACCTTACCGTTGGCGGTCAGGTTGAATCTCTTCTTGGCACCGCTGTGGGTCTTCAGCTTGGGCATAGGTAGGTTCTCCTTCCGTAATCTTTTGTATCGTGGTTGCGTTATTTGCTGTTCTTGGGGGTCAGGAACATTGCCATGAAACGGCCTTCCAGCTTGGGATTCTTTTCCATGTTGGCGATCTCGGCACAGCTTGCCCCAAAATCCATCAGCAGCTTTTCACCTAAATTGGTGTGAGCCATCTCACGGCCGCGGAAACGGACACTGACCTTGACCCGGTTGCCGTCGCTCAGGAATTTCTGGGCGGCTTTGACCTTGGTATTAAAGTCGTTGGTGTCGATGCTGGGACTCATGCGGATTTCCTTGATCTCCACAACCCGCTGATTCTTCTTGGCTTCCTTCTCCCGCTTCTTCTGATCGAAGCAGAACTTGGAATAGTCCATGATCTTGCAGACGGGAGGGGTGGCGTTGGGAGAGATCTTCACCAAATCCATGCCCTGTTCTTCTGCCAGAGCGTTGGCCTGAGCGGAGGACATAATGCCCAGCTGAGCGCCGTCGGCGCCGATGAGCCGGATCTCCTTGTCCCGAATTTCCTCGTTGAGCTGATGATCTAACTTCGCGATGGTAAGCACCTCCAAATAAACAACAAAAAACGGATGCCAAAGCACCCGCACCATCCCCACCCAATCCCACACGGGAAGAAGTGGAATATGAACCGTTTTGCGCCAGCTTACGGTGAGGCGGATGTTCAGCCTTCTTTATCACTCGGATATTCTAGCACGAGGAAGGCAGATTGTCAAGTGGAATTTTCAGAGCTTTCCGCAGAAAATTCATACTCTGTTCACAAATAATCTACAGAACGCACTTGACAGTCATATGACCATGTGATATAATCATTACATAAAAGAAAGGAGGAAACAACATGCAGTGGACGATTCCCGGCACGACCCTTACCGGAGAGCGGGAGGATGCGGACCGGGTGGACGGTGTATTTCAGGCGCTGTTCCTGGCGGGGGGGCTGACCCTGAGTCAGGTGTCCAGCGTCACCGGGCTGGAGCCCCACACCATCCAGAACTGGGTAAAACGGGGCTTCCTCTCGCCGCCCCGGGGCAAGCGCTACGACATGGAGCAGGTCTGCCGGATTCTGAACATCAACCTGCTCAAGGGGGTGCTGACTCTGGAACAGTGCTGTCAGCTGATTTCCTATATCAATGGCAGCCTCACCGACGAAAGCGATGACCTCATCGACGATACCCTTTTGTACTTCTTCTTCGTACGGCTGGCGGCCCGGGCGCGGCACTTCGGCGGCAGCGAAACCTGGGACGGCGCTCTGGAAGAGGTGACGGACAGCTACCGTGAGCCGGTTCCCGGAGCACGGGAAAAGCTGGCGAGGGTGCTGAAAATCATGCTCACCGCCTGGCTGGCAAGCCGGCTGAAAGCCGAGACAGAGCAAATGATTTCGCAACTGTAAAAACTATCTGAAAAGGAGAACAAACCATGGAAGAAAACGGAACCTACAGCTGGCCGGGCAGCCAGCCCCCAAAGAAAAAGCCCAATTTCAAACGAGTCGGACGCACCATTCTGGTGGTGGTGCTGGCGCTGATCCTGCTGATCATGGCTCTGACCTGCTTCTACACCGTGGATGACAAGCAGCAGGCTGTGGTCACCACCTTCGGTAAGGTCACGGATATCACAGACGCCGGCGTTCACTTTAAGCTGCCCTTTGGCATCCAGCAGGTGGATAAGGTGGATGTGAACGTCTACCAGAAAATCGAGCTTGGCTATTCCAGCTCCGGAAACAGCTATGCGGTCAACGACAGCGAAAGCACCATGATTACCGGCGACTATAACATCGTCAACGTGGACTTCTTTGTGGAGTACAAGATTTCCGATCCGGTACAGTACCTGTATTCCTCGAACAATCCAGAGCTGATCCTGCGCAACCTGATCCAGAGCCAGATCCGCAATGTGGTAGGCTCCTCCAGCGTGGATGCTGTTCTTACCGATGGCAAGGAGAACATCCAGATGCAGGTCAAGGAGCTGGTTACCGGGATCCTGAAGGAATACGATGTGGGGCTGACACTGGTGGACGTAAAGATTCAGGATGCCGAGCCGCCTACGCAGGAGGTCATTGAGGCCTTCAAGGCCGTGGAAACCGCCAAGCAGCAGGCAGAGACCGTCATCAACGACGCCAAGGCCTACCAGAACGCCCAGCTGCCCCAGGCTCAGGCACAGGCCGACAAGCTGATCCAGAACGCGGAATACTTAAAACAGAAGCGAATCAACGAGGCTGTGGAAAAGGTGGCCATGTTCCAGGCGATGTACACCGAGTATGCCCAGAATCCCGCCATTACCCGCACCAGAATGTATTATGAAGCCATTTCCGAAGTCCTCCCCGGGGTGAAGCTGTACATCAACACCGGCGCGGAGGGCGGCAATGTCCAGATGCTCCTGCCGCTGGAGTCTCTGGTGGAAACCGATGGAGGTAACGCACAATGAAGAAAAAAGGAATTCTGATTATACTGCTGGTGCTGGCGGTTGTGCTGGCAACCGGTTCCATGTTCACCGTACGGGAGGACGAGTACGCCTGTACCGTGCGCTTTTCCAAAATCATCGACACCACCAGCGAGGCGGGACTGCACTTCAAGGTGCCCTTTGTGGACAGTGTGAAGTATTTTACCAAGGCCACCCAGCTGTATGACATTCCGCCGTCTGAGGTGCTGACCTCCGACAAGCAGAATATGACTGTGGACTGCTACATCCTGTGGAACATTTCCGAGCCCAAGCTGTTTTACCAGACCCTTGGCTCCACTGCCAAGGCCGAGGAACGTCTGGACGCCATTACCTACAGTGTGCTGAAAACCGATATGGGCACTCTTGCTCAGGCGGACATCATCAACATGAACGACGGCGCCGAGCGCAACGCCATTTATGAGGACATCGCCGTGAAGGTGGATGCCGCCGCCAAGTCCTATGGCATCCATGTGGAGGATGTGAAGATCAAGCAGTTTGACCTGCCGGAAAGCAACCTGAACGCAGTCTACGGCCGCATGATTTCCGAGCGGAACCAGATGGCGGAGAAGTACACCGCCGACGGCAACTACGAAGCCTCTATCATCCGCAACGACGTGGATAAGCAGGTGAATATCATTGTCACCAACGCCGAGGCAGAGGCTGCCAAGCTGGAGGCTGAGGGCGAGCAGGAGTACATGCGCCTGCTGGCGGAGGCCTACGATACCCAGGACAAGAAGGAATTCTATGAATTCTCTCTGGCTCTGGACGCCCTGAAGGCCAGCCTCAACGGCGACGAAAAGACCGTTGTTCTGGACGGCAACTCCGAGCTTGCCAAAATCCTCATGGGCGCGAAGTGATACTATTTCCAGGGAAGCTCTGGGAAACGCAAAATGAAGAAAGCCGCACTCCGGTCGCTTGACCGGAGTGCGGTTTGACATTATTTCCACAGCCCGTCGGGGTATTTGCCTCCATCGGTCATGGCCTTCAGAGCGGCCACCACCATGGGCTTGTCGGCGGCGTAGGTCACGCCGTACCACTTATCGGGAGAGGTAAGTACCTTTACAGTGGCCTTCTTTTCGGCAATCAGCTGGGCAACCGCCAGAGGCAGGTAAAATTCACCTTTGATGGGGTTTTCTGCAAGGGCCTTGTCCAGGAACGCCGGGAACCGGGCCTCCAGCTCCTTCAAAAAGCTCTGGGTATAGCCCCACAGGTTCATGGATACGGTGGTTTCGGGAGCCAGATCCACCCAGTTTTCCCCGTCTTCGGTGAAATGAATGCCGCCAGGGTACTTTTCAACGCGGGTACGCTCGTCGATACCGGTCAGATACCCCTTGCCGTCGGTGACGCAGATGCCCCGGGCCACGCTGCCGTGGTCTGTTACGGTCTTGCTCAGTTCGTAACCCACCATACAGTAATCATAGGTATCCGTATCCTGGGCTTTGCACAGCGCGTCATAAACCACCCGGTAGGCGGAACTGCCATAATAATCGTCGGCGTTGATAACGGCGAAGGGCGCGTCACCGATGGCCTCTGCGGCGCAGAGCACCGCGTGGCAGGTGCCCCAGGGCTTGGTGCGTCCTGCGGGTACGGTGTAGCCCGCCGGGATATTGTCCAGCTCCTGATAGGCATAGCGGATCTCCATGGGGCACTTTTTCAACCGCTGGCCCACAGTCTCCATGAAGTCCTTGCGGATGGCCTCCTTGATGATGATGACGGCGGTCTCAAAGCCTGCCTTGTAAGCATCGTAAAGGGAATAGTCCAGAATCGCTTCTCCCTGACTGCCGACAGGGTCGATCTGCTTCAATCCGCCGTAACGGCTGCCCATACCGGCGGCCATGACAACGAGAACAGGTTTGCGTGCCATTCAAAATTCTCCTTTTTTGTTTTTTCTATGGTCTATGGGCATTATAACCCGAAACGCATAACAAAGCAAGGGAGGAAAGGCTTTTTTGTGCAGAATGATGCAGGAACTTTTGCAAACCGGCGCAGTCTGCGCGTAATCGGGCTATTCCAATTGCCCGGCATCCAGATAAATGCTGCTGCCATGCAGCTTGTCCCAGCGGAATTGGGCGGCAAGGTCTTTCGCGGAAACCGGCTCGTTCCGGTCAATCAGCCCGGCGGCACAGGCCAGCGTGCCGATGAGCTTCTCGGGAGTCACCCGCCTGCGCAGCTGCCCCAGATCCAGATCCCTGTCCCGTTTGCTTAAGCGCCGCCCGTCGGGAGCCAGCAGCATGGGGACATGGGCGTACCGGGGATGGGGAAAGCCGAACAGCTCCTGCAGGTACATCTGCCGGGGAGCGGAGGAGAGCAGATCCATGCCCCGAACCACTTCTGACACCCCGGCCTCTCCGTCATCCACGGTGACGGCAAGCTGGTAGACATAGACGCCGTCTGCCCGGCGCACCACCATGTCCCCGCAGTCTGTGGCCAGATTCGATTCGTAATGCCCCTGCACCAGATCCTCCACCGTCCAAAGCTTATCCGGCACCAGAACACGCCAGGCAGGGGGGCGGTGAAAGGCCGCCTGCCGGGCCGGTGTCATGTTCCGGCAGGTGCCGGGATAGACGTAGGTTCCGTCGGACAGATGAGGGGCGTTGACGCTGTGAAGCTGGCTGCGGGTGCAGTAGCAGGGATACAGCAGCCCCATTTGCGCGAGGTTGTCAAAGTATGTGTCATAGACGGCGCTTCTCCGGCTTTGGGGCGGCGTTTCCCGGTCATAGTCCAGTCCCAGCCAGCGAAGATCCTCCCGCAGAATATCGGCATATTCCGCGCTTGTGCGCTGGGTGTCCAGATCCTCCATCCTGAGCACCATTTCACCGCCCCGGGAGCGGACGGACAGCCAGGCGATCAGCGCCGCGAACACGTTGCCCAGATGCATCCGCCCGGAGGGGGTGGGAGCGAAACGCCCGACGGGAGTCACTTCAGCCATTGTATCCACCACCAGATCACCCCGGCGATGCCCGCCAGCTCCGCAAGGGCCAGCAGAATCAGACCGCCCACGCCCTTTTTTCGCTTTTTCCTGTTTTTCCGGTCGGCGCGGTAATCTTCTTCGTAGTAGGCGCTGCCGTCATCCGTTTCTTCGTCGTCGTAAACCGTCCGGTCATAGTCCACGGCGTAGTTGACAGGGCGGCTGCCCCGCCGGGTCAGAATGGGAAAATCCTCTTCTTCATACCCGTCGTCAAAATCCGCTTCCCATTCTTCTTCGGATGCTTCGCCGTATTCGTCATCCTCCAGCAGCTCTTCCTCCAGCCGCCGCAGCGCTTTGCCGGGATCATCAAAGATCGGCACGGGACATCCCTCCTTTTGATACTATTTCTTATGAAAAATCTTTGATTTTTCATAAGAAGACACCGCCTTATGGCGTTGCCGATTCAGTGATTTTAGAAAAATCACAGAATCCCGTCTCATATGATTCTCTAACAAAAAACTTCAATTCCTGCGAATGAAGGTTTTTTATTGAGAATCAGTATGACAGCTATTTTACCGGATAATATTTGGAAAGTAAAGAGAATTCACGCTTGATCGGGGGATATTTCCTTTGACGTACCGGCTGCGCTCTGCTATAATGGTACACTGAAATGCGGAATGCTTTGGAGGAAGATACCATGAGAATGAGAAAAATGCGGAATCTGGAACCCAGAATGGAGAAGTGCGCCGGCTATCGGATTGTCGAGCCTGCCGCCCTGCGCTGTTCCTGGCGGAGCCTGAAGCCCGAAACCGCGGCGCTGTGGGTTGAGGTGGGCTGCGGCAAGGGCAAATTTACCGCCGAGACAGCCCAGGCCAACCCCGATGTACTGCTCATTGCCGTAGAGCGGTGCCGGGAGGCCATGGTGGTTGCCATGGAAAAGGCCATGTCCATGGGACTGACCAATGTGTTCTTCATCGACATGGACGTTGCCAATATGGAAGAAATCTTTGCCGCCGGGGAAATCGACCGACTGTTCATCAACTTCCCCGACCCCTGGCCCCGGAAGAAGAACGCCAAGCGCCGTCTGACCCACCGCAGCTTTCTGGACAAGTATTGCCGCACAGTCCGGGAGGGCGGGGAAATCCACTTCAAGACCGACAACGCGCCTTTGTTCGCGTACTCTCTGGAGGAATTTGCCGCCTGCGGTCTGGAGGTGAAAAACGTCACCCGGGACCTGCACAAGGACGGAGTTGTGGGCATCATGACGGGGTATGAGGAAAAGTTTTATAGTCTCGGCACCCCCATCAACCGCTGCGAGGTGGTATGCAGACCCTTCGTGCTGCCCCCGGAGGAAAAGAAACAGAAGGATATTGAGGAAGAAGCGTAAACTGCAGTCTGGGTAACCATCTCCACCGATGCTGTCATCCCTCGGCGCGCTTCGCTTGCCCGGGATGACAACATTTTCGGGTGTTTTCGGTTGTGCCATAATTTTCTGAGCAGTACCGGTCGAGGAGCCCAAAGGATGCACGACAACCACCCAGAGCCCGTAACGCATTGCCCACGGGGGCATCCCCGCCAGACATAATTTTCTGAGCAGTACCGGTCGAGGGGCCCAAAGGATGCACGACAACCACCCAGAGCCCGTAACGCATTGCCCACGGGGGCATCCCCGCCAGACATAATTTTCTGAGCAGTACCGGTCGAGGGGCCCAAAGGATGCACGACAACCACCCAGAGCCCGTAACGCATTGCCCACGGGGGCATCCCCGTACCGGTCGAGGGGCCCAAAGGATGCACGACAACCACCCAGAGCCCGTAACGCA
>JBJDYG010000099.1:0-7623 GCA_051867075.1 Faecousia sp. | reverse complement strand
CCTGCGATTCCATCGCAGGATAAAATGGTGTTAACCATTTTATCGAGAAATAGTATGAAAACCGGCGAAACGCCAAAGAGAAGCCTTTCAAGGTGCCTGTTTATGTCTCAAAAAAACAGGCTGCCGGGGCAGCCCGTTTTTTATCTTCTTCTGCTCTTGGTACGGTGATCCGCCCGCATGGAGGACAGCTTATTGTCGGACTCGGACATGAACGCCTTCAGCTTCTCCTCAAACAGCTGGTCTGCCGTCTTGGGGGCAGAGGGCTGAACAGGGGGGCGCTGGGGGCGGTTCTGCGCCGGAGCAGCATTCTCCCGACGGAAATTGCCGCCGTCCTGACGGGGGCTGCCGCGGAAATTGCCGCTGCGGTTTCCACCGTTCTCCCGCTGGGGCTTTGGCTCCAGACGCTTGATGGACAGATTGATCTTTCCGTTTTCCATGCCGATGACCATGACCTTTACATCCTGTCCCTCGGTCAGGTGCTGCCGGATATCGCTGACATAAGCGTTGGCGACCTCAGAAATATGTACCATGCCGGTCTTTCCCTCCGGCAGGGAGACAAACGCGCCAAAATTGGTGATGGATTTGACTTTACCCTCTAAAATGGCTCCAACGGTTAACTCCATAGTTTGCTGTGATTCCTCCATATGTTTCAGTTAATGAATTGCCGGATTGCTTAAGGCCGAGGCTGCACATCAAGGATGATGGTATTGGGATCAGCCAGCCCCAGTTCACTCCGGGCGATGTCTTCTACGCTCTTTACGGAGCCCAGCTCCCCGATTTTTTCCTGCAGGTCGCTGTTTTTCTGCTCCAGGGCGGCGGCTTCGGCACACAGCGCTCCGGTCTGCTCCTGAATGCCGGCGTGTACCCATCTCAGAGCCATCAGCGTCGCCATAGAGAATACAATAAGCACCATCACCACGATCTTCAGCATCAGCGAGCCGGACCGAAAAACCACCTTCCCCACGCGCTTTTGTTCCATTGGGCACACCTCCCCGTTTCCGTCGATTCTGCCAACGGTTATTCCACTTTATTGTAACCCATTTTTCCACAGATGCAAATAAAATTTTTGCAAATTTCAAAAATTTTTTTGCCGGCAGCAGGGTAAATCCCACTGCGGCCCTGACGAGCTTCCAAAATCCGGAAAAAATCGGCGTCAGTAAAGCGCCCAACGCCAGATCCCAAGCCATTCCCCCGGCCATGAGCCCGGCACTATAGCCTAGCCGCAGATCGCCGCCGCAGACCCGGAAGCTCATAAAAAGCCAGGTCCAGGCGCATCCCAGCAGGAAAAGCCCGTCCGCGGCAAGGGTGTGCCGCGGGCGCAGAGGGCGCAGAAATTCATAGTACACCCCCAGCGCCGCCCCCAGCAGGCAGCTGCACCCAAATCGGTAGGCTGCCAGCGCCGGGGCGGTCATCCGAACAGACGGCGCTTCCAGCCGGCTGCCTGCCTTGGCTCCTCATAGGCCAGGGTGGAAACGCTGCCGTCCACCTCCACCTGCCCGCCCTCCAGAGACAGAGTTTTCAGCTGCAGTTCTTTTCCCTGCACGATCAGCATTCCCAGAGAGGTCTGCAGCACCACCGCCGTATCGTCAAAGCTGACAACCTCCGTCACCCCGGTCATGGTCAGCTGCCGCCGTTCATTCAGACTGAGCCTGTGGGGCAAATGTTCTTCCGCCATCGCAATCCCTCCTTGCCTCGGGATACTCTATGCCGGTCCGGGCTGGGGTATGACGGCGGGTTCTTGACATTTTTTCCCCTGACTGTTATCATCTACTCAGAATTACAAGCGGAGGAAAGCTTATGGATTATCGCATTGAACACGACTCCATGGGAGACGTCAAGGTCCCGGCAGACAGGTACTGGGGTGCCCAAACCCAGCGCAGCGTACAGAATTTTCCCATCGGTGTCGGCCTTGAAACCATGCCGGCGGAGATCATCCGCGCCTTCGGCATCCTGAAAAAGGCCGCCGCCATGGCAAATCACAGCCTGCGTCCGGAAAAAATGACCGCGCAGAAAAAGGCTGCCATCTGCGGGGCCTGCGATGAGGTGATTTCCGGGCAGCTTGCCGGTCATTTTCCTCTGGTGGTCTGGCAGACCGGCTCCGGTACCCAGTCCAACATGAACGCCAACGAGGTTATTGCGAACCGGGGCAATGCGCTTGCCGGTCAGAAGCTCCTTCACCCCAACGACGACATCAACATGTCCCAGTCCTCCAACGACACCTTCCCCACCGCCATGCATATCGCGGCGGTTTGCGCCATTGAGGATCGGGTGATCCCCGCCATCGATGTGCTCACCGCTGCCTTTTCCCGGCTGGAACAGGAAAACCAGGGTGTGGTCAAGTCCGGACGCACCCACCTGCAGGACGCTACGCCCATTGCTTTTTCCCAAGAGATTTCCGGCTGGCGGACATCTTTGGAGCGGGACAAAGAGCTGCTGCAGTCTGCCCTGCCGCCGCTTAAGGAGCTGGCTCTCGGCGGCACCGCCGTGGGCACCGGTTTGAACGCCCCCAGGGGCTTCGACGCTGCCGTCGCAGCCGCCGTCTCGGAGCTGACAGGCAAGGACTTTGCAGCCGCCTCCAATAAATTCCACGCCCTGACCTCCAGGGATGAGCTGGTGTTTGCCCACGGCGCGCTGAAAGCGCTGGCCTGTGACCTTATGAAGATCGCCAACGACATCCGCTGGCTTGCCTCCGGCCCCCGGCTGGGTCTGGGAGAGATCACCATTCCGGAGAACGAACCCGGCTCCTCCATCATGCCCGGTAAGGTCAACCCCACCCAATGCGAGGCCGTCACCATGGTGGCGGTGCAGGTGATGGGCAATGACGCCGCAGTGGGCATTGCCGCCAGCCAGGGCAATTTTGAGCTGAATGTATTCATGCCGGTGCTGATTTACAATTTCCTGCAGTCGGCACGACTCTTAAGCGACGCCATGCTGTCCTTCCACGACCACTGCGTTGTGGGCATCCGGGCGAAGAAGGAAAAAATGCGCCGCAACCTTCACAATTCCCTCATGCTGGTCACGGCGCTAAATCCCTATATCGGCTACGAAAACGCGGCAAAAACCGCAAAAAAAGCCTATGCTGAGAACATTTCCCTGAAAGAAGCCTGCGTCGCGCTGGGCTTCCTGACGGCGGAGCGGTTCGATGAAGTATTCCACCCGGAGCAGATGATCGGCGGATGAGAGACCCGCGCCGTTTCTGTCATTCCGGGAACCGGCAGCGTTAAGGAAATACGGAGGCCTTCCATGAAAACATTAATTTTGAATGGATCTCCCAGAAGGGCGGGAGATACTGCCCAGCTTATAGAGAAAATAACAGGCGGTCTTGTGGGCGAATATCGGATTGTGGATGCCTACAGGTGCGGTATTTCTCCTTGTGTTGACTGCAGATATTGCTGGGAACACCCCGGATGTGCTATCTGCGATGAAATGCAGGAAATATACGGATATATCCGGGATTGTGATAATGTCCTCATCGCTTCACCGATCTACTTTTCGGAGTTAACCGGGAAGCTGCTGGATGTAGGCAGCAGGCTGCAAACCTATTTCTGTGCCAGACACTTCCGGAAGGAAGAACCGGTTATGAAGCCGAAGAAGGGCGCGGTTATCTTAGTGGGTGGGGGCAATGGCAGTATAACGAAACCTTACGACACGGCATGTGCTCTTTTGCACCTCATGAATTGCTATAATATACATGAAGCGGTGTATTGCCATAATACCGACAAAAGGCCCGCAGCGGAAGATGCCGCCGTTCTCTCAGGAATAGAAAGCGTCTTGAATTTTCTGAATCATTAGGGCAGCTTTGAAAACTGCCAGGACCCTCCGGGAAAACAAACCTGTAGTGCGTCAGTTTCCACACGGAAGTGTGCTCTGAACGCAAGCCACAGCCCTGTGCAGAAGGTATATGGCTCCTATGTATTTTCTTGGATCTCATTTCATCCGGCTGATAGTCTCCCCCAAAACGCTTCCAGAAAAACGGTTTGATACTATTTCTCAATAAAAATGTTTCATTTTTATTGAGAAGGCACCGCCTGATGGCGTTGCCAAATATGTGATTTTCGGGATAGAAAATCACATATTCCCGTCTCATATGATTCTCTAATGAAAATCCTTTTTATGGAATGACGCACCTTCGGTGTGTGAATAAGCCGCGAAACGGCTTATTCAGCAGGTATTATATTGATCAAATGATAACAGCCAGGGCGTCTTTCCGCACCCTGGCTGTTGCCGTTTCATGCCGATTTCCTATAGAACATCCACTCCTCTGTCGGATACCGGAATCAGCTCTCCATTTGCTTGCCCAGAAATCCGGCTACTGTCTTTGCCAACCCCTGATCCGCTTCCTGCAGGGGACTGTCGTTCTCCCCCAGCAGGAGCAGCACGGAGCCCATCAGATCCCCCTGGGACAAAATTGGCGCGGCAGCGCCCAAGTGGTATTTTTCCTCCCCGTCAGCGGCCAGAATGGGGGGATCCCCGTTTTTGTAGAGGTAATTCTTCCGCTGCTCCATGAGTTTTTCCAGTTCCGGGGAATTGGGCTTATCCATCAGCTCCCGTTTGGGGGCACCGTGAAGGGCAATGATGCTGTCCCGATCCGTAACAGCGGCGATATGCCCGGTAGCGGAGCCAATGGACTCACACATCTGGGCAGCGAACTCCTGCAAGTCACCCATGGGGGAATACTTGCGGAAAATCACACCCCCATCCTTTTCCGTATAAATCTCCAGCGGGTCGCCCTCCCGGATTCTGAGTGTGCGGCGGATTTCTTTCGGTATCACGATTCGGCCAAGGTCATCCACCCGGCGAACGATTCCTGTTGCTTTCATTTTTGTTTCCTCTCCTTGTGCCTTGTTTCCAGTGGTATTGTTTGCAGCAAAAGGGGAATTATGCGATTTATCTGATATGGATTGCCTCAAGCGGTTTTGCAATTCCTCATCCTGAGATTCCTGTTGTGTCATCCAAATTTGGATCTGTTTCTGTTTGTCATCCCGAATGATTTCCACATCACCGCCTCCCTTACGGTGGATTATTTCCAGAAATCAAATTTGTGATGCGAATAGACGTTCTCTGCCTTAACAGCAGCACGATACTGTACGGGCACTTCCTTCGAGATGGCCTCCATCACCTTCTGCGCGTTTTTCATTTCCTTATACTGATTCTCAATAAAAAACTTCCATTCGCAAGAATTGAAGTTTTTTGTTAGAGAATCATATGAGACGGGATTGCGTGATTTTTCTTTCCCAAAATCACGGAATCGACAACGCCGTAAGGCGGTGTCTTCTTATTAAAAATCAACGATTTTTAATAAAAAATAGTATTACAATGCCAAAGGCACCCATCGCAGAGAAATACTCCCATGACACCAAACAATCATTACGCACACAAAGGACAACTGCCTATGGATAATGGAGGAGGAACACTTGAAAAGTACACATTTTTACAAAATAGTTTTAACGAAGAGGCTGTCATCTTTAAATAGCAACCTGCTTCTTTGTTTGAGCATGGATCCTCCCTTTATTGGCTGTTTTTGCCAAAAATTACTTGCTTTCCTGCAATAAACTCCTTATAATAGTACCGACTGTAAACTTCATGGGACCGACGCGGCTTTTGGCCTAATTGTCGCTTGCGTGCAGATGATGGCAACGTAGCCTGCGGGCAAGCCGCGCTGCATTGAACAGCGGCTTTTCCCTGCGTTGCCGATCATGTACGGCAGGGATTTCTCTTAAAAACACCATTCCTTTTCGGAACCTTTACGGTTCTTAATCTTCATCAGGAGGCACAAAAATGAAGAATACCATTAAAAGAACGGTTTCGGCATTGCTGATCATCGCCATGATGATCTCCGTACTGCCCACCGGCGTTTTCGCGGCGGAGGGCAGCACCGATACTGCTGTGGACGTATACGCGGAGTCGAATCAGCCCGGGGATGAGGAGAATTCGCCGAATCCGCTGGAATCAGATGAGGACGGGCAAGGAGACGGCGTAACTCCCGGTGAAGACTCCGGCGAGAGCGGCGGCGAGAACTCCGGTGAGAGCTCCGGTGAGAGCTCCGGCGAGAACTCCGGTGAGAACTCCGGCGAGAACTCCGGCGAGAGCTCCGGCGAAAACTCCGGTGAGAACTCCGGCGAGAGCTCCGGCGAAAACTCCGGCGAGAACTCCGGCGAGAACTCCGGTGAGAATGAGAATGACACTGCCGGCGACACGGACGCGGAGGACGAAGCCGAAGAGGAAGCTGCCACCGGCGATGACGAGCCTGGCACGCAGATGATCATGCTGCGCCTCGCTACCCCGGACGGCGTGATGCTCATGAGCGTGACGGATGACTCCCTCCAGGCGCAGATCGCGGCGGCGGAGGATGGGGGCACTGTCACCATGGAGCGTGACTATACCGAGAACATCATCTTCCCCCTGGGCAAGACCGTGATTCTGGATATGGGTGGATTTACCCTGAGACCGGATACCTCCAGCACCGGCACCAGCATCGCCGATACCGTTACGGTTTTCGGCACTGCCTCCATTATCAATGGCACCATCAGCGGCCGGATTTCCGAAAGTGAGGACACTGTAAATGCCAGAGGCGCGCTGGTCCCCAGCGGTGGCAAGCTGACACTGGGGCGGGACGCTGAGATCAGCGGTTTTTCTGTAAAGGGCAGCGGCGGCGGCATCCATGTGGACGGCACCGGAGAGCTGGCGCTTGCGGGGGGAACGGTCAAGGACAATACGGCTACCGAGTCCGGCGGCGGTATCTTTATCTACGATGCCGCCAAACTGCTTGTGACGGAAAACCCGGTTATCTCCGGCAATTCCGCAGTCAATGGCGGCGGTATTGCGGCCTTCCGTATGTATTCCTATGCGGATGGCATGAATGGCCTGACTCTGGCGGACAACGAAGCGGAAGTCGGCGGCGGTCTGTTTTTTGGCGGCATTGTGGATCTGACCGGTGATATGGTTATCAGAAATATCACCTTCCGGGGAAATCGGGCAAAAAACGGCGGCGGACTTTACTGCGGCGACCAGGTGACGGCAAACTTCGAGGGGCTGGTATTTGCTGATAATACAGCGACCTCCTACGGCGGCGCCGCATACTATAAAGGCAAGACGGTTTCGAATTTTAAAAGCTGTCAGTACATGGAAAATCAAGCCGTTTCCGGCGCGCTGTACTTCGCTGCCGCATCCACGGTGAATTTTGACGGAACCACCCTGTCCAAGAACAGTGCAACAAAAAGCGGCGGCGCGCTGTACGCAGCCGGAGCCCTCCAGATGGAACTGAAGGATGTCACCATTCAGGATAACTCTGCTTATACCTACGGCGGAGCATTCCACCTTGCTGCGCAGAAGAACCAGATCACATTGCATAGCGGTACCATTTCCGGCAATCTGACAGAAAAGACGCAGGAGGAAAACGCCCAGTCCTATGGCGGAGCGTTCTTTATCAATCACAGTTCCACCTTTACCATGGAAGGCGGCACCTTTGAAAACAATGTCAGCCGGTATCGAGGCGGCGCGGTTTATATCAACAGCGGCACGGTAACTATCAACGACGGCACCTTCCGGGAAAACAAAACCGTGCACTAACCGGGGTGTTCGTAAGACAGTTAAATTCCAAAATCTGAAAACCATTGGTTTTCG
>JBJDYG010000098.1:0-1640 GCA_051867075.1 Faecousia sp. | reverse complement strand
CGGGGATCATGGTAATTGCTACATGAGGCATCGTCGTTACTCCTTTCTTCTTTCAGGTCAGAACCGTAATGGTGACTTCAAACTCGCCATCCATGGAGGAAAGCAGCTCCAAGCCGGACTCCACATGTCCCATTGGTACCGGGCCGCTGGAGCGTCCGGCCTCCCGGTAGAAGATGGCTAAATTTCCCCAGGGCGCATACAGGATCAGGTCGCCCGTGCTGGGGTCATAAGTGCTGGGAGCGCCCTCCGTGGAGAGCGTGCGGGACAGGTAGCTGATTTTTTCAGAACCGGCATAATCCTGGAAGGTCAAAGTAGCGGGGAGCATGGCAAGGAAATCACGGGTGGTTGCATTATCCTCCAGCGTCACGATTGCTTCTTTGCCGTCAAAGGCCAGACGGATTCTGGCTGCGTCAGCAGACGCATCCGAAGATGCGTCTGCTGTGTCGGGGAGGTCCAGCCCATCCACCCAGTTCTGAACCGTTGACTGATTGGTACTGCTGCTGAACCGCTGGCCGGGGAGCCAGTCGGCATTGGGGGCCAAATTGTGCAGATTGGTTGCGCTGGAGCCGATGCCGCTGCTGGCGGAGGTGCAGAAGGGAACAATGGTCTTACCGTCAAAATCATAGCTCTCCAGGAAAGTGCTGATGATACGGGGCGCCTGTCCCCACCAGATGGGGTAGCCGAGGAAGATGATGTCGTAGTCCTCCATGTTGTCCACGCTGCTGGAAATGGCGGGGCGGGCAGTAGGGTCGTTCATCTCCCGCTCGGCACGGCTGTTGGAGCTGTTGTAGTTCAGGTCGGCGGAGGTATAGGGCTCCTGGGGGACGATCTCATACAGGTCGGCGTCCAGAATGGCATCCAGATGTTCGGCGATCCCTTCGGTGTTGCCCGTGGCGGAGAAGTAGGCGATCAGAATTTTGCCGCCCTCGCTGGGAGCGGGCTCAGGATCAGGCTCAGAATGGATGCTGCGGGTATACCGCATCAGAATGGCAGCGACCTGGGCACGGGTAGCGTTGCCCTTGGGGTCAAACAGGTTCCCTTCTTTTCCGCCCACGATCCCATTGGCTCTGGCCCAGTCCACGGCGGCAGAGGCGTAAGAGGCGATGGTACTTTCGTCGGCAAAATCACTGCCGCGCTCAGCGGAAGGGCTTCCGGCGTACCGCCACAGGATGGCGGCGATCTGCTCACGGGTCACGGCATTGTTGGTGCCAAACAGGCCGTTGCCATATCCGCTGACGATGTTGTTCTGATTGGCCCAGATCACCGCGTCGGCACACCAGGCGTCATTTGCTACATCCCGGAAAGGACTGGTGCCGGTAACTGCGGGAGAACCGGACATGCGGTACAGCACCACCGCCAGCATGGCGCGGGTCATTGTGGAGTTCGGGGAAAAGGTCGTGGTGCTGGTGCCGCTCATCAGGCCGTTATCCCGGCAATAAGTGGCGGCTTCCGCATACCATGCGTTGGCATCCACATCGGAAAAACCAGTGTCGTCCACCGCTGCAAAGGCAGTGGTATACAGCCCCAGCATCAACGCCAGAGTCAAGAGCAGAGTCCATACTCGTTTTAGATTTCTCATGTCAATTCTCCTCGCACCGTTTTACACCATGGGAGCTTCCCAAGACCCCCGTGTATCCACT
>JBJDYG010000097.1:0-106004 GCA_051867075.1 Faecousia sp. | reverse complement strand
CCTGATACAGAGGCTCGCCCTGGGAGCCGGGCTCCTTGGTGCGGTCCAGAACAGCAATCTTCTTGGCGGTGGCGGGGATGGCAGCGATCAGCTTCTCGGGGCAGAAGGGACGGAACAGGCGAACCTTGACAACGCCGACCTTTTCGCCGTGGGCGTTCAGGTAGTCAATGACTTCCTCAGCCACATCGTTGATGGAGCCCATGGCCACGATGACGCGGTCTGCATCGGGAGCGCCGTAGTAGTTGAACAGCTGATAGTCAGTGCCTAGCTTCTCGTTGACCTTAGCCATGTACTTCTCAACCACTGCGGGCAGAGCATCATAGTACTTGTTGCAGGCCTCACGATGCTGGAAGAAGATATCGTCGTTCTCGTGGGAGCCGCGCATGGCGGGACGCTCAGGATTCAGGGAGTGCTTCCGGAAGGCCTCAACAGCCTCCATGTTGCACATTTCCTTCAAATCCTCGTAGTCCCAGATGGCGACCTTCTGGATCTCGTGGGAGGTACGGAAGCCGTCGAAGAAGTTGATGAAGGGAACGCGGCCTTCGATGGCAGCCAGATGGGCAACGGCGCCCAGATCCATGACTTCCTGCACGTTGGTCTCGCACAGCATAGCGAAGCCGGTCTGACGGCAGGCGTACACGTCGGAGTGGTCACCGAAAATGTTCAGAGACTGAGCAGCAACGGTACGGGCGGAGACGTGGAAAACTGCGGGGAGCAGCTCGCCGGCGATCTTGTACATGTTGGGGATCATCAGCAGCAGGCCCTGGGAAGCGGTGTAGGTGGTGGTCAGAGCACCTGCAGCCAGAGAGCCGTGAACAGTACCGGCGGCACCGGCCTCGGACTGCATCTCGACGACCTTGACGGTATTGCCGAAGATGTTCTTCCGACCGGCGGCAGCCCACTGATCCACGTTGTCAGCCATGGGGCTGGACGGGGTAATGGGGTAAATGCCAGCGACCTCGGTAAAGGCATAGCTGACGTGGGCGGCAGCGGTATTACCGTCCATGGTTTTGAATTTTCTAGCCAAAATGAATACCTCCTAAAGTATTACAAATTTTGTCGCTCATATCATACCACTTCCCCCGCCGTTTGTAAAGTCATCAAACGACACTCTCGTGAGAATTTCATGTTTTTTCACAAGAAAGAATTGGAAAAACTGTACAGCTTGCAAAAATCCGGGAATAACCAAAAAAGGATTGTGTTTTTTGAGGGAATGCGGTATGATGAAGAAAAAAGTAAAAAGGAGACAGAAGGATGATCTGCAGTGTCCGAACATTGGGAATTTCCGGAATTCAGGGCAGCATTGTTACGGCGGAATGCTACATTTCTCAGGGACTTCCGAGCTTTGACATCGTGGGACTGCCCGATGCGGCGGTGAAGGAAGCGAGAGACCGGGTGCGGGCGGCGGCAAAGAGCAGCGGACTGAGCTTTCCCGTGAGCCGGATTACCGTGAATCTGGCGCCTGCCAGCCTGAAAAAGGCGGGCACCCACTATGATCTTCCCATTTTGCTGAGCATTCTGTCGGCCTGCGGCAGCGTCCGCCGGCCCAAATCCAGCAGCGCCTTTCTGGGTGAGGTGAGTCTGGACGGAACCCTGCGTCCCATTTCCGGGGTGCTGCCCATGGCCCTGGCTGCGAAACGGGAGGGAATTCAGGCGCTGTTTGTCCCGGCGGAGAACGCCCCGGAGGCGACATTGGCCCGGGGGCCGGCGGTGTATGGCGTCCATACCGTGGCGGAGCTGGCGGCGGGACTGAACGGGGAGAGGGTTTTGCAGGAAGAGCCTCTGTGGGTGCCCTCCCGGGAGGAGGCTTCCATGCCGGATTTCAAAGACGTGTTGGGACAGGAAAATGTGAAACGGGCGCTGGAAGTTGCGGCGGCAGGGAGCCATAACGTTCTGCTCATCGGCCCGCCGGGCTCCGGTAAAAGTATGCTCAGCAAACGCCTGCCCTCCATTCTTCCGGATATGACCTGGGAGGAATCTCTGGAGGTCAGCCAGATTTATTCCGTGGTGGGGATGCTGTCGCCCCGAAATCCCCTGATGACCCGGCGACCCTTCCGCTCACCCCACCATACGGTGTCCAATGCCGGACTTTCCGGCGGTGGCTCCAATCCCCGTCCCGGCGAGATTTCTCTGGCACACAAGGGCGTACTGTTTCTGGATGAAATGCCGGAGTTCCGAAAGGATACATTGGATCTGATGCGCCAGCCACT
Source organism: Faecousia sp. (assembly GCA_051867075.1). Lineage (GTDB taxonomy): Bacteria > Bacillota > Clostridia > Oscillospirales > Oscillospiraceae > Faecousia. The sequence continues at coordinate 103,794 of JBJDYG010000097.1, read as the reverse complement.
GGAGGATGGGCAGGTCACCATCTCCCGGGTCTCCGGGGCGGTGACATATCCCGCGGAATTTATGCTGGTATGCGCCATGAACCCCTGCAAGTGCGGCTGGTACGGAGATCCCTCCGGACGGTGCCATTGCTCGGAAGCGGCAGTGGAAAATTACCGCAGTCGAATTTCCGGACCGCTTCTGGACAGAATTGATATTGTGGTGGAGGTTCCCGCAGTGCATTTTGAAGATCTTCGCAGCCGCGCGGAGGCGGAGCCTTCCTCGGCGGTGAAGCAGCGAGTCAACGCCGCCCGGGACATCCAGAACCGGCGCTTCGGCTCCGGCAGTATGTGCAACGCCCGGATGGGCCCGGAGGAAATGCGCCGCTACTGCCGCCTCAGCGAGGAATCCGCCCAACTGATGAAGCGTGCTTTTGAAATCATGGGCTTGACGGCGAGAAGCTATGACCGTATACTAAAGGTCGCCAGAACCGTTGCCGACCTGAACGGCAGCGAAGATATCCAGCCCCAGCACATCGCCGAGGCCATTCAGTACCGGGCGGTCAATCTGGGGAACCGGTAGCGTATACGGATAAGAACCTGTTGGAGGCAATCAATGAAAATTACAGTGATTAACGGTACGCCCCAAAAGGGGGTAACCTGTTTCATGAAAGAGCAATTTCTGGGTCATCTGCGCAGCGAAAACGAAATCAAAGAGTTTTATCCGAAGGATCTGCCGCCGTTTTGCGTCGGCTGCAAAAACTGTTTCCTTCGCGGAGAGGACAAGTGCCCCCATGCCGCTGTCATGACGCCGGTTTGGAATGCCATTATGGAAGCGGACCTGCTGGTGTTTGCCTATCCGGTATATGCTCTGCGCGCACCGGCTTCCATCAAGTCGCTGCTTGACCATATGTGTGTTCACTGGCTGGTGCACCGCCCGGAACCGGAATTTTTTACAAAGACGGCTGTAATTCTTACGAACAGCGTGGGCGCGCCGAATGGCTCTGCCCAAAAGGATGTCAAAACCAGCCTTCAATGGATGGGGCTGTCCAAGATTTACACCTGCGGCGCCGGAATGATGGGGGATATTTTCATTGATACCATGACGCCGGAGCACCGGAAAATGCTTGCAGACAAAACTCGCGCGCTTGCGGAAAAAGTGAAGGCTGTAAAACCCCGTAAGAGGATGGGACTGAAGGTGAAACTGCTGTTTGGGATGGCAAAGATGCAGCACGCTATGGTTCTCAAAGCAGAGGAAGTGCCAAGCCTTGATAACGCGCATTACATACAACATGGGTGGATCAGGAGGAAATCATGACGGCGCTGCAAATTGCCGCCCTTTCCGTTATGGCGGCGTTCTATATCGCCTATTATACGAAAGTGCTTTTACAGCGGCGGAAGGGAATTCAAACCAACCAGATCAGCAAAGGGGAAAAAGCCAGCGAGGTTCTCCGGGTAGAATTTTGGATGAAGATTGCCACATTTCTGATAATCCCCACTGAGCTTACCGGTATTTGCCGGGATTTCCGTCTTGGTGATTATCCTTTCCTGAGGTGGCTCGGTATCGCTGTTGGTGCAGCCGGGGTGGTGGTATTTATTTTGGCAATGGTGACCATGCATGACAGCTGGCGGGCAGGAATTCCAGCGGAGGATAAAACGGAGCTGGTCACCACCGGAATCTACCGCTTCAGCCGAAATCCTGCTTTTCTGGGATTTGATATGGTGTATCTGGGAATTTTGATCGCTTTTTTTTATCCGCTGCATTTGGTTTTCGCGCTTTTTGCAATGATCATGCTCCATTTGCAGATTCTGCAGGAAGAAGCGTTCCTGGCAGCAGCCTTCGGCAAGCCATATCTGGAATACAAACAGCATACCGGCCGTTATTTCCTGGTGATCTAAGGAACCTCTGAACAAATCGCCTGCGGCTGAGTGGCGGATCTTTTGCCACATCCGTGCAGTGTTCAAAACGAGAAATACATCAGTATTCTTTCGTTTTTAACACTTTGTCTGTGACAAAAGCACTCGCCATCCGCTCTTGCCGATTGAATCAGAGCTTCCCTAACACCTCGTTTGAAACTGATTAAAGAGGTAATAAAATGAAAGAAATCTTCCTGTTAAAGCTGGGCGAGATCGTCCTGAAGGGCGCCAACAAGCGCCAATTTGAAAACAAGCTGCGGCAGAATGTCCGCCGCCGCATGAAAAAGTACGGTAATTTTGACGTGTATATCCTTCAGTCCACGGTCTATGTGGAGCCGATGGACGAGCAGGCGGATGTAGACGGGGCATGGGAGGCCTGCCGGTCAATTTTCGGTGTGGTGAGCCTGTGCCGGTGCCGTCCCTGTGAGAAGAGCCTGGACGCCATTTTCGATGCCATTGAGAACTATCTGGGAGACGACCTGGACTGCGCCAGATCCTTCAAGGTAGAGTCCAAGCGCTCCGACAAGCGCTTCCCCCTGACTTCCATTCAGCTTTCTCAGGAGATCGGCGGACGGCTGGCAGAAGCGCACCCTGCCCTGGAGGTGGATGTGCACCATCCGGAATACACTGTGTATGTGGAGGTAAGGGATCTTTCTGCCTATGTCCACGGCCCTGCGGAGCCGGGAGCCGGCGGCCTGCCCACCGGCGTGGGAGGCCGGGCCATGGTGCTGCTCTCCGGCGGCATTGACTCCCCTGTGGCGGCGTATATGATTGCCAAGCGGGGCGTGGAGGTGGAAGCCGTTCACTTTTTCTCCTATCCCTATACCTCCCAGCTTGCCAAGGATAAGGTTATCGAGCTGGCGCGGCTGGTGACAAAATACTCAGGCCGAATGACAGTCAATATTGTGTCCTTTACACAGATTCAGGAGGCCATCCGGGATAGCTGCCCGGAGGAGTTTTTCACCCTGATTATCCGCCGGTTTATGATGGAAATTTCCCAGCGCATTGCTGTGGCAGACGGCTGCGGCGCGCTGATTACCGGTGAAAACCTGGGTCAGGTGGCGTCTCAGACCATGGAGGCTATGACCGTCACCGGTGCGGTGGTGGATATGCCCATATTTATGCCGTTGGTGGGCATGGACAAAAAGGACATCATTGCCATTGCCCGGGAAATCGGCACTTTGGACACCTCCATTCTGCCTTATGAGGACTGCTGCACCGTCTTTACGCCGAAGCATCCCAAGACCAAGCCCACATTGGGCCAGGTGATCCACGCAGAGAGAAATCTCGACCGGGAAGCGCTGATCCAGCGGGCACTGGAAAGTGTGGAGAAGATCAAGGTGACGTATCATGATGAACCTTTGCTGTGATGTTCTCACTGCCCTGAAAGGAAAAACCCTGGTCACCGCGGAAAGCCTTACCGGCGGCGGTATCGGCGCGGCGCTCACAGGGGTGCCGGGCAGCAGCGAGGTTTACAAGGGCGGCGTGATCTGCTACACCAACTGGGTCAAGGAGAACATTCTGGGAGTTCCTGCGGATGTACTGGATCGGTACGGCGCAGTGTCCCAATGGACGGCGGGGTATCTGGTCTCCGGTGTCCGTGCGCTTCTGAAAGCAGATATTGCCGTGGCGGTTACCGGCCTTGCCGGCCCCGGCGGGGACGAGTTCGGTCACAGCGTGGGAACGGTTTTTATTGGCTATGAGGACGGGGAACATTCCGTCGTGAAGCAGTACCACTTTACCGGCACCCGGGAGGAAGTGCGCAGCCAGACTATGGAAGCCGCCCTGAAGCTGATCCTGGAGAACTGCAATTCAATGTCCGCATCCACCGAATAAAAAGAAGCCCGCTGCGTGAATTCGCAGCGGGCTTTGCGCGTCTGTCAGGTGGGATTGTAGTTGACGATGATATCGTGCTCTCTCAGGGCAGAGACGTCGCTGATGGAGTTGCCGAAAACATTGACCTGAACCAGGCAGTAGCAGTCGGCAAGGGCGTCGATGTTGGTAATCAGGTTGTAGTCCATATAGATATAGGCCAGAGACTCCATATTGCTCAGATTGTCCAGACTGGTCAAAGCATTGTAAGAACCGTCGATGGTTTGCAGCTTGCAGCTGTCAGGCCACTCGGGAAGTGCCGCGACCTGATTGGAAGAGAAGTCAAACTTTTCAAGTTTGGTCAGGGTGGACAGAGCCAAAATGTCCGTTATGGTGTTGTTGGCAATGTTCAGGTCTGTCAGAGCTGTATTGCCCGCCAGAAGGGAAACATCCGTCAGGCTGTTGTAGCTTACGGACAGACGGCTGAGCATCTGCAGGTTGTCCACACCATCAAGAGTGAGGATCTGATTGTTGTCGGCAAGCAGGGTAGTGAGCCTGACGCAGGTGGCAATGGGGGCGAGGGAAGTCAGAGCGTTGTAGGAGACGTCCAGCGTTTGCAAATTGCCAAGACCGTCCAGTGCCGAGAGACTGGTCACCGCATTGTGCCGCAGATTCAGTTCAGTCAAAGTGGTCATGGAGGACAGAGCTTCCAGATTCCGGATGGTGTTTTCGCTGAGGTTCAGGTAATTTAGATTCTGAGCGTTGGACAGCTTTTCGATGGTGCTCAGACCGCATTCCACCATGCTCAGGCTGGTCAGAGAGGGCAGTCCTGCGATGATGGACAGTTCATTCGCATCAAACCGGCTGCCGCTGAGATCCAGAGACTGGAGCTTGCTCAGGGAAGAAAGGCTGGTGAGGGAACTGATTTTTTGATTGGCGATGGTCAGATCTTCCAGATACGGCATCAGAGCCAGGTCGCTGTAATCCTGCGTATCCTCGGGGACGGTGAACTCGGTGATCTGCCATAGCTGGCTGGTATAGACGCTGTCGCCATCCCGTGTGCCTGTCAGCTCCCGGAGGGCGGCTTCCATCGCCGGGTCGGCGAAGGTGACTTCCTCAATGACGCCGGTGACGGTGTAGCCCAGAACCGTCAGGGGGCTGACAAGACCGTTATCATCTACCGCGATGGCATAAATGGTGGTCTCGCCGGCGGGGAGGGTGATGGGGCTTTCATAAACAGGATCGGCTACAGAAGGGTATTCTCCGTTGGTGGTGTAGTAGAGCTTGCCAACGGCGTACAGGGTGACATCGATATACTGGCTGTAGTACCCCGGCTCATAGTTGCTGATGGGAGCGTCCGGCCGCATGGAGTCGATTTCGGCCTTAATCTGGGGATCCGTGATTTTGTCCAGCAGGGAGACTGCGTCCAGAAGTTTATCCTGCTCCACATAGGTATCGCACAGGGCGATGAACAGCTCCACAGTGGGGTCAGCGTTGATGGCATTGGTCAGGGTGTATTCGGCCTTGGTATAGTTACCGTCGGCCTTGTACAGGTTTGCCAGCTCAATGGCGACGTTTTCGTCGTGATCGGAGAAGTCGTAGGCCAGATCATAGAACCAGGAGGACAGGCGGGAATTGCCATGAAGGTCATTATAGCGTGCCTGAGTCAGCAGAAAATCCCGAGTAAATTCCCGGTCATATACAAACAGGTACCAGCCTATGCTGGCGATGATCAGCGCCGCAAGCAGAAGCGGCACCAGAACTCGGATGACTTTTTTCATAAAAATGCTCCGTTTCAAGAGAATCTCGAAAAATTATACAACAAAAGAGGAATAAAGTCAAGTATCCGGGGAAAGGTTGCGGTTTTGTGGTACTTTTAGGTATACTTAAGCTGAAAAACCCGGCGCGCGATGAACGATAATGGCGGCTTTGTATCCAACCATAGTACGCTGCAACTGCAAAAAACGCTGCCTGACTCCTGCCGGCCCGCGTAACCCGGATCGAAGAGCGGTACTGATGGAAAGCGCCCCGTGGGATAATTCCCACGGGGCTGCGGTTATTCCTGATCCAGTGCTTTTCTGCGCTTGCGGTAAAGTGCGGCACAGGCCGAAAGGGCTGCGAAGCACAGTACGAAGGTGAAGACCGCAGGGACCCCACCGATGAGTACCAAGTCAAACCATTCCCGGACATTGTGGTAATATGCAACTGCAGTGAATATCCCAACAGCGCACCCAGCCAGAAGGCTTGCAAGAAAAATGGTCTTCCCATCGGCCTTCAGCCGCCGGTCCCAGATGCCGTGGCGCAGACAGCTCACCACCATATAAATGCACAGCGCCATAAACACGATCCACTCTCCGGCCAGTTCCTGGAGACCGGCTCCCAGTACACCCTGGATGGCCATGGCAGCCAGCAGCCCCCAGAATGCCAGCCAGCAGCCGTTATGCTCGATTTTCAGCAGCTGTTGCTCCTGCATTTCATCCAGATTGCTTTTCTTCATTACCTTCATCCTCCCAAAACAGTTCGTCTAAGGTTTTTCCCAGTGCCCGGCAGATTGCCAGACACAATTTAATGGTGGGGTTGTATTCCCCCTGCTCAATGGCGTTGATGGTCTGGCGGGAAACGCCCACCGCCTGGGCAAGGTCTTTTTGTGTCATGTCCTTCTGCGCCCTTGCCGCTCTAATGGATAAGTTCTTTGGCATATCATCACCTCTGGGGATAGCTTAACATATAGCTGACAAAATATCAGGTATAATTTACATAAAGTCAAATAAAAATTTCTTACTATTGGAAATGAAACTGCAGCATCAGTATAAGCACCAGCTCATAATGACAAAACTGTTAGCAGTACATCAGGTATTCCTGCGGAAAAATGGCATGCACGGCTAAAAAACCTCACCGTTGGTCATATTGCCAGTTTCCGGATATGCCCTCGTTTTATAAAAAACACTTGACATGCTGTGTGACACACTATATACTGTTATAAAACAACAACGTGCGAGGTGATGGTATGAATATTGATGAAACGGTATCCGGACTGGTGCTGGAGCTGCGTCGGGGAACGCTGATATTGCTGGTGCTCAGCCAGCTGCGGCAGCCGATGTACGGCTACTCGCTGGTGAAAAAGCTGAATGACCACGGCATCCCCATGGATGCCAACACCCTGTATCCTCTGATGCGCCGCCTGGAGGGGCAGGGATTGCTGGCCAGCCAATGGGACACCGGGGAGGCAAAGCCCAGGAAGTACTACCGGATTACCCAGGACGGTCTGGCAGTGCTGGAAAAAACGAAGGAATACTGGAAAACATTTTCCGCAAATGTGGATGTATTATTGGAGGGAGAAACATGAACCAGGATGTCATTGAACGTTACCTTTACGCCGTAACCAAGCGGATGCCCCGAAAGCAGCGGGAGGACGTATCTCAGGAGCTGCGGGGGCTGATCGACGATATGCTTACCGAGCGTTGCGGAGGTTTGACGCCAACGGAGAAGGATGTTCGGGTGGTGCTGACGGAGCTGGGCACACCACAGGAGCTGTCCGAAAAATATGATGTTAATGAAAAGAAGTGTCTGATTGGTCAGCCCTATTACGGTACCTATATCTTTGTGCTGAAAATCGTTCTTACCTGTGCGGCTGCGGGTTTGACTCTCTCTTCCGTGATTTTGCAAATCATGGAGCCTCAGGCATGGTATGCCGCTGCAGGTCAGTGGCTTTTCATGCTGTGGCAGGGACTGCTGTCGGCGTTCGCCTTTGAGACAGCACTGTTCGCCTTCTTCTATCACAAGGGCATTAAAATCAAAGAATCCTTCAGTTTTGACGACCTGCCGCCGGTGCCGAAAAAGAGCCAGGAGATCTCATTGTGGGAGCCTGTGGTTGGAATCGTGTTTTGTGCCGTTTTCACGCTGGTGTTCCTGCTGGTGCCGGAAATCTTGGGCTTAATCCGGCTGGATTCCGGGGAAACGGTTCCTGTTTTCAATGTGGATGCCATTCGTTCCAGCTGGTATGTCATCGCACTGTTTGCAGTCTGCGGCATCACAGGGGAGACGGTGAAGCTGATCGAACGGCGGTACAACAGGAAGGTCATGTGGACAACGGTTGTTACCAATCTGGTTTCTGCGGTTCTGGCGTTCTGGTGGCTGTCGGGAGCCAATGTTTTCAACCCGGCGTTTTCCGAGGAAATGCGCACGCTGTTCGTGGGAAACACAGATTTTATCGGAACAGTCATGGGGAATTTTCATTATTTCTTTCTGGGGATCATGCTCTTTGCCCTGACGCTGGACACGGTGGATACGGTGGCAAAAACCTTACGGGACTAACCGCCTGCGGCCCTTTCCATAAAACGAGAGGTAAATGGTTCAAATACTTTTTGAATTGACTCAGCTTTGCAAAAAATGTGGTTGCACTGCTGAAACAACCAACAACGCTGTCATCCTGAGTGAGCGGGGCGAGTCGGAGGGTCTTTGCATTTCGTTTCGTACCGTACACAAATTGGTGCCGGGATCCCTTAACGGGCTTCGGCTGCTCGGGACGACGGCATCTGTGGATATGTTCACATAAACGACGTCCTGTTTTAACCAACACTGAATTCATTTCTTGCCTTTTTCTGAGGTTTGTTGTATGATGTTTCCATGTAACAGAAAGCAGGAGACAACATGAAACACGATCCTATCATCCGTCTGATCGACAGGCCGGAATACAAGGAGACCATGGCAAAATGGTTCCATGAGAAGTGGGGAATTCCAAAGGAAGCCTACCTCGACAGCATGGATGCCTGCCTGAAAGGCAAAAACGCTGTCCCCCAGTGGTATGCCGTGCTGGAAGGCAGCAGAATTGTCGGCGGTCTCGGCGTCATTGAAAATGACTTCCATGACCGCAAGGATCTGACGCCCAACGTCTGCGCGGTATATGTGGAGGAAGACTGCCGGTGCCGGGGCATCGCGGGGGAAATGCTGAATTTCGTCTGCGAGGATATGAAGGGCAGGGGAATCCCGGTATTGTATCTGGTGACCGATCATACTTCTTTCTACGAGCGCTACGGCTGGCGCTTCCTGTGCATGGTGCAGGGCGACGGTGAGCCGGATATGACCCGAATGTACATCCACGAAGCATAAGAAACGGCTGCCGCGGGAAAACCGCAGCAGCCGTTTTGAATCATTTTGTCTGATACTTTTTATTGCTTTGCCTGCTTCATGCTGAGACTGATCCGGTGCCGCTTTTCGTCCACACTCAGAACAACGACCTTTACCACATCACCGACCTTGACTACCTCACTGGGATGTCGGAGCCGCCGGCCGCAAACCTCGGAAATGTGCACCAGCCCGTCCTGATGGACGCCGATGTCCACGAAAACTCCAAAGTCGATGACGTTGCGCACCGTACCTGTCAGCTCCATGCCGGGCTTTAAGTCCTTCATTTCCATGACGTCTTTTCTTAGAATCGGAGTGGGCAGCTCGTCACGGGGGTCACGGCCCGGCTTGCTCAGCTCTTTGGCAATGTCCAGCAGTGTCGGCTCACCCACGGCGCACTCAGCAGCGGCCTTGCTCAGGCCGTAGGCATTCAGCTTTTCCGTCAGATGGGAGAAATCGTCTCCCTTTTTGCAGCCCAGAAGATTCAGCAGGGCCTTGGCAGCGGCATAGGATTCTGGGTGTACACCGGTGTTGTCCAGTACTTCCTTGCTCTCGGGAATCCGCAGGAAGCCCGCGCACTGCTCAAAAGCCTTTGGCCCCAGCTTGGGCACTTTTTTCAGCTGGGCGCGGCTGGTGAAGGGACCGTTTTCTTCCCGGTAGGCCACGATGTTCTTGGCGGTAGCGGCAGTCAGGCCGGAAACCTGTTGGAGCAAACTCCGGGAGGCAGTGTTGGCATCTACGCCTACGGCGTTGACGCAGTCCTCCACCACGGCGCCCAGAGCAGCATCCAGCTCCTTCTGGGGGCAGTCGTGCTGATACTGCCCTACGCCGATGGCCTTGGGGTCGATTTTTACCAGTTCGGCAAGAGGATCCTGCAGCCGCCGGGCAATGGACACGGCGGAGCGGAGATTGACGTCATATTCGGGAAATTCCTCCGCAGCCAGGGGAGATGCGGAGTAGACGGAAGCGCCTGCTTCACTGACGATCATGTAGCTGGCGTCGGGGAAGGATTTGAGCAGCTCCACGGTCATGGCTTCCGTCTCCCGGGAAGCGGTGCCGTTGCCGATGGCGATGTGCTTTACGCCGTATTTACGCATGAGGGTAGACAATGTGGCGATGGCCTCCTGCTTTTTCCGCTCATTGAAAGTGGGGTAGACCACGGAGGTTGCCAGCACCTTGCCTGTGGCATCTACCACAGCGACCTTGCAGCCGTTGCGGTAGCCGGGATCAAGACCCATGGTAACGAAGCCCTTGACGGGAGGCTGCATCAGCAGGGGCTTCAGGTTCAGAGCGAAATTGTGGATTGCGCCGGCGTATGCCCGGTCGGAAAGCTCACTGCGTACTTCACGCTGGATGGAGGGGAAGATCAGCCGCTCGTAAGCGTCCTCTGCAGCGGAGCGGACAAACTGGGATACCTGCATGGTGGGTTTCAGCGCGGCACGGCACACCAGCGCTGCGCCCTCATTGCCCACGAGGGTGACGTTCGGCTTCAGAATCCCTTCTTTTTCGCCCCGGTTCATGGCGAGAATCTGGTGATCCAGCACTCGGGAAACAGGCTGGGAAAAATCGTAGTAGAGCTTATAAACGCCTTCGACCTCCGCGTCCTCGGCGGCGGTGCAGGTCAGAACGCCCCGGCGCATCACCAACTCCCGGAGATTCTTGCGGATATCGGCATCGTCGGAGAGATTCTCGGCGATAATGTCGCTTGCGCCCTGGAGGGCTTCTTCTGTGGAGTTCACACCCTTTTCCGGGTCAATATAGCTTTCTGCCAGCCTGGCGGGGTCCTGTCCGTCCTGGGCGAAGATTGCTTCGGCAAGGGGTTCCAGTCCCTTTTCCCGGGCCATGGAGCCCCGGGTACGGCGTTTTTGCTTGTAGGGGCGGTACAAATCCTCCACCTCCGTCATCGTGGCGGCAGTGTCGATGGCGTCGGAGAGTTCCTGTGTCAGCTTGCCCTGATTTTCGATGGATTTTTTCACTTCATCCCGGCGCTCCTGCAGATTGCGCAGATAGGTCAGGCGTGTTTCCAGATTCCGAAGGGTGGTGTCATCCATGGCGCCGTGCATTTCCTTGCGGTAGCGGGCGATAAAGGGAATTGTGTTGCCCTCGTCCATGAGATTGACCACATTTTGGACATATTCCAGCTTCTGACCAAGTTCCTCAGCCAGAATTTCGGGGATTGATTTCATGCTTCTGTCTCCTTTGCGATTGTTCGGGGCATATCTTACCACAGTTTTTCCAAAAAGGAAAGAGAAAAATACCCCGAAAGGCTTCATGGGCTGCGGCAAAAGCCGGGCGTAGGATTTCCTCCGCCCGACAGTTGATGCAAAATATGGAAAGCAGCCTTTCAGGGTTTCACAGCCCGGGTGGCGAGGAAGGTTTCGATGTTATGCTCGTGAAGGTATCCTTCGCCGTTGGTGTCGCCGTACAGATGAGTCAGACGAAAGCCCGCCTCCAGCTGCCCGCCGATCTGTTCCTCCAGCGTGTGGGAAAATTCCATACCGTCGTCCCCTTCCTCCAACTGACGGCGCTGCTCCTCATTTTTCAGGGGGTTGAAGGGCATGGTGTTGACAATGGCTTTTTCATCCGGATCCACCAGAAAGTTGATACCGTTGTCCAGACCGGCGAGAAAGATGCCGCCGTGTTTCAGAATGCGGAAGCACTCCCGAAAAATGGGTTTGACTTCCTCCACATAGCAGTTGGACACCGGGTGAAAGATCAGATCGAAGGCTTCGTCCGGGAAGGGGAGGGGCTTGGTCATGTCGGCACGGATAATGGTAATGTCGTAACCTTCCCGCTCTGCTACCAGACGTTCGCTTGCCAGCTGCCTGGGAGAATAGTCCAGCACGGTACACTGTGCCCCAAGTGACGCAAAAATGGGCATCTGCTGTCCGCCGCCGCTGGCCAGACCCAGCACCTTTTTGCCCTTCAGATCGCCAAACCAGTGGTGAGGGACGGGTTTGGTGGGGGTGAGCAGCACATCCCAGTTTCCTTTTATGGCCTCCAGACAGGTTTCGTGGGAGACGGGTTTACCCCACTGCCAGCCGTTTTCCACCCACCGGTCGATGGCGGCGGCATTGATATCCTGATAATTCATGATGTTTCCTCCATTCCTCTTTGGAGAGTATACCATGGATTTCGGATTCCTGCAAGTTTCCTCTTGACAATAATTTCCCTCTGCGTTATAATGCTCAGGTACCCCATGGGCCTGTAGCGCAGCTGGGAGCGCATTACATTCGCATTGTAGGGGTCGAGGGTTCGAATCCCTTCAGGTCCACCAGAAAAAAGCACCCGCAAGGGTGCTTTTTTCAACGAAATAAATCCCTTGCGGAATTTGTGAAATCTGCTTCGCGAGTGAAATACGCCTTTGGCGTGTGAAATGCAGCGGATGTGTTGGGGATTTATTTCATTTCACTTTCTGCGCGCGCAGAAAATTGTTCTTTTTTCTGCGGATTTGTGGTATTCCTGCCGCAGGAAAAACGGCGCGATTCTGGAAGAATTTATAGAAAAACGCCTGTGAGCCGGAATAAAAGAGATAGGGAAGCTCTGATTAAATCGGCAAGAGCTGACGGCAGAAGATTTTGACTTAGCCGAAAGTTCTAAAAACGAGGGAATACTGTATGTATTTCCCGTTTTGAGAACTGAACGGATAAGGCAAAAGATTCGCCGATCAGCTGCAGACGATTTATTCAGAGTTTCCATAGAATTCGGAGGCAGTTATGGATAAGGTATTCACTGTGGCGCAGATCATTGTACCGATTTTTGCCGCGATTTTTCTGGGAGTCTTTGCCCGGCGCAAGGCGGTGATCTCCCCGGAGGGAGTGCGGGGACTGCAGCAGTTCGTCATTCAGTTCGCTCTGCCCTGCGTCCTGTTTAATTCCTGCCTCGGTGCAGATCTGGGGACGGAGGCGCTGACTACCGTGGTTCTGGTGTTTCCGCTGCTGCTTTCAAGCACGCTCTGGGCGTTCCGGGCGGGGAAAAAGAAATATCCCTACCATAACCTTCCCATGCTTTTCGCGGCGCAGGAAAGCGGGATGCTGGGTATTCCGCTGTATATGGTTCTGTTCGGCGCAGGGCAGGCCTATCGTATGGGCGTGCTGGACATGGCCCAGGCCTTCGTCGCGATTCCGGTAATTGCCATTCTGGCGGCAGATGCGGGAAAAAACCCGTCTCCGACGGAAATTGCCAAAAAGGTCATTACCTCACCGTTGCTGCTCATGGGGCTTCTGGGGCTGGTGCTGAACCTGACCGGGGCGGCGGTATGGCTGGACGGTATCGGACTGGGCGGCGTCATTCGGGGAACTACGTCTTTTTTGGCTCAGCCTGTCAGCGCGGTGATGCTGTTTACCGTGGGCTATAATTTCTCGATGGCGAAAGGCAGCCGCACTTCCGTCTTCCAGATTGCCGGAATTCATTTTGCTCTTTTGCTCGTATTCTGCCTGGTGATTCAGGCTGGGCTTTTGCTTGTGAAGAATGTGGAGGCGGAGACACGCTGGGCGGTTCTGATGTTCTGCACGCTGCCCGCCAGCTTCCTTGCACCGGGGCTGGGCAGAAGCGAAGAGGATTCCGTTGTGGCTTCCGGCGTTTGCTCGGTACTTACCGTTGTCAGTCTGATTGTTTTCTGCGGCATCGCAGCCGCGGTTGCGTAACAGAACCGATCCGCCTGTATCATGTGGGCGGATCGGCTGCTTTTTTGCAGGGATGGTTTTCTGACAGCATTTTGCGGCCGGTCGTGCTACCATATCTCCGGGAGGGGATACCAATGAGAACACTGGCAAGGGATATTCTGACCGCCATCATCATGGGACTGGTGGTGCCTGGAATTGTGTTGAACATCGCCGCTGGGCGGATGACGGAGCCGGAACCGGAGATGCCGGAACCGGAGACGACAGCGCAGACCGCGCCGCCGGAAAGCGTCTTTCTTCCTATGCGCCTTCGCTGGGATGACGGCACGGTTTCAGAACTGGAAATGGACGAGTATCTTACAGGGGTTGTGCTGGCGGAAATGCCGGTTTCCTTTGAGACCGAGGCGCTGGAAGCGCAGTCCATTGTGGCCCGGACCTATACCCAGAAGGCCTTCGAAACCGGAGGGAAGCATGGCGACGGTTCCGTCTGCACCCGCCCCGTATGTTGTCAGGGATATATCACCCCGAGCGATTACCTTTCCCGGGGCGGTACGGAGGAGGGATTGGAAAAAGTCCGCACCGCCGTGGCGGCTGCTTCCGGGTATGTACTGACCTATGAGGGAGAACTGATCGAAGCAACCTACTTTTCCTGTTCCGGCGGCAGTACGGAAGACGCTTCTGCGGTATGGGGGACGGATTTTCCCTATTTACGGGCCGTCAGCAGTCCCGGGGAGGAAAAGGCGGCGCACTATACGGACACAGTGTGTTTCACGGCGGAGGAATTTCAAGAGGCCCTGGGGGTCAGCCTCAATGGGGTTCCGGGAAGCTGGTTCCGGGACGTAACCTACACCGACGGAGGCGGTATTGACACCATGGTCATCGGCGGGACAAGCTACACTGGGACGTATCTTCGCTCTCTGTTGGGACTGCGCTCTACGGCGTTTTCCGTGTCCGCTGCAGAGGACACGATCACCATCACCACTCGGGGCTACGGGCACCGGGTGGGCATGAGCCAGTACGGCGCCGACGCCATGGCTGTCACCGGCAGCTCCTGCGCGGAAATACTGGCGCATTACTATCCGGGAACTACACTGACCAGGCTTGATTGACAAGGCGCGGCGGGGCTGATAAAATCGCTTCATAGATCCTGCTTGCAACGAAAATACTGCAATCCAACCGCCGGTTGCGTGCGATTTCCACCGGATCCGATCTATGGTTGGGACGTTCCAACCAACGATTTCTGGCTTTTTGCCCCTTTCGGGCTTACAATGAAGCCATTAAACGAAAGGAGCACACATATTATGAACGAAACCATTGGCAGCCGTATTTCAAAATACCGCAAGGAAAATGGCATGACACAGGAGGAGCTGGCGTCATTGCTGGGAGTATCCTCCCAGGCGGTGAGTAAGTGGGAAAACGACATATCCTGCCCGGACATCTCCCTGCTGCCCAAACTGTGTCAGGTGCTGGGGGTCACTTCCGACGAGCTGCTCACGGGGAAAACCAGCGAGGTTAAGCTGGTACCTCTCGCTGAGCGGAAGAGTTTGGACGAGCTGACGCTGCGCATCTATGTCAACAGCACCGACGGCGACCGGGTGAAGGTGAATCTGCCCATGAGCCTGGTGAAGGTCTGCATGGAGATGGGTGTGGATATGTCTGCAGGAATCAGCAGCAGCGACGCGCTGAAAAGTCTGGACGTGAAAAAAATCGTGGAACTTGCTGAACGCGGCGCCATCGGAAAGCTGGTGGAGGTGGAAACCGGTGACGGCGATACGGTGGAAGTGGTGGTAGAATGAAAATTCAGATCAGCAGCAGCGGACGCGATTTTAGTCTGACACTGCCTACAAAGCTGGTTTTCAGCAAATTCGTCATCCGAATGGTGGTCAGGAACAGCAGGGCGGCGGATGGGCTGGAGAACCTGTCCCCGGAGACGGTGGAGCGTCTTGCCGCCGAGCTGGGACGCGTTAAGGAAAAATATGGCAGTTGGGAACTGGTGGACGTTCTTTCCAGCGACGGAGAGTGTGTGAAGATCATTTTATAAGCCAGAAAAGCAGAACACAGGGGGCGATGCAGCATCGTCCCCTGACTGTTTTTGCTTCGCAGGCTGCAACGTTATAAGTAATTCTTGCGAAAAATATAAATGTGTGCTATAATAAGATGTACATTTTGTACAAATTCCCCCAAGGAGGTGCTTTTATGGAATTGACTCTGGACGGACGGAAGGTGCTGCCCCAGCCGGAGCAGAGCCTGCTGGAGCTGGTGAAGCAGCTGGAGCTTGACGGCAGGTCGCTGCCGGACAAACCTCTCGCCGCGAAAATCGCCGGCGAAGTTTTTACATTAAATTATATTCCCGTGCGGCAAAAGGAGGCAGATGCCGACCGCCCATCCATGCGCCGGGCCATGGCGGCGTCCAATGGCGAGGTGCGATTGCTCCGCTATGGCGACCCGGCGGGAAAGGAATGCTATATCCGAACGGCACAGTTCGTGATTTTCCTCGCGCTGCGGCAGCTCTGGCCGGAAGCGACGGCAAAAATGAACTGCACCTTGGGCGACAGTGTGTACATCAGCGTCGGCGGAGCCGAAACCTTCAGCGTTTCCGCCCTGAGAAGCAGGGTGGCGCAGTTGGTGGAGCAGGACATTTCTCTGATCCGCCGCCGGGTGCCGCTGCAGCAGGCGGTTGACCGATTCACAAGGGAGGGGCAGACCGACAAGGCAAGGCTCCTTTCCTGGCGGACAGTGGACTATTTTGACGAATATGCCTATGGGGATTTTGCCGACTATTACTACGGGGAGATGATGCCCTCTACCGGGTATCTGACGGTGTGGGATATTCTCCCGGCAGACGGCGGTTTTGTGTTCGTGTACCCCGACAACCAGAACCCGGAAAAATGCGCCAAAGTACTGCCGATGCCTAACTTTTTCAGCGTTTTCAACGAGGGGGAGCGCTGGGGTGAGCTGATGGAATGTCAGACTGTTGCAGACCTGAACGACCTGACGAATTCCGGGCGCATCCGGGAGCTGATCCGGGTCAACGAAGCGCTTCACGAAAAGCGGTTTTCTCAGGTGGCGGACCTGGTGTGTCAACGAGGGGCGAAAGCTGTGCTGCTGGCAGGCCCCAGCTCCTCCGGTAAGACCACTTCGGCAAACCGGCTTGCCACCCAGCTTCGGGTCCACGGGAAAAAGCCCATTCTCATGAGTCTGGACGACTACTACATCGACCGGGACAAGATCGCCCCCGGCCCCGACGGCAAGCTGGATCTGGAACATATCAACACCATCGATTGCCGCCTTTTCCGGGAGGATATGGCAGCGCTGCTGGAGGGGAAGGAAATGGAACTTCCCACTTTCAATTTCCTGACGGGCCGCCGGGAGTGGCGGGGCCACAGGCTGCGCCTTGAGGCGGATTCCGTCATCATTGTGGAGGGACTTCACGGTCTGAATCCTGCCATGCTGCCGGACAGCGTGGATAAAAAGCTGATTTTCCGTCTCTATGTCAGCCCGCTGCTTCCCCTGAATCTGGACAATCACAACCGCATTCCCACCAGCTATTTGCGGCTTCTCAGGCGCATTGTTCGGGACTACGAGACCCGGGGCGCCTCTGTACAGCATACCCTTTCCATGTGGGACAGCGTCCGGCGAGGCGAGAAACGGTGGATTTTCCCCTATCAGGAAAATGCCGATGTGATTTTCAACAGTTCCACGCTGTATGAACTGGCGGTGCTGAAAAAGCATATTTTCCCCCTGCTGACCGCTGTTCAGCCGGAGGACGAATGCTATGACGAGGTGCGCAACATCGTCAAAATCCTCAACTACATTCAGGAGGCAGACGTGGGCGACGAAATTCCTCCCACCAGTCTGGTGCGGGAATTTATCGGCGGGAATACATTCTACAGATAACTTTTTGCCCTCCTCACTGGGGAGGGCAAAAAAGCGGCAGCCGAAGCTGCCGCTTTTTAACGATTGCTTGATTAAAGTGTTCATTCAGACAGTGGGCGCGGGACCGGGATAGCCCAGAAGCAGGGACACCAGCACGCACAGCACGATGGCGATAAAACCCGTCACCATCCACAAACTCCGTCGGTGGGAGAATTCACCGGTGATAATCAGCCAGCCCAGGCATAAAAGGGAACCCAAGATGGCGATAATGGCGGCAATGACCTTCAGCACAGTCCAGCCCATACCGGCGCACAGCAGGTACAGCACAAACACCAGCGCGTCGCCAATGATGACCTTGGTCATCAGACTCTCCATCTCACGATAACGATTCCGTTTAGCCACTTCTCATCCCTCCGAGTATCTGTTACAGCAATCATATCACACCGAATCGAAAAATGCAATATTTTCTGAAAGAAAGTTAAATTTTATAATGGACTTGCGCCGGAGGGAAAAGAATGCTATAATGTCCACGAGTATGTATTCTTTTTGCAAAGGAAACCGCTATGGGAGAACCGCATTACCGTTTGGAGGGCATCGTCCATACCAAGTCTGAGGTAATGGAAGATTTTGAAGGCCCTCTGGATGTTATTTTTGAGCTGCTGAGCAAGAATAAAATTGAGATTCAGGATGTGTCCATCACCGCCATTTTGGAGCAGTATCTGGGCTATCTGGACGAAATGAAGCGGATGGATATGGAGATTGCCAGTGAATTTATCACCATGGCTTCCCATCTGATGCTGATTAAAACGAAAATGCTTTTGTCCGCGGCCGAAGCAGCTGAGGCGGAAAGTGAGCTGGATCTGCTGCGTCAGTCTCTGGTGGAGCGCAAGCGGAAGGAAGCTATGGAGCAGGTACGTCAGGCCGTGGCGGTGCTGGAACCGAGAAATGAAATCGGGCGGTGCCTGTTTACCAAGGAGCCGGAACCTCTGCGCCGGGAGCAGGGCTACCGCTATCAGCACGATGTAATCGATCTGCTTCGGGCTCTGGACACCATTGCTGAGCGCAACCAGCGTCAGCTGCCGCCGCCTACCACCAATTTCAAGGGCATTGTGGGCAAGGAGCCGTATCCCATTGGACGGAAAACCGGAGAGGTGCTGAGACAGCTGGTGCTGAGGGGTGTGGAAAGGCTCAAAAACCTATTCCGGGGCAACCGGAGCCGTTCCGAGATCGTGGCGACCTTCCTGGCCATTCTCGATTTGTGCAAGACCAACTCTGTGACGCTGGAAGATGACGTGAGCGGCGAAAATCCAAACGTCCGATTGCTGGACGATCACACAAAAAAGGAGATGACCTGATGGAATCGGAAGAACTGCAGCGCGCCATTGAGGCCATTCTCTTTGCCGCCGGGGAGCGTATGGATGTTGCAAGACTGTCCGCCGTGCTGGAAACAGATCCAAAGGATGTGGAAAAAGCCGCTGACGATCTGGCGGACAGGTATGCCTTTGAACGCCGGGGCATCCGCATTCTCAAGCTGGAAAAGGGCTACCAGATGGTGTCCTCCGGGGAGATGGCGGACTTCGTTACCAAAGCGCTGGAGACCAGAAAACCGCCCAAGCTGTCGTCTTCCCAGCTGGAGACCCTGACCATTATCGCATATTACCAGCCCGCGACGAAGGCCATGGTAGAACAGATTCGCGGCGTGGACAGTGCTTACTCCGTGGCGGCGCTCCTGAACAAGAGGCTCATCGAGGAAGCGGGGCGTTTGAACGTTCCCGGGCGTCCCATCCAGTATAAGACGACACCGGATTTCCTGCGTACCTTTGGCTTGAGTTCTCTGGAAGAGCTGCCTCCTATTGAGAAAATCACCTTTGGCGAGCCGGTGGAGCTGCCCGAACAGCAGCTTAAGACCGGGGAGGAAGCGTAAATGGGCTGGTACGTCGCGCTGGGCGTGGTATTCTTACTCGCGATCCTGCCCCTGGGAGTCAGCGTGAAGTATAACGCCGACGGGGCGCTGGTGCGGGTCATCCTGGGGCCCATACGACTGACTCTTTTTCCGCGTCCCAAAAAGGAAAAGAAGAAAAAGACGCCGAAACAGATACCTGAGCAGCAGGAAAAGCAGGAGGAGGCCCTCCCGAAGCCGCCTCAGCCTCCCAAGCAGAAGCCCACGGGAGAGAAGAAAGAAAAGGGCGGCAGTTTTCTGGATTTTATACCCCTTGTGAAAGTCGCGCTGAACTTCCTTGGGGATTTTCGCCGGAAGTTGAGACTGAATGATCTGGAACTGAAACTCATTCTGGCGGGGAGCGATCCCTGCGACCTTGCGGTGAATTACGGACGAGCCTGGGCGGCGGTGGGCAATCTTATGCCCCAGCTGGAACGGCTGTTTGTGATAAAAAAACGGGATGTGGAGGTCGAATGCGACTTTGCCGCATCTGAAACACTGGTTATTGCCCGGCTGGATCTGACCATTACGCTGGGAAGGCTTTTGAGCCTTGCGGTGGCCTATGGCATCCGGGCGCTGAGAGAATTTTTGAAACTTCAGAAAAAACGAAAAGGCGGTGCTACCCATGAGCCAGATTCCCAACATGCTTGAAAGTACCATTCAGAAGATCCGCGAGATGGTCGATGTGAATTCCGTCATCGGTGAACCCATTTCTACTCCTGACGGAGTGACCATTATCCCCGTGTCCAAGGTCAGCGTGGGCTTTGGCGGCGGCGGTTCCGACTTAACCAAAAAGGCCGCTGCCGGAGACAACCCCTTTGGCGGCGGTGTGGGCGGCGGCGTCAAGGTGACGCCCATCTGTTTTCTCATTGTCAAGGACGGCAATGTGCGGATGATGCCCGTGGCGGAGCCTGCCAATACCACCGCAGACCGGATTGTTGAGATGGTGCCGGACACGCTGGACAAGCTGACAGCCTTCCTCGATTCCAAGAAGAACAACTAAGGAACCTCTGAATGAGTCGTCTGCGGCTGAGTGGCGGATCTTTTGCCATCAGTTCTTGCCGATTAATCAGAGCTTCCCTGATTTGGTGTAGAAGGCGGAGATGGCCCGCTTTCCGGGACGCATAGATTTTTCTGAACCTGGGCAGAATAGCTCCGGGTGAGGATGAATGAGACGATTTTTCGCCGGGACGGCGGCTGCGTTGCTGGCCGCCGTCCTGTTTTTGCCTGTGAAAGCGGAAGCCGTGTCCGCCCGGCGGGCTTATGTGGTGGACGCTGTCAGCGGGCGGGTGCTGTATGAGAAGAATCCCACAGAGCGGAGCCTGATTGCCAGTACCACCAAGATCATGACGGCGCTCATTGTATGTGAACAGTGCAACGTTCTGGACAGAATGCGGATTCCCAAAGAAGCGGTGGGCATCGAGGGCTCCTCCATGTATCTTAAGGAGGGGGAGGTGCTCACCCTTCAGGAACTGCTTTACGGACTGATGCTGTCCTCCGGCAATGACGCCGCTGTGGCATTGGCGATTTACTGCGGCGGCACCGTGGAGGGCTTCGCGGAGCTGATGAACGACAAAGCGCGGAATCTGGGACTGACCGGAACGCATTTTGAAAACCCTAACGGTCTGGACAGCCCCGGGCATTATTCCACGGCCAAAGATCTGGGGAAACTGGCTGCCTATGCCATGGAAAATCCTATTTTTTACAAGACCGTCTCCGCCAAAAGCGTCAAAGCCGGGGAACGGTATCTGACCAACCACAATAAACTTCTGTGGCGGGTGGAAGGCGCCGACGGGGTGAAAACCGGCTTTACCAAGGCCGCCGGGCGGATTCTGGTATCCAGCGCTACAAGGGATGGGCGCCGGATCATTGCCGTAACCATCGACGACCCCAGCGATTGGGCCGATCATGCCGCTCTGCTGGAGGAAGGCTTCTCCCGGTACGCGATGCAGAGGATCGTGAACAAGGGCGACCTGGTGGGTACTGTGGAGGTTGCCGGCGGAGAAGCCAAACGAGTGGAAGTGCTGGCTGCCGAGGACTTTGACTATGCCCTTGCCCCGGAGGAACGCCCCTGCCTGGCGTTGCCCGGGCCGGGCTTCGTCTACGCACCGGCGGTGGAGGGGGCGGACGCGGGAAGTGTCTATGTGCTCATTGAGGGTAAAGCGGTGGGAAAAGTCCCTACCGTCTACGGCGCGACCATTGAGCAGACCAAAACGGAAGAAAAGAGCTTCTGGCAGAAGCTCTTTCACAAAGAGTCTTAGGGAAACTCTGAATAAATCGCCTGCGGCTGAGCGGCGGATCTTTTGCCACATCCGAGCAGTGTGAAAAACGAGAAATATACCCGGTATTTCTTCGTTTTTAACACTTTTGTCTGTGACAAAATCTCTCGCCATCAGCGCTTGCCGATTTCATCAGAGTTTCCCTGGCAGTCAGGAGGGATCCCTATGCGGGAACGCCTACAGAAAATTCTCTCAGCCCGGGGGATAGCTTCCCGGCGGAAAGCGGAAGCGCTGATTCAGGCGGGGCAGGTCACTGTAAACGGCACTGCCGCGACTTTAGGGGACAGCGCCGACCCGGAAACTGATGAGATCAGCGTGTCCGGGAAACCGCTTCCGCTGCGGAGCGCCTGTGTGTACATCTTACTGAATAAACCCCGGGGCTATGTGACCACTCTGTCCGATGAAAAAGGGCGTCCCAACGTGACCCAGCTGGTGTCGGACTGCGGCGCGCGGGTCTATCCCGTGGGACGGTTGGACATGGACTCAGAGGGACTTTTGCTTTTGACCAACGATGGGGAATTTGCCAACGCTCTGATGCACCCAAAGCACGAGGTAGAGAAAACCTATGACGTCTGGGTCACCGGCTATACCTCCGGCGGGGAAGTCCGGCTGGCAAAGCCCATTACGCTGGACGGCTACACCATCCGCCCGCCCAAAGTGTGCCTGCTGAAAGCGGAGGGAACAACGGCGAGATTCCGGGTGACCATCCACGAAGGCCGCAACCGGCAGGTGCGCCGGATGTGTGACGCTGCCGGGATGCGTTGCACCAGACTGCGCCGCATTCAGGAAGGCACCCTGCGTCTGGGAGATTTGCCCGCGGGAAAATGGCGGTATCTGACAGAGACGGAAATCGCCGGACTAAAGGGGGAGGGGTAAAATCCCTCTGCATTTTTCGCCGTTGTCTCTTGCAAAATGCCTTTTGTTTTGCTACTATAAGTGTTGCAAAAAAGAGGTACAGCGCCGCACAAGGAGGCAGCTATGAGTTATGATATTTTATCCACCCTCCGGGAGAAGGAAGCCACCTTTTCCAAGGGTCAGAAGCGGATCGCCCGCTATATTACCGAGGCCTATGACAAGGCAGCGTTCATGACTGCCAACCGTCTGGGAAAAACCGTGGGGGTGTCTGAGTCCACCGTTGTCCGGTTCGCTGTGGATCTGGGCTTCGACGGTTATCCCAGTATGCAGAAGGCCATGCAGGAGATGGTGCTCAACCGTCTTACCTCGGTGCAGCGTATCGAGGTTGCCAATGACCGCCTTGGGGATCAGGATGTGGTCTCCACGGTGCTCCGCTCCGATATGGAAAAGATCCGTCAAACGGAGGAGTCGGTGAGCCGGGAGGAATTCTCCGCCGCGGTGGATGCTATCCTGAAAGCCAAGCGGGTGTACATTCTGGGCGTCCGTTCCGTGGAGCCTCTTGCCAACTTTTTGGGGTATTATCTGAACTATATGTTCAATAATGTCCACGTTGTCTCCGGTTTTGGAGCGGGAGAAATGTTTGAGAAAATCGTCAGCGTGAACAGCAGCGATGTTGTTATCGCCTTTTCCTTCCCCCGGTATTCCTCCACCACCACCAAAGGCGCCCAGTATTGCCGCAGCGCCGGAGCGACGGTCATCGGCATCACGGACAGCAAGCTGTCCCCCTTAGGCAGCAGCTGCGACCATGTGCTCGTTGCCAAGAGCGATATGGTGAGTCTGGTGGATTCTCTGGTGGCGCCTTTGAGCATTGTCAATGCCCTGATCGTTGCCATCGCTGCCCAGAAGGAGAAAGAGCTCTCGAAAACCTTTGCCAATCTGGAACGGATCTGGGAAGAGTATGATGTTTACGAGAAGCGGGTGGACGGCTGATGAACTATGACGGTATCGTGATCGGCGGCGGCCCAGCCGGAATGTTCGCCGCCATTTCGGCAGCCCGGCAGGGGCAGAACGTTTTGCTTCTGGAAAAAAATGACCGTCTTGGGAAAAAACTTCTGATTACCGGCAAAGGGCGCTGCAACGTGACAAATGACTGCTCCGCCCCGGAGGTCTTGCAAAATGTCCCCCGGAACGGACGGTTTCTTTACAGCGCCATGACGGCGTTTCCCCCGGAAAAAACGAAGGCCTTTTTTGAAGAGCGGGGCTGCCCTCTGAAAACCGAACGGGGGAACCGGGTATTTCCCGTAACGGATAAATCCCAGTCCATTCTGGACTGCCTGACGTCAGAGCTGCGCAGACAGAAGATAACCGTAAAATCTGCCCGGGTTCGGCATATTCTGGCGCAGGATGGGCATGTTACCGGGGTGGAAACCCAGAATGAAACGATCAGTGCGGATTGGGTGATTCTCGCAGCCGGGGGCGCCTCCTATCCCGCCACCGGCTCCACCGGCGACGGCTACACCATGGCCTCCGAGCTGGGGCATACCGTGATTCCGGCGGAGGGAAACCTGGTTCCTTTGGAAACGGTAGGAGCGGATTGCCCTGAGATGCAGGGCCTGAGCCTGCGGAACGTGGGCGTGAAGCTTTTGAATGCCAAGGGAAAAGTCCTGTATAAGGATTTCGGCGAGCTGCTGTTCACACATTTCGGCGTTTCCGGCCCGACGGTGCTGTCAGCAAGCTGCCATTTAAAAGGCGAGGGGTGCCGTCTGGTGCTTGACTTAAAGCCCGCTTTGGACGGTGGAAAGCTGGAAGCCCGGATCCTGCGGGATTTAGAGCAATATCAGAACCGTGCGATGGAAAACGCTCTGACAGACCTTTTGCCCCGGAGCATGATCCCTGTGGTTCTGCGGAGGCTGGACATTGATTCCAGCCTGCAGGCCAACTCCCTGACAAAGCAGAAACGCCGCGCCATGGTAGAGCTTTTGAAAGCCTTCTCCATTGAAATCGCCGGAAAACGTCCGGTAGCGGAGGCTATCATCACCAGCGGGGGTGTGAAGGTCTCGGAGATTGACCCCAAAACCATGGAATCGAAGCTGGTGCCGGGGCTGTACTTCGCCGGAGAGGTCATCGACTGCGACGCCTATACCGGCGGGTTCAACCTGCAGATCGCTTGGGCTACGGCGTACGCCGCTGGAATGGCGGCGGGAAAAACAAAGCATTGACAAACGCCGGTTCCTGTAATAGAATACGATAAGATAGTTCCGCAGAAACTACTGATAGGAGGACTTATCCATGTATGACAAACTGGTAAACTACGCAGCCAAGCAGCTGGAGCTGGACCCGTCTGAAATTACGCCCGACGCAACCTTTGAAAGCCTCGGCATTGATTCTCTGGACATCGTGGAGATGATCATGGATCTGGAAACCGAGATGGGCGTGGAGCTGGATCTGGAGGATCAGCAGATCGCCACCTTCCAGGAGCTGGCGGATTTCATCGAAGCAAAGCTGAGCTGATTTTCAATTTCACATTTTCCTTGTATTGAGCTGTCCGGCTTATAACAAGGTCGCACTAGTCGGGGAGATAGCGGTGCCCTGTACCTGCAATCCGCTACAGCAGGGATGAATTCCCACACCCGGGCAAGTTTGAATATCGTCTGACCTGCGTAAGTGGTGTTGAGAGACCGGTCTTGCGCAACGGGATCCCGTGAACCATGTCAGGTGGGGAACCAAGCAGCATTAAGCGGATCTTCCCGTGTGCCGCGGGGTTGCCGTTCTTGAGCTAACTGCGCCAGGTTCGGATATTCGCCTTGTTCAAATGTGGGTGTGCGATCTTGTTATGAGCCGGACATTTTGTAAATTGAAAATGGAAAGTGGAAAGTTGAAAGTGAGTATGGATCCCAATATCAGGAAAAGAGCTACCGTTTTGCAATTCGAATTGTGAAGCTCTGCAAGATTCTTCGCACAACAAGGAAAGAATATGTGCTGTCGGATCAGCTTTTGCGGTCGGAAACCAGCATTGGTGCCAATACCGCAGAAGCACAGAATGCCAAAAGCTGCGCGGAATTTCATTCCATAATGCGTGATAGTGTGGAAATCGAAAAAAATTATCGGCTAGCGTGAGTACAATCAAACAAAAACTTTCCACTTTCACCTTTCATCTTTCAACTTCCTGAAGGGAGGGAGTTCCATGTCCGCATATCAGGCGCTGTACCGCAAATACCGCCCCCAGACGTTTGACGACGTTTCCGGGCAGATGGCGGTGACACAGACGCTGAAAACCCAGATCATGACCGGGAAAATGAGCCATGCGTACCTGTTCACCGGCTCCCGGGGCACAGGCAAGACCACCTGTGCCAAGATTCTGGCAAAGGCGGTCAACTGTCTGAACCCTGATCACGGAAATCCCTGCAACGTCTGCGAGGCTTGTAAGGCCATCGATTCCGGCTCCTGCATGGACGTGCTGGAAATCGACGCGGCATCAAACAACGGCGTGGATAATGTCCGGGATCTCCGGGACGATGCCATTTATACCCCTTCTCAGGTAAAGATGCGGGTGTATATTATCGATGAGGTGCATATGCTCTCGATCTCGGCCTTCAATGCTTTGCTGAAGATCATTGAAGAACCACCGGAGCATCTGCTGTTTATCCTCGCCACTACGGAACTTCACAAGGTGCCTGCGACGATTTTGTCACGGTGCCAGCGGTTTTCCTTCCGGCGTATCAGCCAGGAGGATATCGCGGCGAGACTACAGTATGTTGCCTATCAGGAAAATATCGACCTGGACGACGCCGCGGCACGGGTCATCGCCCGCTTAGCTGACGGTGGTATGCGGGACGGCCTGAGCCTTCTTGACCAGTGCGCTTCCGCCACAACCGGAGAATTGACGGCAGAGCGGGTGTATGCTTGTCTGGGCATTGCCGGGGAGCGGAAATGCGGCGAGCTGATGGGCTATATTGCAGCTCACGATACGAAAAGCGCTCTGGAGCTGTTCAACCGGCTCTATACGGAGGGCAAGGATTTGGGGGCAATGCTGGACGAGATGGCCTGTCTGGCACGGGATCTTCTGGTGCTGAAAACTGCCGGAAATGCCGGAATCACCATGCTTTCCGGGGTGGCCTCCGACAAAGAAGCGACGGAACTGACGAAGACCTTAACCAGTGCCCAGCTGGTGCGGATCATGGAACGGCTTCAGGAAACGCTGTCCGGGTTCACCCGAAGCGCCAGCCGCCGCATGGACGCAGAGCTGTGCATTCTGGAGCTGTGTCAGCCGGAGCTGAGTCTGGATACCAAAGCCCTGAATGCCCGGCTTACCCGGCTGGAAGAACAGGTAAAAAGCGGCGCATTTGTCCCGGCGGCTCCCGCAAAAATGGAAAGGGTCGTTCCGGAGGACAAATATGATGACGATGACCGTCCGCCCATGCCGGATGATGCCGACGCGCCCCCTGAGCAGGACGAGCCGCCTGCCGTGCATAAGGAAGCACCTGTTGGCTTCTGGACGGATCTGGTGGCGGCGGTTCGGAAGGAACTGAAACCTCCGGTGTCCGGATTCTTTGTAGTGACACCCAACGCCCCCGTTCAGGGCGCGCTGGTGGGAGACAGGCTGGAATTGCGGTGCAGCAACAGCTTTACGGCGCAGATGCTGGACAAGCCGGAAATCCTGGAGGTTGTCTCCCGAAAGGCGTCGGCAATGCTGTCCCGGCCCGTCAGGGCAGCGACGGTGGATCTGTCGGAGAAGCCCGCTGCAAATCCCAGAATGGAGCAGCTGATGGATTTCGGCAGAGCTCATAGTGATATCGTAAAAATCAAACGATAACCCCACACAGGGGTGACCCTATGCGGTCAATTTTTTCAGATAGGAGAAATGTGTTATGGCAAAAGGCGGATTCCGGGGTATGCCCGGCGGAATGAATCAGGCAGCTATGATGAAGCAGGCCCAGAAGATGCAGCAGGAAATGCTCCGGATGCAGGCAGAGCAGGAGGCCAAAACCTTCACGGCGGCGTCCGGCGGCGGTATGGTCAGCGCTACCGTCAATGGAAAGCATGAGGTAGTGAGCATCGAGATTAAGCCGGAAGCGGTGGATCCCGACGATGTGGAAATGCTGCAGGATATGGTCATCGCCGCAGTCAATGAGGCCATGCGTGCCGCTGACGCCGAAGCAGCGAACAATATGTCCCGTCTCACCGGCGGCCTGAATCTGGGCGGCCTGTTTTAAGGAGAGACTATGCAGTTTTTTCCCGCTGCGCTGCAGAATCTTGCCGACCAGTTCGCAAAACTTCCCGGCATCGGCGGTAAAACCGCCCAAAGGCTGGCCTTTCATGTGCTGAGTTTGCCCCTGGAGGATGCGGAGGAATTTGCCGCCGCCATTGTGGAGGCGAAAAAGCAGGTGCATACCTGTCCAAACTGTCAGAATCTGACGGACCGGGAAATCTGTCCCATCTGCGATGACGACACCCGGGATAAAAGCGTCATTTGTGTGGTGGCGGAGCCGAAAGATGTGATCGCCATGGAGCGGAGCCGGGAATTCCGGGGAGTCTACCATGTGCTCCACGGCGTTATTTCCCCCCTCAACCATGTGACCCAGGATGACATTAAAATCAGGGAGCTTCTTAAGCGGGTTGGAACCGGTGAGGTCAGGGAGGTCATCATGGCGACCAACCCGGATACGGAAGGGGAGGCCACGGCCATGTACATATCCCGCCTGCTTCGCCCCATGGAAGTGAAAGTGACCCGGCTTGCCTACGGCGTGCCGGTGGGCAGCCAGTTGGAATACGCCGACGAGGTGACGTTGTCCAGAGCGCTGGAAGGGCGGCAGGAAATCTAAGGAACCTCTGAATCAATCGCCTGCGGATGAGTGGCGGATCGTTTGCCACATCCGAGCAGTGTTAAAAACGAGAAATACATCCAGTATTCCTCCGTTTTTAACACGTTCGTCTGTGACAAAATCTCTCGCCATCCGCTCTTGCCGGTTTACTGTGAAAGCTCCGCATTCGCAGTAAAATTTCAAACAAATGCCAGCATCTCGCCCCTTACGGGGCAACCGATGCTGATGCATATAAATCCC
Source organism: Faecousia sp. (assembly GCA_051867075.1). Classification (GTDB taxonomy): domain Bacteria; phylum Bacillota; class Clostridia; order Oscillospirales; family Oscillospiraceae; genus Faecousia. The sequence continues at coordinate 75,332 of JBJDYG010000097.1, read as the reverse complement.
CATGCGCTAACCGCTTTCATGGTTTGTGGCGCAATTGTATCGCATGGGGATTTAACCAGAGTTTCCCTAATAATAGAACAGGAGGCTGCGCCGCAGCCTCCTGTTCTTGCAATTTTTAATGCTTGGCCTTTCCCGGCAGCTGAGAGAGAATCACCCCGGCAAATACCAGCCCACAGCCCAGCAGCTCCCAGCCGGTCATGGTCTCGTGGAGCACAAGCCAGCCGCCCAGCGCGGCGAACACGGACTCCAGACTCATAATCAGCGATGCGGTGGTGGGCTCTAAGTCCTTCTGCCCCACGATCTGCAATGTGTAGGCAACGCCCATAGACAAAATGCCCGCGAAGCAAAGAGGAAGCCAGCAGGCAAGGATATTGCCAACATCCACAGTTTCTGTCAGCGCCATGAAGGGCACCGACAGTACCGCCACCACAAGGCTCTGAACGCAGTTCAGGCGCAGGCCGTCCAGATTGCCCGCCAGGCGGTCAATGCAGGTGATCTGTACTGCGAAGGCAAGAGCGCAGCCCATCAGAAACAGGTCTCCTTTGTTGATTTCGGAAACGCCCATACAGCTGAGCAGATACAGGCCCACTACCGCCAGCGCAACGCTGAATACCGTGGCCTTGGGCGGTTTCTTCCCGAGAAACAGCCCCAGAACCGGCACCAGCACGATGTACATGGCGGTGATAAACCCTGCCTTGCCTGCGTCGGTATATACAATGCCGATCTGCTGCAGGCTTGCTGCTACGAACAGGGCGCAGCCGCACAGGAAGCCCACCTTCCACAGGGATGGGTTTTTCCACTTCGCCGCAGACTCCCGAAAGCTGCATTTGCCAATATCCATGACAAAGGCACAGGGAATCAGAAACAGTACAGCAAGGAAACAACGCACGGCCTGAAAGGTAAACGGGCCCAGGTGATCCATGCCCACACTCTGGGCGATAAAGGCAAAGCCCCAGATGATTGTTCCCAAAAGCAGACTCAGACTGCCGCGAATTTGATTTTTCTTCATTTCTCATCACCGCCGCTTACTGTACCATAATTTGTCAATCATTGCAAGCGGCGTTGCATTTTTTAGATACTGTGGTATAATAAAGGAAAAAATCAGGAGGGAAAGTTATGGAAGAAATCAAAAAGATCCCCAGCCGCGACCAGATCCCAACGGAGGATAAGTGGGCCATTGAGGATCTGTACGCCACCGACGAAGCATGGGAGGCAGAGCTTGCGACCCTTGCGGAGGATCAAAGAATCCTGTCCACTTTTGCGGGCCATCTTGCGGAAAGCGGGGAAAGCCTTTGCGCGTATCTGCAGAACATGGAACGGGTCAACGCCAAGGCAGAGCTGCTGGGGAATTACTGCATGCGCAAGGCCGATGAGGATACCCGAAACGCCGCCTACCAGGCCATGTCCGGTAAGTTTATGAGCATTGTGGTGGCGCTGGGTGCGGCGTGCAGCTTTGATACTCCGGAGATCATGGCGATTTCCGACGATAAACTGACGGAATTTTACGCTGAGTGTCCCAAGCTGGAGCGCTACCGCCGTTTTCTGACGGATCTGCGCCGCCGTAAGGAGCATACGCTGTCCGCTGCCGAGGAAAAGCTGCTGGCAGCCGCCGGGGAAATGTCTCAGGCACCGGACACCATTTACGGCTCCCTCACCGATGCGGACATGAAATTCCCCGATGCAATGGACGCTTCCGGGAACAGGCATCCTCTGACCCAGGGTACCTTTGTCAGTTTGGAAGAAAGCGGCGACCGGATTCTGCGCCGGAGCGCTTATGAGAATCTTTACGATGTTCTCGGAGATTTTAAGAACACCGCTGCCGCTATTCTCAACGCTCAGAACAAGCAGCTGAAATTCTTTGCCGAAGCCCGGAAATACGACACAGCCTTCGAAGCCGCTCTGGATGTCACCAACGTGCCCACCGCTGTCTACAAAAACCTCATTGCCGCCGTCCATCAGAATCTGGACAAGATGCACCGCTATGTCCGCCTGCGCAAAAAGCTGCTGGGCGTGGAGGAACTGCACTTCTACGACGTGTACACACCCCTTTTGAAGGATGTGGACAAGCACATTCCCTATGAGCAGGCGAAGAAGACCGTCTACGATGCGCTGGCGCCTTTGGGCGACGACTACCGCGCTATTCTGAAAGAGGGCTTTGACAGCCGCTGGATCGACGTCTACCAGAACGTGGGTAAGCGCAGCGGCGCGTATTCCGCCGGTGCATCCGTTCATCCTTATGTGCTGCTGAACTACACCGGCACCTTGGACAGCCAGTTCACATTGGCACACGAAATGGGTCACGCCCTCCATTCCTACCTGTCCAACAAAACCCAGAATCCCATTGATGCGGACTATGTGATTTTCGTTGCCGAGGTGGCCTCTACCTGCAACGAGGCGCTGCTGATGGAATATCTGCTGGGCAAAACCACGGACAAAAAGGAGCGGGCATACCTCATCAACCATTTTCTGGATCAGTTCAAGGGTACTTTGTACCGTCAGACCATGTTTGCCGAGTTTGAGCTGAACATCGGTCAGATGGCGGCCCAGGGGCAGACCCTTACTGCCGACGTTCTGTGCGCCGAATATAAGCGGCTGAATGAGCTTTACTACGGTCCGGACATGGTGGTGGATGACCGCATCGCCATGGAGTGGGCGCGGATTCCCCATTTCTATTACAATTACTATGTTTTTCAGTATGCTACCGGCTACTCCGCGGCCATTGCTCTGTCCCGCCGGATTCTGCGGGAGGGAGAACCGGCGGTGAGGGATTATCTCGGCTTCCTCTCCGGCGGCTGCTCCAAGTCTCCCATCGAGCTGCTGAAGGGCGCGGGCGTCGATATGACCAGCCCGGAGCCTGTGAATCAGGCGCTGGCGCTGTTCGGCGAGCTGTTGGACGAAATGGAAGAGCTGACTCGGGAGTAATGCCATGGCAGAGCTGTTTTTACCCACGCTGCACACCTTTGCCATGAATAACATCTTCACCGGTTCCGTGGGGGAGTTCCGCTTCCGGGCTGAGCCGAAGGTGGTCATGGCGAATCCCAAGGAAGTGGACTTTGCCCAAAGCGCTATCCATGCGGAATACTGGCACGGCCTTTATTGCTATGAAAAAAGCACCATGGAAGGGGAGAAAACTTTCCCCATGACCGAGGAGGGGCGGACAGAAATGCGCCGCTGGCTGGAGGAGAAGATCTGATGCTGATCTGCGATAAAAAGTGTCCACTTTTCACCGCGGGGGCATCACCCGGCGGGTGTGCCGTTTCCCTGACTTTTGATACTATTGCTTATGAAAAATCTTTGATTTTTCATAAACAGACACCGCTTTACGGGGTTGCCGATTCTGTAATTTTGGGAAAGAAAAATCACAGAATCCCGTCTCATATGATTCTCTAACAAAAAACTTCAATTCTCGCGAATTAAAGTTTTTTATTGAGAATCAGTATGAGATAGAAAACCATGGAAACCCGTCACATTGGATAGCAGTATGAGCAAAGGAACCGCAGGAGAGGAAAGCTCCTGCGGTTCCTTTGCTGAAAACGTGGAAGGGCTCCTCGGATATTTTTGTAAAAATCCTAAAAAATCTCTTGCTATTTGCCTTTGACATTGTGTATAATATCCATATTATCGGGACAAAGAGGGATAGCAATGGGGCAGAGTGCATATGAGGAAATTGTGGCGCTGGCCATGGAGGACGAGTCGCTGGAAAAAAGCGTCGGGTATCTTTACGGCCAGCTGAGTCGTTTCCTGAAGAAAAAGGAACGGGTGCTCATCTGCTTCCCCGACCATCACAGGGGCGGCATTGGCTGGCTCATGGAGCAGGCAGTGCTTCGCTGCAGTGCCGAACCGGTTCTCTGGGGACCGGAGAAAACCTGGAAACGACTGCTGCAGCAGGCGTTCTTCAGCCATGCCGGCGCGATCATTGCTCCGCCACTGATCGTGCTGGGGCTGACCAAGCTGAAAAAATACAGCGGAATCCCGCTGTACATCCGCAATGCGGTGACAGCAGGGTATCCCTGTCTGGACTGGATGATTGACGGCATAACAGGAGGACTGGACTGCAGCTCATGGGGCAGCTTCGGTCTCAGCATTACTGGCGTGGTGGCGGGCTTTTCCTGCGGCTGCAGCCAGGGGGTCCATCTGCGGGATTCGGAATACGGTGTGGACATTGTGGATGCCGGGGGTGTCAGTTTGCCTGCCGGGCAGGTGGGAGAGATTGTGCTCTACCCAAAACAGAAGCCGCAGCTGCGCTATTATACGGGGGACAATGGTCGAATGGAGGCAAGTCCCTGCAAATGCGGCTGCGCCGTGCCCAGAATTATGGACATGCAGCCGGGCAGAACGACGGATGCGGATCTGGCGGAGTTGGGACAGAAGCTGCAAAGCTGGACCAGCGTGCTGGACTGCCGCCTGAACAAAGGAGAATGCGGTCTGGAACTGGAGCTGGTGGTTTTTCCCGGGGAAAAGCTCCCCAAGCTCCCCACTGCCGCCAGACAGATCATTCGCCCCTGGGATCCGAAGTGCGACAAACCGTTCTGGTATATTCCCCGGATAAAAGATTCATAAATAAAAAAAGGGGAAATCTTCTTGACTTTTTCGCCTTTTGTGGTAAAATACGGGGGATATGCAAAGACATTGCGGAAGCTAAGCAAGCGGAATGCCTTCAGAGAGAGGGGGATGGTGAAAGCCCTCGGCCGGAAGCTTGCAAGCCACTTCCTGCGTTGCCCGGGATGACCGGGACGGGCGCTCCCGTTACAGAGCATCTAAGATGCCTGTTTTCAGCAGGTGAATTAGGGTGGTACCGCGGGTATGTTTTCCCCGCCCCTATCTTTGGGGGCGGGGGTTTATTTTGCATGTATATTTTATTGGAGGTAGATTCCTATGGATCCTAAGCCTTACGGCGTAAACGAACTGCGTGAGATGTTCCTGTCCTTCTTCGAGAGCAAGGGACATCTGCGCCTGCCCAGCTTTTCCCTGATCCCCCAGAACGATGCGTCTCTGCTGCTGATCAACTCCGGCATGGCGCCCATGAAGCCCTATTTCAAGGGTGAGGTGGAGCCGCCCCGTCACCGGGTCTGCACCTGCCAGAAGTGTATCCGCACCGGCGATATTGAGAACATCGGCAAGACTGCCCGCCATGGCACCTATTTTGAGATGCTGGGCAACTTTTCCTTTGGCGATTACTTCAAGCACGAGGCCATTGCCTGGAGCTGGGAGTTTTTGACCAAGGTGGTTGGACTGGACGAAAACCGGCTGTATCCTTCCATCTATGAAAACGACGAGGAAGCCTTTGAGATTTGGAATAAGGAAGTGGGCGTTCCCGCCGAGCGGATTTTCCGCTTCGGCAAGGAGGACAATTTCTGGGAGCATGGCTCCGGCCCCTGCGGCCCCTGCTCTGAAATTTACTATGATCGGGGCGAAAAGTACGGCTGCGGAAAGCCGGACTGCACCGTTGGCTGCGACTGCGACCGCTACATGGAGGTCTGGAACAACGTGTTCTCCCAGTTCGACAATGACGGTCACGGCAATTACACCGAGCTGGTTCAGAAGAATATCGACACCGGCATGGGGCTGGAGCGTCTGGCGGTGGTCTGCCAGGGCGTGAACTCCCTGTTCGATGTGGATACCGTCATGAACATCACCAACAAGGTCACTCAGCTCACCGGGGCCAGCTATGGCCAGAGTGTGAAGATGGATGTGTCTCTGCGTGTCATCACTGACCACATCCGGGCGTCAACCTTCATGATCGCCGACGGTGTGCTGCCCAGCAACGAAGGCCGGGGCTACGTTCTGCGCCGTCTGCTGCGCCGGGCTGCCCGTCACGGCAAGCTCCTGGGTGTCAACCACCCCTTCCTTTATCAGGTGGTGGAGACCGTCGTGGAGGAAAATGAGGGCCACTACACCTATCTGCGGGAGCGCTGCGACTATATCACCAAGGTGGTGAAGGTGGAGGAAGAAAACTTTGCCCGTACCATCGACGGCGGCATGGCGATTTTTTCCAATATGCTGGCCGAGCATAAGGCCAAGGGCGAGACGGAATTCTCCGGTGCTGACGCTTTCAAGCTGTACGATACCTACGGTTTCCCCATTGACCTGACGCTGGAAATGGTAGCCGATGAGGACATGACCCTGAATCAGGAGGAGTTCAACCAGCTGATGCGAGAGCAGAAGGAGCGTGCCCGGGAGGCCCGGAAGGCGTTGGGTGATCTGGCTTGGGCAGGTATTGACCTGGGTCTGGACAACACGCCTACCACCTTCGTAGGCTACACCCAGAATAATTGTGACGCAAAGGTTCTGGCTGTCTGCGTGGGCGACGAGGTCTCCGGTACCATTGCCGGCGGCGAAAGCGGCATCATCGTGCTGGACAAGACCCCCTTCTATGCTGAAATGGGCGGTCAGGTTGCCGACCATGGCGTGATTCTGGTAGGCAACAGCCGCTTCGTGGTAAGCGATGTCCAGAAGGATAAGGGCGGCAAGTATCTGCACCATGGCGAGATGGTCACCGGCTCCATCAAGGTGGACGACATTGTGGTGGCTTCCATCGATGTGGACCGCCGCAAGGCCATCATGCGTGCCCACTCCGCCACCCATCTGCTGCAGAAGGCGCTGCAGACGGTTCTGGGCGACCATGTTCATCAGGCGGGTTCCTATGTGGAGCCCGACCGGCTGCGCTTCGATTTTACCCACTATTCCGCGCTGACCCCTGAGGAACTGGTAAAGGTCAATTCCCTCGTCCAAGGCTCCGTTCTGGAAGGCTACGGAATTGTCACCCGGGAAATGCCCATTGACGAAGCCAAGGCCATGGGCGCTACCGCTTTGTTCAGCGAAAAGTACGGCAATACTGTCCGCGTAGTCAACATGGGCAACTACTCCATCGAACTGTGCGGCGGCACCCATCTGGACAACACCGCTAAGGTCGGACCCTTCGAAATCGAGAGCGAATGCTCTGTTGCCTCCGGTGTCCGACGGATTGAGGCCATCACTGGAAAGGCATGCCTGGAGAAGATGGAAAAGAACCAATCCATGCTGTTCGAAGCGGCTGCCAAGCTGAAGACCAAGCCCAACGAGCTGGGCAGCCGGATTCAGGCCCAACTGGAGGAGATCCGGGAGATGAAGCGCTCCATTGAGGCCTACAAGGCCAAGGAGACCGTTGGTGAGATCGACCGTATCCTCTTCGGCTCTCACAATGTGGAGGGGCTGCGGGTGATTACCGCTTCCGTGCCCAACGCTGACGCGGGTAAGCTGCGTCAGATGGGAGACGTATTGCGGGATAAGGACGCTTCTGTGGTTGCGGTTCTGTCCACTGTCAACGAAGGCAAGATCTCTTTCCTGGCTGTCTGCGGTAAGGACGCCATTGCCAGAGGCATCAAGGCCGGCGAGCTGGTGAAGCTGGTGTGCACCACCTGCGGCGGCAGCGGCGGCGGCAAGCCCGATTCCGCCATGGGCGGCGGCAAGGACGTCACCAAAGTGGACAATGCTTTGGCGATCGTGGATGATTTCGTGGTTTCCAAACTGAAATAACCGAAAGGGCGCTGCCGCGAGGGCGGCGCCTTTTCTCAATTCTTCTGGGTTAAGGGGAGGCGGCAGAATGCGCAAACTGATGTGGTTTACTTTGGGCTTTGGCATGGTCTGCTGCTTGTGCGTCTATGTGCTGCCCGGAGGATTTCTGATTCCGCTGGCAGCAGTGACCGGGGTACTGGCGGTTTTGGCAGTGGCAACAGGCGGCCGGCTCGTCTGTATCCGACGGGCTGCGGTTACCCTGCTTGGCTGCGCCGTGGGGCTAAGCTGGTTTTCTCTGTTTCACGGTTTGTACCTGAATGCCGTTGGAACGCTGGACGGCCAGACGCAGAGCGCAGTGATTCGGGCAGCGGATTACAGCTATGTGACAGCATACGGCATGGGTGTGGACGGCAGGATGGACTGGAATGGGAGATCCTACCGCGTCCGTGCCTATTTGGATGCCGGGGAACCGCTGGAGCCGGGCGACACTGTTTCCGGGCAGTTTCGTTTCCGGTCTACCACGCCGGAGGGAAACGACGAATCGACTTACCATTCCGGCATGGGGATTTTCCTGCTGGCGTATCAGGTGGACGATGTCGCGGTTTCAACGCAGGACAGCCCGTCATGGCGGGATTTCCCCGCGAGGCTGCGCTTCCGCATTCAGGAAATTCTGCAAAGCTGTTTCCCGGAGGATGCCGCGCCTTTTGCCAGGGCGCTTCTGCTGGGTGACACCGGCGGGCTGGACTATGAGACGGATACCAGCTTTAAGCTCAGCGGCATTCGTCATGTGGTGGCAGTTTCGGGGCTGCATGTTTCCATTCTGTTTGCGCTGCTGAGTACCGTTACGCTTCGAAAACGGTTTTTGACGGCACTGGTGGGCTTTCCCATACTGCTTCTCTTCGCAGCGGTAGCGGGATTTACGCCGTCGGTCAGCCGCAGCTGTATCATGTGTGGCCTGGTGCTGATGGCGCTGTTGTCTCACAAAGAATACGACGGGCCCACGGCGCTGTCCTTCGCTGCTCTGGTGATGCTGGTATGTAATCCTCTGGTTATTACTTCCGTGGGTTTCCAGCTGTCTGCAGCCAGCGTGGCGGGAATCTATCTTTTTGCCCCCGGTATTCAAAGGTGGCTGCGTTCCCTTTTCGGGGAAGTGAAAGGCAAAAAAGTCAAGGGCTTTTTTGTCCGTTGGTTTGCCGCGTCCGTTTCCATTACGTTAAGCGCCATGACAATGACCACACCTCTGTGCGCCTGGTATTTCGGAACCGTCAGTCTGGTGGGTGTGGTGACCAATCTTCTTGCCCTGTGGGTCATCAGCTTTATTTTCTATGGGCTGATGGCGGTGTGCCTGCTGAGTACGTTCTGGATGGGCGGGGCGGTTTTCATTGGGAAAATCGTTGCCTGGCCCATTCGCTATGTGCTGCTGGTGGCAAAGCTGCTGGCGGATTTCCCTTTGGCAGCGGTGTACACCAGAAGTCCCTATATCACAGCCTGGCTGGTGTTCGTCTATGTGCTTCTGCTTGCTTTCCTGCTGGGCAGAAAAAGCAGCCCCGGAAGACTGGCCTGCTGCGCCGCACTGGGGCTGTGCTTTGCCCTGCTGGCATCCTGGGCAGAGCCTATGCTGGATAATACCCGGATATCTGTCCTTGACGTGGGACAGGGACAGTGCATTCTGCTGCAAAGCGGGGGACGAACCTACATGGTGGACTGCGGTGGTGACAGTGACACGAAAACCGCGGATATTGCTGCCGAAACCCTGCTGAGCCAGGGCATTTCACGGCTGGACGGGCTGATTCTTACCCATTGTGACCGGGATCACGCGGGAGCGGCAGGGAATCTTCTCAGCCGGGTGAATACAGATTTGCTGATTCTCCCGCCGGATGGGGCGGAGCTGGCGGCCTCCGCCGACGGCGAGGTGGTTTACGCCGACCGGAACCTGACACTGACCTACGGACACGTTGCTTTGAACATTTACACCTCTGCTTTTCCGGGTTCCGACAACGAAAACAGCCTGTGTATCTTGTTTGATACGGAAAACTGTGATATACTCATAACCGGAGACCGAAATGCCAACGGCGAACGGGTGCTTTTACGCTCCGGACAAATTCCGGAGGCAGACGTGCTGATTGCCGGGCATCATGGCTCGAAGAATTCTACATGCGAAGAGCTTCTTGCCACTGTCCGTCCGGAGACGGTGTGCATCAGCGTCGGGGCGGACAACCCCTATGGGCACCCGGCGCCGGAAACATTACAGCGGCTGTTGGAGTATGGCTGCGCGGTCTACAGAACTGACCAAAACGGAACAATTATCATCAGAAGGTGACACCATGGCAAAAAAGACAGCCCCCGGGGGCAGCTTGCAGGAACTGAAAACCCACCTGAAAAATAAGGACTTGGGCCGGCTGTACATTTTCCATGGGGAGGAAGTGTTCCTCCTGCACCACTATCTGGAACAGATGAAAAAACAGCTGCTGGACCCACTGACGGAGTCCTTCAATTTTCACCGTATGAACAGTGAAACCTTCGAGCTTCAGAGTTTTGCCGACGCTGTGGAAAACCTTCCCATGATGGCGGACAGCACGTTTGTTCAGGTAGACGAGGTGGATTTGTTTAAGCTGGGCGAGTCCGACCGTACCAAAGCAGCGGAGATCCTTTCGGATATCCCGGATTACTGCACGGTGGTGTTTACCTACGAGACTACCCCCTGGAAGCCGGACAAGCGGCTGAAAAAGCTCTGGGAGGCGATTGAAGGCAGCGCCCTTATCGTGGAATTTGTCAAACAGGATCAGCGGGATTTAGCCGCCTGGGTCACAAGGCACTTTTCTGCCCGGGGAAAACGGATTTCCACAGACCTGTGCCTGTACCTCATCGATATAACAGGGGGTACCATGACTGCCTTAGGCGGCGAGATCGACAAGATCTGTGCCTATTCCGGTGCAAATGAAATCCAAAAAAGCGACATTGACGCGGTTACAGAGCCGGTGCTGGATGCTGTGGTGTTCCAAATGACGGACATGCTGAGCGCCGGACGGTACGATCAGGCATTGGTGAAATTGCAGCAGCTATTCAAAATGCAGCAGGAGCCGCTGGCGATTTTGGGCGCGGTAGGCAATCATTTTCGCCGTGTCAGCGCCGCACGAACCCTGCTGGATAACGGCAGGAACGCGTCAGATCTGCAAAAACTCTGTGGGATTCCGGACTATCCCGCGAGAAAGACCATGGAGGCTGCCCGGCGGTTTTCACCGGAATTCTGCCGAAAGGCAGCAGAGCAGGTGCTGGAAACGGATTACCAGATCAAAACCTCCTTTGACGACCCAGAGCGCCTGCTGGAGCTTCTTTTGCTGCGGTTGGCGCAGGAGGGACGCAATGGTTAAGATCAAAGAAGCTATTGTGGTAGAGGGCAAGTACGACAAAAATACCCTCAGCCAGATTGTGGACGCTCCCATTCTGGAAACCTCCGGGTTCGGTATTTTCAAGGATAAGCAGCAGCTGGCTCTGCTGCGCCGGGTTGCGGAAAAGCGGGGACTGATCGTCTTTACAGATTCCGACGGTGCAGGCTTTGTCATCCGAAACCACATCAAAAGTGCTATCCCCGGAAAATACCTGAAGCATGCCTATATCCCGGACATTCCCGGTAAGGAACGGCGGAAGTCCGCTCCCGGTAAGGAAGGAAAGCTGGGGGTGGAGGGGATGTCCCGGGAAATCATTCTGGAAGCTCTGCGCCGTGCCGGCGCAACTGTCGAAGGGGAGGAAGCCCCGGCGGCAAAGCAAATCACAAAGCAGGATTTGGTGGAATTAGGGCTCTCCGGTGGGCAGGATGCCGCCAGCAAGCGTCTGGCGCTTCTGAAACGGCTGAATCTCCCGGAGCACATGAGCGCCAACGCCATGCTGCAGGCGCTGAATTTACTGTATACATTGGAAGAACTTGCCGAGATCGTGAAATCCTTGGAGAAGCAAAATGGTTGATATACAAGTCAAAAATTTAACAAAATTCTTTGTCATCGGAGAAAATCTTCTGGATGGCCTGAGCTTTGAAATTCAGGAAGGGGAGCGGGTGGCAATTCTCGGCCGCAACGGCTGCGGAAAGACCACCCTTTTCAACATCCTTACCCGCCAGATGGACTTTGACAGCGGAGAGGTCTACGTCAATCCCGACAAACGGCTGGGGCTGATCTCCCAGATCCCTAAATTTCCGGAAGGCTATACCGTGGAGGACGTTCTGCGCACCGCTTACGCCGATATTATGCGGGTCAGAGAAAAAATGGAACAGCTGGAGCACGCCATGGGAGATGGCACAACGGCGGAACAGCTTCGGGAATATGACGCTTTGACGAACCGGTTCCAGTCCGGCGGCGGCTACGATATGGACGTTGAGGTGGATAAAATCTGCAACGGCCTGGGCATTACGCCGGAGCAGCGGGTGCAGGAATTTGTGAGCCTTTCCGGCGGCGAAAAGACAAGGGTGAACCTTGCCCGGCTCCTGCTGGAAAAGACCGACATCCTGCTGCTGGACGAACCGACCAACCACTTGGACCTGAACAGTGTGGAGTGGCTGGAAGGGTATATCAGGAGTTTCAAGGGTACGGTTCTTGCTATTTCCCATGACCGCTATTTCATTGATCAGGTTGCACAGCGGGTCATTGAAATTGTGGACGGCCATGCGGAGTTCTACTCCGGCAATTACTCTTTCTATATGGATGAAAAGCAGGCGCGATTCGATCTGCAGATGAAGCAGTATGAGCAGGAGCAGGCGAAATTAAAGCAGTTGGGCTACACCGTGGAGCGAATGAAGGGCTGGGGCATCAACAACCGCACCCTCTACCGCCGGGCCATGTCCATCCAGCACCGGATGGAACGCATTCGGAAAACGGAGAAACCCAAGATCGAACGCACCATGAAGGCCAGCTTCGGGGAGAAGGATTTTTCCGGAGACGTGGTCTTTAAAATGAAAAATGTGTCCAAAGCCTTCGGTGACCGGACACTGTTTTCAGATGTGAATCTTCTGGTGGAGGGCGGCGAGCGCATTGCTCTGCTGGGCGACAACGGAACAGGAAAGTCAACCTTCATCAGGTGCCTTTTGGGTCAGGAGGACTGCGCCGGAAAAATTCAGTTCGGCCCCACGGTAAAATGGGGATATCTGCCCCAGATCATCCACTTCGACCACCCGGAGCGCAGCCTCTATGACACCATGCTCTATGAAAAGAACTGCACCCCTCAGATGGCGAGAGACCGTCTCGGCGCGTTTATGTTCCAGGGTGAGGATGTGTTCAAGACTGTTGGCAATCTCTCCGGCGGCGAGCAGTCGCGTCTGCGGCTGTGTATGCTGATGGACGAGAAGATCAATCTGCTGATTCTGGACGAGCCAACAAACCATCTGGACATTGCCTCCCGGGAGTGGGTGGAAGCCGCCATTGAGGAATTCGAGGGTGTGCTGCTGTTTGTGTCCCACGATCGCTACTTTATTGAAAAATTTGCCGAACGGATCTGGCTTCTTGAGGATGAGCAGATCCGGGATTTTCCCTGTGGTTACCAGAAATACCGCTCCATATTGGAGCATGAAGCCGCTTCCAAGCCCACGGTTTCAACGGCACCCAAGCCAAAAAAGGAAAAACCCAGGGGCGGCACCAAGGACGCAGACAAGCTGGTAAGACGTCTGGAACGGGAGATCGAGAAGCAGGAGCAGATCATTGCCGACTACGACCGGAAGATTGAGGCGGCTTCTGCCGACTATCAGGAGCTGACGCGCCTGATGGAGGAGAAGGAAGGAGCGGAAGCGGTGCTCATGGATTTGATGGAACAGTGGGAAAAAGCGCAGGAGTGAGGAAATTCAAAATATGAAAACGTTCTTATACCGCCTATGGCAATGCACTTGGGGATGCATCCAGACAGTCTTGGGCTTTCTGGTATTCCTGCACCATAGGAATGAAAAGCACTATAGCTACCACGGGGCAATTATTACCCAGTGGAGCAGCAAATCCAGCGTTTCTCTGGGAATGTTTGTCTTTGTCACTGCGGAGCCACTCTTTTACGTGAAGTTAAAGGAAGAATATTCCAAAGAGGAACTTTTGGGTCGATTGCAGGTACATGAGTACGGGCATACCATTCAGTCCCTGATTTTTGGACCGTTATATCTGATCGTCATGGGGATTCCTTCAACGCTATGGGGGTTCCTTCCCAATTTGAATAGGAAGCGCAGGGAAAAACAAATTTCATATTTTTCCTTCTTTACTGAGAAATGGGCCAACATTCTGGGCGAAATGGTGACAGGCGAAAAATCTATGGAGAATCTTGTGATTGACTGAGAATAGAACCGCTTATCTCTCTGCTTTGAGAGGTGCTGCTGCGGCAATTACGCGCACTTTATGTTGGGAGGAAAGGCGATGATTCGACTTCGAAAAATTGATGCCCGGAACATCTGGGATATCACCGCTCTGGAAGTTCGGGAGGATCAAAGAACCTTTGTTGCCACCAACACCCAGAGCATTCTGGAAGCCTACTGCGCCATCACAAACGGCGGTGTGGCGATGCCCTTCGGAATCTACGACGGGGAAACCCCGGTGGGCTTTGTTATGATCGGTTACGGCTGTGACGATTGGGAGGATGCTCCCCCCATTGCCCGGGAAAACTACTCTGTCTGGCGGCTGATGATCGACCAAAACTTTCAGGGCAAAGGCTACGGAAAAGCTGCTTTGGCAGAGGCGCTTGACTATATTCGGACATTTCCCCGGGGTAAGGCGGAATACTGCTATCTTTCCTATGAGCCGGAGAATGCCGTGGCGAAGCGGCTTTACCATTCCTTTGGCTTCTGGGAAAACGGGGAAATGGATGGCGAAGAGATCGTGGCGGTGCTGAAACTCTGAGGTTGACACAGTCCTGCAATCGTCCTATAATAGGGTAGAAAAACAGATAAGGAGCGAATTTCAACATGAGTTCTTGTAACGGTAATTGTTCCAGCTGCGGCTCTGACTGCTCTGACCGCAAGGCGGAGAGCTTGCTGGCGGAGCTGAACCCCAATGCCAGCGTGAAAAAGGTTATCGCCGTGGTTTCCGGTAAGGGCGGCGTGGGTAAGTCCACCGTCACCTCCATGCTGGCGGTTGCCATGGCCCGGCAGGGCAAGCGGGTTGGCGTTCTGGATGCCGACATCACCGGTCCCTCTGCCCCCACCGCCTTTGGTGTCACCGAATGCCAGGGCGCAAATGAACATGGGCTGTATCCCGCTCTGACCCGCACCGGTATTCAGGTCATGTCCATTAATCTGCTGCTGGATAACCCTGCCGACCCAGTGGTGTGGCGTGGGCCGGTTATTGCAGGCGCGGTGAAGCAATTCTGGACGGATGTCATTTGGGAAGATGTGGACTGCCTGTTCGTGGATATGCCTCCCGGAACCGGCGACGTGCCCCTGACGGTGTTTCAGAGCCTGCCGGTGGACGGTGTGATCATTGTCACCAGTCCTCAGGATCTGGTGAGCATGATCGTCGCCAAGGCTGTGAAGATGGCAAATATGATGCACATTCCCGTGCTTGGCTTCGTGGAGAACTATTCCTATCTCCAGTGCCCGGACTGCGGCAAAAAGATCAGCGTGTTCGGTAAGAGCCATCTGGACGAGATTGCTGCACAGTTTAACATTCCTGTTCTGGCTCGCCTGCCCATCGACCCCGCGGTAGCGGAAGCCTACGACAACGGCCAGATGGAGACCGTGAACACGGAAGTTCTGTCCGGTGTATTGGAAGCCATCGAAAAAGCAGAATAATGGAAAAGAACCCCGAAAAGGGGTTCTTTTTTACAGCAATCCCAGCGTCTGCTTCCATCTCAGCACCCGGAGGACGGCCGTATTCAGGGAATCAAAATCAATCCGTCCGTCCAGTACAGCGTCCAGCACGGCAGCGTACTGCTCCTGGTAGTCCGTGGAGCATAGCATATCATTCCCGGCCTGAACCGCCAGCACAGCAGCTTCCCTGACCCCATATTGGTCGGCAATGGCCTGCATAACCAGATCGTCGGTGAGGATCACACCGTTAAAGTGCATTGTTTCGCGGAGGTATTGATGTACCGCAGGAGAGAGGGAGGCGGGAAATTCCCGGTCCATGGCCTGCACGATGGTGTGGCTGACCAGCACAGCGCCGCAGCCTGCGTCGATCCCGGCAGCAAAAGGAATCAGATCGGTTTTCTCCAATTCTTCAAGAGAACGGTTGTCCACCGCAAGGCCGGTGTGGGTATCGCCGTTGCTGCCATAACCGGGGAAGTGCTTCAGAACGCTGCCGATTTTGTAGGCGTTCATCAGCTTCACTGTCCCGGCGACAAAGCTCCCGGTGGTTTCGGCGTCCTGCCCCAGAGAACGCTGATACATGAAAGCGCCGGGTTCAGTGGAAATGTCGCAGACCGGGCCAAGGTTTACATTGAGACCCAAAGACTGCAGCAGTTGGCATTTTTCCTCCTCATTGGTCAGCGCCTGCATCAGCCCGCCCCCGGCAAAGGACTCACGGGGAGATGGAAACCGCTGGGCGCGGAAGGCGGGGTAACGGCTGATCCGGGTGACGGTGCCGCCCTCCTCGTCCACAGCAAGCAGCAGCGGAATGTCGGCGGCCTGATAGCCGGAGAGTGTCTGCCGGATGGAATCCGGAGTCTGATTTTCAAAATCCGCACTGAACAGCACGAAACCGCCCAGATGGTATTCCCGGATATCCGACAGGGCGGAATCAGAAGAGCACCGCGCAAGAAACAGCTGTCCCACACGCTCCTCTACTGTCATGGAATCCAGAAGCACCTGCATTGGATCGGGAGGCTCCGTTTCAGTAGGGGCGGCAGCCGGAATGGGAACGGTTTGTTCCGTTTCCGCCGGGGTGGGCTGCGTGGTCTGCACCGGCATTGAAGCGGCGCAGCCGGTCAGAAAAAACAGAACAAGAAAAATGGAAGTCCATTTCATAATCTCACCTCGGCGGCTATTTTACCACAACTGTCGAAAAAAGTCAAAAAAAGCCCTCCGCGCACGCGGAGGGCAAAGCAGCTACAGTATGCGTCCGATCAGGAACCACAGAAGCAGCAGCAGAATTGCGAGGGGGATGTACGCTGCAAGAGCGGCGGCGCTGACGCAGATTACCGTACAGCCGAAGTGTCCAAGCAGGAACACCACAGCGCTGATGATGGCGGAGGTGAACACTGCTTTGCTCAGCTGTTTGCCGATGATGTTGGAGAAAAAGAAAGTGTAAAGCGCGCCGAAGATGGGATTGACCACCGTAAGGATCACGCTGAGAATCAGATTCATCAGACCCATCAGCAAGGTGGCCGCCAGAATAATCAGAAGGATTGTGGGTGCGTAAGTCACCAGCACATTGGGCAGATAGGTTTTGAACGCCCAGTCTGCGAGAATGTGCAGCACCGATGCAAATACCACTGTCAGTAGCCGCAGCAAAAACCAACCCAGCGCGGTGTTCCCATGGGGAATCAGCGTATCCAGCAGATTGACCAGAAACGCAAGCATCACCAGAGACAGCAGCTCGCTGCACACAATGGTCAAAGGCGTATCCTGAAAGGGAATGACCAGCAGATGTTCTCCGGCAAAGCGCACAAAGGGCAGGGCAGACAGCAGCGCGTCCAAAGACCAGGGCTTAAAGGTATAGACCACAATGGAAGCCGCGTAGACAAACAAGATGCCCATTGCCGAGGACAGGGAGTGATTCAGGCTGGAACGCTTGCCCAGGAAAACCCGCCCCATGAACCCCAGAATCAGAGACGCGGCGGCAAAGAAAAGCATGAACTGTGCCGTGCTTACAAGGTCAATTTCCGTGGGAAGATAAGAAGCAGCGCTGGAAATGGCCTTTTCCAGATCTTTTGGAATGTTGGAAGAAGCGGCTGCAAGCACTTCCTCCACCTCACCGGGGATATAGGCAGCGACGGCAGAAAGGGAAGAGCGAAAATCCATAGGGGAGTCCTTTCACTTATACTAAAACCTGTTTAAAACCTTTCAATCTTTCCGGTCTGAATTGCCCCAGAATGCGTTATCTTCCTTGCTGGGCGTCAGCCCAGCGGCGTCATCTGCCTTTTCTGGTGCAATTCATCCTCGGAAATCTTTTAAAGGTTTTAATCAGGTTTTAGTATTACGAGAAGAAAAGCGGCCGCCAAATTTTGGCGGCCGCACATCCTTTGCAGGTGAGATAAATTACTTGATCTCGGCCTCGGCGCCAGCTTCCTTCAGCTCGGCAACCAGCTTCTCGGCATCTTCCTTGGAGATGGCTTCCTTCAGGGTCTTGGGGCAGTTGTCAACCAGATCCTTGGCGTCCTTCAGGCCCAGGCCGGTAGCGGCACGGACAACCTTGATAACGCCCAGCTTGGAAGCGCCGGCGGACTTCAGGATGACGTCGAACTCGGTCTTCTCCTCGACCTCAGCAGCAGCGGCAGCAGCGGGAGCGGCAACAGCGGCGGCAGCGGCGGAAACACCGAAAACTTCCTCCAGAGTGTGAACCAGTTCGGACAGCTCCAGAACGGTCAGTTCCTTAACCTGCTCAACCAGAGCAGTGACTTTTTCACTAGCCATGATAAATTTCCTCCTAAAATTATGTGTAGATAATGGTGTGTGGGGTTACGCGATCAGGCTTCTGCTTCTGCAGGAGCGGAGCCGTCCTTCTGCATCCGGATCTGATCCAGAACGAAGGCCAGGCTGGAGATAGGCGCCAGGAAGGTACCCAGGACAGAAGCGACCAGAGCGTTCTTGCTGGGCAGCTCGCCGAAGCCGTTGAGCTGGTCAGCGGACAGGACGGAACCCTCAACAACGCCGCCCTTGATGGCCAGGGTCTTCAGCTTGTTCTTCTTGGCAAACTCGCAGACGATACGGGCAGGGGCGATGGGGTCGCCGGTGGTGGAAGCCATAGCGGTGGTACCGTTCAGAACCTCAGAGAAATCGTAGCCAGCATTCTTAGTGGCGAAATTGGTCAGGGTGTTCTTAACGACGGAGTAATCCACGCCTGCTTCACGGAACTGCTTACGCAGCTCGGTATCCTGAGCAACCGTGATACCCTTGTAGTCAACAAAGACGACGGAAGAGGCTTCCTTCACCTTGCTGGTCAGAGCATCGACAACGGCTTTCTTGCTCTCAAGAACCTTTGCGTTGGGCATAATTTTCACCTCCGAAAATAAAAAGTGTCTTCCTGCCAGAAGACAGAAAGACACGCAGAAATTTCGTATTCAGCGCACCTCGGCAGGATTTACACCTTGCGGAACCTGCTGTCTTTGGCAACTGCTATATAATAGCAGAAAAAGGCGGAGTTGTCAAGTATTATTTGAGAAGAATGGTGAAAAACGAAAGGGGAGGAGCAAAGCCCCTCCCACATCAGTATTTTGCGGCCACCATACTTATTCAGTCGATCGGTCGCTTACTTCCGGTAAAGGGTATAGTCCCTGTTCTTTTCATTGGTATGCACCTCCATGCAGTCCGGGCTGGTGAGGGTGATGGTCATTGTCAGCTTATTGGAGCCGAGAATGTCCACATAAACCTTACCGTCGATGATGGAGAAGGTGTCAGCGTAGTTTGTGCTGAGCTTGGAGCTGATGTAGTAGTTGTATCCGCCTTTTTGGTTTTCCATCAGCTCCCAATAGCAGAGGTTGGAACCTTTGGCAGCGGATTCCCAGCGTCCGCACAGAAAATAGCATGCAACGTCGGAATTGCTCAGCAAAACTTCGGCGGTATCCGCAAAGTCAAAATCCTTGGCTGCAGCGTCGATGTCTTTTTTATCGCTGGCGGTCAGACCGCAGAGGCTATTATACACTTTGCCTCCCAGACCAATATTACTTCCGGCATTGCGGATCCGGATAAGTCTCAGATAGGACTCGCTGTCTTCATAGCCGGAGATGGATTCGAACAGATCCCGGGCCTTATTGTATGAACCGCTGTTATAGGCGCTGATGGCATCCTTATATACCTGCGCGTCCATCTGGTTGGATGTGCTGCCGGAGCTCTGGGAGGCAGTGTAGCTTGCGCTGGCGACCATAGCCTCAAAGTCATCATACAGAGAATGGCTTTCGCCGCCGCCGAACTGATACCAGTACATCCATCCGTTTTCAAACCGGATAAAATTGGTAAGCGTAATGTTAAATGTAAGACCTGCTGCTGTCCTGGTTTTCTGGGCTTCGCCACAGAAATACTCGTTTCCGCCCAATGTGACCATCTTCACATCACTGGATTTCGCACCAATAAAGTTTGCAACGCTGATGCGGCTGAAAGCAGCATTGTCCACGTCCGAACGGGTCAGGCCCTTCCTGGAGCCCGCGGAAAGGGAACTCCACAGATCGGTGCTACCGTAGAGTATCAGGGCAGAAGCAGCAGAAGAAGGGACGAATTTCACATCTAGAAAATCATTGTCCAGAGACTCCAGATTCCAGCCGGTGGGAACCTGAAAGGAATTACCGCCGGCTCTGTCCGTATAGGTGTAGGTGGACGTCTTTGCACCGGCAGGCAATGTCAGAATGAAGATCAAAGAAACGACAATCAACAGGGAAATAGCCTTTTTCATAAACAAGCCCCCTCTATTTTATTACAACTTCAGTATATCCGGCATCACGAAATTTGTCAAGATTATCCGGTTAGGAAAGCGCTGAAAAGAAAAACACCCGAAAGCAGCTGCTTTCGGGTGTAAATCATGCCAGAATTACAGATACTTGGTAGTAGAAACCTTCACGCCGGGGCCCATGGTGGAAGCCACGGTGCAGGAGCGGATATACTGACCCTTGGCGGCGGCGGGCTTGGCCTTCACGACAGCCTTCAGCAGGGTGTCCATGTTCTCAGCCAGCTTCTCGGTGCCGAAGGACACCTTGCCGATGGGGCAATGGATGATGTTGGTCTTGTCCAGAC
The DNA here is from genome assembly GCA_051867075.1 of Faecousia sp. GTDB lineage: Bacteria > Bacillota > Clostridia > Oscillospirales > Oscillospiraceae > Faecousia. Next base: position 55,000 of record JBJDYG010000097.1, on the reverse strand, counting down.
GGTACTCGACCTTACCGGCTTTGATCTCCTTGACGGCGGCAGCCACATTGGGGGTCACGGTGCCGGCCTTGGGGGAGGGCATCAGACCCTTGGGGCCCAGAACCTTACCAAGACGGCCAACAATACCCATCATGTCGGGGGAGGCGACGACTACGTCGAACTCGAACCAGTTCTCCTTGGTGATCTTCTCCACCAGATCCATGCCGCCGACATAGTCAGCGCCGGCAGCCTTGGCTTCATCCATCTTGGCGTCCTTGGCGAACACCAGGACACGGCGGGTCTTGCCGGTGCCGTTGGGCAGAACCACGGCGCCGCGAACCTGCTGGTCGGCGTGACGGGAGTCAACGCCCAGCTTGATGTGCAGCTCGACGGTCTCATCGAACTTGGCGGAAGCGCCCTTTACAACCAGATCCAGGGCCTCGTTGGGATCATACTGAACAGAGCGGTCGATCAGTTTGGCGCTCTGCTGATACTTTTTGCCTCTAAACAATGTAATTATCCTCCTTATAGTGGTGATGCGGAAAAATCCTCCCACATTTCCGGGTCAGACTGCCCGGATCAGCAAATATCAATCGACGACGGTAACGCCCATGGAACGGCAGGTACCGGCAACCTGGCTTTCAGCAGCCTCCAGAGTGGGGCAGTTCAGGTCAGGCATCTTGGTCTTGGCGATCTCAGCGATCTGAGCCTTGGTGATGGTGCCAACCTTGGTCTTGTTGGGGACACCGGAGCCCTTCTCCAGACCGATGGCCTTCATGATCAGCATGGGGGTCGGAGGAGTCTTGGTGATGAAGGTGAAGCTGCGGTCAGCGTAAACGGTGATGACAACGGGAATCTTGTAGCCCTCCATGTCCTTGGTGCGGGCGTTGAATTCCTTGATGAAAGCAGCGATGTTCACGCCGTGCTGACCCAGAGCAGGGCCGACAGGGGGAGAAGCAGTTGCCTTAGCGGCGTTGATCTGCAGTTTGATAATGCCAGTGACTTTCTGTGCCATAATAAGCACCTCCTGAATAAAATGTGGTAATATGCGCTTTGGCGCATTTCTTGCGGGGCGGTCACGCCCCTCCCACGTTCCGATCGAAGAATCGATCCGATGCGTTTACTGGGATACGACCTCTACCTGATCGAGTTCAAACTCGACGGAGGTCTCACGGCCGAACATGGAGACAACCACGCCAACCGCGTTTCTGTCGACATCCACACTCTCAACTGTACCGGTGAAGGAGGACAGAGGGCCGTCCAGAATCCGGACGGTATCGCCGACTGCGTAGTTCACGATAATCTCCTTCTTTTCCACGCCCATGGCGTAGACTTCCTCTTCCGTCAGGGGAGTGGGGTCGTTGCTGGAAGTACCCACGAAGCCGGTCACTCCGCGGATGTTCCGGATGACGTGCCAGGTGTCGTCACTGTAAACCATCTTCACCAGCACATAGCCGGGATAAACCTTGCGGTCGTAGGTCTTGCTGGCGCCGGACTCGGTGATCTCGGTAACGGTCTCCAGCGGAATGGAGGTTGCGAGAATCACGTCCTGCAGGGAGCGGGACTCCACGGTTTTCTCGATGGTGGCCTTTACAGTGTTTTCATAACCGGAATAGGTATGCACAACATACCATTTTGCAGTCTCTGCCATAACTTCGCACCTTAGTGGAACAGTCCGATCAGGGCATCAATGCCGACCTGGGCAACGAAGTCGAACAGCCAGATGAAGACGCCGACCGCGACGACGCAGCAGGCGACGATGGCAGTGTTCTTCAGCACCTGCTGAGGGGTGGGCCAAACAACCTTCTTCAGCTCGCTGCGCAGCTCGCGGAAGTACTTCTTGACCTTGCCCCAGGTTCTTTTGAACCAGTTTTCCTTTTTGACTTCAGCCATGATTCGGGCCTCCTTACTTGGTCTCGTTGTGAACGGTGTGCTTTCTGCAGAATCTGCAGTACTTCTTCATTTCGAGACGGTCAGGGTCGTTCTTCTTGTTCTTCATGGTGTTGTAGTTTCTCTGCTTGCACTCAGAGCATCTCAAAGTGACTTTCACGCGCATAACGGCACCTCCTTAAATATTGCCTCCCTGTATCACCCCGCCCATGAGAAAAATTTAGGAAGCGGTCAACTACAAATAACCGCCCGGAGCTGAAAAAGGCGCACAAAAAAAGCCCTTTTTCACAGGTAGAATCATTCTACCACGGGGCATTTGGAATGTCAATCATTTTTTTCTTTATTTTCTTCGTTTTATGTTGTATGATAGGTGCAGCGATCGCAAGGAGGAACGGAATATGAAGATCATGGGAATTGACTACGGCGACGCCCGAACCGGTGTTGCCATTTCTGACCTGCTGTGTACGCTGGTGGGCTCGGCTACGGTGGTGCCCAGCCGCAATACGCAGAAGGCTATCGACGATATCGTCCGGCTGGCGCAGGAGAATCAGGTGGGGGAAATTGTTGTGGGACTGCCGAAAAATATGGACGGCACCGAAGGAGCCCGGGCGGCGCTGTGCCGGGAATTCGCGGACAGGCTCCGGCAGGCTACCGGCCTGCAGGTTACCATGTGGGACGAGCGCCGCACAACGGTGGAGGCCCATAATATTCTTTCCCAGCATAACTATCATGGGAAAAAGCGGAAAGACACGGTGGATGCCGTGGCGGCGTCGTTGATTCTGGAAGGATATTTGGCTTTTCGAAAGAGAAACGGTTGACGCCACGCATGCACACAAAGCTGTTCCTATGTTATTGGCTTCGGACGGTAGCATAATTCCCGTATCCCTGTTACGATGAGCAAGATGCCAAACAGCTTTTTCAGCAGCTCCAGATCCATCCGGGCGCCGATGAAGGAGAAGACACCTGCAGCAATACACCCGGCGATGATGGCGGGAAGAATCCGTTTGAGTTTGACCGTACCCTGTTTCCAGCGGAAATAGCAGGAAATAGCGGCAGAAGGCAGAAAAAACAGAAGATTGATGCCCCGGGCGGTCTGCTGCTGGATTTCCAGAACGAGGGTCAGCCATAGAATCAGCAGGCTGCCGCCGCCCACTCCCAGGCCGGTGAGAAATCCCAATACTGTGCCGACAATCAGCGCGGCGGGCAAGCTTTCTAGCATAAATACCGGTATCCTCCCCATAAAATCAGCATTCCCAGTCCTCGATGAAGCCACTTCACCGGGATTTTCTGTCCATAGATGCCCGCCATCCAACCTCCCACGGCGCTGCCCAGAAGATAGGGAAGGGCATCCTGCCAGGAAACGGTTCCCACAGCGGCGGTGACCGCCAGTGTCACCAGACAAATCGGCAGGATAATGGAGACGGAGGAGGGAAACACCTCGGTTTCTTCCAACGGTGTGAAAAGGGTCAGCAGAGGTACTAGCACCATACCGCCTCCCGCTCCGAACAGTCCGGCAACGGCTCCCGCTGCCATACCCGCCAGAAACATGCCAAGACAGTTTCTGTTTCGCAAAAAGAACACCCCCATGGAAGTTTTTCCATGGGAGGCGGTTTTATGCAGGGGAAAAGGCAGCAGCGCTGCTGGTTCACACGCTGCAGGAAATGAAGTTCCCTGTGAGCGTGTCAACGTTTTGCCATTTTATGGTGGAAAAATTCATAGATTTCTGCTAGGATATACGCAAAGAGGTGAGTGACATGGCAAATATTTTTGATTACCTGAAATGGCGGGGCGATCTGTCCTTTACGCAGGATCCCCCGAATCCGGTGGACGCGCTGATTTTCTCAGCCCTTTCTTATATCCCGTATACGGGACGTGCAGCGGATGCGTCCGATATTCCCATTCCGCTGCGGGAAGTGGCGGAAGATTTCCTGGCCCTGGAGGATTACGAGAGCCGTGTTCGGTCGAAGTATGATCCGGAGTTGCTCCGCGCCGCCGCCTGCACCGTTCGGTTCGGCACCTGCAAAGTGGTGTTCTACAGGGATCAGTTCATACCGGAGCAGGAGACGCAGTTTGCTGCTGTGACCTTCCTGCTTCCCGATGACAGCGCTTTTGCGGCCTTCCGGGGGACGGACAGATCCCTTGTGGGCTGGAAAGAGGATTTCAACATGACCTTCCAGCAGGCCATTCCCGCCCAGCTGCTGGCGCAGGAATATGTCCGGGAGGTGGCGGCGGAGTATGTGATGCCCCTTCGCCTGTGCGGTCACTCCAAGGGAGGAAATCTCGCTGTATTTGCCGCGGCAAGAAGCTCGCCTATGGTGCAGCAGCAGATTCTTGAGGTCTACAACAACGACGGCCCCGGCTTTACGGACTACCTCATGGGTGACCCGGGGTACCAAAACATGGTGCCCCGGATCAAGACCTATGTGCCTCAGTCCTCGGTGATCGGGATGCTGCTGGAGCATGAGGAATCCTATACCATTATCAAAAGCAATCAGGTAAGTCTCCTGCAGCATGATCTGTATTCGTGGGAGGTCATGGGCGCGGATTTCGTGCCCATGGAGGCCATTACCGCCGATTCTCAATTCCTGAATCAGACCATTAAGGCATGGATTGCGGCTATGGATACCCAGGAACGCAACCGTCTGGTGGACGCTATGTTCGGGCTGCTGGGTACCGGTGGGATCGAAAAAGCCCTGGATATTTTCCACCCCAGGAATATCCGTACTTACATCAAGACCCTGGGCAATGACCCGGACACCCGTCGGATTCTGGCTTCCGAATTCCAGAACCTGATGGAGGCTGCAAAAAAGACCCGGGCGCAGTTGGGGGAGGCAAAACTGCCGGAGCTGCCGGGGGAGAAATAGCAGTATCAAAGCCCTCATCAAAGAGAAAAGCATAGGCCGCTGCGCCGTGGGACTGCGAACCTCAGCTTGCTGCAGGTTCATCCCGTCATCATACCCTGGATTACGCCGCCGCAAGCAGAAATGCCTGCGGCGTCTTTGTAATACTTTACCAAGCTAAAGCGATAAAGCAAGTGGGGTTCTGTTTATTCCGCCGAAAATTGGCAAAACAGCAAAATCACACTTTACAACTTTAATGCGATAAAGTATAATCCCCGTATCAGATCCCGGCGGATGCCGGATGAGAAAGGAAGAAAAGAATATGAAAAAGAGCATTGCATGGATCCTGACCATTTTGATGATGCTGGGTTGCCTTGCCGGCTGCGGCAGCAAAGCGGCATCCGATTCTGACGCGGCTTATGTCAAGAAAAACGGTAAGCTCATTGTGGGTATCACCGACTACGCACCCATGGACTACAAGGACGAAAGCGGCGAGTGGACCGGCTTTGATGCCGAGTTTGCCCGGCTGTTTGCCGAGGAGCTGGGTGTGGAGTGCGAATTCTTTGTCATTGCCGACTGGGGTCAGAAGTTCTTTGAGCTGGATTCCAAGAACATTGATGCCATTTGGAACGGCATGACCATCACCGACGAGGTGACTCTGAACACCAACTGCTCCAACCCCTATGTTGTCAACGCCCAGGTGGTCGTCATGAAGGCGGATGCGGTGGGCAATTACCCCGATGCCGACAGCCTGATGGGCTTGACCTTTGCCGTGGAAAGCGGTTCTGCGGGTGAAGCTGCCATTGTGGATCTTGGCATTACGGATTATGTTGCGGTGCAGGATCAGGCCAAGGCTGTTATGGAGGTTTCCGCCGGCACTGCCGATGCCTGCGTCATCGACATCACCATGGCCAACGCCATGACCGGCGAGGGCACCAGCTACGATGATCTGGCCTCCGGCATCAGCCTGACCTCCGAGGAATACGGCGTCGGCTTCCGCAAGGGTTCCGACCTGACCGATGCATTCAACAAGTTCATGGACAAGTGCATTGCCGACGGCACCCTTCAGGCGCTGGCCGACAAATACAGCCTGACTCTGGCTGGCTGATAAAAAAAGCGTATGGGGCGGCGGTTTCGCCGCCCCATCCATAGAAAGAGGTAGCCGCTATGTTCCTTCCGGTGACAATGGAGCTGCTTGGAGGCTTCTGGGAAACCGTAAAAATCTTTTTCTTGACACTGGTGTTCTCCCTGCCGCTGGGACTGGTGGTGTCCTTTGGCTCCATGAGCCGGTTCCGGCCGCTGAAACGACTGACCCAGGGGTTTGTATGGATCATCCGCGGTACGCCGCTGATGCTTCAGCTGATTGCCATTTTCTACGGACCCGGGTTGATCTTTGGTGTTCATGGGCTGGGGCGGTTTGAAGCCGTCATTGTGGCCTTCACCATCAATTACGCCTGTTATTTTTCGGAGATCTACCGGGGCGGCATTGAAAGCATTCCCCAGGGACAGTATGAGGCAGGGCAGGTACTGGGCATGACCCGGAGTCAGATTTTCTTCAAGGTGGTTCTGCTGCAGGTAATCAAGCGGATTCTCGCACCCATGGGCAACGAGTTTATCACTCTGGTGAAGGACACGGCGCTGTCCCGGATCATTGCCATTTACGAAATCGTCTATGTGGGTGAGTCTTACATCAAGAAGGGGCTTATTTGGCCTCTGTTCTACACTGCCGTGTTTTACCTGCTGTTCAATGGCATCCTGACGGTGCTGTTTGCAAAGTTGGAAAAGAAATTGGATTATTTCAGGGGTTGAACCTATGCCGATTCTGGAAGTAAAAAATATCAAAAAAGGATTCGGTGACACCGAAGTGCTAAAGGGTGTCAGCTTTTCCATGGAGCGGGGGCAGGTACTTGCCATCATTGGCTCCTCGGGAAGCGGAAAGACCACCCTGCTGCGGTGCCTGAATTTTCTGGAAACCCCGGACGAGGGTGAGATTTGGGTGAACGGCGCCCTGCTGACAGGAAAAAACCTGTCCGATGATCAAATCCGACAGAACCGGCTTCATTTTGGGCTGGTGTTCCAGAACTTCAACCTGTTTCCCCAGTATACTGCTCTGGAAAACATTATGCTGGCGCCCAGCCTTCTGAAGAAGGGAAGCCCGGCGCAGATTCGGGAAACTGCCATGGGCCTGCTGGGGCGGGTGGGACTGTCCCACAAGGCAGGTGCCTATCCCTATCAGCTGTCCGGCGGTCAGCAGCAGCGGGTTGCCATAGCCCGTGCGCTGGCGCTGCAGCCAGAGGTTTTGTGCTTTGACGAACCCACCAGTGCGCTGGATCCGGAGCTGACGGGGGAGGTTTTGAGGGTCATCCGGGGCCTGAAGGGAAAAGACAACACCATGGTCGTGGTTACCCACGAAATGGAGTTCGCCCGTTCGGTGGCGGATGTGGTGATCTACATGGCCGACGGTGTTATCGAGGAATCCGGTACCCCGGAGGAGGTTTTCGGTAATCCCAAGAGCGAAAAGACCCGGAACTTCCTGCTGGGTGCGCAGAAATCCCGGGATGGACTGAACTGAATGAATAGATTGGCGGGCGAACGGATTTCCGTTCGCCCTTTTTCGCGCTGAGCGGTGTTTGCAAGGTTGACTTTGCTGAGAGAATGTTATATAATCCAGATAGGCAATATATTGCATATAAGGAGGGGGAACAATGGACGCATCGGATGTTCTGCAGATGATGGATCACAAATATGCCTTGTTCGGACTGTTTTTCGCGTTTCACAACCGGCTTCAGGCAATCGGCGATTCTTTTTATGAGGAGATTACCTGCAAACAGTTTTTCCTGATGGCGTGTATGAACCTGTATCCGGATTCGGCGCCCACTGCCAATGAACTGGCTAAAACAATGGGCTGCACGAGACAGAGCGTCAAGGAGATTTTGAACAGCCTGGAAAAGAAAAACCTGGTATATCTGGATGCTGATGAAAAGGACAAGCGAAAGCGGTGCGTGTATCTCACGGAAGACGCCATGTGCTTGGCGCAGCGATATCGTGAAAAGGAAACGGTATTCATGAATCGCTTATTTTTGGGAATAACCGACGAGGAAATCGACTGCGCATACAGGATCATTTCCAGAATCGAGAAAAATCTTTTGGAAATCAAAGGAGATGCAAAGTAATGAAAACAGTTGTCATTTATAATTCGCAGACGGGCTTTACGAAGCGCTACGCCCAATGGATCGCCGAGGCGGCCGGGGCGGATTGCTTCGCGCTGGCGGAGGCGAAAAAGAAAAACCTGGATGGCTATGAGACCATCGTTTACGGAGGCTGGGCATGTGCCGGAGGAATCAGCGGTCTGAACTGGTTCAAGGGGAATCTTGGCAAATGGGAAGCAAAGAGGCGGATCGTCTTTTGCGTGGGGGGAAGCCCCATGGAAAGCCCGGAAATTGAGGTGGCTCTCAGGCGTAATTTCTCCGGTCCTGAATGGGAACGGGTTCATGCATTTTATTGTCCCGGCGGCTTTAACTACGAGAAAATGCCGGTGCATTCAAAGCTCATGATGAAAATGTTCCTCAAGGCGCTTGAGGCGAAGAAGGATAAAACAGAGGAAGAGAAAATCATGCTGAAAATGATTTCGTCGTCCTATGATATTTCGGATAAGAAGTACATTGCCCCGATTCTGGCATGCCTTGGCGAGCAGGAATAAAAGCCTGTCCTGTCAGTGACTGGGAACGATCTGATGAAGAATCCCGGGGGACGAACCGTCCCCCGGGGTGGTTTTGATTTACCGGAGCGGAGCTGGTCCTCTGTTGGGGCCTCATGACGAACCGTCCCCCGGGGTGGTTTTGATTTACCGGCTGATGCTGTCGATGAGCGCCAGCTCGTCGGAAGAAAATGCGGTGTTCTGGGCGGCACGGACATTGTCGAGAATCTGCTCCGGACGGGAAGCGCCTGCCAGAACACTGGTGACGATGCCGTCGCGCAGTATCCAGCTCAGCGCCATTTGTGCCAGTGTCTGTCCACGTTGGGCCGCCAGATCGTTCAGCTGCCGAATCTGTTCCAGCCGTTCCGGTGTCAGGGCTCCGGCTTTCAGGAACCTGCCGTCGGTCACGATGCGGCTGTCGGCAGGAATCCCTTTCAAATACCGGTCGGTCAGCAGACCCTGAGACAGGGGAGAGAACGCGATGATGCCCTTGCCCAGCTTGGCGGACGTTTCCTTCAGACCATTGTTTTCAATGGTACGGTTGAAAATGGAATAACTGTTCTGGTTGATGATGAAGGGAACCTTCAGGTCCTCCAGAATGGTGGCTGCCTGTGCCATCCGCTCCCCGTCGTAGTTGGAAAGGCCAACGTACAGCGCTTTACCGGAGTGCACCGCTGTGGCAAGCGCACCCATGGTTTCCTCCAGAGGCGTGTCGGGGTCAGGACGGTGGTGGTAGAAAATGTCCACATATTCAAGACCCATCCGTTTCAGGCTCTGGTCAAGGCTGGCAAGCATGTACTTCCGGCTGCCCCACTCACCGTAGGGGCCGGGCCACATGTAATAGCCCGCCTTGGTGCTGATTACCAGCTCGTCCCGGTAAACGCCCAGATCGTCTCTCAGAATCTGACCGAAATTCCGCTCGGCGCTGCCGGCATCAGGGCCGTAGTTGTTGGCAAGATCGAAGTGGGTAATGCCCTGGTCAAAGGCCACCCGGCACATTTTCCGCATTGTGTCATAGCAGCCGGTGTCGCCGAAATTGTGCCACAAACCGAGAGAAACAGCGCTCAGCTTCAAGCCGCTTTTCCCGCAGCGGTTGTAGGGCATGGTGTCATAACGGGTTTCAGAAGCAGTATACATGATGGAACCTCCTTTGTGTCATATGAGCCTATGGCAATGTCTGCCGAATAAGCCGAAAAAGCGGCTTATTCACGCTCCGCCAGGTACGTAATTCCATAAAATCGACTCTTTGAAACTGCTTTATGGAATTCAGGCGGCAGCCAATGTGAATTACGCAAATAGGCATGAAAGTCTGGGCTTTCAAGGCGTTTGCGTCGTTCAGCACGCATTATTGTATCCTTTTTCCATTAAAAAGTCAATGCAAAACGCCGCAGGCTCTGTGCCTCCGGCGTTCTGTATTACCCATGGGGATGACGAATCGTAGGGTATTCGCAGGTGTTATTCCGAACATGGCAGCGATGCAGTACAGGTGCCTGTTTGAAGGAAATCCTATTCCTTATGAACGCCGGTGACGGAATACTCCACCCACTCGGCGATATTGGTGGCGTGGTCGCCGATGCGCTCGAAATATTTGGCGATCATCAGAAGATCCAGCGCATATTCCCCTTCGGCGGGGTTGTTCGCGATTATGTCGATGAGACCGCCTTTTATCCGGGTGAAATAGTTGTCCACAACATCGTCGTGCATCTGCACGGCCTTGGCAAGATACACGTCCTGTTTGACGTAGGCGTCCACGCTGTCAGTCACCATAGCCATGGTTTCCTTTGCCATATCCCGGATCTTGGGATATTCCTCATGGGGATGGGCGATCATGCAGGGGATGATTTCTACAATGTCCTCTGCCTGGTCTCCGATCCGCTCCATGTCCGTAATCATTTTCAGTGCGGCGGAGATTGCCCTTAAGTCCCGCGCTACCGGCTGCTGACGCAGAAGAAGGCGCATGCAGATGGTCTCGATGGTGCGCTCCTCTTCGTCGATTTTCGCGCCCACTCTGGAAACCTTGCTGCCCAATTCTTCATCATAGGCAACCAGCGCCTGAGAGGCCATGGAAATGATCTCCTCACACAGCGCGCCCATTTCTGTCAATTCCTGGTTCAGCAGCAGAAGCTGCTCCTCAAAAAACTCTCTCATCAGCCAAACCTCCCTGTAATGTAATCTTCCGTCCGCTTGTCTGCGGGCCGGGAGAAAATCTGTTCCGTTCCGCCGAATTCCACCAGCTCACCCAGCAGGAAGAAGGCGGTGTAATCGGAAATTCGGACGGCCTGCTGCATGTTGTGGGTCACAATAACGATGGTGTATTTTTCTTTCAGCGACGAGGCCAGTTCCTCGATTTTCAATGTGGAAATGGGGTCGAGAGCGGAAGTGGGCTCGTCCATCAGCAGCACCTTTGGCTCTACAGCCAAAGCCCTGGCAATACACAGCCGTTGCTGCTGACCGCCGGAAAGGTCAAGGGCATTCTTCTTTAAGCGGTCTTTCACTTCATCCCAGATGGCGGCATCCCGCAGTGACCGTTCAACAATCTCGTCCAGCTTCGCTTTGCCGTGAATACCGTGGGTGCGGGGGCCGTAGGCGATATTGTCATAGATGCTCATGGGGAATGGATTGGGCTTCTGGAATACCATGCCGACCTCCTTGCGCAGGTTGTTTACCTCCGCCTGAAAGATGTCCTTTCCCTCATAGCGTACATCTCCCGTGATCTTCACCCCGGGGATCAGATCATTCATCCGGTTCAGGGTCTTCAAAAAGGTGGATTTGCCGCAGCCGGAGGGGCCGATCAGCGCGGTGATGCTGTGCTCAGGGATGTTCATGTTAATGGATTTCAGCGCCTGGGTATCCCCGTACCACAGGCAAAGATCCTTTGCGGTAATAATCTCAGCCAATTCGATTCTTCCTTCCAAAATATTTACTGACCATGGATGCGGACAGGTTGATGAGGAATGCCAGCACCATCAAAATGGCGGCAATGGCAAAGGCAACACCGAATTCTCCCTGCTCCTTGGCGTAGACGTACAGGGCGACGGTCAGGGTCGCGCCTGCGCTGTTTCTGGCAGCCCAGAAGCCATTCACCACATGGGCAAAGCCAGCGGTAAACAGCAGGGCGGCAGATTCTCCCAAAATGCGTCCAACGGAGAGAATGCAGCCGGTGATGATTCCGTCCACGCAGTTCGGGAGCACCACCGTGCGGATGACCCGCCATTTTCCTGCGCCCAGACCAAAAGCACCCTCCCGGTAGCTTTGGGGAACGGTTTTCAGACTTTCCTGTGTGTTTCGCATGATGGTGGGAAGGTTCATGATTACAAGGGTCAGGGCACCGGCCAAGAGGGAAGTGCCCATGTTGTTGGAAAACAGCAGCATACCAACCAGGCCGTAGATAATGGAGGGGATGCCGGAAAGGGTTTCGGCGGCGTATTCAATGATGGCGACCACTTTTTTGTTGGAGGCGTACTCTGTCAGGTAGATAGCCGCGCCAACACCAAGAGGCAGCACCAGAACCAGGGTGTAAATGATGATGTACAAGGTGTTCAGGATGTCCGGCAGAATGCCGATGCGGTCAGCCAGGTAGCTGGGCTTGGTGCTGAGCAGTTCCCAGGTGATATTGGGGATGCCCTTGGCTAAAACGTACACCATGAGGAACAGTGTCAGACCGGCAGTCAGGGCGGTGGCGAGATACATCCCGCCCCGGACTGTCCACAGGAACATCCGTCTGCGTTTGGAGATCATTTTGTTTTATCTCCTTTCAGAAAGAAATTCAGAGCGGCGTTGATAAGCATGATGAACAGGAACAGCACCAGCGCGATGGAAAACAGCGCCTGCTTCTGCAGGCCGCTGGAATAGGACATTTCGCTGGCAACGGCGGTAGTCAGGAAGCGAACGCTCTGGTACAAAGAGGTGGGCATGTTGGGAGCGTTGCCTGCCACCATCATAACAGCCATGGCTTCGCCAATCGCCCGTCCTACGCCAAGCACCACGGCGGCGGCAATACCGCTTTTGGCGGCGGGGACAGATACCCGGAAGTAGGTCTCCTCCGGGGTCGCCCCAAGGGCCAGAGAGGCGTCCTCATATTCCTTGGGCACGGCTTCCAGGGCGGTGATGGACATCTTGATAATGGAGGGAAGAATCATCACCGCGAGGACGATAATTGCAGCCAATAAGCTGGCGCCGTCGGGGATACTGAAAATCTTCCGCAGTCCCGGAACCAGCACCATCATGCCTACAAGACCGTAAACCACGGAAGGAATGCCCGCCAGCATGGAAACTGCCTGCTCCATAAAGCTCTTTACTTTCTTTGGGGCGATCTTTGCCAGGTACACTGCTGTTAAAAATCCAACGGGCACGCCGATGAGAATGGCTCCGGCGGTGCCGTAGACACTGGTGAGAATAAAGGGGAGAATACCATATTTCGGATCCGCTGCCGTAGAGGCCCACTTGCCGCCGAACAGGAATTCCACCAGACCGATTTCACGGATAGCGGGGATGCCGGACACGATGAGGTAAACCGTAATCAGAAGCACACAGCCTACGGTGATGAGGCCGAGGATCAGGAAGATGCCGTGAATTGCGGTTTCAAAAAGGTTTGATTTGTGTTTCATCTTATCAGCCTTTCGGAAAGGTTCTTAACTGGAAGCATGGCTTTCCCTGAAAGGAAAGGCATTTGGCTCCCCCGGGTGGGGGAGCCTTGGCTTTTGGTTAACCGTTGGCAGGTACCACACCGGCGGCAGCGATGATGTCGTTGGCTTCACCGTTGGTGGCGTAGTCGAAGAATTCCTGGGCAGCGGCGCTGAGTGCGGCACCCTCTTTGGTTACCAGAACGAAGGGACGCTGGATGAGGTAGGTGCCGTCTTTGACGGTCTCTTCACTGGGAGTCACGCCCGCAACCTTCAGGGCCTTGACGGTATCCTTGACGGAAGCCAGGGAAGCGTAGCCGATGGCGTCGGGGTTCTGAGCCACAGCGGTGATGACGTCGCCGGTGGAGGTCAGCTCCTGACGGTACTGGCATTTGTCTACGGTGTCGGTCAGTTCCTCAAAGCCGCCCCGGGTGCCGGAACCGGCCTCACGACCGATCAGGACGATCTCGGCATCACTGCCGCCAATCTCGGACCAGTTGGTGATCTCACCGGTGTAGATCTTGGCGATGGTTGCAATGTCCAGGTCCTCCACAGCGTTGGCGTGGTTGACGATCACCGCGATGCCGTCATAGGCCAGAACCGTGCCAACCAGGCCGGATTCCTTCTCGGCATCCTTCAGGGCGCGGGAGGAAAGGCCGATGTCGCAGCGGCCCTCGGACACGGCGGTGATGCCGGAGCCGGAACCGGTGGGGTTATAGGTGAAGTTTACGCCGGCATTGGCTTCCATAAAGGCCTCGCCCAGAGCGCCGATAACCTTCTCCATGGAGGTGGAGCCGTCGGTGGCGACGGTGCCGGAGAGGGGGGCAGCGGTGGTTTCAGGAGCCTCGGTCTGAACAGCTGCGGTCTGAGCCTCGGTCTGTGCGGGAGCGGCTGCGGTTTCGCTCTGAGAGCATCCTGCCATGGCGAACAACAGCATGGCAATCAGGGCAATGGAAATGATTTTTTTCATATTCTTACTTCTCCTTGTAGGCTTTGATTTTGATGTACTTGGTATGTATCCTACGGCTTTTATATTACAAGCCCATTGTAAATTCCAAAATCTTTGGCATGTAAAATAAAAATCAAAAGCCTGTCCGGTTTGTAAGGGTTTTGTATAATGAAAAGCCCTTGACAGAACTGCCTGCTTCTTCTAAAATAGAGGTGCGGCGGAATGCTCGCAGTCCCTCTGCTTGGCTACTTTGATTTACACGGAAAAGGAGACGCTATGTATCGTATTTTGGAATTGAATCCCCAGCTGACGCCCTTTGCCGGGGACATTGATCTGCGCATGTTCCTATATTGGGCAACGAAAAACCGCATTCTGGATCAGGGTCAGACTCTCAACGATTTTGCCAACGCCCATGAGTATTTCGGTTTCCACCATGTGGACGGCGGCTGGTACTACCGGGAGTGGGCGCCCAGCGCCTACCAGCTGTATCTGGAGGGCGAATTCAACGGCTGGAACAAGACCTCCCATCCTCTGACCAACATCGGAAACGGCAACTGGGAGCTGTTCCTTCCCGGCGACAATGCCCTGTGGGATGGCTGTAGGGTCAAAACCGTAGTGGATGCCAACATGACCCGCACCGAACATATCCCGCTGTATGCCCGCCGTGTGGTGCAGAACAAGGAAACCATCACCTTTGAGTGCGAGGTGGTGGACGACCGTAAGGTCTACGACTGGACGGATAAGGATTTCGTGGGCGAGGACAAGCTGTACATCTACGAAGCCCATGTGGGCATGGCCCAGGAGGAGGGCAAGGTCGGCTCCTACAGGGAGTTTGCCGACAATGTTCTGCCCCGTGTGCAGAAAGCGGGCTATAACACCATTCAGCTCATGGCTATTATGGAGCATCCCTACTATGGCTCTTTTGGCTATCAGGTGAGTAATTTCTATGCTGCATCCAGCTGGTTTGGCAAGCCTGAAGACCTCAAATATCTGGTGAACAAGGCCCACGCCATGGGTATTCGGGTGCTTCTGGATGTTGTGCATTCCCACGCTGTGAAGAACACCGCCGAGGGTATCAACATGTTCGACGGCACTACCTGGCAGTTCTTCCATGACGGCGCCAAGGGCGACCACCCGGCGTGGGGCACCAAGTGCTTTGACTACGGCAAGACCGGCGTTATTCACTTCCTGCTGTCCAATCTGAAATTCTGGATGACAGAATATCATTTTGATGGCTTCCGCTTCGACGGCGTCACCTCCATGCTGTATCATGACCACGGTCTTGGCACGGACTTTACCTCCAACGACAAGTATTTCTCCTACAACACCCACACTGAGGCCGTCACCTACCTGCAGCTTGCCAATGAGCTGATCCGTCAGGTGAATCCCAAAGCCATTACCATCGCTGAGGATATGTCCGGCATGCCCGGCATGTGCCTGCCCATTGAGGACGGCGGCATCGGGTTTGACTACCGGCTGGGCATGGGTCTGCCGGATATGTGGGTCAAGGCAGTGAAGGGACAGGATCAGTTCTGGGACATCAATAAGATGTGGGGCGATATGTGCCTGCGCCGTCCCGGCGAAAAGACCGTGGCCTATGTGGAATCCCACGATCAGGCGCTGGTGGGCGATCAGACCTTGATTTTCCGTCTCGCGGGTGCCAACATGTACACCGACATGAACAAGGATTGCCATAACATCATTATCGACCGTGCCATCGCCCTGCATAAAATGATCCGCCTGCTGACCCTGGCGGGCGGCGGAGAAGCTTACCTCAACTTCATGGGCAACGAATTCGGTCATCCTGAATGGATCGACTTCCCCCGGGAAGGCAACGGGTGGAGCTTCCACTACTGCCGCCGCCAGTGGAGCCTGAAGGAAAACGGCTCCCTGAAATACCAGTGGCTGGGCGACTTTGACGAGGACATGGTAAAGCTGACCAAGGAGAATCAGATATTCGACCAGCGTATGGCTGACCTGTTGCTGATGAAGGCGCCGGAACAGACGTTTGCTTTCTACCGCCACGGTCTGGTTTTCGTGTTCAACTTCCACTTTGGCAATTCTCTGAACAATGTGCTGATCCCCGTCCACCAGCCCGGCGAATACACTGTGGTACTGTCTTCTGATGACGAAAAGTACGGCGGCTTCGGTAACGTGGCGAATACAACCTACTCTTCCAAGCGCTTTGATGGCAAGGACTACATTGAGCTGTACATCCCCGCCCGCACCGGCTTTGTGCTGAAAGAAAAGGTAATCCTGCCCGAAGAATCTGAGAAGACCGCCCCGGAGACCACAGAAAAAACGGCGGAAGAAGCTCCCGCCGCCGAGAAGAAGCCCACCACCAGAAAGAGAAGCACCAAAAAGGCAGCGCAGGACGCTCCTGCCGCCGAGAAGAAGCCCACATCCAGAAAGAGAACCACCAAAAAGGCAGCGCAAGAGGCTCCCGCCACCGAGGAAAAGCCAACAACCCGCAAGAGAACCACGAAAAAGGCGGTAAAGGAATCCTGACAGCTGACAAAAGACGGCGTGACCGAGTCCGGTCACGCCGTCTTTCTGAAAACAACCGCCTGACATCGATCCTGTGCGGCATTATCCGACGGCTTTCTTCTGTTTTTTACAACGTGAATTTGCAGTAAAACAAATTTCAATTTGCAAGGTGCTTTGTGCAATTCTCTGATTTATCAATTTAAACCCTAAAAAATGAATTTTTGACCAAACTGATATTGCATTTTCTTCTCTTCGGGCATATAATATTCCCATTAGACTTGTCAAAATGCCGAAAGGATGATGGAAATGACCCCCTATTCCTGCATGACCCGGGAGGAACTGGAACGTGAATATAACGCCGTACGTGCGTCTTATGAAACCTGCAAGGCTCAGGGCCTAAAGCTGAACATGGCCCGCGGTAAGCCCGCGAAAAAGCAGCTGGATCTGGTCAGCGGGCTGTTGACCATGCTGCAGAAGCCCGAGGATTGCTTTGACGATGGCGTGGATGCTCGGAATTACGGTGAGTTGGCCGGACTACCCTGTGCCCGTTCTTACTGGGCGGATGTGCTGGGCTGCAAGCCAGACGAGGTGTTCGTCGGCGGTGCGGCTTCTCTGAATATGATGTTTGACGTGGTGTCCCGTGCCTATACCCACGGTCTGCTCCACAGTCCCAAGCCTTGGTGCAGGGAGGAAAAAGTCAAGTTTCTCTGCCCAGCTCCAGGTTATGACCGCCATTTCCAGATCGGCGAGTTCTTCGGCGCGGAGCTGATTCCCATTCCAATGACTCCCACCGGCCCGGATATGGACATGGTGGACGAGTTGGTGAAGGATCCTCAGGTCAAGCTTATCTGGACAGTGCCTAAATACTCCAATCCTGACGGCATTATTTTCTCTGATGAAACAGTGCGCCGTTTCGCCAATCTGAAGCCTTCTGCTCCGGATTTTGCCATCATCTGGGACAACGCCTACTGCGTCCACGAATTTGAGGGAGACTATGTTCCTTTCCCGGACATCCTTTCCATGTGTGCCGAGGCAGGCCGCCCGGATATGGTTTACGAGTTTGCTTCCACCTCCAAGATCACCTTCGCAGGCGGCGGCATTTCCTGCATGGCGGCAAGCGAGGCCAATATTCAGTATTTTACCGGCATCTTTGGCGTCCAGATGATCTCCTATGACAAGGTCAACCAGCTGCGCCACGTCCGCTATCTGAAGGACAAGGCTCATACACTGGAGATCATGAAGCTCCACGCTTCCGTTATGGCACCCAAATTCGAATGTGTTGCCAAATGGCTGAACCGGGAGATTAAACCCCTGGGCATCGCCCACTGGAATGATCCCAAGGGCGGCTATTTCGTCAGCCTGTTTGCCATGCCCGGCACCGCCAGGCGGGTATGGCAGCTGTGCAAGGAAGCTGGCGTGGTGATGACCAACGCCGGCGCGACGTATCCCTACCGCAATGACCCCGATGATTCCAACCTGCGTATTGCCCCCAGCCTGCCTCCTGTGGAGGAACTGGAGAAGGCTATGGAGGTTCTCTGCCTAAGCCTTAGGCTGGCGGCGCTGGAAAAGCTGCTTGCAAAATAAGCGGCCAGCCAGTCCGTATCAGGGGAAAGACCCTTTCTATGCCTTCAAAAGTCAAAACTATGCGCGCCTGCCAATATTGGCAGGCGCGCATGCTGTTGTGGTGCCTGGAATCCGGGGGGGGGGAACCCTGTCAACATCCGGTTCACCTGTGCTCCCGTGCTGATGCTTCCATTCATAGAGCAGTATAAAGGTAAATTGGTCGTTCTCCCATTCTGCGGCTTCCTTATACCGCAGCTTCAGCAGTTTCCTCTTCTGCCAGCCGCTTTTTTGCCGTGGAAAGCATCAGCTTGATGCGGTTGAGCTGATTGACTTCCGACGCGCCAGGGTCATAGTCCACGGCCACGATATTGGACTGGGGATAGGCTTTTTTAAGGGCTTTGATGACGCCTTTGCCCACCACATGGTTGGGCAGGCACGCAAAGGGCTGGATGCATACAATGTTGGGTGTGCCGGAAAGAATCAGCTCTGCCATCTCTCCGGTGAGGAACCAGCCTTCACCGTACTGGTTGCCGATGGATAGGAAGGGCTTGGCAAGCTCTGCCACTTTTTCGATGGGTATGGGCGGTTCGAAACGCCTGCTCTTTTCCAGCGCTTCCAGAGCAGGCCTTCGCATCATACGGATGGCATCCACGCCTATTTTCGCGGTGGCAGCGTTCGTCCAGCTGGTACCCAGGTATTCGTGTTTATACTCGCCATTGTATACGCAGTAGTTCAAAAAGTCCAGCAGATCGGGCACCACGGCCTCCGCGCCCTCGGCTTCCAGCAGGTCGACCAGATGGTTGTTAGCCAGGGGCATGTACTTGACCAGAATTTCCCCCACCACGCCGACTTTGGGCTTTCGTATGGTTTCATCGATGGGAAGGTTATCAAAGGCTTCCACAATGCCATTGCATACGGCTTTATATGACCAATTGCTCTTATCGTTTACCAGAGAATCGATGGCAATTTTCAGCCACTTTTGATGCAGAGCATTAGCAGAGCCTTTTTCCTTTTCATACGGACGCACACGGTACAAACAGCGCATAAACAGGTCGCCGTAGACCACGGCGCGGATGGCAGACAGCAGCAGGGCGGGGGAGAGCTTAAAGCCCTCGTTGGTCTCCATACCGTTGGCGTTCAGAGAAATTACCGGGATGTGCCCCAGTCCTACTTTATCCAGCGCCCGGCGGATGAAGCCGACGTAATTGCTGGCCCGGCAGCAGCCACCGGTCTGCGTCATCATGACGGCGAGCTTGCCGGTATCGTATTTGCCGGAGAGCACCGCGTCCATGATCTGTCCTACCACCGTAATGGAGGGGAAGCACGCATCGTTATTGACGAATTTCAGACCGGTGTCAATGGCGCCCCGGTTGTCGTTGCGCAGCAGCTCAATGTGGTAGCCGTACTTTTTAAAGATGGGCTCCAGCATGTCAAAATGGATGGGGCTCATCTGGGGCGCCAGAATGGTGTAGCCTTCTTTGTACATTTCCCGGGTAAACTCGGCCCGGTGGTAGGCAGCGGGCTTGGGCCGGGGGAGGATGCCCCGCTCTCTGCGCTGGTTCATGGCAGCGAGCAGGCTGCGGATGCGGATGCGGGCGGCACCCAGATTGTTCACCTCGTCGATTTTCAGTACGGTATAGAGCTTGTTGCTGCCCTCCAGAATTTCGCACACCTGATCTGTGGTCACGGCATCCAGACCGCAGCCGAAGGAATTGAGCTGGATCAGCTCAAGATCCTCACGATTTCGCACAAATTCCGCTGCGCTGTACAGCCGGGAGTGGTAGACCCACTGGTCATTGGCGCGCAGGGGGCGTTCGGGAGTAAAATCGATGGGCAGGCTGTCCTCGGTGAAAACGGCAAGATCGTAGGAAGCAATCATTTCCGGGATGCCGTGATTGATTTCCGGATCCACATGGTAGGGACGGCCAGCAAGAACGACGCCCCGGGTGTGGTTTTCTTCCATCCACTCAAGCGCTTTTTCGCCTTCAGCGCGCACGTCGGCCTTGGCGCGAAGCTGCGCTTCCCAGGCGGCGGCAGCGGCAGCGCGGACTTCCTTTGCAGGGATATTCCATTCCTCTTTGCACAAAGAAACCAAGCGGTCGGCGGCGGTTTTCTCGGTGGTGAAGGCAATGAAGGGACGGATATAGCGCACCTCACCGTCCGCCACGGCTTCCACATTGTTCTTCAGATTTTCCGGATAGGAGACAACGATGGGGCAGTTATAGTGATTCTGGGCATCGGGGGTTTCCTGGTGCTCGTAAAACACACAAGGGTGGAAAATGTTCTTAATTCCCTCGTTAATCAGCCACTGGACGTGTCCATGGGACAGCTTGGCGGGATAGCACTCGGATTCTGAGGGAATGGATTCCATACCAAGCTCGTAAATCTTTCGGGTGGACTCTGGGGAGAGCACTACCCGGAAGCCAAGTTCTTTGAAGAAGGTTGCCCAGAAGGGGTAGTTTTCGTACATATTCAGCACTCTTGGAATGCCGATGACTCCCCGGGGTGGATTCTCAAGGGGCGGATAGTCAAACATCCGCTTCAGCTTGTAGGCCATGAGGTTGGGGCCTTTTCGCCCGGCACCACTTCCGCCCAGACCCTTTTCGCAGCGGTTGCCTGTGACGTGCCGCCTGCCGCCGGGGAATTTGTTGATGGTCAGCATACACCGGTTGGAGCAGCCGCCGCAGCGGGTGGTGGCTGTGGTGTAGGTCAGATTCAGAATCTCCCCAAGGGGCAATGTGGTGCTTTCCTGACCGTGATACCGCTCCCGGGCAATCAGCGCCGCGCCGAAAGCGCCCATAATACCGGAAATATCCGGGCAGGTAGCTTCCACTCCGGCGATTTTCTCAAAGGCGCGCAATACGGCCTGATTGTAGAAGGTGCCTCCCTGCACAACGATGTGTTTGCCAAGATCAGCGGCATCTGCCAGCTTGATGACCTTGTACAGGGCGTTTTTGATAACGGAGTAGGCAAGTCCGGCGGAGATATCCTGCACCGTGGCGCCCTCTTTCTGGGCCTGTTTGACGTTGGAGTTCATGAACACGGTGCAGCGGGTGCCAAGATCGATGGGGTTTTTGGCAAACAAAGCTTCCTTGGCAAAGCCCTCGGCGCTGTAGCCCAGAGAATTTGCGAAGTTTTCAATGAAGGAGCCGCAGCCGGAAGAGCAGGCTTCATTCAGCAAGATGGTATCCACGCTGCCGTTTTTCAGCTTGACGCACTTCATATCCTGTCCGCCAATGTCCAGTACGCAGTCCACCTCCGGGTCGAAAAACGCGGCCGCGGTGCAGTGGGCGATGGTCTCCACTTCGCCCTCGTCCAGACAGAAAGCGGATTTGAGCAGTGCTTCACCATAGCCGGTGGAGCAGGAGCGGACGATATTTGCGCCTTCCGGCAGTTCATCCTTCAGACGCGCCATGGCGTCCATGGCGGTGCGGATGGGATTGCCCTGGTTATTTGCGTAGTAAGAGAAGAGAAGCTGACCGTCGCTGCCGATAAGTGCCACCTTTGTGGTGGTTGAACCGGCATCAATGCCCAGAAAACAATCGCCCAGATACTCAGATAAACTTTCCCGTCGGACGACAGCTTTGCCGTGGCGCTCACAGAATGCCCGATGCTCTTCCTTGCAGGCAAAAAGAGGCTCCAGCCGCTTCAGCTCGAAGGCCATTTTAACGCCCTTTTCCAGCCGGTCAATCATGCTGTCCATGCTGACAGCCTCAGCATCAGCGGATTCCAGTGCCGCGCCCATGGCTGCGAAGAGGTGGGAGTTTTCAGGATCCACGGTGGTCTGGGGGGTCAGATTCAGGGTGCGGATAAAGGCTTTTTTCAGCTCCGGCAGGAAGTGCAGCGGGCCGCCCAAAAATGCCACACAGCCCTTGATGGGCTTTCCACAGGCAAGGCCGGAGATCGTCTGGTTAACTACCGCCTGAAAAATGGACGCTGCCAGATCGGCCTTGGTTGCGCCCTCGTTGATGAGGGGCTGAATGTCAGTCTTGGCAAACACGCCGCAGCGGGCAGCAATAGGGTAGATTTCCTGATAGTGCTCGGCCTGGGCATTCAGTCCAGTGGCATCGGTTTGCAGCAGGGATGCCATCTGATCAATAAAGGAGCCGGTGCCGCCGGCGCAGACGCCGTTCATCCGCTCCTCCAGACCGCCCTTGAAGTAAATGATTTTGGCGTCCTCGCCGCCCAGCTCGATAGCAACATCGGTCTGAGGGGCAACGGCCTGCAGCGCGGAGGCCACTGCCACGACCTCCTGCACAAAGCCAATATCCATGGCTTTACCCAGGTTGATAGAGCCGGAGCCGGTGATCTTCACCTTCAGCAGGCAGGGGCCGACCTGCTCCCGGGCCTCGGAAAGCAGCTGCTTCAATGTCTCCTGCGTATGGGCGCAGTGACGGCGGTACTGTCCAAACAGGATTTTCCCGTTTTCGTCCAGCAGTACGAGTTTGACGGTGGTGGAGCCGATGTCGATACCGGCGCGATATGTATTCATAGTGTGCCTCTCAATCTCTGCGGTTTTGGCATAATTCTACAAAATTACTTCCTACATTATAGCAAATATGTTGTAAACAAAATGTTAACTGATGGAGAATGGGTGGATTCTTAACCAAATCTTTGCAGCAACAAAGATCGGCCACCCTTTTCCGAGTGACCGATCCTGCTGTCAGGTATTCCCATTCTGGGGTGTTTCCGCTGGTTTCTTTGCCTGCTTTTTTCTTCGGTGGATCAGAAGCACCGGGGCAATCAGCACGACCGCGGCTGCGCCGGCGCAGACGGCGCAGGGCATCCAGGGCGTTCCTTCCGACGTTCGGACTAAACAGAATCCCTGATCGCCATCCTGAATGGCAAAGACCAGATATCTGCCGTCCCGGGTGAAGGGAACCTCCCGCCAGCTGCGGTCGGCATCCTGCACCAGCAGGCGAAGCGACTGCAGTTCCGTCTCCGGCAAATACCGCAGCGTGTCGGCGCTGCCGGCGGGGAGGGTGAAGGCATATCCCTCCAGGAAGTTGTCACCGGCCTGCGGTGCTGGGCCTTTGTCCATTTCGGTCAGACTGATGGGGGTATCCCCGGAGAATTGACCCTGCGCCAGCACAATGGGCAGACCGTTTTCCCGCAGGGTGTCGCTCTGTACCGTTTTCTTTTCTGTGTCGTATACTGCCCGGAAAGTTATGTCAAAGCGGATATCAGTCAGATTCGTTTCGCAGAGGTTTTCCCAGTAACTGACATAGCCTTTCTTTTCAGGAAGTGTGGGGATTCTGTCCTGAGACAGTGCCTGTCCGGGGGCGAGAGAAAGGGTGCGTACCGTACCGTCCTCATAGACAAAGCGGACGGAGATGGTACGGAAAACCGGATCAAGTCCTTCCAACTGGCAAAATTCCTCTTGCGCCAGTGGCTGGGCGCAGCCGGAGTAGCTCACGCCGTCGATACCGCCAATGTCAGAGCCAACGATCCAGTAATAATTCCCGGCGATGGATTGGGTCTGCTCTTCTCCGCCATTGTCTTTTTCTTCCTCCAAATATCCGGCAGGCTCCTCCCGCAGCCCCAGAATCGCGCCAGTTTTCTCGTTGCCGGTGAGCTGCACCATGCTGCGGCAGTCGGTGACGGTGACACCCTTTCCGGCGATGCCGCCTACATAGGCGCTTCCCGTGATGGCGGACTTGGCACTGCAAAAGCGGATGTAACCGCTGCTTTTTCCCGCGACGCCGCCCACGTAGTCGGCGTTTGCTCCGTCTATGCTGCCGGTGCTGAGGCAGTTTTTTGAAAGGCCCATAGCCAGCCAGCCGACGATGCCGCCGGCGTTCTGACGTTTTACCGTGACGCTGCCGGAATTGCGGCAGCCAAGGATGACGGCCCGGAGCTGGGTGTCAAAATTCAGGGAGCTGTTTCCCGTGACCTGTAGGTCGTCCTCCGGATCGAGATCGTTTTCTAGGGCGACGGCGCCCACAATGCCGCCTGCGTTCAGGTCGCCAAGAACAGAGCCTGAATTGGCGCAGTTTTCCACCTTTCCGGTGAGAATGGTTTCGGTGTCCTGATCCGAAATATCCGTGATGGCGCCGCCCAGATTTTGCGATGCGCTGCCGATGGTGGCGCTCATGGCGCTGACCTGACCGGAAATGGAGCGTAGCGTCCGGCTGAGGGAATCCATGGAATTATGAGTGGAGTCCACCATACCGTATAGGGAGGTCTTAACATCGGCAAGACTACCGCTTAAATTGTTTTTTGCCGCCTCGATGCTGTCCCAATCAGGGAGGGAAGGATTTTCCCAGTCCGGCCTTAGGGAATCCACAGCGTCCCTGGCATCCTGAATCGAGCAGTAGAGGTTATCCACCTGGGTGAACATATCCGAGGTGCTGTTCTGCACGCTGGAAACCGCCTGATTTGTCAGCTTGCTCAGGGTGTTCAGCTGGGACTGCAGAATCTGCAATGTGTCCTGGGTGTACTCGATGAAGGTGGTTGGCTCCATCTGGCCGACGATTCCGCCTACTTCCTTGCGCCCGAAAATCCGGGCAAAGTTTTCGCATTTGTACACATAGCCGGTCTGGGTTCCGGCGATTCCGCCGATGTTATAGCCCATGTGCTGATAGCCAACATTGCCCCAGTTTTTGCAGTCCCGAATTACGCCGCTGCTTGAACCGGCAATGCCGCCAATATCCGTAACGGTGCTGGCAGACTCGGTGCCGGTGAGGGTATCCAGTGTGATATCGGAAATATCCACCTCATTTTCCTCGGCGGTGGTGTTGACCTCGGCACGGTTGCTGCAGCTTCGGATCACGCCCAGGTTATCTCCCACCATGCCGCCAACCCGGTGATTGCCGGTAAGGCTGCCGCTGACGCGGCAGCCTTCCACGATGCCGCTGACGGCGTTGATGCCCGTGATGCCGCCGACGTTATCCGCGCCGGAAACGCTGCCGGAAAAGGAGCAGTTTTGAATTGTGCCTGCGTTGTGCCCTGCAATGCCGCCCACGGCGCAGCGACTTCCTCCGGGGGAAACGTCTCCGGAGACTGCCAGATTTTGAATCACTGCGGTGCTGTCAACATAGCGGAACAGGCCCATGTTCGAGCCATCTTCCGCAACGGAAAGACCGGATATGGTGTGACCGCCTCCGTCAAATGTGCCGCAGAAAATGGGAATTCCCGAAAAATCCACGTTTGAGAGGTCAATGTCTGTCAGTAGAACCACGGTTAGATCCCGGCTGAAGCTGTCAAGACGGCAGTTTTCCGCTAAATCCAGAAATTGCTGCTTTCGCAGAATGCGAAGAACTGTCCCGGTTTCGGCGTCTTCGGTTTCTTCGGCAAGTACCGTCAGAGGCAGGCTGAGCGTTGCGCACAGGCAAAGCAGAATAACGACGGCTTTTTTCAGCATGTTACGCATGATCCTTGCCTCCTTCCTCCTCATCTTCCTCCAGATCTTTGATCTGGGTACTGGTAGAAACGGTTGCGTTCATATCGCCCCGGATCACACCGGTGAATTCTCCGTCCACCATGCCGCTGACGTGGCCCCGCAGGCGACCGCTGACATACATGGTTCCACTGGCGGTTCTGGTAGGAATTTCAATGCCTTTCATCTTGAAGGATGTGCGGTTGATAATTGAGTCGCTGAGCACGAGGATGGAAGGCAGTACCGTCAGAACAATCACAATGGAGACAATGGTACCTCGCCCCAGACAGGTACCGAGGATGGCGATAACGGGTTGGGCCGACATGTTGCCGATGAGCAGGGCTGCGGCGGACATGATGGTTCCGGAGGTAAAGATCGTAGGAAAAGCGGAGTTCAGCGCCTGTACAATGGCCTGCTTGTGAGGCATTGTGGTTTTCAGCTCCTGATAGTGGCTGGAAATCACAATGGCGTAGTCGATATTGGCACCCATCTGGATGGCCTGTACGATGAGGTAACCCAGAAAATACAGCGGCTGATTCATCAGGGTGGGGAAGGAGAAGTTGATCCAGATACTGCCAAGGATGCACACAATCAGCAGAATCGGAAGTCCTGCCGACTGGAAGGTAAACAGCAGCACCAGAATCACGAACAGGGAAGACAGAATGGAGATCATCAGGTTATCTTTAACAAAAGAGGACGCAAGATCCCGGGAACTGGTGGAATTGCCCACTACATAGTAATCGCCGTCGTAGTATTTTCCTAGAATCTCCCGGATCCGGCTGAGGAAGGCGAAGGTTTCGTCGCTTTCCTCCGGCAGGTTCAGATACACCACCATTCGGCTGTAGCGGCCGCTTTTCATCTGCTTTTGGGCGCTGTCCAGTTGGGAAAACAGGACATCCATGGTTTTCTGATCCTCGCCCCCCAGCGTGATGTTGTGCAGTTCCAGCTGATCCTTGATGAACAGCAGCATGTCAAACAGGGGAACGTCGTATTTGTCCAGCCCCTGAAGGATCTCGCCGTACTGATCATGCTCCACGGCATAGGCCGAGTAAAGCAGCTGTACAACCTCATAGTCCACCCCCGCCAGCTCCGAAAGCTCCCGGGGGGTCATACTGTCGGTCAGGTGGTAGCCATCCATGATCTCAATGCTGGCAAGCCCAACGGTGCCCTTCACTTCCGGACAGGCGCCCAGTTCCTTTAGAACGTTGGCCTCCGCCTCATAATCGCCACCGGGAACAATGAGTGCCAGCATATTGTTGTTGCCGAAGGTGTTTAGAATCTTGAAATAGGATTCCTGGCGCTCGGTCATTTTGGCGGTTTCCAGATTATTATAACTGTAGACATAGGGGCAGTGGTTGGACAGATAGAATGCCCCTACCAAAAGCAGAACGAACAGCGGCGGGACTACACGCCGCGTTTTTACTGCGAACCTGCCAAGCAGTGTGACGTTGGGAAGCAGTTTTTTATGGCGGCTGCGGTCCATCAGGGGGCTGAACAGCATCAGAAGGCCCGGCATCAGGGTGAACACGGACAGAAGGCTCAACAATATGGCCTTAATCAGCACCAACGCCATATCCAGACCGATGCCGAACTCCATAAAGCCCAGGGCAGCAAGACCCGAAACGGTGGTCAGGGAGGAGGCGCTGATTTCCGGGATAGCCTTGCTCAGCGCGGTGATGCAGGCATCCCGGGCGGAGCGGGTTTCCCGTTCGTCGGTAAAGCGGTGGCATAGGATGATGGCGTAGTCAATAGCCAGCGCCAGCTGAAGCACCACAGCGACGGAATTGGAGATGAAGCTAATTTTTTTCAGAAGGAAATTGGTGCCCATATTCAGGACTGCCGCCGCGGCAAAGGTGATGATCAGCACGGGCACTTCGGCGTAGGAGCGGGAAGTCAGCGTCAGCACTACCAGGATGATGACGACTGCGACGATGAGAATGGCGGTCATTTCCTCCTGCAGCAGGGCGTTTTCATCAAAGCCTACATCGGAGTAGACGCAGTAATCGTAACCGGACAAAATCTGCATGATCTCATTCATAGCCTGCAGGCTGATTTCGTCGGTGTTCACGCTCTCAAAGTTCACGTCATACAGGGCGGAGGCATTGGTGTAATGGTCGGCGCTCCCGTCAAAGGTGATCATACTCACGCCTTCCACCTCTGAGAGCTGATCGTACAGGGCTTCGGCAGTCTCGTAGGTGACATTGGACACCATGACCTGAGCGGTGGCGAAGGTGGTGAAATTATCGTTCATGGCCACAATGCCCTGCCGGGTCTCCGTGTCCTCGGGAAGATAGGTGGTCACGTCATTTTCAACTGCCACCCAGTTCATGGAGAACAGGCAGAAGATGATGGCAAATATGTACAGCAAAAAGAACAGGGTGCGTTTGTCCACAATAAATGTGGCAAGCACAGTCATAAAATTGCTGTTTGGCGATTTTTTTTCGGACATGGGATCCTCCTTCCCGAGAACCACAGATGCGGATGAAGAGATTGATGTTTTCTATATTCTTTAAGGAACTACTGAACAAATCGTCTGCGGCTGAGTGGCGGGTCTTTTGCCACATCCGTGCAGTATGAAAAAACGAGAAATACATCCAGTATTCCTTCGTTTTTAACACGTTCGTCTGTGACAAAATCTCTCGCCATTCGCTCTTGCCGATTGAATCAGATTTTCCTTAATTATAGCGGTTTCATCCCTGCAGGACAAGTAAAGAAATGGCTTCTTTTTTTAACTTTCTGAAAACAAAGAATGAAGACGGTTTCTCAGGAAAGTGCTGTTCAAAATTTTGTAATATGTTGTTGCGTTTCCGTTTAGATTCCCGAAATATGATAAATTATTATCAGACGGAGAGGAGAATTTGCATGAATATTGCTCTTGTACTGGCGTTTTTGTTCTTTATCGGCTCATGTCTGGGATGGGTACTGGAACTGCTGTACCGAAATTTGACCCAGCACAACAAAAAATGGATCAATCCCGGTTTCTGTACCGGCCCGTATCTGCCCATCTATGGCTTCGGACTTTGCACGCTGTTCCTGCTGGCTTCCATGGAACAGCTGAACCTCATTGCGAATCCCATCTGGAACAAGGCGGTTCTGTTTCTCGCCATGGCTGTGGGCATGACGCTGATTGAGTACATAGCGGGCCTGTTTTGCCTGAAGTACCTGAAAGTCCGGCTGTGGGACTACTCCGATCTCTGGGGTAATGTGCAGGGAATCATCTGCCCGCTGTTTTCCTTTTTCTGGGCAGTCCTGGGCGCGGCATACTACTTCTTTGTCCATCCCTATATTCTGGATGCTTTGGCATGGCTGTCCAATAATCTGGCGTTCTCCTTCTTTATCGGTGTGTTTTATGGCGTATTCATGATCGACGTGGTGCATTCCAGCCAGCTGATTGTGAAACTGAAGCGTTTTGCTGAGGAAAACACCGTGATCGTGAAATACGAGAGTATTAAGGACCACATCCGTAATTTTCAGCAGAATGCTTCAGCCAAATATCATTTTTTCTCTCCCTTCCGTTCGGATAATCCTCTTGCCGAGCACCTGAAAGAAATGTATCTCAAGCTGGAAAAGCAGAGGGAAAACTGGAAATGAGCCAAAGGCCGCCGTGCTTTTCACGGCGGCCTTGCTGTAATTATGTCAAAATTTGGACAAATGAAACAAAGATCATGCCTGAAATCGGAATTTCTTTAGCCTTGTAAAGTGCGCCCCTTTGTGGTATCATAGCCCAAGAGAACAATGGCGTTCCCGCATGGGCGAAGCATGCCCTGAAAGCGGAAACGCCTTTTTTTCGTCCAATAGACCGAGAGGAGAAGAAGCTATGGAAAATTTCACCGAGCGCAGGGCTCCCGCCGGGTTATACGATCCCCGGTTTGAACACGACAACTGCGGCATCGGCGCAGTCGTGGATATCAAGGGCCACAAGAGCCACCGGACGCTGGATGACGCGCTGCAGATCGTGGAGCATCTGGAACACCGCGCAGGTAAGGACGCCGAGGGAAAGACCGGCGACGGCGTGGGTATTCTGCTGCAGGTAGGCCACAAATTCTTTGCAAAGGCGGCAGCCGCCATTGGCATTTCCTTGGGTGGGGAACGGGAATACGGCGTTGGTATGTTCTTCTTTCCTCAGGAGGAGCTGCAGCGCAACCAGGCCAAAAAGCTGTTTGAGATCATCTGCAAAAAGGAAGGACTGCCCTTCCTTGGCTGGCGTCAGGTGCCCGTCTGCCCGGAAGTTCTGGGGCAGAAGGCCCGGGATTGTATGCCCAGCATCTGGCAGGCCTTTGTTGGAAAGCCTGCCCGGATGAAAGCCGGTATTGACTTTGACCGGCGGCTGTATGTGGTCCGCCGGGTATTTGAGCAGTCCAACCAGGAGACATACGTCTGCAGCCTGTCCAGCCGTACCATCGTTTACAAGGGCATGTTTCTGGTTAAGGAACTGCGGCAGTTTTATCCCGACCTGCAGGATACCGATTATGAATCCGCCATCGGCATGGTGCACAGCCGGTTTTCCACCAACACTTCCCCCAGCTGGAACCGGGCGCACCCCAACCGGTTTATCCTCCATAACGGCGAGATTAACACCATCCAGGGCAACGTGGACACCATGCTGGCCCGTGAGGAGACCATTGCCAGCCGGTTTCTGAAAGATGATATGACCAAGGTCCTGCCCATCGTAAATCAGGGCGGCTCAGACTCCGCCATGCTGGACAACACTCTGGAATTCATGGTCATGAATGGAATGGATCTGCCCCTGGCCGTTATGGTGACCATCCCTGAGCCATGGAGCAACAACAAAAACATGGATCCCAAAAAGCAGGATTTCTACCAGTATTACGCTACCATGCTGGAGCCCTGGGATGGCCCGGCCTCCATTTTGTTCAGTGACGGCGACGTGATGGGTGCCGTTCTCGACCGCAACGGTCTTCGTCCCAGCCGGTACTATATCACCGATGACGGACGTCTGATTCTCTCCAGTGAGGTTGGCGTTCTGGATATTCCTCAGGAACACATTGTCCGCAAAGACCGCCTGCGTCCCGGTAAGATGCTGCTGGTGGACACTGTGAAGGGCAAGCTGGTGGACGACGAGCATCTCAAAGCGGAGTACGCCAGCCGCCAGCCCTACGGTGAGTGGCTGGACCGGAATCTGGTAACCCTCGCCAGCCTTCAGGTTCCCAACCGGAAGATCCCATCCTATACCCGGGAGGAGATGGTGCGGCTGCAGAAGGCCTTCGGCTACCGCTATGAAGACATAAAGACCATCATGCTTCCCATGGCGAAAAACGGTGCGGAGCCTTCCGGAGCTATGGGCAGCGATACGCCGCTGGCTGTTCTCAGCCACACCCGCCCGCCGCTGTTTGAGTATTTCAAGCAGATGTTTGCCCAGGTCACGAACCCGCCCATCGACGCGCTGCGGGAGAAGATCGTCACCTCCACCACCGTGTATGTGGGCGCTCAAGGCAATCTTCTGGAAGAGGACGCGGAAAACTGCAAGGTGCTGAAGATCAACAACCCCATTCTGACCGAGACGGATCTGCTCAAGATCAAAACCATGGATGTGTCCGGCTTCAAGGTGGAGACCGTGTCCATATGCTACTATAAGAATACCCCTCTGGAAAAGGCCATCGACCGGCTGTTCGTGGACGTGGATCGGGCTTACCGGGACGGCACGAATATTCTGATCCTGTCAGACCGGGATATCGACGAATACCATGTTGCCATTCCCAGTCTGCTTGCTGTAAGCGCGGTGTCCAAATATCTGGTCCGCACCCGCAAGCGTACCGCTATGGCACTGATTCTGGAAAGCGGCGAACCCCGGCTTGTGCATGACTTTGCTACGCTGCTGGGCTTCGGCGCCTGCGCCATTAATCCGTATCTTGCTCAGGAGAGCATTCGCAGTCTGATTGACGACGGGCTGCTGGAAAAGGATTACTATGCCGCCGTCAACGACTACAATAAAGCAGTGCTGGCAGGCATTGTGAAAATCGCCTCCAAGATGGGCATTTCCACCATTCAGTCCTATCAGGGCAGCCAGATCTTCGAGGCCGTGGGCATCAGTCAGGAAGTCGTCGACAAGTACTTCACCAACACCGTCAGCCGGGTGGGAGGCATTACCATCGACGATATTCAGAAGGACGTGGAGAGTCGCCACCAGCAGGCTTTCGACCCGCTGGGACTGGACATCTATATGGATCTGCCCAGCGTGGGTGCCCACAAGTTCCGCAGCGGCAGCGCGGCGGAGCAGCACCTGTACAATCCCCAGACCATCCATCTGCTGCAGCAGGCAGTGTGGACAGGAGATTACGGCAAGTTCAAGCAATATACTGCAGCGGTTGCCAATGAAAACGGCGACGATATGCACCTGAGAAGCCTGTTGGACTTTAACTTCCCCGAAATCGGTGTACCAATCGAGGAAGTAGAGAGCGCGGAGTCCATTGTCAGGCGATTTAAGACGGCTGCCATGAGCTACGGCGCCCTGTCACAGGAAGCCCACGAGTGTCTGGCAGTGGCAATGAACCGCTTGGGCGGTAAGTCTAACACCGGCGAAGGCGGCGAGGCTGAGGAGCGATACGGCACGGAGAAAAATTCCGCTATCAAGCAGGTGGCCTCGGCCCGGTTTGGCGTTACCAGCAAATACCTGGTCTCTGCTAAGGAGATACAGATCAAGATGGCTCAGGGCGCAAAGCCCGGTGAGGGTGGTCAGCTTCCCGGCGGCAAGGTATATCCCTGGGTTGCCAAATGCCGCAACTCTACCACGGGCGTTGGCCTGATTTCCCCGCCGCCTCATCACGATATTTACTCCATCGAGGATCTGGCGCAGCTGATCTATGACCTGAAATGCGCCAACCGTCACGCTGCCATCAACGTCAAGCTGGTGAGTGAAGCGGGTGTCGGCACAATCGCCGCCGGTGTGGCCAAAGCCGGCGCGGAGGTTATCCTGATTTCCGGTTTTGACGGCGGCACCGGTGCTGCATCCATCAATTCCTCTATCCACAATGCGGGTCTTCCTTGGGAGCTGGGCATTGCGGAAGCCCACCAGTGCCTGATTATGAACGGTCTGCGTTCCCGGGTTCGCATCGAGTCCGACAGTAAACTCATGAGCGGCCGGGATGTGGCCATCGCCGCCATGCTGGGCGCTGAGGAATTCGGCTTCGGTACCGGTCCTCTGGTTGCCATGGGCTGTGTTATGATGCGGGTGTGCAATCTGGACACCTGTCCCATGGGCATCTGTACCCAGAACCCCGAACTGCGGAAGAAATTCATCGGTAAGCCTGAGTATGTCATGAATTTCATGAAGTTTATGGCTCAGGATCTGCGGGAGTACATGGCAAAGCTGGGCGTCCGCACGGTGGATGAGTTGGTAGGCCGTACCGATCTGCTGAAGGTTCGTCCTGCCCCTGCCGATTCCCGCGCCAGTGAGATGGATTTGAGCGGGCTGCTGCACAATCCCCTGGTGGAGAACACCAATGTTCACTTTGATCCCAAGGCGGTTTACGACTTCAAGCTGGAACAGACCCCGGACATGAAGGTTCTGATGAAGAAGTTCAAAAAGAGCTTTGACATGGCGGAGCCTAAGCCCATGTCCGTTACGCTGGAGGTCGGCAATACGGATAGGGCTTTTGGCAGTATTTTTGGCAGCGAGATCACCGCGAAGTTCGGCAATACTCTGCCCGACGATACCTTCCATGTCACCTGTACCGGTTACGGCGGTCAGAGCTTCGGCGCTTTTATCCCCAAGGGACTGACACTGGAACTGATCGGCGACAGCAATGACTACCTGGGCAAGGGCCTCTCTGGCGGCAAAATCATTGTCTATCCGCCGGAAAACGTGACCTATGACAGAAGCGACAATATCCTCATCGGCAATGTGGCCTTCTACGGCGCAACCGGCGGCAAAGCGTTTATCAACGGCGTGGCTGGTGAACGGTTCTGTGTACGCAATTCCGGCGCTGTTGCGGTCGTGGAGGGCGTGGGTGATCACGGCTGTGAGTACATGACCGGCGGCACCGTGGTTGTGCTGGGCAAGACCGGAAAGAACTTCGCTGCAGGCATGAGCGGCGGCATTGCCTATGTGCTGGACGAGAACTGGGACTTCTATCAGCGTGTGAACAAGGACATGGTTTCTCTGGAAAGCGTGGAGCACAAGTATGATGTGTCGCTGCTGAAGGACCTGATCCGGGAGCATGTAGAGGCTACCGGTTCTCCCCGGGGCAGGGAGATTCTCGAGAACTTCGGCGAGTATCTGCCGAAATTCAAGAAGGTTCTGCCCCATGATTATGATAAGATGCTGCGCCTCATTGCCCAGATGGAAGAAAAGGGCGAGGACAGCGAGCAGGCGCAGATCGAGGCGTTCTACGCCATGAAAAACGCGAAGTAAGGAGGCGGGGAATATGGGAAAACCGACCGGATTTATGGAGATTGCCCGGCAGACCAGCCAGGAAATTGCTCCCGAGGAACGCATCAAAAACTTCAACGAATTTCATATTCCGCTGCATTGCGACGAACAGCAGGCACAGGGCGCCCGGTGCATGGACTGCGGCGTGCCCTTCTGCCAGAGTGGCATGATGATCGGCGGCATGGCAAGCGGCTGCCCTTTGAATAACCTGATTCCTGAGTGGAACGATCTGGTGTACCAGGGCCGGTGGGATCTGGCAGCGAAACGGCTGATTGCCACCAACCGTTACCCGGAGTTTACAAGCCGTGTCTGCCCTGCACTGTGTGAAGCCGCCTGCACCTGCGGCATGACCACGGGTTACCCCGTGACAGTGAAGGAAAACGAACGTGCCGTAGTAGAGTACGGCTATGAGCATGGCGTGATCCACGCCGTTCCGCCACCGGCACGCACCGGCAAACGTGTCGCGGTGGTGGGCACCGGCCCCTCCGGCCTGTCCGTTGCCGACCTGCTGAATAAGCGCGGTCACAAGGTGACCATGTATGAGCGTGCCGACCGTGTGGGAGGACTGCTGATGTACGGTATTCCCAACATGAAGCTGGAAAAGTGGGTTATCGACCGGCGGGTAAAGATTCTGGAAGAAGAGGGCATCGAATTTGTCACAAACGCCGACGTGGGACGGGATGTTTCCGCCGACG
Source organism: Faecousia sp. (assembly GCA_051867075.1). GTDB lineage: Bacteria > Bacillota > Clostridia > Oscillospirales > Oscillospiraceae > Faecousia. Next base: position 20,511 of record JBJDYG010000097.1, on the reverse strand, counting down.
AGTTGAAAGAGCAGTACGACGCGGTGGTTCTGTGCTGCGGCGCGAAGAAGCCACGGGATATTAACGTACCGGGACGGGAGGCAGAGGGCATCTACTTTGCCGTGGACTACCTCACCAGCGTGACCAAGAGCCTTCTGAACTCCGGTTTTGCCGATGGAAAGGCTGTTACGGCTCAGGGAAAGAAGGTACTGGTCATCGGCGGCGGCGACACCGGAAACGACTGTGTGGGCACTGCCATCCGTCAGGGCTGCACCGGCATTCTGCAGCTGGAAATGATGCCCTGCCCGCCGACCCAGCGCACTCCCGGCAACGCCTGGCCGGAATGGCCGAGGGTTCTGAAAACCGACTACGGTCAGCAGGAGGCCATTGCCATGTTCGGGCGCGACCCCCGGGAGTACCAGACCACCGTCAAGGAGTTCTATAAGAATGAGGCGGGACAGGTCTGCGGCGCGCTTATCGCCCGCCTGGAGAGCAAGGTGGTGGACGGACGGCGCATGATGGTGCCCACCGGCGAGGAATTCGCCGTGGAGTGCGATCTGGTGCTGATTGCTGCCGGATTTGTGGGCTGCGAGAGCTATGTGGCGGAAGCCTTTGGTGTTGATCTGACACCTCGTGGCAACGTGGCGGATGTAAAATATGCTACCAATCAGCCCAAGGTATTTGTCTGCGGTGATATGCGCCGTGGCCAGAGCCTGGTTGTATGGGCACTCCGGGAAGGCAGGGATACTGCCGCCGTGGTGGACGAAAGCCTGATGGGCTATACCAATCTGTAGGGCACTTCGAAATATTGCCCTTTTGCGTTTTGACTGGATTGTATTTTTTAGGTTGCGTGTAATATGAAAAATGCACCCCATTTCCGATTTCGGAAATGGGGTGCATTGCTGCAAAGCTCAATCAAATACATACATTCCGAAAAGGGCCACCAAGCCGTCGCCGCAGTCATATTCCATACCACATGCATCCGCCAGTTTCTTGACGAAAATGCAGTAGGCGGACATGCAGGAATATTGCAGCTCTGGGAAACGGCAGGGCTGCCCCAGCTTCTTTGCACAGGGAGAGCACAGGGCGCAGCCGCTGGCGCCCACGAGAAATCCATCGCAGCCCTGCTCCCGCAGATGCTTCATAAGCCGGATGGCAGCGGCGTTGTGGTTGGCTTTTCCCTGCTTGATGGCCGGGGTGTCAGAAAAGTCTGAGACCTGCCAGATGGTTTGCAATACCAGCGCTTTCTTGTGGGAGAGTACCTTCTGCTTCATTTCCTCCGGGGAGCCGCAGTCCGGCGGGCAGGCGTAGTTGACGCCATACTGCCCGCAGAGGTTTTCCTCGCAGTAGGGGCGAAAGGTTGGGTCAAAGACGATCCGTGCCGTGTCGATCACCGCGGCGGCGGCAAAACCCTCGTCATAAGCGTACTGTATCATTTGTTCCGCTGTCATAATGGTCAGCTCCATTCCAAACTCAAATCAAATCCGCAATGTCCTGAACCAGCCGTACCGTGTCCTCCCAACCGATGCAGGGGTCAGTGATGGACTTGCCGTAGATACCCTCGCCGATCTTCTGGCAGCCGGGTTCCAGATAGGACTCGATCATGAATCCTTTGACCATGGATTTGATATTGGCGCTGTGGCGGCAGGAGTGAAGAACCTCCTTGCAGATCCGGGGCTGCTCCTGGTATTTTTTGGCGGAGTTGGCATGGTTGGCATCCACGATCAGCGCCATGTTCTTCAGCCCCTTGGCAGCATAAGCGTTGTACAGGTGCTCCAGCTCCTCAAAATGGTAGTTGGGCGTGGATTCGCCGTGCTTGTTCACATAACCCCGAAGGATGGCGTGAGCCAGCGGATTTCCGGTGGTGTCCACCTCCCAGCCGCGGTATATGAAGGTGTGGGGATGCTGGGCTGCCATGATGGAATTGAGCATGACGGAAATGTCACCGCTGGTGGGATTCTTCATACCCACAGGCACGTCGATGCCGCTGGAAGTCAGGCGGTGCTCTTGGTTCTCCACGCTCCGGGCACCGACTGCCACATATGACAAAAGGTCTGACAAATAGCGGTAGTTATCGGGGTAGAGCATTTCGTCCGCAGTGGGAAGGCCGGTGTTTGCCAGCACATTGGTGTGCAGACGGCGGATGGCGATAACACCCTCCAGCATGTCGGAGGTCTTTTCGGGATCGGGCTGGTGCAGCAGGCCCTTGTAGCCGTCGTCGGTGGTGCGGGGCTTGTTGGTGTAGACACGGGGAATCAGGATCAGTTTGTCGGAGACCGCTTCCTGCAGCTTTGCCAGCCGCTCGCAGTAGGTAAGCACCGCGTCTTCCCGGTCGGCGGAGCAGGGGCCGATGACGAGGATCATTTTATCACTTTTCCCGGTGAACACGTCGGCGATGAGGACATCCCGTTCCGTTTTGATCCGGGACAGTTCGGCAGTCAGAGGGTACTGCTCCTTGATTTCCTTGGGGACGGGCAGTTTTCGTTTGAAGTTCATGTTCAGCATTGATGGTTACCTCTCTTTATGTATGGTTATTTCGTAATTGGATACGTTTTGAAATTATCCGACTGGTATCTCACAGATTTAAGGGGGCAGTGCCGCCGGTGAGAGGGCAAAATTTGTATACATACTTTACTTTTTTCCGGATCTGGGGTATGATAAAAGAAAACGGAGGGATTTTCTATGATGGAACCGAAACAGAAATACTATGAAAAACGGGCTCAGGTGCTTCTAAAAAATCTCCGCAGCCGTCATTTTGAGGCCTGCTACTGCGCCGACAAGTCAGAGGCTCTGGAAAAGGCGTTGGAGTGGATTCCCTGCGGCGCAAGTGTGGGCTGGGGCGGCGCGCTATCTGCCCAGCAGATTGGCCTTCTGGACGCTGTTCGGACAGGGGAATACCGCGCCATTGACCGGGATCGGGGCGCAACCCCGGAGGAACGGGAGAAAATCATGAAGCAGTGTCTGAGTGCGGACGTATTCATCACCGGCGCCAACGCTCTGAGTCTGGACGGTCAGATGGTGAACATTGACGGCAACGGAAACCGGGTGGCGGCCATTGTCTACGGCCCTGACTCTGTGGTCGTGATCGCCGGTATGAACAAGGTGGTGGATTCTCTGGATGCCGCCATAGAGCGTGCCCGGACAATTGCCGCACCAGCGAATAAGCAGCGTTTTGCCTCCCAGACACCCTGCGAAGTGACAGGGGCCTGTGCCGACTGCAAAAGCGACGGCTGCATCTGCAACCAGATTCTGATTACCCGCAACTGCAAGCCCGCAGGACGGATCAAATTCGTCCTGGTAGGGGAAGAACTGGGATTTTGAGACAGAACCGATGGGAGAAATTCGATGATTCAAAAAATCCGCACTCTGGTGGAAACGCACTGGGACATTATTACTTATCTCTTTTTCGGTGTGCTGACCACCGTGGTCAACTACCTGGTCTATCTGCCGATTTACAATCTGCTGGGCGTAAGCGCCGCCGTCAGCAATGCCATTGCGTGGGTGGCGGCAGTGGCGTTTGCCTATCTGACCAACAAACCCTTCGTGTTCAAGAGTCACGACTGGTCGGCAAAAACCGTCCTTCCGGAGCTGACCAAATTTGTCGGTTGCCGGGTGGCATCGGGGGTCATGGAAACGGCCATCATCTTTCTGACGGTGGATGTCTGCGGCTGGAACGGAAATATATGGAAGCTTGTTACCAGTGTCCTGGTGGTGATTTTAAATTATGTTGCCAGTAAATTGCTGGTATTCCGCAAGTGAGCGCCTCCCCATTGCCAATTGGCAATGGGGACTTTTTCAGCTGTAATGTTCCTTGAGATACAGTATGGCCTCCCGGTAGCCGGCAAAACCGTGTCCTTTGATGGTCTTGACACAGGCCATGCCGGCGTAGGAAATCTGCCGGAAGGACTCTCTCGCGTCCACGTCGGAGATGTGCACCTCTACGGCAGGGATGGATACGGCCTTCAGAGCGTCCAGGATGGCAACGGAGGTGTGGGTATAGGCGGCAGGATTGATGACGATGCCGTCCACCTTTCCATAGGCCCACTGGATCTTGTCTACAATATCCCCCTCGTGGTTGGATTGGTACTGCTCTACCTCCAAATCTTCGGCTTTCGCGGTGTCCTCAAGCAGCTGCAGCAGGTCGGTAAAGGTATTTTCTCCGTAGATTCCCGGCTCCCGGATACCCAGCATGTTCAGATTCGGACCGTTAATGACTAAGATTTTCATGCTTGTCCCTCCAATAGCGACAAAATACCTGAGACGGTTTCCCCGGCGCAACCGTCATTGCTGACGGTGAAATCGGCGAAGGCTTCATACATGGGGGCGCGTTTTGCGTACATCCCGGTGAGGGAATTGGCCTGAGACAGGGGACGGCCGTCGGTGGGCAGCTTGGTGATATCCCGCTTGAGCCAGACAAGGGCTCCGTTCTGGTGGAGCAGCGGATAGTTTCGCGGTTCCGTCACGCAGCCACCTCCGGTGGCAATTACAAGCGCGGATTGTTTGCCAAGCTCTGACAGAGCTTTCGTTTCCCAATCCCGGAAAACGGCCTCCCCATCGTGGGCAAAAATCTCCGGGATGGTTTTTCCAGCGAGACGGACAATCTCTTCATCGGCATCCACCAGCTTTCGGCCCAATTTCTCGGCCATCAGGCCGCCGATGGTGCTTTTTCCACAGCCGGGCATGCCGATGAGGACGATATTCTGCATCTGTACGGCAAGTTTTGCATGGATGGCGGCGATGACGGCATCGTCAATGGGAGCACCGGTAAAATACTCGGCGGATTCCTTGGCCTGCGCTACCAGCATCCAAAGCCCGTTCTCGCAGGGAATCCCCAGCGTCTGGGCATCCAGCAGCAGTTGGGTGCGGGCGGGATTGTACACCACGTCCACAACGCCCTCCAATTTGGGAAAATGTTTTAAATCCACCGGAGAAACGCCGGTATTGGGAAACATGCCAACAGGTGTTGCGTTGACGATGGCGGCGGCGTCCGCATGATGGTGGAGATTGTCGTAATTATTTTCCCCGGAGCGGGAGATGACGACGGTTTGCGCTCCCAGCTCGTTCAGAACCGCCACGACGGTATTGGACGCACCGCCGCTGCCTAGCACCAGTACCTTTTTTCCGGCAACAGCCAAACCGCTGCGCTTCAGCAGGGAAGCAAAGCCGAAATAGTCTGTGTTGTGTCCGAAGAGGCTGCCGTCGGCCCTGCGTACGATGGTGTTCACTGCCGCCAGCTTTTTGGCGGAGGGGGACAGCTCATCTAAGTAGGGAATCACGGTTTTTTTATAGGGAATGGTGACGTTCAGGCCGGTAAAATCTCCGTTTTTCAGGAAATCGCCGATTTCTTCCGGCTCTTTTTCAAGCAGGGAGTAGGAATAATCCCCAAGACAAGCGTGAATCTGAGGAGAATAGCTGTGTCCCAGCTTCCTTCCAAGCAGTCCGCATTTCATCAGACCACCTCCGTGAAGCTGCCCAAATATTTGAATTCCTCGCAAAGCTCGTCCAGCTCGCACATCAGTTGTACAAATTCCTCGGAATAAATGGAGGTCTCCAGATCGAAATAAAACATAAATTCAAATTCCCGGTCAGGGATGGGACGGGATTCCAGCTTTGTGACGTTGATGCCCAGGGTGTAGAGTCGGGCCAGTACCTTATACAGGGCACCGGGTTTGTGGTTCAGAACCATCATAATGGAGGTTTTGTCGGAGCCAGGATAGATTTCCAGATTCCGGCTGATGCAGATAAAGCGGGTGCGGTTGTTGCCCTTGTCCTGCACAGAATAGCGCAGGCACTCCAGACCGTAAAGCTCAGCGCAGGCCCGACTGGACAGCGCCGCAACATCCTTCCGCCCGGACTGTGCCACCATCTGGGCGGCTAGGGCGGTGTTGTCTACGGGAACCACATTGACCCCGGGAAGCGTGTGGAGGAAATTTTCACACTGGCTGATTGCCTGCTCGTGGGAATATATCTCCCTGATGTCGGAAAGCGCCGCTCCGGGGTTTACCAGAAGATTGTGATCGATTTTCAGCCGGAAGGTTCGGACGATAGAGAAATTATGTTCGATCATCAGATCGTACACCTTTTTTACAGAACCTGCGGTGGAGTTTTCGATGGGCAGAACGCCGTATTGACACAGTCCCTGCTCGATGGCGTTAAATACCGCCTCGAAGGATTTGAAATACATAATAAAAGGGCTTTTAAATATTTTCTCACAGGCAATCTGGGAGTAAGCGCCCTCCACACCCTGGCAGGCAACCATGGGTGCCTGAGGGAACAGCTTTGGGGTATTTTCAATGGCACGGGTAATACTCTGATAAAGTGGACTGAGTTCGCCGTTGCGCTTGGACTGATAGCTGCGGCTCAGCTCGAAAAGCATGGAATACAGCACCCGGGTGTAGTTTGCCATCTCGTTGCCTGCCTTTTCTGCCACGTCCTGCAGCTTCGCCCGTTCCCGAGCAGGCTGCAGGATGGGGAGATTGTTGGCTTTTTTGTAGTCAGCGACCTGGGCGGCGGCGTGCATCCGGGCGCAGAACAGGCGGACCAGTTCATCGTCGATTTTGTCGATTTCACCGCGAATCTCATTTAAGTCCATTTACGGTTTCCTCCTGTCTGTCTGGGTGTTGCCCAACATCATATCAAAAATGGCAATTGCCGCTGCCGCCTCGATTACCGGGACGGCTCTGGGAACGATGCAGGGGTCATGGCGACCCTTGACGATCAGTTCCTCAATTTCCCTCTCACTTAAACGGACACTCTGTTGCGGGCGGGCAATGGAGGGGGTGGGCTTGATAGCAGCCCGGAAGATCAGGGGCATTCCGGTGGTGATGCCGCCGAGAATTCCGCCTGCGTTGTTGGTTTGGGTACGGATTTTACCGTTGACAATCGCATAATCATCGTTATTCTGACTGCCCCGCAGCCCTGCGGCGGCGAAGCCTGCACCGAATTCCACACCCTTAACGGCGGGAACGCCGTAGACGATCTGGGCAATCCGGCTTTCCACGCCGCCGAACATGGGTTCTCCCAGCCCGGCGGGAAGGCCGGTGACGGCGCATTCGATGACACCCCCAACGCTGTCACCCTCGCTCCGGGCAGCGGAGATGGCGGCGCGCATATCCGCACCTGCCTCCTGGTTCAGCACCGGAAACTCCGGCCGGACGGCGTTTACATCCGGGTCAAGGGGGTCAAAGGGCGTGTCGGAAACATTCGCGATGGAGGCAATGTGGGCGAAAACCTGAATCCCCATTTCTGCCAGCCATTGTCTGCACAGACCTCCGGCGATACACAGCGGCGCAGTGAGCCGCCCGGAGAAATGTCCGCCCCCGGCGGCGTCCTGAAAACCACCGTATTTGATTTGGGCAGTGTAGTCCGCGTGCCCGGGCCGGGGGCAGTCCTTCAGGTTGGCGTAGTCCCCGGAGCGGGTGTTTTTGTTGTAGATGGCGGCTGCAATGGGCGCACCGCAGGTAAAGCCGTCCAGAATCCCGGAGAGAAACTCCGGACGATCTGCTTCCTTTCGGGGGGTGGACCAGTCGTTCTGTCCGGGGGCACGGCGGTTCAGGAAGTCTTGCAGGACATCCAAATCCACAGCCAATCCTGCCGGAATGCCGTCCAGCGTCATGCCAATTGCAGGACCGTGGGACTGACCGAAAATGGACAGTTTCAAATTTTCACCGTAGGTGCTGCTCATATTTACCTCCTAAACGGACATATTCCTCGAAAAACCGGGGATAAGATTTTTCCACGCACTGGGCGCCCAAAATGGTCACCGGGTTGGTGCAAACTGTGGCCGCGATGGCGGCGGACATGGCGATGCGGTGGTCGTTTACGGCATCCACAGTGCCGCCAACCAGTCCGGTGCCGTACACGGTTAAGGTGTCCTCGGCGGCCTCCGCTCTGCCGCCCAGAGCTTCCAGCATGGCAGACACGGAAGCAACCCGGTCAGATTCCTTCAACCGAAGCCGTTGGATGTCCCGGAATACAGCGCCGTGCTTGCATGCCGCCGTGATGGCGAGAATGGGAACCAGGTCAGGGATATCTGCGGCGGAGACGGAGATGTTATTCTGCAAGGCAGGGAGCAGATCAAATACCGCCCGGTCTCCCTGAGGAGAATCAGCGGAAAGGTTTGTCACCTCTATGTCATTTCCCATCGCCTTTGCAGCCAGAAAAAACGCGGCGTTGCTCCAGTCGCCCTCTACGGTCAGTGTTCCGGGGGAACGGAAGGGTTTCCCGCCCATCACGGAAAAATCCGCCGTATTCCGCCCAAACAGAGCCATTGCCCGCTGGGTCATGGTGATGTAAGGACGGGATTCGACCTTTCCCGTCAGATGAATCCGGCTTTCCCCGGGAATCAGCGCGGTTGAAAGAAGCAGCCCTGTGATGAACTGGCTGGAGACACCGCCGTCGATGGAGTAGTCTCCCGCTTTCAGCCGTCCGGTGCAGCGGATGGTGTCCGGAGTGGGCCGGGTGAGCGTGCAGCCCATGCGTTCCATTTCCTCCCACAATGGAGACAATGGACGGCTGGGAAGCCGGCCTTCCAAAAGAAAGGTAGTATCTACGCCCAGGGAACCTGCCACGGGAAGCAAAAAGCGAAGGGTGGAGCCGCTGTCATGGCATTGTAGCACAGCCCCTTCGGGAATCTGTCTGATCGGGATAATGCGGTAACCGGAGTCCGTTCGTGCGATTTGGGCGCCCAGCGCGTTTAGACAACCGGCAGTGGCCTCGATGTCCCGGTTGGTTTCGGGACAAAAAAGCGTGGTGGGACCGTCAGCAAAGGCGGCGCAGATAAGCAAACGGTGGGCCTGGGATTTGGAAGGGATGGCACGGACAGTTCCCGAAAGTTTCCCGGGAAAAATGGTTATATCCATATCAAAGACCTGCCTGAATGAAGGATTTCAGGGATTCAACCTTGGTTGGGACGATGGCGCAGTCGCCGACGGCTTTGGGAATGATGAGATTCACCGTACCGCCGGAGCGCTTTTTATCGGAGAGGGTGTAGGTGTAAAGATCATCAGCTGCGTAATCTGTCCGGGTGGGCAGGCCGAATTTTTTCAGAAGTGCCAGAATTCTGGGCGTGTCGACGCAGGAGGATGCCCGGCTGACGATTGCCATACCGATGGCAACGGCCTTGCCGTGGGAGATTTCAAAGCGGCTTTTCGCCTCTACGCCATGACCGATGGTGTGTCCCAGGTTCAGCTTCATCCGCGCTCCGGTATCAAATTCGTCCTCCATGACCACATCCCGCTTTAATTCCACACAGCGGGTAATGACGGCCTCACGGTCGAAATCAAGTCCCTTTTCCTCAAGGTGGGAAAATAGCCTGGGGTCGTAAAGCACACCGTACTTGATGACCTCGGCACTGCCGTCCCGGAAAATATCCGGGGGCAGGGAATTCAGTGTGTCCGTATCGCACAGAACCAAACTGGGCTGGCAGAACGCCCCGGCGAGATTTTTTCCAGCCGGCAGATCAATGGCGGTTTTGCCCCCCACGGAGGAATCCACGGCGGCAAGCAGTGTGGTGGGCACTTGAATAAACCGGATGCCCCGTAAAAAACTGGCGGCAGCGAAGCCTGCTAAATCACCCACCACGCCGCCGCCCAAAGCGACGATCATGTCAGAGCGGGTCAGCCTGTTTTCTGCCAGAAAGTTCAGAAGATCCAGAAACACACGCCCGTTTTTACTTTCTTCCCCGGCGGGGAACACATAGGAAACAACGGACAATCCAGCATTTTTCAAACTTTCCTCAACGACGGCACCGTAAAGCGGATAGACGTTGGATTCGCTGACAACACACACCTTCTGGACTTTTCCCAGTTTTTTTGCTTCTGCTCCAAGGTTGGGCAGAAGGCCGGAGCCGATGAGGATGTCATATTGTTTGGAGGCGCGGACGGTTACAGTATTCATCCGTCTACCTCCTCTTTTCGCTTCTTGCCCTCGTCCAGCAGAGTCACCAGCCTGTCCATGTCGTCGGCTGCGATGGCATCACGATAGGCAGTCAGATTCCGAATGTAGCAGTCCAGCTCAAACAGAACGTTATCCTTGTTTTCCATGAACAGTTCCGCCCACATCTGGGGATTCAGCCAGGCAACCCGTGTCAAATCCTTATAGCTGCCGGCGGAGAAACCTTTATGCCTCAGGGCGGTGGGGGATTTGATGAAAGCGTTGCTCAAAATGTGGGGCATCTGGGAGGTAAAGGCAATCATTTTGTCGTGATCCTCCGCAGTGGTTACGGAGAAAAAGCCAAAATGGCAGGGCTTCAGGGCATTTTTTACCCGATCCAGGAGCTGGATATCATCATAAACAGGGGGGACCAGCACCATGGGCGCGCCCTCGAAGAGATTTGCACGGCTGTATTTAAAGCCGGAGAACTGGGATCCCGCCATGGGATGACCGCCAACAAAGGTAAAGCCGTATTGCTTTGCCAGAGGGAAGCACCGCCGACAAACCTCCCGCTTAATGCCGCAGCAGTCGATCACCAGCGCGTCTTTGGACACCAGATGGGCGTTTTTTTCCAGCCATCCGGCGCTTCCGCCGGGGTAGATGGCAAGCAAAATCAGATCACATTGCGGAACGGTTTCTGTGTCCAGCTTGCCGTGAACAGCACCGGAAAGCATGGCAAAAGAGAGCATGGATTCATTTCGCTGGATGGCGTAAACAGTGTGACCCTCCAAAGCGTAGGCTCTGGCAAGGGAACCGCCGATGAGCCCCAAACCTAAAATACCGACCTTCATACGATAACCTCACGGATCTGACGAACTTTACGACTGATTTCGTCGAACTGGGGCGGCGTCAGGGACTGGGCACCGTCACACAAGGCGCAGGCGGGATTGTTGTGAACCTCGATCATAACGCCGTCGGCTCCGGCGGCGGTGGCGGCATAGGCCATGGGAGCAACCAGATTGGCCTTGCCGGTGGCGTGGCTGGGATCGATGACCACGGGCAGGTGGGAAAGATTGTGCAGCACAGGAACGGCGGAGAGGTCGAGGGTGTTCCGGGTGGCGGTTTCGAAGGTGCGGATGCCGCGTTCGCAGAGAATGACCTTGTCATTGCCTTCGCTCATGATATATTCGGCGCTCATGAGCAGCTCCTGCAGAGTGTTGGCAAGACCACGCTTGAGCAAAATAGGCTTATCGGTTTTCCCCAGCTCCTTCAACAGATCAAAATTCTGCATATTCCGGGCACCCACCTGAATGATATCCACGTCGGCAAACAGATCCAGAGTGGAGATATTCATAATTTCGGTGACGATGGGCAGGCCGGTGGCTTTTTTGGCCTCCAGAAGGAGCCGGATTCCTTCATCCTTCATGCCCTGGAAGGCATAAGGAGAGGTACGGGGCTTGAAGGCGCCGCCCCGAAGGATGTTGGCACCGGATTCTTTGACGGCGGTGGCAACGGCGATGATCTGTTCCTCGGATTCCACGCTGCAGGGGCCTGCAATCATGGCAAAATATCCGCCGCCGATGCGGGCGTTTCCAACCTCAATAATGGTATCCTTGGGATGGAATTTCCGGTTGGCCTGCTTGAAAGGCTCGGATACCCGCTTGACGGTTTCCACCATTTCCAGACTTTTCAGCAGATCCATATCCACCCGGCTGGTGTCACCGATGAGGCCGAGGATGGTCACTTCCGCGCCCTCGGAAATGTGAACGTCCAGATTCATATTTTTGAGCCAGTCCACAAGATGCTGGACCTGGGAGGGGGTGGTGCCGTTCTTAAGGATTGCGATCATAACTAACATCTCCTAGCAAAAAATCACGCCGCACGGCAATTCGTGCGGCGTTTTAAGATACCCTTTGAAGCTCCTGAAACTTTCCTGCAGCACAAATCGCTATTACTTTTTCTGGGTAAAAAAGTAATAGTAGTAAAAGAAAAACTGCGCGGAGGTGTTCATAGTAACCATGACGTAACTCCTTGTTCAGTAGCTGTGGACATTATACCACGGGTGGTGGAATATTGCAAGAGAAATTTGCAAAAATCAAATCAATTTTGCCGGAGCATCCCAAATACGGGCGAAATGCTGCAATACAGGGCCATGATATCGTTCACGAATACAGGTTTGTTCCCGGAGCGGATCGAAAATCCTCCCGGAGAGGCAGGCATAATAAAGCCAGCGTCTATTTATAATTTGGTGTTGACACTTTGCTGAAAAAATGATATGCTTTCTTTCAGTGAATCCAATAATGATGAAAGGAGAAATCCCATGAAAAGGAATATGACAAAGGTCATCAGTGTCATTGTGGTGCTGGTGATGGCGGCGGCGCTCGCGGGCTGTTCTGATGCAAGAAGCGAGGTGCTTGGTACCTGGAAGGCCGACGTGAATCTGGCGGAGTTCATCAATCAGGAGATGGCAGCCGCGGATGAATCGGTTGCGGAATACCTGTCCGTTGACTCGTTCTATCTTACCATGGTTCTGGACTTCAAAGAGAACAATACTTATTCCATCAGCTTGGATGAATCCAATCTGGACGCGACGATGGAGAAGTTTAAGCAGGATGTCCGCAGCGGCATGGAGCGGTATCTTGTGGACATGATGGCGGATATGGGCCTCGAAATGACCGTTGATGAGATTATGGAGGCATCCGGTACTTCTATGGAGGAACTTCTGGAGCAAGCCTGTACCGACGAGATGATGCAGCAGATCGTGGACTCCGCCAAGAGTGAAGGGAAGTTCAAGGTGAAAGACGGCAAAATGTACCTGTCTGCAGGACTTGACTACGAGGTCGACGAGAGCATCTACGGCAATTATATCATCGACGGTGGTAAGCTGACGCTGGTGGACTACTCGGGTGAGGAAGATGAATTCCTCGGACTGTACCCCCTTACCTTTACCAAAGCAGGTTGAGTGCTGAATAAAAATCGGGCCGTAGGGCCCGATTTTTTACTGAATGTGGGTATGATTGCTGATATGATCCTGACAGTAGCAATAGTAGCCCTTACACTTGGAGCAGTAGCGGAATTCCAACTCCGGATTTGTTACGTCCGTGCGGCCGCAGACGGTGCAGCGGTGGGTGTAGGGGGCTTTTGTAACGGCGTTGGAGGCTTCGTAGGAACCGGCGTCAAACCGGATAACCTTGGCTTTGGGTTGCTTGGGTCTGCGGCGGAACAGGCGGCTGGCGTTGGCGCGCCAGGACATGGGAAACAAATTCAGCACATCCTTGCCGAAGAACAGGAAGTAGTTGGCAAGGGAAATGACGGAAAACAGGTTGTAGGGGAAGGGATCTGTCAGCAGACTGAGAAGCACCATCGCCAGATCAATCAGGGCAAAAATCCACGCCTTGACCGGAATGATGAAGAACAGCAGGAAATTTGCATCGGGGTACAGCGTGGCGTAGCTGAGAAACAGACTCAGATTCAGGTAAGTCACGCTGGCGTAGCCGCCGAAGATCATGCAGTAGATATCCATCATCACCACACCGGTGAGGTAGAACAGATTGAACCGCAGGGTGCCCCAGACATTTTCCATCGCTCGCCCAAGGGAGTAATAGCAGAACAGGACGATGGCGGTTAAAAGGACATTTCCGGCATTGTAGGTCAGCGGATAGGTAATCAGCCGCCACACCTGCCCCTGAAGGATTCTTGTCCGGTCAAAATAAAGAAGATCATACAGGAAGGGATTTCCGGACATCTGACTGAACAGATACACCACAGCGGTGCCGACGACGATGTAGAGCATCAGGTTGGGAATACCCTTGTCCCGGTTTTTGAAGCAGAAAAGCTCAAATTTCTTGCGCAGATTTTTCACACAGCTCAACTCCTAAAGAAACGTATCCCCATTTTACCAGCAATCCATTCAAATGTCTATATCAGAATTGTAAATGATTTCAGGAAATTACTTGACTTTTTCAGAAAATCGTGTAGAATACAGTACTGAACTGCATACAAGCCTTATCAAGAGCGGTGGAGGGAACGGCCCGATGAAACCCGGCAACCTGTTAATTCAAGGTGCCAAATCCGGCGGCAAACGAAAGATGAGGATTCGATACTTTACGCACATCGAATCTTCGGTGTGCGGTTTTTCTTTTTATTGCGAACCGAGATACAGAAAGGAAAATCAAAATGGAAAAAAGACTCTTTACTTCCGAGTGTGTGACAAACGGACATCCCGACAAGGTAGCAGATTCCATCTCTGATGCCATTTTGGATGCCTGCCTGGAACAGGATCCAGGCTCCCGGGTGGCTTGCGAAACCATGGTCACTACCGATTTTTGCATTATCTGCGGAGAGATTACTACGAAGGCTGCAGTCGACTATGTTTCCGTTGCACGGGAAGCCATCCGGAAAATCGGTTATGTGTATTCCGGTGACGGTTTTGACGCCGATACGGTGGAAATTCAGTGCCGTATCCACACCCAATCTGCCGACATTGCGCTGGGAACCAACGATGAAGTGGGCGGTGCGGGAGATCAGGGCATGATGTTCGGTGGTGCATGCACCCAAACTCCGGAGCTTATGCCGCTGCCCGCTGCCCTCAGCCGGGCTCTGTGCAGCCGCCTGACGGAGTGCGTCCACTCCACCGATCTGCTCCGTCCCGACGGAAAAACCCAGGTCACGGTGGAATTTGATGAACAGGGCAATGTCGCGGGAATCGATACCGTGGTGGTTTCCATTATGCACAGCGCCGATTTTGAAATCGGGCAGCTGCGGAAATACGTCCGGGAGGCAGTGATTGCACCGGTGCTTGCGCGCTACGGCTTCAAAATTGAGGATGTGCCCCACATCCACATCAACCCCACCGGCAATTTCGTCATCGGCGGCCCCAACGGCGACACCGGACTGACCGGGCGGAAGGTTATCGTGGACACCTACGGCGGTTATTTCTCCCATGGCGGCGGCGCCTTCTCCGGCAAGGATCCCACCAAGGTTGACCGCAGCGCGGCATATATGGCTCGGTACATGGCAAAGAATCTGGTAGCCGCCGGCCTTGCCCGGCAGGTGCAGGTTCAGCTGGCTTACGCAATTGGCGTCGCCCAGCCGGTATCCCTCCGGGTAGACAGCTTCGGCACCGGGAAAGTCTCTGACGAGAAAATGACGGAGCTTCTCCGGGAAACCTGCGACCTGACTCCGGCTGGAATCATTCATAAACTGAACCTGCGCCGTCCCATCTATGCGGACACCGCTTCCCACGGGCACTTCGGTATCGAAAGCCGCCCTTGGGAGCAGACGGATCTGGCAGAAACGTTTAAGCAAAAAGCATTTGCGTAAAGTGACAAAACAGGGAAACGCCGCGGCGTTTCCCTGTTTTGCGTGTTTGCCTCCATACATATTGATCTCAGTCTGGATTCCATGAAACAGCTTCAAAGAGCGGTTTTTATGGAATTACGCCCCTGACGGTGGGTGAATTCGCTGCTGGTTCGGCTTATTCAGCAGATATGAATTAGTGTTGGCAAAACGGAAAGAATATGATATGATACACTCATAAAAGTAGCTTGGAGGGGTTCCTATGCTGGATTTTGTCAGAATCGCCTGTGCCGTACCGGCTGTGCGGGTGGGAGATGTGAAGAAAAACACGGAGGATATTTGCGGCTTCCTCCGAAAGGCGGACGAAGAAAATGCCGATATCATCCTGTTCCCGGAAATGGCGCTGACTGGGTATACTTGTCAGGACCTGTTCTTTCAGGACACCCTATGGACAGGCGTTCAGCAGGGAATCGAGAAAATCGCTGACTGCTCCAAAGCCTGCCCCAGGATCATGGCTGTGGTGGGACTGCCTCTCCGGGCGGGAATGCAAGTATTCAACTGCGCTGCTGTTATCTCCGGCGGAAAGGTGCATGGGCTGGTGCCGAAAACCTATATTCCCAACTACAATGAGTTCTACGAAAAGCGTTGGTTTTCCTCCGGAACGGAGCTGACAGAAAATACTGTAAAGCTGGGAGAAACGTCTGTTCCGATCCTTCCAAGGGCAGTATTCCGCATCGGCGACAGTACATTGGTTGGCATTGAGATTTGCGAGGATATGTGGACGCCTCTGCCGCCATCCACCATGCTGGCCCTGAACGGGGCGGAGGTAATATTAAATCTGTCCGCATCCAATGAGACCATCGGCAAACGAGCCTACCGCCGCGATTTGGTGAAGCACCAGTCTGCCGCATTGAATTGCGTTTACGCCTACTGCTCTGCCGGTTCCACGGAGTCTACACAGGATTTGATTTTCTCCGGTCAAAGCCTGATTGCAGAGAACGGCACCCTCCTTGCGGAAACGAGAGAGCCGATAGCGTCGGATTACCTGCTGATTACCGACTGCGACCTTGGCAGGATCCGTGCCGACCGCCGGAAAAACAAGAGCTTTAAGGACGCGGCGCAGCAGCATCGGGACAACCCTGCCGCCGTCATCGATACCCTCACTTCGGCGCTCCGCTCCGATGGCGCACGCTATCCGCTGCCCAAGCTGCCCTTTGTACCATCCGGAAAACAGGATCGTGTCCAGCGATGCATGGAGATTTTCCACATGCAGGTGGCGGGACTGAAACAGCGGCTGTCCATTCTGGGCGGCACTAAAGCCGTTATTGGCATTTCCGGCGGGTTGGATTCTACGCTAGCTCTGCTTGTTTCCGTTGAGGCCATGCGGCAGCTTGGACGGCCTGCTGCGAATGTCTGTGGTGTGACCATGCCCTGCTTTGGAACCTCTGACCGCACCTACCATAATTCCTGGGAATTGATGCGCACCCTTGGAATCTCCTGCAAGGAGATTAATATTAAGGAAGCGGTATCCCTCCACTTTTCCGACATCGGGCATAACCCGGATGTCCACGACGGCACCTATGAGAACTCCCAGGCTCGGGAACGTACCCAGATTCTCATGGACTATGCCAGCGTTGTCGGCGGGATTGTGGTGGGAACCGGGGACTTGAGTGAGCTGGCACTGGGCTGGTGCACCTACAATGGCGACCACATGAGCATGTACGGCGTCAATGCTTCCATTCCCAAGACCCTGATCCGCTGGATGATCGACGCTATTTCGGAAATGTCGGAGTTTGCCGCTTCCCGGGCCGTGCTGCAGGACATTTTGGACACCCCCATCAGCCCGGAGCTGCTTCCCCCGGACGCGGAAGGGAAGATCGCGCAGCACACTGAGGATCTGGTTGGCCCCTATGCGCTGCATGACTTCTTTCTGTATCATATGCTCCGCTTTGGCTTTGCCCCTTCGAAAATCTACACGCTGGCCTGTCGGGCGTTTCGGGAGGATTTCGATGCCGCAACCATAAAAAAGTGGCTGAAAACCTATTATCGCCGGTTTTTCACCCAGCAGTTCAAACGCAGCTGCCTGCCTGACGGCGTCAAGGTTGGTTCCGTTACCTTAAGCCCCCGGGGTGACTGGCGTATGCCCAGTGATGCCAGCGCAAGACTATGGCTGGACGAGGTGGAAAAGCTGTAAAAGCGGAACAAATGGAGCGTTCATATAATGCCCGCTGCGGACACTGTTTCGATTGATAAAAAGACCTGTTCAACGACAAACGCTGAACAGGTCTTTTATTCATTTTTTGGAGGCTGGCATTCTTTAGGCTGACAATCCAGTACAAAATGAACTTATGCCAGAGAATCCAGAGCTGCCCTGGAAATTTTGCAGCCTTTACAGTATCGGTCGGTTGCATCGAATTTGACGCCTGTCAAGGTGCGTAAGTGGCTGCGGGTGATACCATGTCGGTTCATTACGTCTGCCGGTTTTACCTTGGTATAGCCGTATTCTGATGGACTTATGCTGAACAATACTTTTGGATAGGACCATCCTTGCGCCCATTATCCTGGTAAGAAAACAATCTCGTCGTTTACCCTAGTAGTATCGGCTGTATCTGCCGTCCCTCCAGAGCCGCTTCCATAGCTGTGGGGATCTTTGTAAAATCAGCCACCATGCTGGTTGGCTTATTCATGGCATCATCCTGCCCGAAGGGCACGAAATAGTAGTGCTTCCGGGCAAGCAGCTTTCCGATATTCTCCGCTGCGCCTGCCAGCGCGTCGTTGGTGGAAACGGCAACCAAAACGGGCCGACCATTTCGCAGATGACTTTTTGCCGCCATTGTCACCGGTGTGTCGGCGATGGAGTGAGCCAGTTTCGCCAAAGTGTTCCCCGTACAGGGGGCGATGATGAGAATATCGAACAGCTTCTTCGGCCCCACTGGCTCCACCTGCGCAATGGTATGCAGCGGCGATGCGCCGCAGATTTCCTGCGCCTGATCGATATGCTCTTTCGCTGTACCGAAACGGCTGTCAACGCTGTAGGCGGTATCGGAAAAAATGGGGGTTACATGGTGCTCCCGGCTAAGCAGCTCCATGACAGGAAATACTTTTGAATATGTGCAGAACGAGCCGCACATGGCAAATCCAATATCCATTACGATCCCTCCCTGCACAATCGGACAAAGGTTTCAGCGATCAGCCGCCCGGAGCTTTCCGGCATATGAATTCCCGGCAATCCCCGGGCAACGATGACGGAGTCGTCCTCCATGCCGGCTTTGGAGGCCAGGTCAATTTTGACACAGTCGGGATGGCATCCGGCGATCTGCTCCTTTGACAGGAGCTTCTCTGGGACAGTGTTGAGAATAAGACGGTACCGGCTCAGATCCTCTGCCATCCGGGCGGTGTCCACCGCACCGTATCCGAGACCGCGGCACATGGATCGATCGGCAACTTTCCGTGCGGCGATGGTGATATCAGCGCCCAGTGCTTTCAAAATCTGCCCCAGACATTTTCCGATTCGTCCCCAGCCGACCACCAAAACCGGGCAGCGCCGCAGGGTGACTGCGAGATATGACAGGGCAATCTCTACGGCGCATTCGGCGGTTATGTAGGCATTCTCCGCTTGATACCGGGGATCCTTCAGAAGATCCAGACACCGGCAGTCCTCCAGCGCAGGATGCCCGAGATTCCCGCCGCAGACCGTTACATCCGGTGGAAGCTGCGCCAGTAAATTTTCCAGGTTTCCGCCCATGCGCAGACTGCCATCCGGCCCGAAACTGGGCACATCCAGCAGCACTGCTCCAACATCCGGACCGGGGCGGTCTGCCAAATTAATATAGAGATCCCGCAGATATTCCTCGGCATAGCGGGCGGCTGCTGTGCCGCCGGCACAGTAAAGCTTTTTCTTTTCCATTGGCATCACTCCTTCCTGCCAGAATATGCACGGGAGATTCGGCTGGTGCTTGATTTTTCCGGAGTTTTCGGTATAATGATGATCAAGAGGTGAAGTATATGCAGAGACTTGGATTTATTCACGATATGATGGACGTGAAGGTGTTGATCCTGTTCGTCATGGCCCGGGTCAATTATCCCGTTAACACCCAGCAGATTTACGAGCTGTGCTATCAGGACGACTGCCTGAGCTATTTCGATGTCTGTACCGCACTTCCGGAGATGGTGAACTCAGGCCATCTGAAACAGGTGGAGAATGACTGCTTTGAAATTACCGAGAAAGGAAAAGCGGACGGTTCATTGACGGAGGATTCCATTGCTTATACGGTCAAATGCCGTGCCGACAATGCTGTTAACCGTTTCAACCGTCAGATTCGGCGTTCCAGCTTCGTAAAGACACAGATCATACCGAGAGACAGCGGTGATTACTCCGTCGTTATGGCACTGGATGATGAAATGGGCAACCTCATGACTCTTGAACTGGTTGCGCCCAATCAGCGTCAGGCTGTTCGGCTGGGCAAGCTCTTTGAAAAGAAAGCCGAGGCAGTTTACAACCTTACCATGGCGGAGCTTCTGGACGAAGAAGATGAATTGGAGGAGTGACCCCTTGTCGGTTTTTGGAAATTGTGGTATAGTGTAATCACACCGGAAGACCGGTGAAACGAAAGGAGCTGCCGCATATGAAATTCCAGTACAGTGAGAAAAAAGTAAAACTTCCCGGTAATGTCCATGCTTATGCTGAGAAGAAAGTTATGAAGCTGGCACGGTTTTTTGAGGAGGATGCGGAAGCACTCATCGTCTTTTCTGTAGAGAAGAACCAGAACAAGGCAGAGCTGACCGTGCACGGTGCGGGAACCTGGTTCCGGGCAAGCGAAAGCACATCCGATATGTTTGCCTCCATTGACGCTGCTGTAGGCACCATTGAGGGACAGATCCGCAAGAATAAGACCCGCCTTGCCCGACGCCTGCGTCAGGATGCCTTTACGCGGACGGTTCAGGAGGAAACCAGCTTTGTGCCGGAGGCGGAAGAGGACGACCTGAGCATCCGGAAGGTCAAGAGCTTCTATTTCAAGCCAATGACCCGTGAGGAGGCTGTCATGCAGATGAACCTGCTGGAGCACAATTTCTTCGCTTTTCGGGATGAGGACAACGGAGGATCCTTCGCAGTTGTCTACCGCAGAAACGACGGCGGCTACGGCCTGATTGACGATGCGGAATAAGGAGATATGACGGTTCGGGGACCTCATTTGAGGCCCCGAACTTTTTTTGAAAAAAGTCGAAATTTGTGCTTGACAAACGAGGTAGGACATGGTAATATATGCGAGCTGTCCGAGAGGGCAGGCGAAAGTAAGGAACGCGAGAAGAAATTTGAAAAAGGGCGAAAAAAGTTCTTGACAAATGGAAAACAGCGTGATA